>CAVYCI010000006.1:0-103953 GCA_963766925.1 uncultured Alphaproteobacteria bacterium
GGTTCAGCCGACTTCTTCGGTTTCCCAGATCGCCGCCCGCTCCGGATGATAACGCGAGCCGATCGGGATCGAATAGTCTTCGTTCAGGCTGTAGGTGCGCTCGCGCTTCAGCAGCCGGCGCATGGCAGTGACGGCGACGCTGGGCTGATTTTCCCAGAGCCGGCCGGCGAAGATGTCGGTCACCAGATCCCTGTGGACCTGGTGCGCCATGCGGGCGAACGCGAGCGGGTATTCCCAGAAGGTGTCCATCACGTCTTCCAGAATGTCGATGCCCTGTTCGATCTCGATCTGATATTGGCCGAACGGGTTTTCGCTGTCGCGATCCTTGCCGTTCAGGTAGTCCCTGACGACCGGCGCCGAGCGCATCGCCTCGAGTACCGAAACATAAAGCCCGAACGAGAAGATCGGATCGATAAAGCGGTGCGCGTCGCCCAGGCAGATGTAGCCTTTGCCGCAGAAATGACGGACCTGGTACGAATAATTCGGAATCGAGCGGGTCTCTTCGATCAGCCTGACTTCAGGAATGCGCCGCCTGACCTCGGGATTGATTTCGTGGAGTTCGCGCCTGAGAAAGTCGGCTTTGCTTTCCTTCCTCTCCTTGAAATACGCGGACGGAATCACGGTCGCGACACTGACGACTTCGCTGTCGATCGGGATGAACCACGACCAGTGGTACTTCTTCTGATAGAAAATCTGCGTGTCGTCCCGGGTCGGACCGTCATCGCGAAGGGCGTTCGCCACCTGCGAAAAGATTGCGATCTGCTTGTCGTAATTGCCGCGATATTTCGGCCCGGTGACCCTGGCGTTGGCGAGAAAGGTGTGCTGGCCGGAACAGTCCAGCACCAGTTCCGAATGGATATCGAACGTGCCGCCGTCGGCGCCGCGCACGGTGATCCCGCGAACCACGCCGTCATCACCGACGATTGGTTTCAGCGCCTCGCCGGGGATCAGCTTCGCGCCGCGCTCGACTGCGGTGTCGAGCAGCATCTTGTCGAACTCCGAGCGCCGCACCTGCCAGGTGGTCTGCGGGACGATGTTCCAGTTCTTGTCGCGGGCGGCCACATCGACGCGCCAGGGATGGCTGCCGGACGGCCCGTAGACGTTGACGCCGCGCTTGACCGGAAATTTGCGCCTGATCATTTCCTGCTCGAGCCCGAGCAGGCGGACAATGCCGCCGCACTCCCCCGACATCGACTCCCCGATGTGATAGCGCGGGAACGTGTCTTTCTCGACGATGATGGACTCGATACCCTGCCTGGCAAGGAACATCGCGCTGGCGGCGCCGGCCGGGCCGCCGCCAATGATTACAACCGGGCTCCTCATCATCGCCTCCTGAGAATTCCGTGTTTAAAGGCATCCATTTACTTTGGGGCCGCCATCCTCGCGAACGCCGGGACCGTGATCCGGGTCACTACTCCAAATTCTTATTCCGGGTTTCCTTGCCGTATCGTGCAACCAGACCGGCCGAAACCACGATGGGAACAGACAGCACCAGGGCAGCAACAACCAGGCCCGGAACCAGCGAAGCCATCGTAAGGGCATTCGCGGCAAGGCCGCCGAATTTGCTGAAGCCTGCCACCATTCCGGTGGCCCGACCACGCACCAGTACCGGGTAATTCTCTGCCGTGTAGGGCAGCAGCACGGCGATAATGCCGTTCACCCCCACCATCAGTACCGAAAACAGAACGAGCGGATGGTCGCGGAACACGAGGATGTCGGAATCGATCAGCGACACCCCGAGCAGCGCGACAGCGGTTAGAAGCGTCAGCACAACCAATGTCCATTTGGTGCTCCACTGGCTGTAGAACCAGGCAACCAGAACGGTTGTCGGCAGCGCCATCAGCGAAGAGTAAAACAACAACTCGTTCGAACCCGAAACACTGTAGCCGCGGGCTCGCAAATCGGCCGGCAACCAGAGCAGCAGTCCGAAATTGACCAGTCCCCATGCGGCAGCCGCAAGATTGAGCGTAGCGGTCGTGGCCCGGAAGCGGGCGCGCAGCAGATCGCCGGTGCTGTCGGCGCCAATGTGAGCTCCGCCGGCGTCGGCCCACTGGCGGGGGTCGATTTGAACGGCATAACGCACGATCAGCGCGCGCGCCTCCTCAATCCGGCCGCGCGCCAGCAGAAAACGCGGCGATTCCGGAATGAGCGCATTGCACAGGATCAGGACCATGCCGGTAGGGGCATTGAGGAACCAGAGGATGCGCCAGCCGAAATGGGGCTCGAACAGCGACGCCGCTCCGCTCGCGGCGAACCACCCGCCGATAAGGCCGAAAGCGCCGACCAGCACCAGCGTCCAGCCGCGATGCCGGGTCGGGATACATTCCGCGAGCAGCGCGTAGGTGATCGGCAGCATGCCCCCTGCCGCCAGTCCCATAACAAAGCACATAAACAGATTGGCTTCGAACAGCGGCATGGAACCGCAGATTGCAGTTCCGACAAACATGATGCCGGAGAGCAGGATCGCCGCGCGCCGCCCGACGCGATCAGCAATAACGCCCCACACGTAGGAGCCGACCACGAGTCCGGTGAGCGCGCAGAACGGAAACAGCGCGACCACCGGCCGGCTCAAGCTGTATTCGGTGGCGGTGCCTGGTACGACAAAGCCCAGCGACGCGGGCTTCATCGAGTCGATGACTACGGCCAGCGTCAATACGCCCAGAAGCTGCCAATGCGCCCACTTCAGCTTTCCGCTGGCGTCGGGAACGTCCTCGCGGATATTGGCAATCGCCGCAGCTGCCGCCAGCGGAGTTTCGCGGTGCAGGGCGGCCGGTAGCAGCCCGTAGAAGCCGGCAGCGGTTCCGGCGAGGATCAGGAACATGCCAATGTACATTTCCCAATCCATCGGCATGCCGGCGACATGAAAGTTCATGCTCGCGGAACGGATGTACATCGGGAGGTGGAGACCGACTCCGGCCGTTACCGCAGCGGCACCGGACCAAAAATACCAGGGATGGGCCCGCTCGCCCCGGGCCAGAATTCCGCTTGCCATTGTCGCCCCAATGTTCCGGCTGGCGCCGGCAGTTTCTTGCGGTCTCGGCTATTTCTTGCAGTCTCCGATTTTCATTATCCGCTTCAACGTCACCCGGAGCGCGAGAGCGGAGCAGAGCCCGGCACGAGGGTCAAGCAAACTTCTTCTCCGTGCTGAAAGCGACAACTCTTATGATTGTTTATACGTGCCCTGGCGGTGATCCGGATCACTATTTCGAACTCTTGTGCATCTTTTCATTGTTGCATCTTTCGTCAGCCTTCCCTGCAACCAACGCGCCAGAAATGACGATTGGAGCCGCGATCGCCGGGCCCAAGGCTCAACGACCTGAAAGGAGGCCGGCCTGCGCAGCGATAAGGAATCCCGGCCGTGATTTTATCGGCCGGGAACTGCTATTTGCGGGCTGTTTCCGGCGCCATTTTGATACTGCCTGCTTCGGCAGCCGCCGTATGGTCGGTAGCGGTCGCAGTGATGATCTCGCGCATACGTTGCGCCATTAGATCCGGCGCCTCGGTCTGGTCGTGGGGCAGCAGCGTCACATAACGGCCGTCCGGGCCGATAACGTAAATGTAGGAACTGTGCTCCATGAAATAGTCGTCGGAGTTCCCGATCGGCGATTTCCTGTAGAAAACCCGATATTGTTTCGCTACCGCGGCGATCTCGCGGGGGCTGCCGGTCAGCCCGATGATCCTTGGATCGAACGACGAGATGAACTCGCTCACCACGGCCGGCGTGTCGCGCTCGGGATCGATCGAGACAAAAATCGGCTGGATTCTTGCGGCCAGCGGTCCGAGCTTTTCCAGCATCTGCCCGAGCGCCATCAGCGTGGTCGGGCACACGTCGGGGCAATGGGTGTAGCCGAAATAGACCATCATGAAGCGGTCGCGGAAGGCGCGGTCCGTCACCACACGACCGTCGGTTCCAGTCAGGGCAAACGGCCCGCCGATGCCGGTCCGCCCGCCGGCGCCCGGCCGCAGGTCGGAGGTGAATGCCAGGAACGCGCCGAGGCCGAGAAGGGCGGATAACGCGAACGCCCCGAGCACGATGCGCTGTGCGGGTTTGGTCATGGTCGCCCTCTCGAATGGCTTGGGCTGGTACTTTTCGTGGCCGAGACAATACGCCAGGTAGTGCGAAATGCCGGGATGGTCGGGCTGCTCGCTGAATATCTGGAGCAGCAGTTCTGCTGCCTTTGTCCGCTCTCGCGAGAGCAGATCGTGCGGAGCGGCATTCAAGTTTAGCGCCAGCGCGTAAAAGACCGTCGCTTCCCGATCCCCGGGATAGCTCGCTGCAAGCGCCCCCATCGCATCCGCGTAGCCCGCAAGCCTGGCGGGCCACCCGGGCTGGCCGCCCGCCGGGAAGAGGTTGCGGGCCGCCGCGAGATAAGCGCGTTCGCGAGGGCTGGTTTCGCGGGCGGCCTCGCCCGCGGCAAGCGCCTGGCGAGCGGCCTCGTCATCGGCTTCGGTGGGCAGCAGGTAGAGCGGGTTTCGAAGCCTGCTCAGGGCGATGCCCCAGTAGCCCATCGCGCATTCGGGATCCCGCCTGACGAGGGTCGTATAGGCATCCTCCGCTTCGGCGAACTGGAAGAGATGCAGCAGCGACGTGGCGGTGATGAATTCGTGCTGGCTTTCCCAGCCGCACGAGATGGGAAAATGCAAAACGCCGAGCCGCTCATCCTGGCCCAGATACCAGACGGCAAAACTGCCGGTGGCCCCAATGACGACAGCGGATAAGATGATGGCAGCAATCAGCTTCGCGTGCCGCGAGACCACAACCCTGGCCCTGGCCCAGTTGTCGGCCCAGATGACGGCGGCGGCGCTCATCCGGCAACGTCTGCTATCGCACGTTGCGGGCTATCCGCAGAAGCACCCCTCGCCGCATTTGTAAAATGGCTCAGACGCAGCAAGTGCGGCGGCGGCACTATGGCCGCAGGAGAACCCGGGCGGAGCTTTCGGACAGCGTCGAGCCGGAACTCGAGTATGCGGATGCCTGCAGCCTTGCGTTCCAACCGTTTGCCTCCGCCACCTAACCGAAATGCAGCGTTTCCAGTTCGCGGATTTTGAGCATCGGCTCGGCGCCCGGCGTTACCGAATCGACCAGATTTTGCGAACGGGTAGTCAGAGCGGCCGCCGACCACATCAGCTCCTTTTCGGCCCTGGACGAAAAGTTGAAGAACATTTGCGGCCCCGCGACCGGCTCGACTCCAGGCAGCGCCATGGTGCGGGCGAGCTCATAACGTCCGCGCATTTGATGCTCGAACAGCCTGCGGCTGGTTTCCGTCGCGGCCGGCTGCCTTAACGAACGATCGATTGCCCACGCGGCCAGTTCGCCAGAATACAGCGCGATCACATAGCCTATGGAAAAGATCGGATCCACGAATCCGGCCGCGTCGCCGATCACGAAGTAGCCCGGGCCGGCAACATTTTCCGGCAGGTATGAGAAATCGCGGATCATACGTAATGGGCCGTTGACCCTTTTGGCTCTGGCCAGCAGGGCACCGAGAAACCGGGTCGAGAGACAGGTCGCCATAAAATAGTCCTCGAGCGAGGAATACCTGGCCGCGTCCCGTTTGTAGTCCTCCACCGCAACGACGATCCCGACGCTCGTGCTTTCGCGCATCGGGATGTGCCAGATCCAGCCCCAGCCGCCACAATGGCTGACAAAGGTCATTGGCGGATTGGTCCTGACATTCTCGAAAGGATAGACCACGCCATCCGCCCCGACGTAATCGGAGTTGACGAAATAGCCCCACATCGAGACGAACCGGAAGTCGTCGTCGAGTTCGCGGCCGCCCGTCTGGCGCGCCGCAAGGCATGACTGGCCCGTTGCATCGATCATGAAGCGGCAGGTGATTTTTTGGTTCACCGGTCCGCCGCCCGTAGCGATTGCCACCTCGGTAAGTCCCGATACGTTTTGCCTGAAACTTTCGGCCCTGACGCCTTCGAAAACCCTGACGCCGGATTTTCTGGAATTTTCCAGCAACAAATGATCGAGATCTGCCCGTTCAACATGCAGGCCCGGCCGCTTGTAGGCGAAATCGCGGAACCTGATTTCGGTGATCTTGCCGGCCCAGTCGACGATTCCGCCTGCCTTCTTAACGAAGCCGCGCCGCTCGATCTCCTCGCTGACACCGAGCCGGTCGAAATACTGCCAGGCTGGCGGCAGAACGCTCTCCCCGACGGTTTCGCGCGGGTGATGCGTCCTGTCTACAAGGACGACATCGTATCCGCGCCGGGCGAGCTGGGTCGATGCCACGCTGCCCGCGGGTCCGCCGCCGACAACGAGAACATCGGCTTTATCCGGCAAAGACATCGGCACGTCTCCCATGTCCGGCGGGCGCATTGATTCGCCAAATCAGGCGGCGTTCCGATGCGGCCAGGGCCGTAAAGATACGCCCGTCGTCAGTTTGATCCGAGCGAAAAAACGTGGTGTTACGGTGCGCAGAGTAGCGGTTAGGGTCACGGACCGCTTCGTTACTTCAAAGGAAGGGCGGGGGACACACCCCGAATGCCGTTACGCCGGTCGTCCACCGGCGCGGCGGTTCGGGGCCATCATCGGTAGCCTTAGTTTCGGAACAGATCGTGATCATAGGTCGCGCAGCCGTCCTGATCTGTAACCATCCTTCGGATTTTTTGCGAACCGAACGCGGACCTGGTCGGCAGATGCGAAGCCGACAACATGCTGCTCCTGACCACCCTGCGACAAAACTCGCACAACAATCCGGGCGCAAATGTCAGTTGACGCACCTCAAAGGCCGCAGCGTGTCTGCACCGCTCTTGAGGGTGATTTAGAATCTGCAGGGGGTCCGGTTGAGGCGCGACACCCCGGGCGGCGGAATGTCGGCCCGGCGCACCAGCGGTGATTACTTCGATTTGTTGTTCTTCATACCGCCGTCCTTCGACATGCTGTCCCTGCTCACGTCGTCGGCGAACGCGGGAGGCGCGGCGAAGGCAAAAGCAAGCGCACCTCAGCGGTAGAGCAGCGGTTTTCCGGACCGTTGGTCGGAAGTTCAATCCTCTCACCCGGCACCACCAACGACGTTTCCGCTAACGACACCCCACAAACGACTGGAGGGAGAGTCACCCCTCCCCCCCGGCGCACCTCATTCCGTTCCGGCGGTTTGCCGGTTCGGTTCGTGTCAGAAATGCATTACCCCGCCGGGTCCGCCGAAGTTGAACAGATAGTTCACGCCGGCGCGCACCACTTCTATGCCGTGGTTCGACGAGACGCTGGTCGTCGTGGTGCTGGTGCCCAGCGCCGTGGTCGCGGTTGAACTGTAGGTGGTGTTTATGCCGTCGAACTCGAGGTGAAGATACTCGACCCGCACGGTCCAGTTCGGCAGGAAGCCCACTTCGATGCCGCCGCCCGCGGTCCAGCCCGAAAGGAAGTTGGAGAAAGTGGCCCCCCCGCCCGTGAACGGGATCGTCGCGCCGGGACAGAACCCGCCGAGGCACGTGACGCCGCTGGTGCCCGACGAGTTGCCCCACGCCCAGCCGCCGGTGCCGTAAAGCAGCACGTTGTTCCATGCGTAGCCGACGCGGCCGCGCACCGTGCCGAAATCATTCAACGTCACGCTGTTGGACGCGCATCCCGCCGTAAATCCGGTGAACACGCCGCCCGTAAAAGTCGAACATCCGCTCCCCGAGGCTTTGATGTTGGCCCAGTCGCCGTCGGCTTCAATGCCGATGACGATACGGGTTGGAAACTGGTAGTTCAGCCCGATCTGGCCGCCGGCGAGACCGCCCGAAGAGTTGGAGCTGCCGGTAAATGCGGTCGGACCGAACACGGTGGCCTGTGTGCCGCTTAGGGAATCGTGGCCCCAGCCGCCGCCGCCGTTCGCGCCGATATAGAAGCCGGTCCAGTTATAAAGGGGCACAACGACCGGCGGGGGCGCTTTCGTCACCATCGGCGGCGGCCCCATGTCCGCCGCGTTTGCCGATTGCATTGCTGCCAGGGCAGTCACACCGAGCGCCGCAAACAGTCGAATTCTCATGATTTCCCTCCGACCATGACCTGTGGACCCCGTGCACGCCATTGTTGTGCAACCCATACGGGCGATCAAGGTGCGGAGTGTTTTGATACCATCGAAATGCACGAATAACATGCGTTGTTGCAGAAATATCACGCACAACCGTTACTCCGATACCGCGTCCTCAAAACACTCGCACACCGTGTGTATGGCGAAGGTTTCCGCGGCGGCCCTCATCAGCATTAAGTGTTTTGCGCGCGGGGTGTGCGAGCCCCATCCTGCAGCCAGGGCGTCGCTGCCGCCGGACGACGGCGTCAGCCAAAACGGAGATCAGTATGTGGAGGAGCATAACCGTCCTGTTGATTGCCACGTCGATGCTCGCTGCCGCGACCAGCGCACGCGCGATGGGCGGTGCGGGCGGCGGTGGTGGCGGCATGGGCGTGAACGGCACCAATTACGGCCAGTCGACACTCGGCAATGACGATCAGCAGACCCACCCGGCAAAGCCCGTCAAGCACAAGACCAAAAAGGTGCCGCCGCAACCGCAGCCGCAATAAGCTGCGGGCGGCGACGCACGCGGGACCGGAATTGCCGGCCGCGCGCGGCGCGCCGAAATCGAATCACACTCGCATCTGTTGACGGAAGCGGGAGCAGCCGATGATCAACCGCCGTGCGCTTCTTGCCGGCCCGGCCTGCGCGGCGATCGCATGCTCTCGGCGCACCGGCGGAGGCCGCGACGCCGCCTGCCGTCAAACAGACACCTGGCGTCTATCGCTACCGGATCGGCGCGCTCGAACTGACCGCGCTTTACGACGGTATCTGGTATCGCCCGATCACCGACACGTTTATCCGCAACGCTCCGTTCGCCGAAGTCGAAAGCGCGCTGGCGGACGCGTTCATGCCCAACGACCGGCTGGCAACGCCGTTCACGACGCTGATCGTCAACACGGGCAAAAAAGTCATTCTCGTCGATACCGGGACCGGCGGCCAGATCGCGCCCTCCGCCGGAGCGCTGCGCGACAATCTGGCCGCCGCGGGTTTCGATCCGAAAGCCGTCGACGCGATCGTGATCTCGCATTTCCATCCCGACCATATCAACGGCATCAAGGACAGGGACAACGACATCGTTTTTCCCAACGCCGAAATCATGGTGCCGGAAGCGGAATGGAAATTCTGGATGGACGACGCCAATCTGAACAGCGCGCCGGCGGATCTGAAACTCACGTTCCGCAATCAGCGGCGGATATTTTCCGATATCGCGAAGAGCGTAACGCGGTTTGAGCCGGGCGCGGAAGTCGCGCCGGGCGTCGTGACGCTGGCGGCGCCGGGCCACACGCCGGGCCATACCGTGTTCGCCCTGCACTCGGGCGATCAGTCGCTCCTTGTGCTCGGCGATACCGCACAGCATCCGGCGGTGTTCGCGCGCCATCCGGACTGGCAGGCCGCGTTCGACATCGACGGCAGCGCCGCCGTCGCCACGCGTAAAAAGCTGTTCGACCGCGCCGCAGCCGACCGGATGCTGGTGACGGGCTATCACTTCCCGTTTCCCGCCTGCGGGCACCTGATCAAAACCGCGGGCGGTTACGAGCACGTTCCGGTCGAATGGCAGCCGAACCTGTAGATCACATTTTCTCGACGGCTCTCAAACGTCACGAAATCCGGGTCGTCGTCGTGTTAAACTTTTCCCACCGTTGCTGGAGGACGTCATGAAACTGTTCCTGTCGCTCGCGGCCGCTTTGCTGTTTTCCGCAGCCCTGATCGCTCCCGACCTCGCGACCGCCGCCGGTGAGGAAAATCCCGCGCCGCCGAAGACCAATCAGGACGGCAAGCAGAACACGGGCACCAAAAAGCCGCCGAAGAACGACAAGAGCAGTTCGGCCGAGGATTTCCTTCGCGGCTATCATGCCGCCTACGCGCTGATCTACGACCGGAACGATTATGCCGCAGGCATCGCCGCGCTGCGCGCGCTCGGCAACGACGACCATCCGGATGTGGCGACGCTGATCGGTTACGCCAGCCGCAAGCTCGGTCGCTACGACGACGCCAAAGTCTGGTACGAGCGCGCTCTCGCCGCCGATCCCCGGCACGCCGTGACATGGTCCTATTACGGAATGTGGCAGGCCGAGCAGGGCAACGTGCTCAAGGCCAAAGACGATCTCGAAAAGGTCCGTCTGATCTGCGGAACCGAATGCCGCCCGTACCGGATGCTTCAGGAGGCGATCGAGGGCACTGTCACGTATTAGCGGCCCTGGGTAATCAGACGGCAAGCTGATCCCGGCTCAAAGCAGGCGGCGGCGACCGCGCACTGGCATTCCGGACGAGCTGGCGAGGCGCAGACTAGCGGTCTGCGCCTCTTTCGCATAGTTCGGAACGCACCGACCGTGTCCCGTTCGGCGCGCCGTTATTGCAGGCCCGGGTACTTCACGCGCTTGTCGTAGGGCTTCCAGCTCGCCGCGTTTTTGCTGTTCCACTCCGGCTGATTGCTCATGTTGAATACCTGAGTTTTTGTCGGCACCGGCACCTTGCCCTGAAGGATGTCGGCGGCCTTTGCGCCAAGCTGCTCGCCGATGTCGGTAGGCAACATGTCCCACGTGGCCACGATAACGCCCTGCTTGACGCCGTCGAGACCAACCACTTCGCCGTTGAGGCCCGTAACAATAATGTTGCGGCCGGCGGCCTTCGCCGCCAGACCCGAACCCAGCGCAGGCCCGTCGCCCATCGCCCAGATCGCCTTCAGATTGGGGAAGCGCGTAAGCAGATCCTCGGCAATCGGACGGGCGGTCGCGGCATCGTCCGGAATGGCGCGTTCTATTGCGACGACCTTCAAATTGGGGCAATTCGCTTTGATCGTCTCAAGGAACACGTTCCAGCGCGGCAGCAGCACGGGAATTTCGATAGCCTCTATCATCGCAATCTCGCCCGTGCCCCCGGTCGCCTTGCACATGTACTCGCCGGACTTCCGGCCGAGCCCGTCCGCGCCGTCGTCGAACTGGATGAGAGTGCCGGGGAAGCCCGGAGTCGGGCCAAGCGAGAACACCTTGATTCCAGCCTTCTGGGCACGCTGAAGCGGACCCAGCAGCGCATTCGGATCGCCGACGACCTGAAGAACTATGGCGTCCACTTTCTCATCGACGAACTGGTCAATCGCGGCCACCTGCTTGTTGATATCCTGCTGGGCGTCGATGTATTTGACGCCAATTCCACGCGCGATGAGGACCGACGCCAGCGATTCATACTGGGCCCGGGCTGCCTCGATCGCGTAGACCGCGCCGGCGATTCCGACGACCTGTTTTTCGGCCGCCCAGCCCGAACCGGCAGCGCAGACGGTCATCGCAAGCCCGGCAATGGCCGAGCGGCAGAAACCGGCAGATACATTCATCATCAACAACTCCTCTGGTTTCGAGATCGACGTCCGGCAACTGCGCGGGGCATCTTTCAGCGCCCCCGTAATCTGTCGAGTGCAATGGCAAAAATCAGTACCGCTCCGGTAGCAATGCCCTGCCAGTAGGACGGAACGCCCGCGAGCGTAATTCCGTTGGCGAGTACACCGAGAAACACCACGCCGATCGCGGTGCCCGCGACCGTGCCCGATCCGCCGGCAAAACTCGCGCCGCCGAGCAGCACGGCCGCAGCAGCAGAAAGCTCAAGGCCCATCGCGCCGCTCATCGGCTGCGATGTTGTGAGACGGCCCGTGAACATCACTGCGGCGATGCCCGCGCAAAATGCCGAGATCGTGTAAACGCGAGACGGATGCGGCGTACGTCAACGCCGGCGAGACGCGCCGCCGTCTCGTTGCCGCCGACGGCGTACACGGCCCGGCCGAAGCGGGTCCAGCGCATCACGACGTAGCCGATGACGCCGACCAGAACTGCGATCGCGACCGGCACCGGTATGGCGCCGACGCGGCCGTCGCCAAGAAACTGCACCAGATCGAACGACGCGGTCGAGGTGGCAACGCCGCGGCTCAACACCAGAGCAGCACCACGAAACAGCTGCATCATGGCCAGCGTCACGATGAAAAAATTGAAACCGCCGTACGCAATCAGCCCGCCGTTGATCACGGCGCCGAGCGCCGCGCAGGCAAGAATGGTGAAGATCACGGAAAGTTCGACCGGGACGCCCTTCGCCAGCATGGAGGCAAGAAAGACGCCCCCCAGCGCCACCAGCGAGCCGATCGACAGATCGAGACCCTGGCCGACGATGACGAAGGTAAGGCCAACCGCCGCCACGAAGAGCACGGAGTTGGTCCGCAGAATATTCATGACATTCGAGTAGCGAAGGAAATTCTCCTGCGTTACCGACAGAACGATAATCAGCACCACCAGCGCCAGTCCGATGCCGAGAAACTGGCGGACGGCCAGGCCCAAACGCAAGCCCCGCCCGCCACAGCCTGTCGGCGCACGTTCAGGCACGGATGTGCTGAACATCAGCAAACTCCCGAACGGCAGCGGCGCTTCGAGCGCGGCTGACCTTCGCCGCCTTCTTCTGAATGATCATTCCCGGATCGAGCAGGACTGCGCCGGCGATCATCTGGTGCAGCATCCGGGACCGAGATGCTCAGGCGCGCAAAGATCTGTCTTGATACGCACTGAGCTTTCTCGTCATCCGTCATTCGCACATCGTGCGAATTTCACTCTCACAATATGATGTAATATGAACGAGGCGTTTCTGGAGTCAAGCGCAGGCAGTGCGTGTCTGCGCACTTTCCCGACCGCCAGTCCCGTCCGCGGCCACATGCGCAAAGCAATTTCGCACTATCAATTTTGGCTGGTCGCACGCTAATGTTGCCGTGCAATCGCCGCGGGCGGCGTCACGAAACACCAGGGGAGGACGACGTTGCCGAATGGCGGGGCAAAACCCTCTGCTTCAGCGACCAAAGTCAGCGGCGCGGCAAGCGCCGCCAAGCTCCTCGGCGTTATTTTGTGTTTCAGCGCCCAACGTCCACGGTGGACGGTTGCGGAATTGTGCGACGGGCTGAAGGTCTCGCTGGCGACGATGTACCGCTACGTAGCGGTGCTTCGCAAAGTCGGCCTGATCGAGGATTCGGGCTCCGGCGGGTATCGTCTGTCGAAGCGGTTTATCGAGCTGGCGGGCGCCGCCCAGCAGGGCCAATCGACGCTCGACCAGATATCGCTTCCCGTCATTACGGCCATTCGCGACAAAATGAATGAAACAGTCCTGATCGTTCGCCGGCATCAGGATTACGCCTATTGCGTCGAGCGCGTTGAGTCGACCCAGGCGGTGCGCCTGCAATTCACCCGCGGACAGCCGATGAAGCTTCACCGCGGCGCGGCGCCCCGGGTGCTGCTGGCATTTGCGCCTCCGCAGGAACGCGATCGTTATCTCGCCTCGATCGCCTCGCAAATCGACAGGAAGACAGCAAAAATGCTGACTGCCCGGATGCTCGCCGAGGTGATGAAGAACGGTTACACTGAAAGCTTTGGTGAAATCGACGAGGGTATTTGGGGTGTCGCGGCGGCAGTACGCGAAGACGGGCAGGTGATCGCGGCACTGGCCATCGCCGCTCCGATCTTCCGGATTAACGGACGCAAGCGGCAACGCATGATTGCCGAAGTCCGCCGCGGCGCAAACGAAATATCCCGCCTCCTGAGCGAAGATACCAGACAGCGCACGCAGCCGTCAGGGCGGACGAACTTCGATCCGCCACGCGCCAAGCGCCCTCGTTCCGGGCCGGCCCGACGGCGTCATCGCCAGGACGAAAAGAACGCACCCGCGATCCTGGCTTCCCGGCGCTCCCGCACCACTCACCGCGCGACGCACGAGGGAGCGGAAAAGTAGACTGCCGTTCGACATGCCCGACGTGCCGATTTCCCGGCGCCGGTCCACTCTCGGCGTGCCGGAATTGTGACTGGCGTCCTGGGTAAACCAGCGTTCAATCAGCCGCCTGCGTTTCGGCAACGATCCAGGCGTGATAGTCGGGGTCGACGTTTTCAACCGGCAGCACGAGAATGGCCGGCGTCGTGTAGGAATGCAGCTCCCTGACCGCGGTGCGGACCGCCCCGGCGAGGCTGGCGCGGGTCTTTACGATCATCACCGCCTCCTCGCCGCGTTCGATCGCGCCCTGCCACCGGTAAAACGAAACCATGCCCGGCAGGATGTTCACGCAGGCGCACAGGCGGCGCTCGACCAGAACGCGCCCTGCCCGCTCCGCCTCGACACCGGAGGACCAGGTCGTATACACCAAAACCGCGCGTTCCATGTCCTCCTCCAGCCGAACGACGATGCCACCGCGACGCACCGCCTCCCGCTACAAAAACATCGCCTTCGTCGCCAGCGACACGCCGTCGGCGCAGAAGGCACGGCGCAGCCTCGACGCGCCGCTACGGCGACGCGCCGCCCGAGGCGGCCGACGTTGTCGTGGCGCTGGGCGGCGACGGGCTCATGCTTGCGACCCTGCAACGCTTCATGAATTCCGGCAAGCCGATCTACGGCATGCATCGCGGCACGGTCGGCTTCCTCATGAACGAGTATTCCGAGGAACGGCTGGCGGAGCGGCTTGCCGCGGCACAGGTCACCGTCATTCATCCGCTGCTCATGCGGGCGCGCGACGAAGCCGGGCGTTCGCACCGGCACCACGCCATCAACGAGGTTTCGCTTTTTCGGCAGAGCTACCAGGCCGCGCGCCTGCGCGTTCTGGTCGACGGCGAGGAGCGCCTCGCCGAACTTGTCGCCGACGGCATTCTGCTGGCGACGCCCGCCGGTTCGACCGCCTACAATCTTTCGGTGCAGGGCCCGATCATTCCGGTCGGCGCGCCCCTTCTGGCGCTGACGCCGATCAGTCCGTTCCGGCCGCGTCGCTGGCGCGGCGCGCTGCTGCCCGACCGGGCCGAGGTCACGATCGAAGTGCGCGAAGCCGTCAAGCGCCCGGTAGCCGCCGTCGCCGATCACGACGAAGTGCGGTCGGTCCGGTCGGTGAAGATCAGCATGGACCACTCCATTTCCATGAACATGCTGTTCGACCCCGGCCACAGCCTCGACGAGCGCATTTTGCGCGAGCAGTTCGGCTATTAGCCACCCGGTCCCGAAGTTTCATATCGGGATCTCGACATGGCGGGTTACGGCTTTGCGTGACCCGCCATCGCCGCCATCGGTATGCTTAACCGTCTCTTAACAGCCGGACTTTACCTTGGGACCGGTCGGGGTCGGGCCGCGCGGGGCCTGTCCTGGAGGCTTCATGGTCCGCATCAATTTCAATCGCCTGCGTTTCCTGGTGATCGACGACAATGCGCACATGCGGCGGATCGTGCGCACGCTGCTGCACGGCTTCGGCACCCGCGAAGTTTATGAAGCGGAGGACGGCGCCGCCGGCCTTGAAGCATTCACGCATTACATGCCCGACATCGTACTCACCGACTGGGTGATGCCGATCTTCGACGGCCTCGAGCTCGCGCAGATGATCCGGCAGCCGGGCGCGAACGCCAACCCTTATGTGCCGATCATCATGCTCACCGGGCACTCGGAAAAAAAGCGGGTGGTCGCGGCGCGCGACGCCGGCATCACCGAATTTCTGACGAAACCGATCTCGGCGAAATCGCTCTACGAGCGCATTCTCAACGTGGTCGCCAACCCGCGCCCGTTCATCAAGACCAAGACCTATTTCGGTCCCGACCGCCGCCGCAACGTCAACCCGAACTATGTCGGCCCGGAGCGGCGCAAAGGCGGCAAGGCGGATGTGATCCGCCAGCAGCCGCTGCTCGAGAAAGTTTTGACGTAACTTCAGCCCGACGAATCCGACCGACGGAACGCAGACACATGGCCGGCCGCAAAGACAGCAAGCCCTCGGTTTCCACGTTCGCGGATCACGAAGTGATCGTGCCGCCCCATGAACTGCGCAGGGCGGTGTCGCCGGTCACCGATCCGGACGACGATCCGGTGGCACGCGCCGAAGCCGCGCTGGCGAAGCTTTCCTGCGAATTCCCCGGCTGGATGTATGCGGAATGCGAGCGCCTCGAGGCCGCGCGCCAGGATGTCAGGCGTTCGGGCTTCAGCAAAAAGGCCCACGGCGAACTGTTCCGCGCGGTCCATGACATCAAGGGCGAAGCGGCCACGTTCGGCTTTCCCGCGGTCGCAGGGGCCGCTGAAAGTTTGTGCCGTCTGCTCGAGCACACGCCGGACATGACCCGGATCCCGATGCCGCTGGTCGACCAGCACGTCGACGCGGTGCGCGCGATCACCCGCGAAAACGATCGCACGGGTCTGGCCGACATCGCAAACGCGCTGACGCGACGGCTGCGCGAAGTCACCGACGAATTTCTGCGCAACGAAAACGCCGACCGGCCCGACTCTCTGGACAACATCTTCGCACCGCCGATGGCGCCGGCGTTCGGCTGATATTTTCGGGTTTTCACGCCCTTTTCCCCAGCCGGACCGGGCCGACCAGGCCAAAAAATGATCAGCAGACATGCCATCGCCAAAGGGTGCATGGCGGCGCACCTTTTTGACTCTCTTTAGCGGGCCGATCTTGCGCTGGACGGTACCGCCAGCACTGACGCGGAAGTTATCGTCGATCATCCTGACTGACAGAGCCGCCTCCTCGGAGCCGCGTCAGGACAAGTCGTCCGCCGAGAAAAGCGAGCTTTCGCCAAGGCGCACAGGAAGGGCGCGGCGGCGACATTCGACGCGAAACTGCCTCACGACGACAGGTTCGCCGTCCAGATTTATGTTCAGATCTTGATCCAATTCGTACTCGATCCAGGAACTTCGCTTCGTAACCAGTTTGGCACGAATGCTTTGCGCACCTTCCCGGAGCAGATCCGAGAAAGCTTCCAGACGCGCCGCGCGGTCCACGGTCGGCAGGACCATCAGGTCGAGAAGACCGTCGTCGATCAGTGCGTCCGGACAAAGCGATATGCCGCCGCCTGCCTGCCGCCCATTACCGATCGCGATGGCCAGGAAAGGCCCTTCCCACGAAAAATCCTCGGCGCGAAAGATGCCGCGATTCTCCGAAAGCTCGGCAAAGTGCGAGATGCCGGTAATGGCATAAGCCAGTCCGCCCAGCCGTTGTTTGAGCCTGGGATCGGTTTCGACCGTCACGCGCGAGCCAAATCCGCCCGAGAGGAGATTGACAAAGACCCTGCCGTTGACGAGCCCCACGTCGATCCATCGCGGAGGCGCGCTCGCCGCCAGTCGCAGGGCGGCCGTCATATCCTTGACCGGCACGCCCGCTGAATGTGCAAAATCGTTGGCGGTACCGAGGGGAAGGATGCCGAGAGAACACTGCCCCGGCAGTCCGGCTGCATAAGTTGCCGCAAACACCTCGTTGATCGTGCCATCACCGCCACCGGCCACGATGCAGTCGATTTTGCCCTGAGCAGCCAGGGCAACGGCTTCCGTGGTCATCCGTGTGGCGTCGCCGGACTCCCACGTAACCCGCACCTCCACAACGTGACCATCCGTGCGCACTGTCTCGACAGCCGCTTTCACGCGGGCATCGGCGGCGGCCTTGCCGTGGAGAATAATGCGGATGGTTGCCATGGCTTCGACTTTCCGCCTCACAACTCCGGCCAGCATGCGATCGGAATGATCTATCGACCCTCGGCCCTTATTCAACCGCCGGCATCGTTTCAATCGTCGCCCGGGGTGGCGTCAGCCACCGCACGGCAGGACGCATTCGTATATGCGCGACGCCCGCCGTCGCGAGGTCTTCCGCTGACCAAAAGCGGACGCGCCATTTCAACCGGCCGACGTCTGCCGGTAACCCGTCGCGTTATTTCGCCGTCACGCGGCGAGCCTCGCGCGACCCTCGATATGCCTTCTCTGCATCGGGAGAGATCAGGTGCTGCCGGGATCGAGGCCGTATTTCTGGCACATTTTGCGGACGATCCCGACGTCCTTGCCGCCGGCGATCAGGCCAACTACCGCCGATGTCATTTTGCCGCCGGAAATCGTGCCTTCGACGATAAACGCCTGCCAGCCGTCGTAGGCCGCGTGCGGACTTTTGGCGTTGACCATCCCGCAATAGTTGGTCGGGCCATCTTCGGTATCAGGGATCTGCGGCCAGCGAAATTTTGCCGTATTGGGATTAGAAATCGACAGACCAACGGCGCGGCTGATCACCGCCTTTTCCTCCGGCAGAAGTTCGCGCGTGCGGATGCCGCTGGCGTCCTGCATGTGGGTCAGCCCCAGCAGGTCCTGGGACGTTGAATGCCCGCCACCGCCCGTACAGGCCGCGAGCGACAGCCCGGCGGCCAACGCGGCCCACGCCACCATAACTCCGCAACGGATCATATGCAGCGATGCCCCATCCGCCCGGCCGATCTTAGCCCTGGCACAACCGGCAGAACAATCCCTCCGACGACGAAGTGATCGACATCGTGCGGCAACTTGTTTGATCGGAAAAGGCTCATGGCGGGTCGCGCGATGAGAAGTATGACCCGGCGCCCCGGATATTGCAGTGCACGCATTTGCAGATCTTGGAGCAACAACGAAAGCGGCCGGCACACGGGCAAAATGTTCAGGATGACCCGGGGCCGATTATCGCCTGCTGGCGCGGGGCGTTGTCAGCTGCGAGACGATGTCTGAATGCGGGGGCAAAGCGGAATCGAGTTCTCCCGCTTGAACCGGAGTTGCCGACCCGAAGCCGGCGCAAAGCAGCGCCCGCGAGTTCGGTCGCCTGCGCGGAAAAGCCGCCAGGCCAACGCACCCGGCAGGTCCGCTGTGCGAGGCGCGACGCTACGCCGCTTCGTAGCGCTCTTCCGCCTCGAAATTTTCTGCGACCATCCCGTCGCAGAACAGCCGCGCCTCTTCGCGCGCCGCTTCGGTGGCGAACCGGCGAAGCAGCGTCATCAGCGGCTCAAGCTCGCCCGGCGTTTCGTTTTCGCAGCCGGTCAGCACGCGTTCGATCATGCGGCGCTTGAGGCGCGCGGCACCGCCCAACTCGCCTGCGAGCCAGCCTTCGCGCATTGCCTCGATCGCTTCCTTGAAGGCCGGCCACGTCGAAGGCGGCAGACCCGCCTGCCCGAACACCGCCCGCAGGCCGCCATTGCCGCTGTCATGAACAAGGCTGGAGACCCGTTCCACCGGCATGTCGGCAAGCTCGGCCAACGATTCCTCGAACAGTACGACATTGCCGGAGAGCAGCGCCCGCAGAATGAGACCCGCGGTAAGCTGACCGCTGACCCGCAGGTGATGGATCAGGGGACGCATCTGGACCGTCGGCGTTTCGGCGGCGAGCACGACGGTCGCCTTTTCGCAGGCTTCGCGCGCGACACGCCGCGCGTGATCCGCGTCGAGCCAGCGGCGGGCGGTGACGAAGCCCGCCAGCGTTTCCGAAACTTTTGCCACCAGCGTCAGCCGCGTCGCGGGTGGAACATCGTCGCGTGCAAGGAGCGGCTCACGAATTGCCGCAAGGTGGCCGTGGCGCTCGACCAGCCGGTCGATCGAGAACGGTGCGATATCGGCGTCGCGGTTTTCCAGCAGCACAAGACAGGCTTCGGGCGAGCCGACTTCGGCAATGGCGGCGGCAACCGATCGCGGCAGCGCCGCCCGGCTCGCGATCGACGCCTGCACCATGCTGCCGCCGGTCGCGACCGCATCGACCAGATCGGCATCGACGAACAGCGGAGACAGCGCCAGCACCGGTGCCGCGATCTGCGGCTGGTCGGCAGCAAGCGCCAGCACGATCGCCGGCGGCGCCTGATCGCTGGCGGCAAGCGAGTCGGCAAGCGCCTGGCGCACCAGCGGTGACGGATCGTCGAGCAGCATCAGCATCGCGCCCTCGGCGGCCGACGCGTCGGCAGGCGCAAGATCGGAATAGAGGTAAGCGCGCGCGAGCGCCCCGGTCGCTTCGGCGCGCTTTCCGGGAGGCGCGGTACGCACCCAGTCGAGAAAATTGCGGACGATCATCCGTTCGGCCTCACGTTCACGAATCTTGCCCGGAATCTTTGAACAGGTCACCCCAGCCGGCATTCGCCGGTTTCTGGGCGGCCGCGGCGTTTCCCGGCGTGGCGGGGGCGCCTGGCGACGCCCACAAAGCCGTAACCACCGGCGCGACCGCCGCGGTGCGGGCGCCGTCGGCAAACAGTGCGTGGAAGACCTGGGTATCGGAGGCCGCGCGCTGCGGCACGGCGGAGGCAAACGCGCTGGTGATGCCGGCGGTATCCGGCACTGCCGAAGCCTGATCGGCCGCGGACGCAGGATGCATGTCACCCGCGGAGGGCGCGGTTATCAGCCGTCCGGACCCCGAGTGGGTCGAAACGCCCTGCCTCTGGACGCCCCGCGCCGAGTCGTAACGCGCGGTGATGATCTGGCGCACCTGCGCGACGCTGCGCGACACGCCGTTGCGGTCATAAAAGATCGACGCGTTGGCCTTCGCGGCGCCGCCGAACGCGTCGGCCGCGCTGGCGTTCGGATTGGTGGCGGAAAGCTCGATCAGCCGCAGCGCCCCGCCGGTGCCGAGCATGTGCGCGATGTAGAGTTCGCCCTCGGTCGGCGTGCGCCCGAGCCGCTCGCTCAACACCGCCGCGTTCGCCTGCGTGAACGCGCCGGCCATCGCAGCGTTGGCGGCCGGATCGTCGCGCAGCTTGAGAATCTCGGTGCGCATCGCCGGATCGGCGACCTGGTATTGCCCCGAAGGGGTCTGGGTGATGGCGTCGGCGTACTGGCCGTAGCCGAGATCGGGCCCGGACTGCTTCATGGTGGCAAGCCAGGTCTGCTGGATGAACTGGAACAGGCCACGCGCGGAAGATGTCGCGGCTCCTGCCAGCGCGTTAAATCCGAACTCGACCTGGGCCGTCGCCAGGAGGTAGTTAAAGCTCGTTCCGGTGGCTTCCGACGCCTCACGAATGGCGCCGGTCACCGCCGACAAGCCTGTGGCGGAATTGCTGGAATCGACCAGCATCGGTTACTCCCCTGCCGGCTCCCACCGGTACGCCCTTACGGGCAGCAGGAATGATTAACCAATATGGTAAACGTGGCCTTAAGATCAGGGAGCATGAGATGACGATACTCACGGCGGCGCGGCACAAACGCGGCGGAGTTTTCTTCGAGGATTTCGTCGCGGGCGAAGTGGTGGAGCACCGCTACACGCGCACCGTCACGCAGATGGACAATATGCTGTTCTCCAACATGACCCTCAACCCGCAACCGCTGCATATCGATCGGCATTTCTGCGAGCAGACCGAGTGGGGTCAGCCGATCATGAACTCGCTGTTCACGCTCGGCCTGATGATCGGCATGTCGGTGAGCGATCTGACCGTGGGCACCACCATTGCCAATCTCGGCATGACCGACGTCAAGTTTTCGCATCCGGTGTTCGAGGGCGACACAATCCGCGCGACGACCGAGATCGTCGGCAAGCGCGAATCGAAATCGCGGCCCGGTGCCGGCATCGTCGAATTTCATCACCGCGCCTACAATCAGGACGACAAGCTGGTCGCCCAGTGCCGGCGCAGCGCGTTTATGCTGAAGCGGCCGGCGTGATCGTGACGCGGCGACATTGACTCGGCTGCCCGCCATTTTCATTATGGCGGGCGGGGGTCGCGGGCGGCTGATGACGTTATTTCGCAGATTGTGCAGGGACCTGTGGCGGCCGTTGATCGGCGTCATTGTCGCCTATGCCGTCGCAGCCCAGGCCCTCCTCATCGCGCTTGGCGGGTTCACGCTGCCCGCCAGCGCCGGAGATGCCGCGCCCGGTTTTGAACTTTGCCTGCACGACACCGAAGGCGCGCCGGCGGCGCCGGCCGGTATTCCCGACCAGAGCGGATGCAACCACTGCATCTTCTGTTTTGCCGGCGCGCATCACGCATTGGCGCCGGCCCCCTCGCACTCATTCTTCCACCACGTCTACGCCGTATCAGCCGGGGTCCAGTGGGCGGCGGACCGGCCGGCCCTCCCCCGTCCTTCCGCATACTCGATCGCAAGGCCCCGGGGACCTCCAGCCGGCGCGTGAACCTGCGGCCGCCGACGCGGCCACCGCATCGTTTCCACGCCTGACCGGAGAATCCTCATGTTTCGCCTTGCTAGGCACTCGCGCCCGTTCGCGCTCATGCTTCTTTTCATGTTGACGCCGTTTACCAGCGCCTTCGCACATTGCTTTGTCGGCGCACGATTTTTTCCTGCGACACTGATCACCGACGACCCCTGCGTGGCCGACGAACTGTCGCTGCCGACGGTCGCCTGGTCACGTACCGGCGACCAGCCGCCCGGCGAGCAATGGGACATTTCGGGCGAGCTTTCCAAGCGCCTCACCGAGGATATCGGCATCTCGATCGGCGAGGACTGGAGCCAGATCCGGGGACCGGGCATGCCCACCGCGGCCGGCTTCGGCGACCTCGAAACCACGCTTCAATACCAGCTGTTTAAGGACCCCGCGCATGAAACAGCGATGCTGCTGGGCTTAATCGTTGACTGGGGCGGAACGGGCGCCACCGGCGCCGGCTTCGGGACCTCCTACAGCGTGATCACGCCAACGTATTATTTCGGCCAGGGATTCGGACAGCTCCCGGACACCGTCGGCTGGCTGCGGCCGGCGGCGATCACCGGTCAGATCGGCTACCAGATTCCGACCAGTTCCTATGACGCCACCGAGGCGGTCAACATTCCGCAGTCACTGGTCTACGGCGCATCGCTGCAATACAGCATGCCGTATCTCAAATCGGAGGTGAAAGACCTTCAGCTCCCGGAATTCGTCAATCATCTGATTCCGATCGTCGAGATGCAGTTCGAGACGGCGGTCGCCAACAATCTCGGCAACAGCAGTCTGACGACCGGCAGCATCAATCCGGGCGTCATCTGGGTCGGAAGCTACTTCCAGGTCGGAGTGGAAGCAGTGATTCCGGTCAACACCGCCAGCGGCACCGGCGTCGGCGTGCTGGGCCAGTTGCATCTCTACCTCGACGACATGTTTCCGCAAACGATCGGACGGCCGCTGTTCGGCGCAACCGCGTCGACCGCCTCCGGCAAACCCGCATTCTAGGGAGTGATTCATGCAAACCCGCATCGCCCTCGTCCCGCTGCTGCTCGTCGCACTCGGCACCGCCACGGCGTGGAGCCACGCGTTCCTCGATCATGCCAGCCCGCTGGTCGGCAGCACGGTCAAGACGTCGCCTCACGAGGTGACGCTCTGGTTCACCCAAAGCCTCGAGCCTGCTTTCAGCTCAGTCGAGGTCAGCGATCCCAAAGGCGCCCGCGTCGACCAGGGCAAAGCCGCCGTCAGCGGCAACACCATGCGCGTGGGCGTGAAAACGCTTGCGCCGGGGTCGTACAGAGTCCGCTGGCACGCGCTTTCGGTGGATACCCACAGGACGGAGGGCAGCTTTACGTTCCAGGTTGGCGGCAAATGAACCGCACGGCCGGGCCGCATGTGATCCCGGGAGGACGGCTTGCATGACCTGATGGCGGCCGTGCGCGCCATTCATTTCGCCGCCATCCTCACGGTGGCGGGCGCGGTCTTTTTCAGCGTCTTCATCGCCGGGCCGGCCTTTCACGAGACCGCCGGCGATACTTTGGCGCCAGACAGAATCCGGGCGATCCTTGCGTGGATCGCCTGGACCGGCCTTGGGGCGGCCGTCGTTTCCGGCATGGCGTGGCTCGTCCTCGTCGCGCAGGTCATGAGCGGACAAACGCTGGATCAAGTTTTTTCGGAAGGAATCCTC
This sequence comes from uncultured Alphaproteobacteria bacterium, assembly GCA_963766925.1. GTDB lineage: Bacteria > Pseudomonadota > Alphaproteobacteria > Rhizobiales > Xanthobacteraceae > BOG-931. The sequence goes on from CAVYCI010000006.1 coordinate 23,570, forward strand.
TGGACCGTGCTTTCGCGCACGGTGTTCGGCAGCGCGTGGCTTGCACGGGCGGCACTGGCATGCGCGCTTGCGCTCATCTTTGTCCCGTTTCTTTCCGCTCGCCGCGACCGGCCAGCCTGGATGGAGTTCTCGGTGGTCGTCCTCGCGGCTGGACTCGCCGGAACCCTGGCGTTTGCCGGGCACGCGGTCGGCGGCCAGGATGGCGAGGGCGTGATGCACCCGGCCGCCGACTTCGTGCATCTCGTGGCCGCGGCCGGATGGGCCGGCGGCCTGCTGCCGCTGGGCGTTCTGCTAACCATAGCCGGACGCGAACCGGCCTCGGCTGCGATCACGCATGATGCGGCCGCGCGCTTTTCCATTTTCGGCATGATCTGCGTTGCGGCGTTGCTGTTCACCGGCATCGTCAACACGCGGTACCTTGCCGGCAGCGTCCCCGCATTGACCGAAACCGGCTACGGCCACCTGCTGCTGGTCAAGATCGCGCTGTTTGCCGTCATGGTCTCGATTGCCACCGTCAACCGGCTGTGGCTCACGCCCCGCCTCGTGCCGGCGGAAGACCCGGGCGTCGCGCGAACGGCATTGCGCAGGCTGCGCCGCAACGTTGCGACCGAAATTGTTGCCGCCGCCATCATCCTCGGCATTGTCGGGGTCTTGGGAATGACGCCGCCGGGCCTGCATCAGCACCCCGCCGAGCCCGAAATGCATCATCCCCATTGACGCCGGCCGGCGGCGGATGGCGATATCGCCCCGTTCCGCAACGCCCGAGGACCGCCAGAAACGATGCGCTCGCTGCTCTTTGTTCCCGCCGACAGTCCGAGGAAGCTCGAAAAATCGATGAGCACAGGCGCCGATGCGCTGATCGTCGATCTGGAAGATTCCATCGCGCTCGACGGCAAGGAGCGCGCACGGCAAAGCGCGGCGGCCTTTCTCAGGGAGACCGTGGCCGCCCCCGCGCGGCCATATCTGATCGTGCGCGTCAACAGCCTTCAAACGGGACTCACCGACGCCGATCTGGATGCTGTCATCCCGCAAAAGCCCGACGCCATCATGCTGCCGAAGGCGGAAGGCGGCGCGTCCGTCATCCACGCCGACGCCAAGATCGCCGTGCGCGAGGCAACCGCGGAGCTGCCCGACGGCCGTGTCAGGATCATCGCGATTGCGACCGAAACCGCGGCGTCTTTGTTTCTGGCCGGAACGTTCCGGAACGCCAGTGCCCGCCTGAGCGCGCTGACATGGGGCGCCGAGGACCTTTCGGCGGAACTGGGCGCGGAAGCCAACCGCGACGCGCAGGGCCGCTTCCTCGATCCGTACCGGCTGGCGCGGACGCTCTGCCTCGCGGGCGCAGGCGCCGCCGAAGTGCCGGCGCTCGATACCGTCTATGTCGACTTCCGCGACGACAAGGGCTTTCGCCGCGAATGCGGGGAGGCACGCCGCGACGGCTTCGCCGGCAAAATGGCGATCCACCCCTCGCAGGTGCCGGTCATCAACGAGGTGTTCACGCCGACGCCGGAGGTGCTGGCGCAGGCGCAGGCAATCGTGGACGCGTTCGCCGCCAATCCGGACGCGGGCGTAGCCTCGCTCGGTGGCGTGATGATCGACCGCCCCCATCTCGCCCGCGCGAGGCGGCTGCTCGGGCGCGCGCGCTCGAAGCAGGGCTGAAGGAAACGGCCGCGCCGTTCCCCTGCCCTACGGTTTCCCGTGCCGATAAACCGCGCCCGGATCGAACACGCGGTCCTCGCGAAATTCGAGCGTGACGGCCCCGGGTTTGCCAAGCGGAACCGCGCGATAGAAGCAGGAGCGGCGGCCGGTGTGACAGGCCCCGCCGGCCTGCTCGACCCTGATCCAGACCGCATCCTGATCGCAGTCCACCCGCATTTCGACGACGCGCTGGACGTGTCCCGAGGTTTCGCCCTTTCGCCACAGCGCGCCGCGCGAGCGGCTGAAATACCACGCCTCCCCGGTGCCGATGGTCTTAGCGAGCGCCTCGGGATTCATGTGCGCGACCATCAGCACGTCGCCGGTCGCGGCGTCGGTCGCGACGCAGGTCACGAGGCCGTCGCGGTCGAATTTCGGCGTCAGTGCCGAGCCTTCCTCCAGCGCGGCGGGTGGGCCGGGAGGGGCAAATGATTTCGTGTCGGTCATGACGACGCTGCTATCGCTTCATGGCTCGGCTGGCGCACTCTCGCGGCACCCGGCCAGTACCTATATATTCACTGACGGGTCAACATACTCACTCGCTTCGGCGCATGCTGCTGCCATGATCAATGACGTCTACAATCGCCGCATCATCGAACTGGCCGGTAACATCCCGCGCATCGGGCGGCTGGCCGACCCGGACGCCACGGCGAAGGCGGTCTCGAAGCTGTGCGGCTCGACCGTCACGATCGATCTGAAGATGGATGGCGACACCGTGACCGACTTCGCGCATGAGGTGAAGGCGTGCGCGCTAGGTCAGGCGTCGTCGTCGATCATGGCAAGCAACATCGTCGGTTCCAATGCGAGCGAACTGCGGGCCTTGCGCGAGAACGTTCGCAAAATGCTCAAAGAGAACGGCGCACCGCCGGCCGACGGCAAATGGGCCGATATCGCGGTGCTGGAGCCGGTGCGCGACTACAAGGCGCGGCACGCATCGACGATGCTCACATTCGACGCCGTAGTCGATGCCATCGACCAGATCGAGGCGAGAGCCGGCGCCAAGGCCGCGGCGGAATGACCGGACACCCGGCACAGACCCTGTCGCTCGGCGCGCTGTTCGATGCCTCGCGCCGCGCGCCGCGTCTCGCCGGGCGCGGCCTGATCAAGGTCTATCGCTACACGCTGTCGCCGCTGGTCGGTTACGATTGTCGGCACCTGCCGACCTGCTCCGACTATGGCGATCAGGCGATTGAACGCTACGGCCTGTGGGCGGGCGGCTGGATGACTTTGGCGCGCCTGCTGCGCTGCCAGCCGTTCGGCACGTCGGGTCTTGATTTCGTGCCCGCGACGCTGCCGACGGGGGCGCACTGGTATCTTCCCTGGCGTTACGCACGCTGGCGCGGCACCAACCCAGGTCCGGCCAGCGAACATTCGATGTAATGCCCCGCCCGTCTGCTCCCGCGACTGTCGCGCAAAACTGAAAACACCCGATTATTACTCCAGGAGGAAAACGTGGAATCCAAACCGGTGAGACGCGTCGTTATCGGTCACGACCCGCACGGAAAAGCCGTGGCGCTGTTCGACGGGCCCATAGTGCCTAAGCAGCGCAGCCCCGGCGGCAATGGCGTCGTCAATCTGTGGGTCACCAGCGAGTTTCCCGTGGACGTGAGCGGTGCCGCCGACAGGGCGCACACCCAGGTCGGCGTACCGCCGCCGGCCAGCGGCACGATTTTCCGCATCGTCGATTTCCCGCCGGTGTCGGGGGCCGAGGCCGCCCCGCACGTCGACCACGACAAAGTGCTGACCGCGATGGGCATCGATCCGGCGACGCAGGGCTACACCCGGCACGCGCATACTCACCGGACCAGAAGCATCGACTACGCGATCGTGCTCGACGGGGAAATCGACATGCTGATGGATGATTCAGAAATCCACCTCAAGCCGGGCGACGTCGTCGTGCAGCAGGGCACCAACCACGCGTGGGTCAACAACAGCGGCAGGCCCTGCCGGATCGCATTCGTGCTGATCGACGCGAAGACCCCGCCCGCATGGCAGCAGGGCTGGAAGGCGCCGTCCTGATGCATCGCGCGAACGACGAAGGCCGGGCCGGCACACCGTGCCGCCTGGCCGGCGCAGGCGGGGATTGATATATGGGTGGCGGCGGGCTAACCGGGGCCCGAGCCAGGCCCAATGTTCTCCAGCGGAAAACAACACAAGGGCAATGGAATCAACGTTTCGCTTACGCTGTGACCCGTAGGCAGCGAGTGAGCAAAAGGAGTGACCCATGTCCGATATTAATTCGCGCGGTTCCGCCGAACCGCCGGCATCCGGCACCGTCGCGCTGACCTTCCCCGACGGCGCACGCCGGGATTACCCGCGCAACATCACCGGTCTCGACATCGCCAAAGGTATTTCCCCGTCGCTTGCGAAGCGCACGGTCGCGATGGCGCTGGACGGCCGGGTGGCCGACCTTTCCGATCCGGTCGAACATGATGGCAAGATCGAATTTTTGACCCGCGACGATCCCCGCGCGCTGGAGCTGATCCGCCACGACGCGGCGCACGTGCTCGCCGAAGCCGTGCAGAGCCTTTGGCCCGGCACGCAGGTCACCATCGGCCCGGTGATCGAGAACGGCTTCTATTACGATTTCTTCCGCAACCAGCCGTTTACGCCCGAAGACTTCGACGCCATCGAAAAGAAGATGCGCGAGATCATCGCCCGCGACAGACCTTTCACCAAGGAAGTGTGGTCGCGCGAGCAGACGAAGAAAGTGTTTCGCGACAAGGGCGAGCTGTTCAAGGTCGAGCTGGTGGACGCGATTCCGGAAGACCAGCAGATCAAAATCTACAAACAGGGCGACTGGTTCGATCTTTGCCGCGGTCCCCACATGACCTCGACCGGCAAGATCGGAAACGCCTTCAAGCTGACGAAAGTCGCGGGCGCATACTGGCGCGGGGATTCAACCCGCGAAATGCTGTCGCGCATCTACGGCACGGCCTTCGCGAAACAGGAAGAACTCGACGCCTGGCTCAAGCAGATCGAGGAGGCGGAGAAGCGGGATCACCGCCGGCTCGGCCGCGAGATGGATCTTTTCCATTTCCAGGAAGAGGCACCCGGCTCGGTGTTCTGGCACCCGAAAGGCTGGACGCTCTTTCAGACCCTGGAGAATTACATCCGGCGGCGGCAGTCCCATGCCGGCTATGCCGAGGTCAACGCGCCGCAGCTGATCGATTCATCATTGTGGGTCGCTTCGGGGCACATGGCGACATTCCGCGACGGCATGTTTCTGGTTCAGCCGCGCGACGAGGACGAGCGAACCTTCGTCATCAAGCCGATGAACTGTCCCGGCCACATCCAGATCTTCAAGAACGGCCTCAAGTCCTATCGCGATCTGCCGTTCAAGATCGCCGAGTTCGGCAAGGTGCACCGCTTCGAGCCGTCCGGCGCACTGCACGGGCTGATGCGGGTGCGCGCTTTCACCCAGGACGACGCGCACATTTTCATCACCGAAAGCCAGATCGCCGAGGAGGTCATCAAGGTCAACGATCTGATCCTGTCGATCTATGCCGATTTCGGCTTCGACGACGTGCGCATCAAATTCTCGGACCGTCCGGAGAAGCGCATCGGCGACGACGCGGTGTGGGACAAGGCAGAATCGGCCCTGATGCAGGCGCTGGAAGCCTCGGGCCGGCCGTGGACGCTGAACAAGGGCGAAGGCGCCTTCTACGGCCCCAAGCTGGAATATGTTCTGCGCGACGCCATCGGCCGCGACTGGCAGTGCGGCACGGTGCAGGTCGATCTCAACATGCCCGGCCGGCTCGGCGCGTTTTATATCGACGAACACTCGAACAAAGTGGTGCCGGTGATGCTCCACCGCGCCATGTTCGGTTCGCTCGAGCGGTTCACCGGCATCATGATCGAGCATTACGCCGGCCACCTGCCGCTGTGGCTGTCGCCGTTGCAGGGGATCGTCGCCACCATCACATCGGACGCCGATGATTATGCGCGCGAGGCGGTGGCTGCGGCGCGCGCTCTGGGCCTGCGCGTCGAGGGCGACTTTCGCAACGAGAAGATCAACTACAAGGTCCGCGAACACTCGCTGGCGAAGGTTCCGGTGCTGCTCGTTGTCGGCAAGAAGGAAGCCGCCGAACGCACGGTCTCGATCCGCCGTCTCGGCAGCGACCGGCAGCAAACCATGCCGCTTGACGCCGCGCTCGCAGCGCTGGCGCAGGAGGCGGTGCCGCCCGACGAAAAGCGCGTGCAGAGAACCGCCCAGGCCGCGGAAGTGAGCCGCGCAATCAGTGCGTCAGCACCTGGATTTCGCCGTCGACGCCGTTGATGACCTTGAAGTCGCGCTGAAAGGTCTTGCCTTCGTTGCGCGCGATGGCGCGGTAGTCGCCTTCGGCGAGCACCACCCGCGGGAACGCGCCGATGGATTCCTTGATGACGTCGCCGCCCGGCGTCAGCACGGTCCATTGCGTGTTGGCGAGCGCCTCGCCCCCGGGGTCGTTGACCAGCTTGAGCGTGATGACCGCGGCGCGATGGCTGACGACAATGTCGGTGAGCTTCGCCGCCTGAACGCGCACGTCGGATCGCACCACGGCGTTGCCGTCGCCATAGTTCGAGACGATGTAATAGGTGCCCTCGGGCAGCAGCACGACATCGCCCGTCATGACGTTTTGCGCGATGGGGCGACGGTCGCTGGTGTCGAACTGGCTGCCGGTGAAAATGTCGAAAGCAATCTGTCCGGCCGGGATGCGGACGTCACCGACGCGGCCTTCGATGCGAATACCGCCGGCAGGAATATCCAGCACTTCGCGAACCGTGTCGGCCCGCAACTGCACCGCTTTGGCAGCGCTCGCCATGCCCAGACTCGCGTGAACAACGTAATTGCCCGGCGGCAGCACGAAGGTCGGCGACGGCGCCCTGTCTTCCTTGATCAGCCGCAGGACGCCGGTGGCGTCGGATTTGACATTAAAAACCCGCCAGATCAGGCCGCCGCCGATCGCCGGCGCGTCGTGTCCGTAACGGGCCGAGACGGACAGCGCCACCTGCCCGGGGGGCACCATCGGCACCGCCTGAATGAGCGGTGGCGCGGACGGCATCGGGGGTGGAGCAAGCACGCTCCCGGCCGGGCCCGAACCGGCGCCTGCCGCGGGCGGAGCGGGAACCGACGGCTGGGCCGCCATCAGGTCGCGGGTCTGCGCGGGCGCATCGGCCGGCGCAAAAGCCGACAGCGCCAGCAAAGCCACCGCGCCGCAACAGCGCCCGATTCCGCTTAAACCCCGCCCACGCATGGCGTTTTGTCGGTCGCAATCACGGCAATTTCATGCCGTCGCAGGCACGGCAGCGTGGCGGCGGACCGCCGATGCGATATGCGCGCACCTTCACCATGATATGCTTGAGAACTTGTTGGCATACGCGGTCTGGTCAATCATGTATGGCCGTAACAGCCATTCGCCGCGGACAGTAGAGGGGCCCGGTGACAATCGCAGATATTGGATCGAGGCCGCTTCCGGCCCCACCCGCGCGGCCGTTGATCGGACTCGTGCTTGGCAGCGGGGCGGCGCGCGGTTTTGCCCATATTGGGGTCGTTCACGCGCTTCGCGAACACGGCATCAAACCCGACATCGTGGTCGGCACGTCGATCGGCGCGCTGGTCGGCGGCTGCTACGCCACCGATCAGCTTGACGAGCTTGAGGCCTGGGCGCGCTCGCTCACGCTTCGTCGCATCATCAGCTACCTCGACGTCAGGATTGGCGGCTCGGGTCTGATCGGCGGCGGCCGGCTGACCAAACAACTGGTGGAGGCGATCGGCACGACGGCGATCGAGGATCTGCCGATCCGCTATGCGGCGATTGCAACCGAAGTCGGCACCGGCCACGAAATCTGGTTGACGCGCGGCTCGCTCGCGCTCGCGATGCGGGCCTCCTATGCGCTGCCCGGAATTTTTCCTCCGATCCGCGTCGGCGGCCGCTGGCTGGTTGATGGCGCGCTTGTGAATCCGGTGCCGGTCTCGGCAGCGCGCGCGTTCGGCGCCCGCGTCGTGATCGCGGTCAATCTCGACGCCGACCGTTTCGCCCGCGGCGCGACCATCGCGAGTCATGGCTCCGACGCCAACGATGAAACGTCCGAGACGGCTCAGGCCACACCCCGCAAGGCGTTCCAGGGTCTGCGCGACATGTTTGGACACAGCCGCGCGCTCAAGCGGCCGGGCTTTACGACGGTGATGATCGAGGCTTTCAACATCATGCAGGACCGGCTGACCCGCATGCGGCTCGCCGGCGACCCGCCTGACATCCACATCACCCCGCATATCGGGCACATCGGCTGGCTCGATTTCCACCGCGCGGCAGAGGCGATCGCCGCCGGCAAGGCCGCGACCGAGAAGGCTCTCGAGCCGATCATGGACACCATCGCCGCGCTGGGCTGACGTTCCGCGACGCAGCGGCCGGGCCGGAAAATGCTTACGGTGAGGGGCTCTTGAGAGCGCAGCTCGACTGACAGGAGAGCTGGCTGTTGGTGCAGCCCATAACGCAGGTCGTGCTGGCCGTCGGGTTCGATATCGGCGTGTTTACATTCGGCGTCACGATCGGCACCGACAGCGCCATTCCTGGAACGAAGCAGCCGGTCTGGCAGCTTGCCGCGGTCGAATTGCACGACATCATGCAGTTGGTCACGGTCGACGTTTGAGCCAGACGGATTTTTGCTTCTGCAACCGGGGGCACCGCGCCGCCATCGGCGGTCCACGCTCCCTGTGCGCAGGTTGCGGCGGCGGCCACGGCCGCCGCGGCCAACAGCATCGAAAGACACCGCATGATACCGCCTCCGCGAGTCGTCACACAGACGCGGAATCATAACGCGACAGCGCGACACAGCAAACAGCCGCCGGTCAGGCCGTCATGATATATTCGCGCATAGCGCCGGACTCGGTTTCCATTTCGTGAAGCCGGTGTTTGACGACGTCGCCGATCGACACCATGCCGGAGAGCCTGCCCTGATCGATCACCGGCATGTGGCGGAATTTGCCGGCCGTCATGCGCTCCATGATGCTCGCGACCGTTTCGCCTTCGTTGCAGGTCTCGACCTTGCGGGTCATCATTTTGCTAACCGGCTCTTCGAGCGCGGCGGCGCCGCCCGCGGCGAGCGCGCGTACGATGTCACGCTCGGAAATGATGCCGACGAGACGGCGGTCGGCTCCGAGGATGAGCGCTGCACCGATGCGTTTTTCAGCAAGCAGCCGCGTTGCTTCCGCAAGTGTCGCAGCCGGATCTATTGTCACAACGTCACGGCCTTTGGCCGCGAGAATCAAGGTGACAGTCATCGTAGCCTCCCTGCCCTTCAAGACATGCCGCCCGACGGGCCGCACGGGTTATGAAGGTTATGTTTCAGGTCGGCGTCCGGTTCCATCGCGGGCTGATTTGCACCGGCGGACCGCTCAAACTGACGAGCGGACCCGTCCTCGGCTGCCTGCGCGTGTTGCGGCGCAGCATCGAGTCTCGCCTGGATCGCCCGTAAAACCGGCGTCGACTCTCATAAGATTATAGGCGGCAAATGCGGCGGCGGCGTGTTGCATCCGGCATGGCTCCCGGAAAGTCAGCCGCGGCGTTTGATGTCCAGTTTGGTACGCGGTGCTACGGGATCGAAGACGTTGAACAGCAACAGGCCGGCGACAAAGCCGCCGATGTGGGCCTGCCAGGCGATCTCCTGACCTTCCTCGCCGATCGAAACCGAGCCCAGACCGAACAAAGCGTTCAAGCCCATCCAGGCGATCAGAAAAACCAGAAACCGCGGATCGCGCAATGTCGCCGCAAGTGACGCTGCCGGTACGCGCCAGGCATCGCCGTCGACATCGCGCTCGCCGCGCCACAGCCCGAGCGGGCCGCCAGGCTGAAAAACAAAACGCAGCGCCGCCGCCATCGCGCCGGAGATCGCCGCCGACGCGCCTATCATCGGCGTCATGGCGCCCGGATGGGTGACGAGGTGCGCAAGTGCACCGGCCGCGGACACGACCAGCATGAAAAGTACATAGCGCAAACTGCCAAACCGGCGCGCGATCGCGGTGCCGAACGGCAGCAGCCAAGCGAGATTAACGCCGATATGCAGGAAATCGGCGTGGAGAAACGCGTACGTAAAAAACGTCCAGATATCGGCGCCGAACCCGCCCGGAAACGACCCCCCGACCAGCAGATTGGTTTCATACCGCGCCGGGATGAAAGCGAACGTCAGCAGGAGCTGAAGGTCCTCGCTCTCCGTCAGCGCCACAATCCGCAGAACGTGAACGAGCAAAAGAATGCCGACCGTGGCGAGGACCGCCGACGGGACATTGAACATCGGTTCTGAGCGTTGAATCACCGCGATGCACCTGCCCCGCCGACATAGGCGGCGCCGGCGGCAACGGCAAGCGAGCTTTACCGCGTCGGGGCGACAAAAAACGAAAGGGAGGACGTCGAAGTCCTCCCTTTCGCAGCTTGCGCGGGGTCAAGTCCCCTCGCCTCCCTGATCGCAGGCGCGGGCCGGGAAGCCGCCGGCTGCGCGTGAATACGGTTGAGCGCTACCGTAATCGGACCGGCAGGGGCCGCCAATATCAACGTTTCGTTAGGATTAACCGGCCCCGCGCCCGGGGTGAGGCTCGGGCTCGGGCGACCGGCACGCGCCCTGCTCCCTTCCGACGGATACGGCCAAAGCCTGCGATCGACTGTCCCAAACGGGGACAAACTGACGCAGCGGGGGACGCCGTGCGGGGGAGCAGTCAGTTATGAAACACACCGCAAGCCGCGATCTTTACGCGTATTGGGAGCAAAAGCGCGGAACCCGCCCTGCGCCCGAGCGATCCGAAATCGAGCCTGGCGCCATTCGCGGGGTGCTCGGCGATACGTTCATCCTTACGATCGACCGCCGCGCCGGCCATCCGGTCAGGCTGGCCGGGACGCGCGTTTGCGCCCTTTTCGATCGCGAAATCAAAGGCGAAGCTTTCCTCAATCTCTGGGACGCGGCGAGCCGTCCGGTGGTCGCGAGCCTGGTCGCCATTCTCTCCGACGAAAACACCGGCACGGTGGCCGGCGTGAGCGCACAGAACGCCGATGGCGAGTCGCTCGACCTCGAGCTTCTCCTTCTGCCGCTCGCTGCGCGGCGGCCCGGTTTCGCGCGTGCGATCGGTGTACTCGCGCCCCTCAGGACGCCCGCGTGGCTGGGTACAAGTCCGCTTGGCGCGCTTGCCCTGGGCGGCCGGCGCCACGTCGGAGCCGCGCTCGAGAAGCGTATTCTGCCGCGCTTCATGCTGCCGCGCGGCCGCCGCAGCCTGATCGTGTACCAGGGCGGACGCTCGATCGCGCCTGCACTCCGGAACGAGAGCGACGGACCGAGCGCCGCATGACAACCGATTTCCGGAAACGTTAACTGGCACTAACGAAGTCTTAAGATCGCCCCCCTAGTTTCGTTTGCGCGTCCCGCAAGCAGATGGGCGAAATGGCATTAGCTGAACGAAAGGTGCGTCCACGCACCGACGAACGTCGCCGCTTCCAGCGCGTGAAGGTCGATCTGCTGGGCCGCTACATGCTCCCCGACCGGCGCGAATTTCCCTGCCAGATTGTAGACATGTCGCCCGGCGGCATGGCCGTAATTGCGCCGGTTTGCGGACAGCCCGGCGATCGGGTCATTGCCTATGTCGACCATCTGGGCAGACTGGAAGGCAATATCGCGCGGCTTATCCCGAACGGCTTTGCGATGTCGATCTCGGCGACCGCGCGCAAGCGCGACAAGCTCGCGGCGCAACTCACCTGGCTCGCCAACCGCAACATTCTCGGTCTGCCGGAAGACCGCCGCCACGGCCGTAACGCGCCACGCAATGCGGTCGCCCGGCTGATTTTACCGAACGGCATCAACCTGACCTGCCGTATTATAGACGTTTCGCAATCGGGCGCCGGCATCGCCACCGATCAGCGTCCGCCGATCGGCTCGCTGGTCACGCTCGGCAATGTGCAGGGCCGCGTGGTGCGCCACCTCGAAGACGGGTTTGCGATCGAATTCACCCGGCTGCAGCATCCGGACTTCGTCGAAGACGCGATCGCCGGGGTGTGAAACGACTGGCCGGTCAGTCGTCGTGTCCAACCGCCGATGGCAGTTCCTCGGCAATGAGCAGCGCCTCGCGCGTCTGCGGGCCATCGTCGGTGCTGCCGATATTTTTCAACGCGACGCGCAGCTTTCCGCCAGCCCGGTCGAGTACGTCCGCCGCCTGATCGACGTCGCAGCCGTGCAGCAACAGCACCGCGAGTTTCACGTTCCCGTTGGCGCGGCGCAGCGCATCGTGGATTTCCCCGCTTTCGCGGCCCGTGAGCCGGCGCAGGATGGTCTCGCTTCGCTTCACGAGCTTCGCATTGATCGCCTGCACGTCCACCATCAGACCGTCGTGCACACGGCCGAGCCGGATCATGACCAGCGACGACAGCAGATTGAGCGCGACGCGCTGCGCGGTGCCGGCCTTCATGCGCGTCGAACCGGCAATCGGTTCCGGCCCGGTATCGAGCCAGATCGCGCATTCAGCTTCCCCTAACAGAGGCGTGTCGGCATTGTTGGCGATGCCGACTGTCAGCGCGCCGGCCCGTTTGGCTTCGCGCAGGCACGCCAGCGTGAACGGCGTCGTGCCGCTCGCGGCGACCGCGATCAAAACATCGGCGGGCTCGATCCGGTGCTGTTTGAGCAGTTTCACCGCCTGGACGGTCTCGTCCTCGGCATTCTCGACTGACCGCAGCAGCGCGTCCTTGCCGCCGGCGATAAGCATCACCAGCCGGTCCGGCGGCCAGTTGAAGGTCGGAACGAGCTCGGCGCCGTCCTGCACGGCCAGACGGCCCGAAGTTCCCGCCCCGACATAAATCAGCCGCCCGCCAATAGCCGAGCCGGGCCTCCATCGCATGTGCGGCCCGCCCGATGGCAGGTAATGCGGCCCGAACGGCCGCGACTGCCGTCATTTGGCCCTCGACCATCGCCTGGAGGATCTCGTCGGGTTCCCAAAGGTCGATATCGGAATAGCGCGGGCTTGCGTACTCGGTGTTCATGGTCTCACCAGCCGGCAAAAATCGCAGCTCCCCGCAGGGCAAACCATTTCGACCTCAATTTGTTCTTACATTCAAAGCGACGATTTGATCCGGAAGGAACCAGGCGCGTGAATGCAGGCGCTCGCGGCGGCATGGCGGCGGAACTGGGCGAAGCGCCGGAGGCGGTGCGGCGGCAGGCGCTGACGCTTGCGGCGCCGCTCGCCGACCTCGCCGCACGCCTGAGGCTGCGGCAACCCGAAGTAGCGGTGACATGCGCGCGGGGCAGTTCGGCCCACGCCGCCACCTTCGCCAAACATTTGATCGAGCGGCACTTGGGCATTGCGGTCGCAGCAGCAGCCCCGAATATCGCCACCATCTATCGCCGGCCCCTGCACCTTCGAGGCCAGTTATTTCTCGCCGTCTCGCAGTCGGGATCGAGCGACGATCTGATCGAAACGACCGCGGCGGCGCGCGCGGGCGGCGCACTGACCGCGGCGATCGTCAACGATGCGAACAGTCCGCTCGCGGCCACAGCCGAGATCGTGCTGCCGATGGCGGCCGGCCCCGAGCACAGCGTCGCGGCGACAAAGACATTCATCGCATCGCTCGCAGCCCTCCTCCGCCTTACGGCAGAGTGGGCCGGCGACGACGCCATGCGCGCCGCATGCGAACGGCTGCCGCTGCGTCTGGAAGCCGCTGCACACCTCGACTGGGGCGACGCGCTTGTGCCGCTTGCCCGAGCCACCAGTCTCGTCGCGATCGGACGCGGGCCGACGCTTGCCGTGGCGCGCGAGGCCGCACTCAAGCTCAAGGAGACTTGCGGGATTCATGCCGAGGCGTTCAGCAGCGCGGAGTTTCGTCACGGACCGGTCGCGCTGGTGTCGGCGGCCTATCCGGTCTTTATGTTCAAGCCACTCGATGAGGCAGGCGAAGGCTTCGACGATCTCGCCGCCGACCTGCGCCGCAAGGGCGCCCGCGTGCTGGTCGCCAGGCCCGGTGACAGGGCAGCCGGCCGGCTGCCCGCGCTGGAGTTTGATCATCCCGATGCCGATGCGATCTGCCTCGCTCAGAGATTTTACGCATTTCTCGTCCGTCTTGCCGCGCGGCGCGGCGCCGACATCGACCGGCCCCGTCATCTTCAGAAGGTGACACGCACACGATGAGCGCAAGCCTCCGGGCCGTTGCAGCGAGCCGCGTTTTTGACGGCGACGCCGTGCACGAGGATGCCGCGGTCCTGATCGACGGCGACCGGATCGTCGCGATCGTGCCGCGCGCACGTATCCCCGCCACGAGTGAGGTCCGGACGCTGCCGGACGGCGCCTGGCTCGCACCGGGCTTCATCGACATTCAGGTCAACGGCGGCGGCGATGTGCTGTTCAACGATACGCCGACGCCGGCCGGCATCCGCGCGATCGCCGCCGCTCACCGCAAATTTGGTACAACGTCGCTATTGCCTACGCTCATCAGCGATCGCCCGGAAAAAATGGCCGCCGCTGTGGCGGCGGTCGCATCCGTAATCAAAACCGACCCCGGCGTTGCCGGCATCCACCTGGAAGGCCCGTTTCTTTCGCCGGACAAAGCCGGCGTCCACGACCGGCGCGTGTTTCGCGCGCCCACCGCCGCAGATCTCGCGCTGCTGACGGCGCCACACGACGGCGTGACGCTCGTCACGCTTGCTCCCGAGCAGGTGCCGCCGGGTTTCATCGGCAAACTGGCCGCAGCCGGCGTTCGGGTTTCTCTCGGTCATTCGATGGCGACTTACGCGCAGACGAAAGCCGCAATGGCGGACGGCCTCACCGGCTTCACCCACCTCTTCAACGCCATGCGGCAACTGGAGAGCCGCGAGCCAGGACCCGTGGCGGCGGCGCTGGAATCCGGAGACGGCGTGGTACGGGCTGATTGTAGACGGTCTGCACGTAGCACCCGCGACGTTGCGGCTCGCGCTACGCGGCGCGGGGCGGCCGATCCTCGTCAGCGACGCGATGCCGCCGGTCGGCGGCCGAAAGTCGTCGTTCACGTTCGGCGGCGAGACCATCTTCGTCCGCGACGGCCGCTGCGCGCGGGCCGACGGCACACTCGCCGGCGCGTGCCTCGACATGGCGGGCGCGGTGCGCAACTGCATGCGGCTGCTGGATGCAGCCCTTCCCGACGCCCTGCGGTTTGCGTCCGCCCATCCGGCGGAGTTTCTCGGTCTCGGAAGGACGCTCGGCAGGCTCGCGTCCGGCTTCCGCGCAGATATCGTGGCGTTCAATCCCGCGACCGTCGAAGTGTTCGACACCTGGGTCGCGGGCGTGAGCGCTGCCGGTCAGCCCTAGTCGAAGTTGTTGCGCTTTCCCCTGCGCACGTAATCGACCACGTCGCTGATGTGCTTGCGGCCGTGGGCCGGCGCATTCTTGGCGAGATGCGCGAACATCTGGATCGCAAAGCCGCCGTCGAGGCTGTCGGTAATCTGCCGCCGCCATGGACGGCGAACGATCTGCGTGGTCATGCGGCGGGTGGTGCGCGGCTGGGTCATGATGTGATCGGCGATTTTGTAAGCACGTTCGATCAGCTTTTCCCGCGGCAGGATTTCGTTGACCATGCCGTATTCAAGCGCGGTCTTTGCATCGATCGCCTGCCCGGTGAGCAGCGCATAAGCGGCCCGTTTGACGCCAAGCAGTTCCTGAAAGCAGCTGTGGATGCCGTCGCCGGGCACCGATCCGATGTCGTAATGCAGATCGTAAATGATCGCATCCTCGGCACAGATCGTGATGTCGCACATCAGGCACATCTCGGTGTGAAAGCCCGGGCCGTTGATAATGCCGATGGTCGGAATTTCGAGATCGTTGACGAGCGAGCTTACGTTGATGCGGCCGTCCTTGTAGGCATACTCGTAGGCCCAGTACGCGAGATCGTCCTGTTCGAGCTTGAATCCCTCGGGGTCGGCATCCATCATGAATTCATCGCCGGAGCCGGTGAAGATCATGATTTCGTTCTCGGGATCGGCGCCGACGGTCTTGAACATCTGTCCGACCGACCGGTGGTTTTCCACGCTGAGCTGGATCGGGCCGCCTTTGGTATGCGCCTCTATCAGAATGACGCCGTCGGGACGGCGCTGCATCCTGTAGAAGTCCTTGAACTTCTCTTTGTACTCCTCGAACTTCGGCGGCGAAATAAAGTTGCTGAACGACATGGAAACGCTTCTCCCTGTTACACGGTGGCCGCCACCCGCTCCCTTTGCAGGAACTTCGATACGATCGGCTTGAGAATTTCGAGCCGCTCGACCTGCGGAACGTGGCCGCAATCCTTGATGATCTCGACCCGCGAATTGGCAATGCGCGAGGCAAATTCCTTCGCGTAGACCGACGAGACCAGCGCATCGTCCTCGCCCCAGACGATCAGCGTTTCCGCCTTGATGCGGTGGATGCGTTTCTTGAGGCCTTTGTCGGGAATCGGCCAGACGAACTTGCCGGTGGCGCCCAGCGCCCAGATCAAATCGGCGGTGGCGGTCGCCATCTCGCCCGGATCCTCGGGCATTTGCAGCGCCTGCTGCACGGCGGGCGACGAGAGGTCCTTGTAGAGCGTCGCCACCAGTTTCTCGGGCGGCATCACCATGTAGGGCGCGATCGGCGCGTCGTCGCGCCACAGCCCGATCGGATCGAGCACGATCATCCTGCTCACCCGATCCGGACGGTGCGCGGCAAGTTCGCATGCCATCATGCCGCCGAACGAGGTGCCGACCACCGGCACCGACGACAGTTTCAGCGCATCGAGCAGTTCGTCATAGATCAGCACCAGGTCCCACAGGCTGTCGACGCCGTAGATCGCATCCCGCGCGGTCTCGCCGGTGCCGGGATGGTGCGGCGCGTACACCGTGAAGCTTTCGGTCAGCCATTCGACGAACGGATCCCAGATCGGGCCGCCGGCGGCGTGGAGATAGACCAGCGGCGGACCGCTGCCGCCGACTTTCACCTTGGCTTCGAAGTTGCAATGCCGGACCGGAATCGTGCGTATCGAGGTCGCCATGTTCACATCCATTGGGTTGAGCGGGCTTTTCACGCAGGCTTGGCCGGCGCGCGGGACACGCGCGCACGGAACGGATCGCGGGCGGATCAGGCTGTGGCCATCTCGCGCTGGCGCACCGGACGCTTGCGCAGCCGCTTCGGCCACCAGTGGTTCTCCCAGTCCTTGTCCTCCCAGATCCGCTGCATGTGCGGCAGGACTTCGCGGCCGAACAATTCGATGTTCTTCTTCGCCAGCGCGTGCGGCATCGATCCGAACTGGAGCACGACCATCAGGTGACCAGCGTTGAGCCGCTTCGACATCGCCTCGAGCTTCTCGCGCACCGTGGCGGGACTGCCGACCACGACGAACTCCTTCTCGATCATGTCTTTGGCGTTGAGCGGTTTCAGCTCGATCGAAAGGTCATTGAACTGCAGGAAATCTTTTCCCGATTTCAGAACGTTCAGCAGGCTCTTGTAGTCGGAATAGCCGGGCGGAGCGATCTGATAGGTCGGCTGGTGCAGGAGCTTGTGATAGAAATATTCGATGTGTTTGGCGTATTCCTCTTCCGCCTGCCGGTCGGTTTCCGCCACGCCGACAAGCTGAAGGAACGAAGCGCGGTAAGGATTGGCGTCCTTGCCCTTCGCCGCGGCGCGGTCCCAGAACCGGTCCATGACGTTGTAGGCCGACTTGCCGCCGAAATAGCTCAGATACGCGTAGGGCAGATTGCGGTCGTGGCAATAATCCCAGGTCGACGAGCTTGCCGCGCCCGGCACCAGCAGCGGCGGGTGCGGGTCCTGCACCGGCCGCGGCCACAGGTTCACCTTCGGAAGCTGATAGTATTTTCCGTTCCACGCGAAAAACTCTTTGGCCGTCCAGGCCTTGAGCATGAGATCGATGGCCTCGCGCCAGCGCTCGCGCTGCTCCATCGGCGTGACGCCGTAGCTGATGTTGGCGTCGCAGCCGAGCCCGAGCGGCACGCCGGCGATCAGCCGCCCGCCGCTGATGCAGTCGAGCACCGCATATTCCTCCGCAATGCGGATCGGCGGCGACGTCGCAGCGACTGTCGCGCCGAGCTGGAGCAGCGCCACATTGTCGAGGCCCTGGTCGCGGGTCATCTTGGCGAGGATGGCGCCGAACAGGTTCGGGTTGCACATGAACCCGTACGGATTCTGGTGATGCTCGTTGGTGCCGACGGCGTCGAAGCCAAGCTTCGCCGCCAGCATCAGTTCGTCGATCGACCAGTTGTAAACGTCGGTGACCTTGTTGGCGTCGCCGTATTCCCACCACGGCGCATCGACCCAGGCAGACGCCAGGTCCTTCGGAGGAAAACTCTCCGGCAAATCCCGATAGGGCATGAAATGGAACATGCTGATCTTCATGAGCGTCCCTCCCGTATGGTTTTTTTCAACCCGGCATTAACCGTCCCCGGGCGTGCCCTGTCGGGCCTTTCGTGGGGGAACCATAACAGGACCGCGGAGCCGCCAGCAACGTCCCTGTTTTGACGCGAAAGCAGGCGCCATCGGGCATCGCACCGCCGTGCCGCCGTCGCGCGACAGGCCGGCGATTATTCCGGCATCGTCACCACCGGGTAAACGCCGCCGATATCGCAGACGGTATCCGCGAACGGTGCGGCCGCACGCGGTCGCCGTCATCCGTGCAACGAGAACGGCCCGACCGCCCCGGTGACCGCAGCCTGCCGGCGCGAGATGCCGCACGAAACATCCCGGCAATCGCGCGTTTACGCGATGCGCGCGCTTCGCGGGCGCGGCGTCTGCAAATTGAATCAAATTTGAACAGATAAACTTTCAGCGGCGGATGCGGCCCGCAGATCGTTCGAGTTTTCGCCATTCTTGAGCGGAGTTTACTTCAAATTGAAGCGGTCAACTTAGCCGCCGCGCAAAAGCTTTGTGGGAATAGTGGCCCAACAAGACGGGATGAGGGGTCACATGAGTTCGGGTGCTTCCAAACCAATGATCGCGCGCGGTGCGGCCGTTGGTCTGATCGCGCTCATCGCACTCGCGATGCCGAAACCAGGCAGCGCGGAAGAGCGGGCGCTCTTCATCTCGCTCGGAGAAAGTGCGAAGGCGCCGATCGGCTGGGTCGAGTTCTGCATCGAATACGATCCGGAATGCAAGACCAAACCTTCGCAGGCCCGCGACGTCGTGCTCTCCACGCAGGCCTGGAAAGATCTCGATCGCGTCAACCTCTGGGTCAACTCCCACGTCAAGCCGATGACCGACATGGAACACTGGGGCGTGGTCGAGCGCTGGAACTATCCCGATGACGGCTATGGCGACTGCGAAGACTACGTGCTGCTCAAGCGCCGGATGCTGGTTCAGGCAGGCTGGCCGCGCGAGGCGCTGCTGATCACCGTGGTGCGCGACAGGCACGGCGACGGTCACGCGGTGCTCACCGTCAAAACCGACAAGGGCGAATTCATACTCGACAATCAGAACGACCAGATTCTGCTGTGGGCCGACACCGGCTACCGCTTCGTGAAACGCCAGTCGCAGTCCGATCCGAATGTGTGGGTCGCACTGGGCGAGCCGCGCGGCGCCCCGGCCACCGCCACTGCCCGCTGACAGCAACAAACAAACAGGAGTTTGCGACCCCGGTCACGTCCCCACCCCTCCCCGTCCCCAGACCGGGTTCGCGCGGCCGGCTCTCCCCCAGGAGCCGGCCGCACCCTTTTTGTGCTCCGTCAAACCTCAGGTCGAAGCCGCACGTTCACTGCGCCGTTAAGCCCGGCAGCGTTTGAACTTTCGTCACCGGCGGCGGATTCCATTTGCCGGTGAGCGCCTCGGACTTCGGACCGTAGAGACGCATGGTCAGGTTGAACGCCCCTTTCGGCGCGGGAAGCCAGTTGACTTCCCTGTCTTTGCCGGGGCTTGCGTTTTGAAAATAGAGATCGAGCGACCCGTCCGCATTTGTTTTGAACGGCATGTAACTGCTGACCGCAAAACGATTGATTCCGTTCGCAACCTGGAAGCCGTCGCTGTCGTAGAGCGTGATTGACCAGAAGGCATTCACGGGCGGCGTCGCGCCTTTGTCGAAATGGATCATGTAGCGGTTCGCGCCGTCGAGCGGCTTGCCGGCGTCGTCGAAAAGGTTGAGCGGATAGATTGCGTCCTCCGGCAGATTGGCCCCGAGGCCCATCTGCGCGACGATGGCGCGCTTGAGGTAGTAGTTGCCGTACACGCCCATCGTGTCGGTGTTCATGGACCAGCCGTTCGCGACGCGGGCGAGCGTGGGCACTTTCCACGCCATAAGCTGCAAGGCGGCTTCTGGCGCACTTTCCAGAGCCTTTTTCACGTTCGGGGCGAGCCTGTCGAAGTCGAAGCTCCTGCCCGGCTCGATGCCGATCTGCTTTAGTTGCGCGATGATCGGCTGGTCGGTGATGTGCGGCGGGTGAAGTTTGAGAAGCTCCGCCGCGTAGGCGAAGTACTTCGCGGCAGGCATCGTATCGACCTGAACCTTCGGCGGCGTCTTCATGTCGACGTTCGGGTCCGTGGCGATGGTGACCGGCTCGGGCGCTTTGCCCGGACGCGAGAGCGGGGTGACCCTGTAACCCGCCTGGATTTTATGCACGGCATCGTAATCGGCCGCACCGTCAGTCCTGGTGCGGCCGATGATCCAGACATAGGGAGTGGGCGCGTCGATGCGCGTGGCGCCTTCGGGAATCGTTCCGCTCCAGCCGGGCGGCGTAATGACGAAACTCCCGGCCCTGGTCCCGGTCGTGCGCCAGCCCGGCGACGCGAACACGTCCGTCCACATATCAAGCATCGGCAGAAGGTAAAAACGTCCGCCGGTATCCGGCACCGAGACGACCTGCGGCTCTTTGGTGAGATCGAGCCAGGCGATGGAATAGAGCGTATCGAAGTTGACCCTCACGACCATCTTCATGTCAGCGGACGGATAGGCCGGGATGTTCACGAACGTATTCATCGGACCTTTGCCGAACTCTTTCCCCGCCTCGATGTTGGTGGACTGCTTTCGCGTGATGTCCATAGTGATGAGGGGATAGAAATAGAGATACGCGTCGGCGGCGGTGGCGCCCACGGCCTCGTCCGTGATCGAGCTTTGTGTTTGCGCGGAGAGCGGAAGGACCGGACAAAACAAAAAGGCCAGCATCAGGACCATCGCATTTCTACCCACGGCGCTCTCCCGTTGAAAGCATTTGGCCGCCAACACTAAAATTCGAACAGCCTTCCGTCCATGCGTATTCGGCAACCATGTCCGGGATGAGATCACGGTCATCGGCCAGTGGTTCGGGCTCGTGTACCTGCCGGCTTCCTGTTTCGCGTTTCTTTTCGTCGTGGTGGCCGCCTTCCTGGTGGTGACCGAGCTGGTAAAGCGGGCCTTTTACGCCCGCATTGCGCCCGCGGGTGACGGGCCGCGGAAACGCCCGCAGCCACCGACCTGGATCGGAGATTGATCCGTAGGTTCCGCGCTGTCGCAATTGTTTCATCGATCCCGGCGATGTTCGATTTTTCGCCAACAATGCTTTGCCAGAACCGTGGAGGTGCGCATGCAAAATGATCCCCAGGAGCTCGATCAGATGCAGGGCGCCTACAGGGCGGCGGTCGAGGAGTGGATAGCTGCGATCAAGCAGGAAGAGGCGCTTGCCTCGGTCAACCATTCGATAGCCGAAGTCGACAAATGGGAAGGCGCGCACTTCCGGGAGGACGAAATTCGCAGCAAGGTGAAGGCTGCGAAGAAGCAGTACGAAGACGCGCTGCGCCGGAAATTCTTTAATTTCTAGGCAGGAATCAATTTCCAGGCGGGAATAACACCCCGAATCCGCCGCCATATCGCGGTTTGGCGAAAGTACGCGGCCAGCCCCGGGCGGCTCTGGGCCGTTGGCCGCGCGGGACCTGCGCGGGACCTGACTGAATACCGCGGCACTTATCCGGAAAGGCTCACCCCTGCGCGTCGAGCACCGACACTCCCGGCGGAAACTCCACCCACCGGAGTTTGTGCGCCGCCCAGATTGCCCGCGTCGGCGCGGGGAAATCCGGTTCGGTGAAACAGCCAACTGCAACGGCGGCAAAGTTGGGCGCCACGTCCGGATACCAGAATACTGTCGAGCCGCATTCGGGACAGAAGTGATACTCGACATCGCGCCCGGCGTCGGATGAACGCCTCCTCGCTTTGTGTGCGCCTTCGATGGCCGAAATCTGGCTCTTCGGGAAAAACGCACCGATCGCAAAGGCGGCACCCGTTCGTCTTTGACATTGTGTGCAGTTGCAAATGCCGACCCGTGCCGGCTCACCGGTGGCGGTCACCCGCAGTTGCCCGCATGAGCATGAAGCTGTTCGTGGGGTGGCCACAATGATCTCCTTCGGGCGGGACCGGGCTGCCCGCGGCTGGTGACGGCGTCACGATGCTAGTACCGGATTGATTTGCACGCCAACTCCGCCCGTGCGGGCCGCATGGATTGCCGGGTCAAGCCTGCTGACAGCCTGGAAACTCAAGCCGCCTTTGCAACGCCCTCCCCGCCGCCTATGACGGCGGACCTCCAAATCGCATGGCTGTTTGGTGCCACGCGCATGGCTGTTAAGACCTCCGCCAAAAATCCATCTGAATTGCCATGCAATTCGCGTTTGTGAATATGCTCAACTGGTTGTTGCCGTTATGTTGCGGCGCACAGTAGGTTGGGTTTGCCGGGGGACGACGTCTTGCCCTGCCTGGCTTTGCCAGGGCGTGAGGGAACGGACTTAATGACCGCGATTGTCCGCATTGCGTTGCGGCGGCCATATACGTTTGTCGTGCTCGCGCTGCTCCTTATGATCGTGGGGCCGCTCGCGGCCGTGCGTACACCGATCGACATTTTTCCCGAAATCCGGATCCCGGTGATTGCGGCGATCTGGACCTATACCGGCCTGCCGCCGCAGGAGATGGCCGGCCGCATGCTCTCGCAGTTCGAGCGGACGCTGACGACCACAGTCAACGACATCGAGCACATCGAGGCCAATTCCTACAGCGGCCTCGGTATCGTCAAAATCTTCTTCCAGCAGGGCGCCGACATTCGCACCGCCAACGCGCAGGTGACCGCGGTTTCGCAGACGCTGCTGCGGCAGATGCCGCCCGGCACGCTGCCGCCGCTGATCCTTAACTATAACGCCTCGACCGTCCCCATCATCCAGCTTGCCCTCTCGGGCAAGGGGCTGCCCGAGCAGACGCTGTTTGACCTCGGGCTGAACTTCGTGCGCGTGCCGATCGTCACCGTGCCGGGGGCGGCGATGCCCTATCCGTTCGGCGGCAAATTCCGCGAGGTCCAGATCGACCTCGATCCCGAGCAGATGCGGGCCCACGACCTCTCCGGGCAGGATATCGCCAACGCGTTCGCCGCCCAAAATCTGATCACGCCGGTCGGCACCGAGAAGGTCGGGACCTTCGAATACGTCATCAATCTCAACAACGCCCCGTCGGCGATCAGGGCGCTCGGGGATCTGCCGATCAAGAGCATCAACGGCGCGATGGTCTATCTCCGCGACGTTGCGCACGTCCGCGACGGAAATCCGCCGCAGACCAACATCGTCCACGTCGACGGCAACCGTTCAGTGCTGATGTTCGTGCTCAAGAACGGCGCGATCTCGACGCTTGTCGATCATCGAGGGCGTGAAGCAAAAAGTTCAGGAGATGAAGCGGACCCTGCCGAGCAACCTTGTGCTGACGGCGATCGGGGACCAGTCGATCTTCATCAACGCCGCGATCGGCGGCGTGATCCGCGAGGGCATCATCGCCGCGGCGCTGACCAGCCTCATGATCCTGTTGTTCCTCGGCAGCTTCCGCTCGACCCTGATCATCGCCACCTCGATCCCCCTGTCGGTTCTCGGGTCGATCGCGACGCTCTGGGCGCTGGGCGAAACGCTCAACATCATGACGCTCGGCGGGCTTGCGCTTGCGGTCGGCATCCTGGTCGATGAAGCGACCGTAACGATCGAAAACATCAACTGGCATCTCGAACAGGGCAAGGAAGTCGAGCAGGCCATTCTCGACGGCGCCGAGCAGATCGTGACGCCGGCATTCGTTTCGCTGCTGTGCATCTGCATCGTGTTCGTGCCGATGTTCTTCCTCACCGGCGTACCGCGCTTCCTGTTCGTGCCGCTGGCCGAAGCGGTGATGTCGGCGATGGTGTGGTCGTTCATCCTGTCGCGCACGCTGGTGCCGACGATGGCGAAATACATGCTGAAAAAGCACGTCTTCCATACCGACGCCCACGGGGCAGAGACCGCCCCTCCCCGCTCGCGCAATCCGCTCGTTCGATTCCAGCGCGGCTTCGAAAACGGTTTCGAGCGGTTCCGGCTCGCCTATCGCGAGCTGCTGACGATGGCGCTGCATCACCGTACGGTGTTCGTGACGTGTTTTCTTGCCTTCGTCGTCGGCACGTTCGCGCTTGCGCCGTACCTCGGTCGCGATTTCTTCCCTGCGGTCGACGGCGGCCGAATCTTAATGCACGTGCGCACCCACATTGGCACCCGCGTGGAGGAAACCGCCCGCCAGTTCGCGGAAATCGAAAAAGTCGTCCGCCAGATCGTTCCGCCGGCCGAGCTCGACACGCTTGTCGACAACATCGGTTTCCCGGTCAGCGGCATCAACATGACCTACAACAATACCGGCACCATCGGGTCGCAGGATGGTGAAATCCAGGTCAGCCTGAGCGAGAACCATCGTCCGACGGCGGATTACGTCCGCAGGCTGCGTGAGGAACTGCCCGCGCGTTTCCCCGGTTCGACCTTCTCGTTCCTGCCGGCCGACATCATCAGCCAGATTCTCAATTTCGGCTCGCCGGCGCCAATGGAAGTACAAATCCGGGGACCCGACCTCGACAAGAATTTTGCCTATGCCCAGGACCTGCTGCGCCGGTTTCGGCATATTCCCGGCCTGGTCGATGCCCGCATCCAGCAGTCTTTGAGCGCGCCGGCGTTCAATGTCGATGTCGACCGCACGCGGGCGCAATATGTCGGCGTCACCGAGCGCGACGTGACCAACAGCATGGTGGTCAACCTCGCGGGTTCGAGCCAGGTGCAGCCGACATTCTGGCTCAACCCGCAAAACGGGGTGAACTACTCGATCGTGATGCAGACGCCGCAGTATCAGGTCGATTCGCTCAACGCGCTGCGCAACCTTCCAATCACCGCGCCCGGGGTTCCGGCACAGACCCTTGGAGCAATCGCCGATGTCACGCGCAGCGCCACGCCTGCGGTGTACACGCAGCATAACGTGCAGCCGGTGGTCCAGATTTACGGCACCACGCAGGACCGCGATCTGGGCGCGGTCGCGGCCGACGTTCAGCAGATCCTCGACCAGACAGCCGGTGACGCGCCGAAGACCGCGCAGGTCGTCATGCTCGGTCAGGTGCGCACCATGAACAGCTCGTTTTCCGGACTGATCTTCGGCCTCGCCGCCGCCGTGGTGCTGATCTATCTGCTGATCGTGGTCAACTTCCAGTCCTGGGCCGATCCGTTCGTGATCATCACCGCGCTGCCCGCGGCGCTCGCCGGCATCGTCTGGATGCTGTTCGCCACCGGCACGACGCTGTCGGTCCCGGCGCTGACCGGCGCCATCATGTGCATGGGCGTCGCTACCGCCAACAGCGTGCTGGTCATCAGCTTCGCCCGCGAGCGGCTCGACGAGCATGGCGATGCCGTGGCGGCCGCGATCGAAGCCGGCTTTGTCCGTCTGCGCCCGGTGCTGATGACGGCACTCGCCATGATCATCGGCATGCTGCCGATGGCGCTCGGACTGGGCGAAGGCGGCGAGCAGAATGCGCCTCTTGGCCGCGCCGTGGTCGGCGGACTGTGTTTCGCAACCGTTGCAACTCTGGTATTTGTCCCGGTTGTGTTCAGCATTATTCATCAACGTCGCGGCTCCGCCGCCACGCGCCCGATTGGAGCGCCGCATGCCGCCTGAAACTGATCCGTCCGGCCAGCCCGCGGTGTCGCGCCGCAGCTTTTACATCGCCGGCGTTTCGGCTGCGATCCTCGCAGCGGTGATCGTCGTTGTCGGCATCACGACCCGCAAGGTCGCCGATGCCAAGTTGCAGGAATGGACCGAGAATCAGGCGGTGCCGTTCGTCTCGGTGGCCCTGCCCGACACCCAGGGCAAGAAGGCAACATTTACGCTTCCGGGACGGCTCGAGGCTTATGTCCAGGCTCAAATCTATTCGCGTGTGAGCGGCTACGTGAAGAGCTGGAACGCCGATATCGGCACGCCGGTGAAGGCCGGCGACCTCCTCGCCGAAATCGATGCTCCCGATCTCGACCAGCAGATCATGCAGGCGGAAGCCAATCTGGCGAGCGCCAAGGCAAATTCCGTTCTGTCGGACATGACGCTGACGCGCGGCCAGTCACTGATCAAGAGCTACTCCATCTCGCAGCAGGATCTCGACCAGCGGGCGGCAGACTCTTCCAACAAACAGGGACTCGTGCGCGCGGCGCAGGCCAATCTCGACCGGCTGCGCGTGCTTGAACAGTACAAGCGGCTGGTCGCGCCGTTCGATGGACTGGTGACTGCGCGTACCACCGACGTAGGCGCGCTGATCAATGCCGGCTCCGGCGGCGGCCCGCCGATGTTCGTCGTTTCGGACACCAGCCGGCTGCGTGTCTACGTCAACGTTCCGCAGGCGTACGTGCCCAGCATCCCGGTCGGGACCAAAACGCAGATTTCCGTGCCGGAATTTCCGGGGCGCACCTTCCCCGCGACGGTGGAGAAATCTGCCCAGTCGGTCGATATCGCCTCCGGCACGACCCGCATGCAGCTCGTGGTCGACAATTCCAGCGGCGAACTGATGACCGGGGACTTCACCAACGTGAACTTCGATCTGCCGCATCCGCAGATCGCGATCAACGTCCCGGCCAGTGCGCTCATCTTCAATCAGCAGGGCCTGCAGGTCGCCGTTGTCGGCGACGACAATCGCATCATCCTCAAGCAGGTGACGATCGCCCGCGAACTGGGCAACGAGGTGGAAATCGGTTCGGGCATCCTTCGCACGGATCGCGTGGTATCCAATCCGCCGGACGGCATCGCCACGGGCGACAAGGTGCGCATTGCCGGCGCGCCGGGCTCTCCCGCCCAACCCGAGACTGCAGCGAAATAGGCCGCGCGACAGCCGGTCACCCGACCGGCGTCAAGCCCTTTGCAAACCGTTTGAAGTTGCGAACGTAGAAATCGGCGCCGGCCGCGATGGCGGCCGCGGCGCCCTCGTCGAGCGTGCGGATCGCCCGCGCCGGACTGCCGACAATCAGCGACCGCTCCGGAAACGACTTGCCCTCGGTAACGAGCGCGCCCGCGCCAACGAGGCTGTACGCGCCGATCCTCGCGCCATTGAGCACGATCGCGCCCATGCCGACCAGCACGTTCGGGCCGATGGTGCAGCCATGCAGTACGACGTTATGGCCGATCACGCAGTCCGGCCCGATGGTGAGCGGAAAACCCATATCGGTGTGGAGTGTGCAGTTTTCCTGGATCTGCGAACGCTCGCCGAGTTCGATCCACTCATTGTCGCCGCGCAGCACCGCACCGAACCAGACGCTGGTGTCGGTCTTGAGCCGCACCCTGCCGATCACGGACGCGTTCGGGGCCACCCAATAGCGTCCCGCCTCCGGCAATTCCGGCTTCTGTCCGTCGAGTTCGTAAATCATGGAAAGCCCTGACACTGCGCGCGCCCGCGGCAGCGCGGACCCGCGGAACGAATATCAGACGCTGAGCAGCGCTTGAAGCGCCACGACCACGACCGAGCCCGACGCAAGGCTCCAGAGGCCCGCGATCACGGTGGCGATCATGACGAACTCGACCCGTCGGCCCTCAATACGGCGCCCGCGCACCGTGTTGCGCATGATGAGAAACGGCGCCGAGAACATCAGCAGCGGGATGGCTGCAAACCGCGCCATCATCGGTCCCGCTTCGAGCAACTTGAAGCTCGGAAGATTTTCCCGAAACACGCGGTGACCGCTGGCGCACAGTCCGGCTACGGAAAAACCGATCGCGATGGCGAACAACGATCCGATCGCGTCCGGCGATATCGCCGGCAACAGATCCCCGAGCATCCGACGCCTCCGCTTTGCACGAAGGCATCGCAAAGCCCGCCCCCGGACGCCAGGGTTTGCTTAAGAAAGGGTTAACGGCTGTGGCGCTAAAATCCGCTTCATCGGCAGCCGATTCGAACGCGGAAACATGACACGATGACAGCGCACGCCATTCACCGGCTTCGGGCAAGGCCGAGGTTACTGATCCCCGTGCTGCCGGTTGCGCTTCTGGTCGCGTTGATGATCGCGGCGGCAGCCTTCATCGTTTACCTGCTGTGGCCGACCTGGCCGCGAACGCCCGACGCCCATGACGCACCGACGATCCCGGTGACGGTGGCCGGCGTTCTGTTCAACGTCCCGCACGCGGCGATCCGCGCCGCGGTGCAGCGACAGCCCGGCGCGCACGAACGCATCGACCTTGTGTTTCTGTGGCCGTCGCTGATGCCGCCCGCCGAGGGCGACGCCGCCGCCCCGCCGGTCGTGTTCGACGACGGGGACGGCCTGCCGGTCGCGAACACCGGCGACCGCGTATTTGTCACCATCGCGGGCCGTGGCGCAGTGCTCGCGCCCGCCGAGCGGCTGCGCACCATCTATCCGCGCTATTTCGCGGCACAGGCGACCGCCGGCCCGGACGGTCTCGCCATTCTGCCGTTTCGCGCCGGCACGCCCTACGAAGGCGAGGATTTCGTCTATGTCGCCGACCGGCCCGAGCAGTTTTTCGCCCGCTGCACGCGCGCGATCCGGAACGTGCCGGGCACGTGCATCCACGAACGCGCGCTCGGTGCCGCCGACATCAGCGTGCGGTTTTCACGCGAATGGCTGCAAAACTGGCGCGGCGTCGCTTCAGGCTTCGACCGGCTGATCGCGGAGCTTCATCCGAACGGCGCCTGAGCCGGCTATTCCAGATCAGTCGCGAGGATCGCCATCTGGAAATTGTAGGAGCGTTCGTCGTCCTCATCGTCGACGAACAGCACGCCGATGAATTCCTCACCGACATAGACCTCGGCGGAATCATCTTTTTTCGGGCGCGGCACCACGCGAAGGCGGGGATTGGCGAACACCTTCTTCAGGTAAGCGTCGAGCTTCTTGACTTCCTGGACGTCCACGGCGGCTCTCCTGGAGCATGATCGCAAAACGCGGTCGCCGGCTTTCGGAACGGACCACGCTCCAGCTCCCGCGACAGCCGCATAGCATGCGGTTTCGGGGACAACAATGCGGCCAATCCCGCAATCAGAGGGGTGCGGCCATTCACCAGGGTGCTTCGACGCCGAGCCCGTCGCGGCGCGCGTTAAGGAAGGCAAGTTCCGCAGCGACAAGGTCCTCGGTTCCGATGCCCAGCGATTTGAAAATGGTTATTTCGTCTGTGGAACGACGGCCCGGATGCCGTCCGGCGAGCACCTCGCCGAGTTCCGCCCGGATGTGGTTTTCAGCGATGGCGCCTTCCGCGCGGGCCAGACGGTAGTCGCCGGATTCGTTCAGGACGGATTCGCGCCGGTCGGCGAACAGAGTGCCCGCGGCGATGGTTTCGCCGTCCAGCTCGCGCGCCGTGGGCAGGCACGCTCCGACGGCATTGATGTGACAGCCGGCCGCGAGCCAGCGGCGTTGCAGCACCGGCAGCGCCGAACTGGTCACGGTGCAGACGACATCCGCGCCATCAAGCGCCGCTTCGACGGAGGCCGCGGCCATCGCGCCCTCCTCCCGCGCCAAAGCCTCGGCGCGCTCGCTTGTGCGGCTGGCGATGCGATACGCGGCATCCGGCAGTATGCAGCGAAGCGCGCGCAGATGCGCGCGGGCCTGATGTCCGGCGCCGATGATGGCGACGACGCGCACATCGGCACGGGCCAGCGCGCGGGTGGCGACTGCCGTGACCGCGGCCGTGCGGATCGCGGTGATCGCCGCGGCATTGATCGCGGCGAGCAGGACGCCGGTTTCACCGTCCTGCAACAGCACCGCGCCCTGATGCGGGTCGAGCCCGCGCGCGGCGTTGTCGGGCGCGATGACGATGACCTTGAGGCTCCACAGCGGCGCCTCCGAACTCCGCATCGCCGGCATGAGCGCCATCAGGTTCGCCCCGCCCCTGGGGCGCGCGACGGACCGGAGCGGCTGGAAGAACGCACCGTCCGCGAGGCCCTTCAGCGCCTGCGTCATCGCAGCGATGCAATCCGGCATCGGCAGCGCCCCTTCGACGTCAGCGTGAGACAGCACGAGCATGGAGACGCCCCCCTTCGCCCTGCGCGGACGAAAGCTTCACCGACACGGATATAACGATATTGCGTCAGCGGCCGGGATGCACGGTCACACGTCGTCGCCGATCATCTGGTCCATCAGCCGCGCGGGCTCCGGACAGCCTGCCTTGCCGACCACGCGCGCCGGCACGCCGGCGACGGTGACGTTGTTCGGCACCGTCTTGAGCACGACGGAGCCTGCGGCGATCCGGGCGCAGTGCCCGACTTCGATGTTGCCGAGAATCTTGGCGCCCGCGCCGATCAGCACGCCGTAGCGGATTTTCGGATGGCGATCGCCGGCCTCCTTGCCGGTGCCGCCGAGCGTCACGTCGTGCAGCATCGAGACATCGTCTTCGATCTGCGCGGTCTCGCCGACCACGAGGCCGGTCGCATGATCGAGGAAGATGCCGCGCCCGATCCGCGCGGCCGGATGAATGTCGCACTGGAACACCGCGGAGCAGCGGCTCTGAAGGTAGAGCGCGAAATCGCTCCGGCCTTTGTTCCAGAGCCAGTGCGCGAGGCGATGCGTCTCTATGGCGTGGAAACCTTTGTAGTAAAGCACCGGCTCGATCAGCCGGCGCGTCGCCGGA
This sequence comes from uncultured Alphaproteobacteria bacterium, assembly GCA_963766925.1. Classification (GTDB taxonomy): domain Bacteria; phylum Pseudomonadota; class Alphaproteobacteria; order Rhizobiales; family Xanthobacteraceae; genus BOG-931. Next base: position 54,067 of record CAVYCI010000006.1, read on the forward strand.
TCGCGATCCACGGTCGCGGCGATATCGGCGCGGAAGCTTTCGCCGATCGCCGGCTGATCCCGCAGCGCGTCCGCATAGGTCTGGCGGATCATCTCGCCGGATACCGCGGCATGGTCGAGCCGGTCGGCGAGCCGGTAGATGATGGCGGCTTCGAGCGTGTCGTGGTGCAGCACGCTGGAATAAAGGAACGTCGCGAGTTCGGGCTCGCGGCGCACAATGTCTTCAGCCTCGCGGCGGACCCTCGCCCATACCGGGTCCACCTTCTCGATGACCGGTTTCGTCTGTTGCTGCGCCACAGGTTGCTCCCGGCAGGGACGTGTTTCTAACATATGGGGATGGCGTAGAACATAAAACCAGTGGGCAGGAAAGCGGGATGACTATTTTTCCAGGCCGGACTGGGTCTGACGGCGGCCAGTTAAATTCGGCCGTTGAACCGGTTTTCAGGGCCTCTGGCCCAGAAATTCTACGGCTTTTGCCTTAAATCCGCGGTCCCCGACGGAAAGCATGTGGTCGCGGCCCGGCATTACCAGCGCCTCGGCGCCGGGAATGAGGGCGGCGAGCTGCTCCGCCGACCCGGCAATCTCGTCGGCGCTGCCGACCGCGACCAGGACCGGCACGGCAATGCGGCCGACCTCGGCGGGGCCGAGTGTCTGACGCGAACCGCGGATGCACGCGGCCAACGCCCGCAGGTCGGATCGGGTCTGCTCGGCGAACGACCGGAACACGCGGCCCCGCGGATCGGTCACGTCCGCAAGCGCCGGCGCCTCGAGCGCCTGCGCGATCGTCTCCGGAAGTCCGCTGCCGTGGATCAAACCCATGCCGAGCCCGCCGAGGATCGCCGACCGCACCCGGCCGGGATGGGCGAGCGCGAGAAACGCGGTGTTCCGCGCGCCCATCGAGTAACCCATCACGTCGGCGCGCGCGAGGCCGAGATGATCGAGCAGCGCGCGAACGTCGTCGGCCATGATCGCGCTGTGATACGCGGCGGGGTCATAAAGTTTGGTGGACTCGCCGTGCCCGCGATTGTCGAGCGCGATCACCCGGCGGCCCGCGCGCGTGAGCGTCGAAAGCCAGCCCGGATTGACCCAGTTCACCACCCTGTTCGATGCGAAGCCGTGGACCAGCACAATCGGCTCGCCCTCGCCTTCGTCCAGAAACGCAATCTCTACATCGTCATGCATGAAGCTTGGCATGGCGGCACCATAATCGATCCGCGCGGCAATTCACAAAGACGGCGCCGCGACACGAAAGTCGCGGAGTACAACCTCGGCTGATCCTGCCTGCGGACCTGCCCGGCGCCCCCTGACAACCTTCCCCGGCCCGCTACAAAGCTAGTGATGTACGCCGCGGATACGGTTAGGCTTACAACCGGCGGGCGCCCAAAGCCCGCACCATAAAAAATCGCGGGAGGGAAAATTGATGCAACGCTGGTCCGTCCGGTCCCTGTGGTCCTTCCTGGGGCTCGCCGCTCTGCTCGCCGGCCTGAGCGGTTACGCTCACGCCCAGGTTTCCGATGACGTGGTCAAGATCGGCGTGCTGACCGACATGTCCGGCCCGTCGGCGAACGCGGACGGACCCGGCTCCGTGGTGGCCGCGCAAATGGCGATTGAGGATTTCGGCGGCACCGTTCTGGGAAAGCCGATCCAGCTCGTCTCCGCCGATCATCAGATCAAACCCGATATCGCCGCCGGCATCGCGCGCGAATGGTACGACCGCAACCAGGTGGATTTGATTGTCGACGTGCCGGTCTCGGCGGTCGGGCTTGCGGTACAGAACGTGGCCGGCGAACGCAAAAGGCTTCTGATCGTCCACTCGACCGGCACCGCCGACTTCCACGGCAAGTTCTGCACGCCGTATGCGCTCCAATGGGTGTTCGATACGCATGCACTCGCGGTCGGCACCGCGCAGGAAGTCACGAAACGCGGCGGCAATACCTGGTTCTTCCTGACCGCCGACTACGCGTTCGGACATGCGCTGGAGCGCGACGCCTCGGCAGTGATTGCCAAGAACGGCGGCAAGGTGCTCGGCTCGGTCTCGCATCCGTTCGCCACACCGGACCTGTCGTCCTTCATTCTCCAGGCCCAGGCCTCGAAGGCGAAGATCATCGGCATCGCCTCGGGTCCGCCCGACAACATCAATGCCATCAAGCTCGGCGGCGAGTTCGGGATTTTTCAGGCCGGCCAGCAGATGGCGGGCCTGCTCGTGCTGATTTCCGACATCCACGCGCTCGGCCTCAAAGCCGCCCAGGGGCTGGTGCTGACCACCTCGTTCTACTGGGACATGGACGAAGAGACGCGCGCCTGGTCGAAGCGCTTCTTCGCCAAAACCAATAAGATGCCGACGATGTGGCAGGCCGGCGTCTATTCCTCGATCGTCAACTATCTCAACGCGGTCAAGGCCGCCGGCACCGACGATCCGCTCAAGGTCACGGCCAAAATGCGGGAAGCGCCGATCAACGATTTCTTTGCGCGGAACGGGAAGCTGCGCGAGGACGGGCTGATGGTCCACGACCTCATTCTCGTCCAGGTGAAGAAGCCCGAGGACTCGAAATACCCGTGGGACTATTACCAGATCCTCGCTCACATCCCGGGCGACGAAGCGTTCGGGCCGCCGAATCCGGCCTGCCCGCTGGTCAAGCAATAGACGAAGCCGCAGGCGCACGGCCAGCCCGGTCCCGGCCGGCCAGAACTTCGACGGCCGGCTTCCGCGGCTTTACGTCCTGTCCGGGCCGATCCGGGCGCTGCCGCCTAGGAATCGCCGGGCGACGCCGCTATGGTGCGGCTTCTCTCGACGAAGCGGACCGTTTGAGCATGTCAGACAGCATCGTTCCCCATTTCCACAACGACGTCGGCGTCCCGGTGATCGCTGTCGGCGCGAAGGAATTCATGTGCGTCGGCGCCATGCCGCCGTTCGACCATCCCCATGTCTATTGCGACATGGGCGAGGACGTGGAGTACGTCTGCCCCTACTGCTCGACCCTTTACCGTCACGACCCGACGCTGGCGCCCGGCGCCGCGCGGCCGGCGGAGTGCGCCCTGCACGACGGCCACTGAGCCTGGGGCGGGAGCGCGTATCCTGCCGGCGTCGCGCACCGTCATTGTCTCAGGCGCCGGGATCGGCGGACTGACCGCCGCGCTGGCGCTTTCGCGCCACGGCTTTCGCGTTATCGTGATCGAACAGTCGGAGCGGCTCGAAGAGACCGGCGCCGGCATCCAGCTCTCGCCCAACGCGGCCCGCAGCCTGATCGCTCTCGAACTCGAGGAGCGGCTTCGCCCGATTGCGGTCGCGCCCGCAGCCCTGCGCGTACTCAACGCCGCGAGCGGACGCGAGATCGTTCGCATGCCGCTCGGCGATGTGGCCGCGGCGCGCTACGGCGCGCCGTTCTGGGTTATTCATCGCGGCGATCTGCAGGCGGCGCTGGCCGATGCGGTGGCGCGCAGTCTCGACATCACGCTCAAGACCGGCCTGCGGGTGGAGGACTTCGCCGCGCACGCGAACGGGGTCACCGTCGCCGTGCGCGGCGCCGGAAGCAGGCAGATCGAGGAACACGGCATCGCGCTGATTGCAGCCGACGGCCTGTGGTCGACGGCGCGCGGACGCATCGGCCACAACAAGCCACCGCGCTTTGCCGGCCGGGTGGCGTGGCGCGCGCTGGTGCCGGCGGACGAGGTCGCGCCCGAATTTCGCGAGCCGCTCGTTCATCTCTGGCTCGGACGCGACGCGCATCTGGTGCACTATCCGGTGAAGGCCGGCCGCCTCGTCAACATTGTGCTGATCACCACGGACGCCGCGCAGGAACACGGCTGGAGCGCGCCGGCGAGCCGCGCCGAGATCGCTCCGCGCCTTGCCGCGGAGGCCTGGGCACCGCGCGCGCGAGCGCTGATCGGCCTGCCGGAAGCGTGGCTGAAGTGGTCGCTCTACGACCGCCCGCCCATCCGGCGCTGGTCACGCGGGCCAGTCGCGCTGCTCGGCGATGCGGCGCATCCGATGCTGCCGTTCCTTGCACAGGGTGCGGCGATGGCGATCGAGGATGCCGTGGTGGCGGCCCGATGCCTCGCGCAAACGCCGCTGGACGCGACAGCGGCGCTGCGGACCTATTGCGCGCTTCGTCGCGGGCGCACCGCAAAAGTGCAGCGGCTCGCGGCACGCAACGGCGGCCGCTATCACCTCGGCGGGGTGAGCGCATACGTGCGCGACATGACCATGCGCATGCTCGGCGGCACGCAGCTTCTGCACCATTACGACTGGCTGTACGACTGGCGTCCGCCGGGTTCGTAGCCGGGAATTAACTCGGCCCGGCAAGATCGTCGATTTGCCGGCGCGCGGCGGCGAACGCATCCTTGATGGCGACCTCGACGTGTTCGTGCCGCGCGTCGCTCGACGGTGCATGGTCGACGACCAGATTTTCGTGCGGCGGCAACGTCAGCCAGATGTGGATTTCAAACCCGGTACCGTGACGATGCCTGTGACCGGGCGCGATTACGGAAACACGGCACCCGATGATGTGATGATTGTGCGTCTCGAGCCGCGCCACTTCACGCTCGATTGCCGCCCGCACGGCGTCCGACGGCTCGGTTCCTTCGAAACTCACCTGCAGCGGTATTTGCATAAAATTCGCTCCATACTGACACACGCATCAGTTCGACAAAACCGAAACATGCATCAGTTCGATCAGATGTTACGGACTAAAACAAGCGGACGCGCCCGGAGACGTGCGGGCTCCGGCTGATCGAGTCTGGCGGCTGGTATAAACGCCGCCGGGAAGCACCAAATCCCCGGCGCGTGAGGTCGTTACGCTTTGCGCTTGGCCAGTGCTGCCCTGCACGAAGGCGAGAGTTCGGCACGGTGCGCGGCCAGACACTTGGGCTTTCCGCCACTGCCTGCCGTAACGTCGGCGCAAAAACGCTTCACATCCGCACGACAGGCTTCACGCAGTTCTTTCTGCCTGGCCGAGCGGTCCGCAGGCGCGGCGGGTGGCGGCGCGGCGGCCGCGGGCGGTGGATATTCCGCCCTTGGCGGGCCTGCCGGCGGCGGACCTGCCGGTGGCGGAGGATATTCGGCGACCGGGGGCGGAGGGGCTGGAGCCGGCTCCGGCTCCCAGAACGGCCGGCCCGCGCAGGCCGACACCATGAACGCCGCCATTCCTATAAGAACGAGGGTCCTGCAGGCTTTAAGGTTCATCGAACAAATCCCCCAGACATGCCCCGGCGTGCATTCTGGAAACGTTTGTCCTCCCGGTCAACTCCGGCTCCGCTCCATGCCGTCCGGAAGAATTTACCGGACGAACAAAAAGCAGCTTGAAAGAACCGTTCCGATAAATCGACCGACGCAGCTCTGCAAAGAGCCGCGCCGGTTTGCCTCTCGGCAGCTTTGTTTGTTCCGGCGGACCAAAATTCCGCCGTCATCGATGGCGCGCGCGGCCGAAGGGGAACGCTTCCGCATCCCCTCCCGTATCAGCGCCCGAACCAGTTAAAGCGCCACACAAGCTCTGTCGAAACCATTTCGGTTGATTTCTGCGAATTGAGCGAGACACCCGTAACGGGCAGGCCGGCCACACCGCCGGAGATTGGAACATTCGCGGCACTGTACTGCGAATAACGATACTCGGTCTTGAGGAACAGACCGGACACCGGCAGCCAGTCGAGCGCGTATTCAAAGCCGCCGCCGATGAACCAGCCATTGTAGGTTTGCGCCGCCAAACTCAGGCCAGTCGCGCCTCCGCCCGCAATGGCGAGGTTGTAGCCGACCGAATCGAAGTGGGCCTGCGTCCAGCCGCCATCGAAGTAGGTGAGGATGCGCGGAGCGATCAGCGCGCCGATGCGGGCGCCGGCCGCCCACGACGCCGAATTCAGTCTCGTTTCCGACCACGCCTGGAAAATCCGACGTCCCGCGGATGCTGCCGCCTTCATAGTCGCCAAACGCGCCGATCACGAGCGGCATGTTGAGGAACGGAGTGCTGAACTGGTAGTCGCAGCCGACCTGGCCCTGACCGAACCACCCGTTGCCGCCATTGGTGATCGACGCCGTGAGAGGCGCCCCGCCCGTCGTCACGTAGCTGCTCTGGTTCCACCAGCCGAAGCCACCACCGGCGCCGACATAGCAGCCGGTCCAGCTGTAAGCCGCGGGAGCGGGCGACTTGTAAACGGGCGCCGGCATTGGCAGGTCCGCTGCGTGAGCGGAACCATAAGCCACGATCGCCGCCAGAGTCACAGCCGCCAGAAATCTTATCTTCACGATTGCCCCCAAAAATCTTGACGCCGACAAACAAGTCAGCACACGAACGTTAGCAGGACCACGCGACGATTTCTGTGCCTTTTGGGCAACAGGCTTCAGGTTCCGGTGAGGCCGGAGACTTCCGCACGCGCCGACGAAAGTAATTTTAGATCTGACTCAGATCCATGACGAAGAGGAAGGCTGTATTCAGATCGACATGCCGGCTCGTCACGGCAACGCATTAACCGGCCAGAGTTTCACGTCGTCGGTAACGAACTACCGGTGCAGACTCCCGTACCCCGAATTGAGCTGATGTGTGCGACTGCAATTTGGTGCGGCACGTCTCGCTTGGGTCAATCGCGTAACGTTCGCGGACCGATGTCAGCACGATCTTCGCCTCAGGCAAGGGCTTGAGCGTCTCCGAAGACCTCGCGCGCCGCTTTATCGCTGTGGATTTCGACCCGCGCACGAGACCGCGCCGGCTCAGTTGTCTGGCAGCCCCACTTTCCGTGCCGCATCGCGCAGTCCCGGCGGCGCCTGGATCAACGTCGGAAGATGGCTTTGCAGCCAGGCGACAGAGAGGTTGGGGTTCGCCTTCAGCGCGTCGCTCATCGCCCTTTTGGCCTTCTCGTCTTCGCCGTTCGCAGAATAGGAGGCGGCCAGCGCGAGATAAGGCTGGAACGTATGATAACCGGTGTCGAGCGAGCGCAATTCGTCCTGCACGGCGGTTGCGTATTGACCCAAGCCGAAATGCGCGCGGCCGAGATGCATCAGCCACGGGCCGAGCAGATAGTCGCGCGGGCTCAAGCGAATCGCTTGTCTGATATGTTCGATCGCTTGATCGTAGCGGCCAAGATTGGTGTTGATGGTACCCATGACGTAATAGGCGAACGCCAGGCTTGGATTGAGCCTCAGCGCCGTCTCGGCGACCGCGAGCGCTTCAGCTCCCGCCTGCTCGTCGCCGGGCCGCATGGCGTAGGACAACAAACTCGCCTTGATGTAATAGGCGAGCGCGTAGTTCGGATCGAGCGCGATCGTCTGGTCGGCTTCCGTGAGCGCGCGCCTGGCCTTGTCGACGCCGGGTTCGATCCAGCCGTTGAGATGATCGCGCAGGTCGACGTAGGCGAGCCCGGCAATCCCTTCAGGCGATTTCGGGTCGATCGCTGCCGCGCGTTCGAACAATCGGCGGGCTTCTTGATCGTTCTGCATTGCCGGCGTGCGATACATGATCGACCACCCCTGCATGGCGAGATCGATCGCGTCGGGATTCTGGCGCATCTCGGCGATGCTGCGACGGCTTTCTGCCTGCACTAGTTCGATCTGCAGCGCGCGCGTCAGATGCGCGACGATGTCGTCCTCCAGCACGAGCAGATCGGACACTGTGGCGTCGAATAAATCGGCCCACAATTGCTCGCCTTGCTCCGCGCCGACGAGCCGCGCATTGACCCGTACATGCTGGCCGCTTCTTTGTACTGATCCTTCCAGCACGTAACGGACGCCGAGCATCTTGCCGAGTGCGCCTGCATCGACGGCTTTGCCTTTCAAGGCCGATGCGGTCGAGCGCGCGATGACAAAGCTGCCGCGCAGCCGCGACAGCGCCGTGGTGAGATTCTCGGTGATGCCTTCGGCGAAATAATCCTGTGCCGGATCGCCGGAGAGATTGGCGAACGGCAGCACAACGACGGACAGCCGCGCCGCCGACATCGGCATCTGCATCACGTCGCCGGTCGTGTGTCCGCGGTCCTTTTGCAGAAAATACCAGGTGCCGCCGCCGGCGATTGCCAGCACAAGCACGGCACAAGCCGCCGCGAGCGGGAGCGCCAGCGACCGCTTTGTACCATTGTTAGCGGTTTGCCTGGGCTGCGCCGGTCTGCCGACATCGACCGAATAGACACGCACCGGTTCGGCGATATTCTTCAAATCTATGTGGCCGAGATCGCTGACAGCCATATCGAGGCGTGATTTCACCTGCCGGAACGCATCTTCCGACAGCGCGATCGAACCCGGCTTCGCGATACCTTCGAGCCGCGCGGCGATGTTGACGCCATCACCCATAAGGTCGCCGTCGTTCTCCTCGACCACGTCGCCGACATGGATGCCGCAGCGAAATTCGATGCGTCGTTCGGGCGGCACGCCGGCATTGCGTTCGTTCATGCCGTTCTGAATTTCTATGGCGCAGCGCACCGCATCGACGACGCTGCGGAATTCAACCAGGATGCCGTCGCCGGTGCGCTTGATCACCCGGCCTCGATTTACGTCGATGGTTGGATCGATCAAATCGCTGCGCAGCGTGCGCAGCCGCGCCAATGTGCGGTCTTCGTCCGCGCCGGCCAGCCGGCTATAGCCAGCCACGTCCGCCGCCAGGATCGCCGCAAGTTTCCGAGATTCGGCCATGACTTCCCACCACAGTCAGTAGCGCAACGACGAGTTTTTGCCCGCCGAAATGTGGGGAAGGATACCATACGTAAATACCGAGTTCCGGGACCAAATTCGGGTGCTTAGAGCGACCAGCGATCTGGCTAATCGGTCTTCTGATCTACCGCCACAGCCTCAGAGTAAGTGAAGCGTGCGACCTGCGCTGGGATGACATGAACCTTCCGAAGCGTACCGTCTTGTGCGCTGCCTCAAGGCAGCGACGACAGCACGCGCTATCTGGAGCGGGACGAACTGGCGGGGCTCAAGACGTTACAGCGTCACTACGCGCTGAACGGCATCAAGTCGGCCTATGTGTTTGTCAACGAGCGGGGCCGCCCTTTGGCCGCATGGGCATTGCGCGAATGATCGAGCGTGCGGGGGAAGCCGTCGGCCTTCCGTTTGTTACCCCCGACTTTTTCGTTAATTGCAATCGTTTCGCTAAGTATTAAGATTTTGCTGGCGCGCTCGGAGAGATTCGAACTCCCGACCCTCAGATTCGAAGTCTGATGCTCTATCCAGCTGAGCTACGAGCGCATTGCCTCGCGGCACCATAACGGCTTTGCGCTGACATTCAACACGCTGCGCTGCACCATTCCAGAGGTGCTCCTTCCGCCGGCTTATCGTCCGGTCCGGAAGCGAGTCATGCCGTTTCGGCAGGTCGGCCATTCGAATGCCGGCGGGCGGCGAGGCAACCGGGCACGGCATTGGAGGGTTGTCGTGCGACGATCAAGGGAGATTGATCATGTCCGACTATCGGAACCCTGATTACCGGAACCCCGACGATCCGTTGTGGCGCGGCCAGCCATACGAGCCTGCGACCGAGGCGACCGGCGCAAGCTGGGCCTGGATTGCCGGTGCACTGGTCGTTGTTCTGCTGGTGGCGCTCGCGTTCGGCATCGGCCACGAACCGGCGCGAACTGCGTCCAACGATTTGCCGGCGGCCGCTCGTGTGGCACCGCCCCCGGTTGCGCCCCGGGCGTTCAATCCTGCGTCGCCGGGCCTCGCCCCTCCCCCGGCGCCGACGACGGCTACGGCCCCGCCGCAATAACGGCTGGATGACGAAGCCGGCAAAACGGCCCCCGTTCGGGGCCGTTTTTTTTGCGGCAACGTCACATCGATTGCAGTCGGGGCAGCAATGCGCGCGCGTTTTCGTTTTCGATCCTGCGCAGGTCCGCTTCGTCGAAAATCTGCTTCAGTCCGTTGACGTGATCGAGCGAGGTGCGGAACGGGAAATCCGTTCCGAACAGAATCCGCGAAGTCGATGTGACCTTCGTGAGCGCCGCCATCGCCGCCGGGTTGGCGACCTGCGCGGTGTCGTAGTGAAACTTCTGCAGCAACGGCATGACGCCTTCGGGCGTGTTCGCGGCAGCCGCTTTGCTCAACAGCGGCAGCCGTACGAACCGCTCGATCAGGAACGGCATGCTGCCACCTGCGTGAGAGAAAATAAATTTGATGTCGGGGCACCGCGATGCCGTGCCGGTGAACAGCAGGCTCGCGATCGTGCGCGTGGTGTCGGTGCCGTATTCGATCACCGGGCCCGGCACGCCCGCGATCAGATTGCGGCAGCAGCCCGGATCCGCGGGATGGGTGTAGACCACCGCCCTGCGGCGGTTGAGTTCGTCCATCACCGGTGCGAATGCGGGATCGCCCAGCCATTTGTCGCCGTAGCTTGTCAGCAGTCCGATGCCGTCGGTTTTCAGTACGTCCAGCGCGTATTCGATTTCGCGCAGGCTCGCGTCAACATCGGGCAGCGGCAGCGCGGCAAACATGCCGAAGCGCCGGGGATGCTCGGCGGCAAGCCTCGCGCCGTAGTCGTTGCACAGGCGCGCGCGCTTCGCGGCCCCCGTATCGTCGTTTCCGAACCACACGCCCGGCGTGGTGATCGACAGGATCGCAGTCGCGACGCCGGCGGTGTCCATGTCGGCCAGCGATTTTTCGGGCATCCAGTCCAGGGTCGGCCGTTCGCCGAGTTTGCGTTGGGCCAGGTCGGAAATGTAGGCCGGCGGCGCGAGGTGGTGGTGCACATCGATGATCGACGGTTTGCCCACAGCCTGCGCGCGGGCGGGCGACGCACCAAGGCCGGCGAGCGCGAGGCCCGCTGCACCGGCCAGCAGTCCGCGCCGGGTCGGGCCGGCTCCTCCGACCATCGGCGCTTCGTTGCAACATGCACACCCGCGCACGAACGGCGGCCTTTGCGTTGTCATCTGGTCCTCCCCGTGTACGTTTTTGCATCGAACGCGGACACGACCGCGACCTGTCGCGGCATCACCCGTCAGCGGGCCGGCAGAGTGCGACGGCGACCGCAGCCGGCGATTCGCGCCTTCGTGGCGGCAAATCCGCGCGGGCTACTTCTCAAACGCCGGATCGACCGGAACACGATAGCCGTTGGCGAGCCGGTTGGTCTCGTTGGCCATCCCGACCACGGCCATCAGCTCGCCGAACATCGCGTCGTCCATGCCGGCCTTGCGCGCCGCCGCGGCGTGGCTCGCGATGCAGTAACCGCAGCCGTTGGTCACGCTCACCGCAAGATAGATCATTTCCTTGGTCCGCGCATCGAGCGCGCCAGGCGCCATGATCTCCTTGATGCTTTCCCACGTCCGCTTGAGTGTCGCGGGATCGTGCGCCAGATATTTCCAGAAATTGTTGACGTCCTTGATCTGCCGCGACTGTTTGATGTCGTCGTACACGGCGCGGACTTCCGGCGAAGCGTCGGTATAATCGATTGGAGTGCGTGGCGGCATCGGTGTTCCTTCCTGTAGGGCGGCCGGCGGTGGCCGGCGTCGTATCAGCCGGCGTGCAGGATGGCGTTGACGATCCCGGCGAACGCGCCCACCAGCAGAACGCCGCAGACAATCGACTGCGCGGCGAAGCCCGGGCCGCGCTTCGACGCGGCTTCGCTGTAGCTCACCAGATAGAAGATACGCCCGGCGATCCAGACGAGGCCAAGCACCGCCGCCCATACGTCGCTGAGGTAGAACGCGAACAGCCACAGCAGCGGCAGGAACACCGGCATCCATTCCAGCGTGTTCATCTGCACGCGGAACACCCGGTCGAAATCCGGGTGCCCGCTCATGGCCGGCGCCGGAACGCCGAACTTTTGCCGTGCCGCGGCGACCCGCCAGCCGGTAGCGACGTAAAACAGGATGGCCAGCAAAGTGACCAGGGCGGTGTAGCGCAGCATGAAAATCCCTCCCGACGCCGCACCTTAACGCGCCTTCGGCGCCGGCGCGAGGCGTTCCGCCGCGCGGATTGCCGGCCCGCGGACAACGCGCCGGGTCAGGACGCCGGCCGCCAGTTCACCAAAAAGACACCGACGACGCACACCACCATGCCGACGAGCGCAAGACCTGCCAACCGGTCGCCGAAGAAAGCCCAGGCCATAACCGCTGTTATCGGCGGCGCGAGATAGAACAGGCTCGAGACGCGCGTCGCCGCCGAGCGGCGGATCAGATAATAGAACAGCCACACGCCGCCGAGCGACAGGACACAGACCAGCCAGAACAGCGCGAACGCCAGTTCCGGCGACCAGACGACGGTGCGGGTTTCAAATGCGAAAGCACCGAGCAGGTAAAGAATCCCGGACGCGCCATACTGGATGAACAACGCCGGCCGCCAGTCGATGCCGCCGCCGAACCGCTTCTGATAGAGCGTGCCGACGGTGATGCCGGCAAGCCCGACGATAGCCGAAATCCAGGCGAGCGTGGTCGCCCCGCCGGATCCGGTTTTCTCGTGAAGAACGAGATAAACGCCGACGAGGCCGAGCGCGAGGCCAAGCCATTGCCGCGCCAGCACGCGCTCGCCGAGCCAGCGGTTGGCGATGGTCGAGGTCAGGACCGGCTGAAGGCTGACGATCAGCGCGACGAGGCCCGCGGACAGCCCGTTGGCGACAGCGATGAACACGCCCGCGAGATACACGCCATGAACCATGAGGCCGGCGATGGCCGCGTGAATCGCGCCGACGGAGTCCGGCCATTTCGGCCGCGTCAGCACGATGATGAGCGCGAGCAGCGCCACCACCGCGCCCATGCGCAGCGACAGAAACGTCAGCGGCTCGACATAGTTGAGGCCGAGCTTCGCGCCGATGAAGCCCGACGACCACAGCAGCACGAACGCACCCGGCGCCGCGTACACGGCCAAATCTGCAAGCTTGCGCGGCATTGTCCTCGCCCGGCGGCGGATGGAGAAAACAGGTCGGGAGCAGTAGCGGGCGTTTGCGGGCGGGTCGAGAGCGGGCGCGGATTACGGCCATGCGGGGGACGCAACGCTTTCGCCCGGTGGCGTTCCGGCGGCGCCTTCAGGCCCGCCGGTAGCCGGTCAGCAGGGCATCGTCGATGTCGGGAAGATTCACGACGATGTTCTCGGGCGAGCGGCAGGCGAGCCACCACAGTTCTTCAGTCGTGCTCATGTTGACTTCGAGATGCGGCAGGAACGGCGGAACGAACATGAAATCACCCTCGGCCAGATCCACGTACTCCGCGTAGTCTTTGCCCCAGTAGATGCGGGCGCGGCCCGAAAGCACGTAAGCGCCGGTTTCAGCCTCGCCATGATGATGCGGCAGCGAACGGAAGCCCGGCGCGTTGCTGGCCTTGCCGAACCACAGCCTGGTCGCGGCCGTGTGCTGCGGCCCGACCCCGGTCATGAGCATCAGCCCCCCGGACTGCGCCGTGTTGCGCGGCTCCTCGCCTTTGCGGGTGATGAGAGGACGATCGTTGTTCGCGGGCATTTTTTGGACTCCGGATTGCCGACAAGCCTCTTTAATGACGCGGGCTTGGAGCCGTGACGTTTCGACCGCCGGTTCACACCGGCAAATTGTCGTGCTTCCTCGCGGGCATCTCCACCGTCTTGCCGCGCAGCATCGCCAGCGCGCGCGCGATGCGCGGGCGGGTGGCGTGGGGCATGATGACGTCGTCGATGTAGCCGCGTTCGGCGGCGATGAAGGGCGAGAGGAAACGCTCCTCGTATTCATGGGTGCGGGCGGCGATTTTTTCGGGATCGCCGATGTCGGCGCGGAAGATGATTTCCACCGCGCCCTTGGCGCCCATCACCGCGATCTGCGCGGTCGGCCAGGCATAGTTGACGTCGCCGCCGATGTGCTTTGAAGCCATCACGTCGTAGGCGCCGCCGAACGCCTTGCGGGTGATCACCGTCACCAGCGGCACCGTCGCCTGCGAATAGGCGAACAGCAGCTTGGCGCCGTGCTTGATCAGGCCGCCGTATTCCTGCGCCGTGCCCGGCAGGAATCCGGGCACGTCCACGAAGGTCACAATGGGAATATTGAAGGCGTCGCAGAAGCGCACGAAGCGCGCCGCCTTGCGGCTGGCGTCGAAGTCCAGCACGCCGGCGAGCACCATCGGCTGGTTGGCGACGAAGCCCACGGTACGGCCCGCGATCCGGCCGAAGCCGATGACGATGTTGCGGGCATACGTCTCGGACAGCTCGAAGAAGTCGCCCTCGTCTACGGTTTTGAGGATCAGCTCCTTGATGTCGTAGGGCTTGTTCGGGTTGTCCGGCACCAGCGAGTCGAGCGACGGCTCGATGCGGTCGATCTCGTCGAACGACGGCCATTCCGGCGCGCCCGAGGAATAATTCGCGGGCAGGAAATCCAGCAGCCGGCGCATCTGGAGCAGACACTCGACGTCGTTGTCGTAGGCGCCATCGGCGATCGAGGATTTGCCGGCATGCACCGAAGCGCCGCCAAGCTCTTCGGCGGTGACGATTTCGTTGGTCACCGTCTTCACCACGTCGGGGCCGGTGACGAACATGTAGCTGGTGTCGCGCACCATAAAGATGAAATCGGTCATCGCCGGCGAATAGACGTCGCCGCCAGCGCAGGGGCCCATGATGACCGAAATCTGCGGAATGACGCCGGAGGCCAGCACGTTGCGCTTGAACACCTCGCCGTAGCCGCCAAGCGCCGCCACGCCTTCCTGGATGCGCGCGCCGCCGGCGTCGAACAGGCCGACGATCGGCGCGCGGGCGCGCATCGCCATATCCTGGATCTTCATGATCTTCTGCGCGTGCGTCTCCGACAGCGAACCGCCGAACACGGTGAAGTCCTTGGCGAACGTAAAGACGGCGCGCCCGTTGACGGTGCCCCAGCCGGTGACCACTCCGTCGCCCGCGACCTTCGCCTTCTCCATGCCGAAGTCGTAAGAGCGGTGCTCGACGAACATGTCGAACTCCTCGAACGAGTTCTTGTCCATCAAAAGCTCGATCCGCTCGCGTGCGGTGAGCTTGCCGCGCCTGTGCTGCGCCTCGATACGCCGCTCGCCGCCGCCGCCACGCGCCGCCTCGCGGCGCGCCTCAAGCCTGTCGACAATGTCCTTCATCGCCTGCCCTTCAGCCCCGATCCTGCCCGGATCACCTCGTAAATCTCAATAGCAAGGCTGGCGCGTTACGTCACGGCGGGCCGGCTGTTCCGGCCCCGGGACCCTGCCCTTTTTCCCGTCAATTTCCGGGCAAAAAGGACCGGGCTTGAGTGATCGGCTCCGTTGTGCATCAACGGCGCGCAGGCGCGGACGAAATCACCACAGAATCGCACATGAACCTTGCAGGACTGACTGACGCGGTTGAACGCCGCCCCCGCGCGGCCTTCGCCGGGTTCCTCGTTCTGCACGGGGTGGTGTGGACGGCGCTGCCGTCGCTGCTCTACTTCAATCTGCCGCTCGACGTCATCGAGGCCATGACCTATGGCCGCGAATGGCAGCTCGGCTACGACAAGCTGCCGCCGCTGCCGTGGTGGCTCGGCGAGATCGTCCATCGGCTGTTCGCCACCGACGACGCGCTCTATGCGCTCTGCCAGGTGCTGGTGATCGTCGCGTTCGTCGCGGTGTGGCTGACCGCGCGGCCGATCGTCGGGTCCGCAGGCGCGCTCGCCTCGGTCGCGATCATCGACGGCATGCACTACTTCACCTCCAGCGCGACCAAGCTCAACCACAACGTCATCGAGCTGCCGCTTTGGGCGCTGGCCGGCTTTGCGTTTCACGCCGCGCTGCGACGCAAAAAGGCCGGCTACTGGATTTTGCTCGGGCGCGGCGATCGGGCTCGCATGGTGGGCCAAATATTTCATGGTGGTGCTGGCCGCGCCGCTTTTTCTGTTTCTGATTTTCGATCGCGATGCGCGGCGCGCGCTCGCCGGTCCGGGTCCGTGGGTCGCAGCGGCGGTGGCGCTCGCCGTCATGGCGCCGCACCTCGTCTGGCTGGTGCAGAACGACTTTCTGCCGTTCGCGTATGTGGAATCGCGGGCGGCGTCCTCGCGCGGCCTGCTGGACCACCTGCTCAACCCGGCCGAATATATCGGCGGCCAGGCCTTCTTCCTCATTCCCTCGCTGCTGATCGCCGCGCCTTTGTTCTGGCCGTCGGGCAAGCCTGCCGCGCGGGCAAACGCCGACGCTTTCGACCGCCGCATCGTCACGCTGCTGGCGTTCGGTCCGGCGCTGACACTGTTCGCGCTCAGTCTCGTCACCGGCCGCGGCACCAATGCGATGTGGGGCTTTCCGCTCTGGCTGTTCATCGGGCTGTGGCTCGTGATGATCGCGCCCGCAGCGCTGGACCGCGTGCGGCTCGGCCTCTCCGCCGTCGCCTGGGCTGCGGTGTTCGCGCTGTTCGTCATCAGCTTCGTCGCAAACTATCTGGTGCTGCCGCAAATCGATCACCGTTACCGCGCGGCATTCTTTCCGGGCGATCTGCTGTCGGCCGCGATCACGCAGCGCTTCGAGGAGGCGACCGGAGAGAAGCCGCACTACATCATCGGCTCGATGTGGGACGGCGGCAACGTCGCGCACTATTCGGACCAGAAACCGCAGCCGCGCGTTCTGATCGACGGACTGCCGCGCCGCGCGCCGTGGATCGATCTCGCGGACCTTCGCGCCCGCGGGGCGGCGCTGGTCTGGACCGAAGGCGACAAAACCGTGCTGCCGCCCGCTTTCGCCGCGATCGCGCCCGGTGCGGAACTCGGGGAACCGTTCGATCTGCCGGCGCATCGCGACAACGGTACCGTGCATGTCGGCTGGGCGATTCTGCGCCCGGCCGCGCCATGATCCGCTTGATTTACCCCGCAGCGGCGGAGTGCTAACTTCCGCCCGCAGCCGGGAACAGGGCAAATACGATGCCGAAAACGACCAATTACCTCGGACTCGAGGCATTCCGCGCGACTCCTTTGGTTCAGGAGCCGTTCCAGCATCTGATCGTGTCGGGTTTCATCAGCCCGGCCGGGCTCGCCGCCATCAGTGCCGATTATCCGCAAATTTCTTCGTCCGGGAGCTTCCCGGTCGATCAGGTCAGCTTCGGCCCGGCGTTTCAGTCGCTGCTCGACGAACTCGAGAGCGACGAATTCCGCGAGGCGTTCGAGGAAAAATTCTCGCTCGATCTTTCCGGACGGCCGACCGTCACCACCGTGCGCGGCCGCTGCGACGCCAGCGACGGCAAGATCCACACCAATTCGACGAGCAAGATCATCACGGTGCTGATCTACATGAACGAAAGCTGGGAGCAGCCCGGCGGCCGGCTGCGCCTGCTGCGCTCGTCGCGCGATCTCAACGACATCATCGTCGAGGTGCCGCCAGTGGCCGGCACGATGCTCGCATTCAAACGGAGCAACAATTCCTGGCACGGCCACGAGTCGTTCGCGGGCGAGCGCCGCGTCATCCAGTTCAACTGGCTCACTTCGCAGGGCAACCGGCAAATCGCCATGCTGCGGCACCAGACCTCCGCGTCGTTCAAGCGCGTGCTGCAAAAAATCCTGCCGGGCCGCGCCTAGCATCGTAACACGCGCCGGGCGCCGCAGGCCGATCACGACCGGCGCGGGGGAACGCCGGCGACAGGAGCCACTATTTGACCTCGCCCGCGGCTGATCTGCGTCAACGCGACTTCGGCAAAATCCTGCTGATCAAACTGTCGGCCGTCGGCGACGTGGTCCACACCATTCCGGTGCTGAACAAACTGCGGCGGCGCTATCCGGCCGCGCAGATCGACTGGCTGATTACGCCCGCGATCGGCGAACTGCTGCAGCACCATCCGGCGATCAGCAACGTGGTCCCGTTTCCGCGCGAAGACTGGTCGGCGCTGTGGCGTCTGGCGCCTGTCATGAGCTATGCGCGGCTCGCCGCGAAGCTGCGCGCGACCCGCTACGATCTGGTGATCGACATGCACGGGCAGTTCCGCACCGCGATCTTTACGCTCGCCACCGGCGCGCCGGTGCGGATCGGCTTCGACCGGCCCCGCTCAAGCGTCTGGAATGCCTCGTCGCGCGTCTATCCGGAAGAGACCCGCAAACACGCCTGGCACGGCGCGCGGGAGGGAAGCTGGCTCGCTTATTCGCACCACATTCCGGTGCCGACGCTCGAACGCCATGCCGTTGACCGCTATCTCGCGGTGGGGGATCTGCTTTGCTTCGAGGACGGTCCGGCCGATTTTTCGTTTCCGATTCCGGCCGAAGCCGCGGCCCGTGTCGGCGCGCTTCTCGACCGTCATCACGCGGCGAACAAAAAACTCGCGGTGCTGGCCCCCGGCACGATCTGGGAAACCAAGACGTGGCGCAGCGAGGGCTTCGCGGAAGTGGCGCGCCATTTGCTGCAAAGCGGATTTGCCGTGGCACTGATCGGCGCTGTGCGCGAGCGCGAAGCGTGCGGCAAGGTCGAAAGCCTTGCTCCGGGCGTCATCAATCTCGCCGGAAAAACCACGCTGACCGAGCTTGCAGCACTGATCCGCCGATCGGGCATCAGCGTCACCAACAATTCCGGGCCCATGCATATGGCGGTCGCACTCGGACGGCCGGTGGTGAGCATCTTCGGCCCGACCGAGCCGGTCTGGATCGGCCCCTACGGCCGCTCGGACGCTGTGCTTCAGGCGAAGCTCGACTGCTCGCCGTGCTATCTGCGTCAGCTCAGCCGCTGCGATTTCTCGCACCGCTGCATGCGCGAGATATCAGCCGCTGCTGTAATCGAACGGGTGGAAAGCTTGCTTCGCACCCAGGACGCCGCCAATGTACCGGCGAAAGCCCCGGCGCACGGCTGACGACCAGTCAGGATTTGATTTCGCGACGGATCGGCTCGACCGGCGGAAGCGTCCAGTTCTGGTCCAGCTCGCATTTTTTCGCGTAGCGGTAGAACGTGCTTTCGAAACTTTGCAGGGCGATGACGAAGCCCGCCCAGCCGTCGATGAATCCGTATTTGAAAACGTAGTGCTTGATGAACGCCCAGACAGCGTGACCAAACGCGCCCGCCATCGAGACCCGCCGGTTCGCGAGTTTCTGGACCCCGAGCGTGGAATACCGGTTCACCTTCCGGAGCGTTTCCTCGAGGTTGCGATACGGCACCTGCCAGATCGCGTTGCGGAGCGTGCCAACCGGCCTCGAGGTAAGCGTCTCGTAGCCCTCATGCACCGGATCGGGCGTGTAGCGCATGCTGCCTTTGCGGAAGAGCTGCGGCTGGCGATAGTTCGGGTACCAGCCCGAACCGCGGATCCAGCGGCCCATGATGTAATTGCGGCGCGGCACGCGATAGACGTCGTGGGCCGGCGTGCCCGCGATCAGCCCGAGAATTTCGTCACGCACCGCGGTCGTGCAGCGTTCGTCGGAATCAAGACTGAAAATCCAGTCGTACCCGCAGGCTTCGATCGCCCAGTTGCGCAACGCGCCGAAGCCTTCGAACGGAACCTGGACCACGCGCGCGCCGAGACCGGATGCGATCTCCGCGGTGCCGTCCGTGCTCCCGGAATCGACCACGACGATCTCGTCGGCCCACAGCACGGTTTCCACCGCGGCCCTGATCTTTTCCGCCTCGTTGAACGCGAGGATATAGGCCGAAATCTTTTCCATCGATGAGCGGTCAGGCCGGCCGCTCGCGGGCCGCAAAAATCGCGAGCCACAGATAGATCGCAAGCAGCGCGGCCTCCGCCAGCACGATGTAGACGCTGCCGCCAAAGATCTGGGGGAAGAACACTTCCACCACCGCCATCGACACTACCGAGGTCAGCCAGACGACCGCGCCCCAGGCCGCCGCCAGCCACAGGCCGACCGCAGCGACCAGATCAATCACCGCAAAAAATACCGTCGCCGTTCTCCAGGCGATCGTCTGAGCCTCGAAGCCGCCGTCCGCCCGCGCGCCGATGCCGCACACTTCGGCCCAATGGTAGAGACCCTTGGCGAGCGACAAGGCCGCCATGATGCGCAGGAAAATGACGAAATAGTCCGCCCAAGAGCCGCGCGCCGTTGCGGCCCGGCCGGCCTGTACCGGCTCGAGCATGTCGCTCGGCCGCGCCGGCTGCTTTTGCGATTGATCGGTCATGACAATGCGGCTTTTGACCACCTGCGACCGGCGGAAGTCAATCCTGCCGGCTCTGACGACGCCTGCCCGCTCATCCCCTGCACCAGTGGCAGGCCGTCACTGGAACGGCTAAAAGGAGCGCGCCGCAAGCTTGGAGTGGTCTCATGGCGATCAGGCTGGGTCAGCCGCGCGAACGCATCCGTCCCGCCCCGGTCGAGGCGAGAGCCCCGGGCGACCGTCTCGACCTCGCGATCCGGCCGCGCCGCAACCGCCGCGCCGAATGGGCACGGCGCATGGTGCGCGAGCATGTCCTCACCGCGAACGACCTGATCTGGCCGCTGTTCCTCGTCGACGGCACGCGGGTGCGCGCCCCGGTCGCGTCGATGCCCGGCGTCGAACGGCTGTCGGTTGACGAAGCGGTCCGCGCCGCGGAACAGGCGGCGAAGCTCGCCATTCCGTGCATCGCGTTGTTTCCCTATACCGATCCCGGCAGGCGCGACGAAACCGGCTCGGAAGCGCTCAACGACAGGCAACCTCGTCTGCGAGGCGCTGCGCGCCATCAAGAAGGCGGTGCCCGAGATCGGCGTGCTCTGCGACGTGGCGCTCGACCCCTATACCAGTCACGGCCATGACGGGCTGATCCGGGACGGCGTCATTCTCAACGACGAGACCGTGGCCGTGCTGGTGCGCCAGGCGCTGGTCCAGGCCGAGGCCGGCTGCGACATCATCGCTCCATCGGACATGATGGACGGCCGCGTCGGCGCGATCCGCGAAGGCCTCGATGCCGCGGGCTTCCTCGACGTGCAGATCATGGCCTACGCGGCCAAATACGCGTCGGCTTTTTACGGACCGTTCCGCGATGCCGTCGGTTCGAACGCCACGCTGGTCGGCGACAAGCGGACCTACCAAATGGACCCGGCCAACTCCGACGAGGCGCTGCGGGAGGTCGAACTCGACCTCGACGAGGGCGCCGATATGGTCATGGTCAAGCCCGGCCTGCCCTACCTGGATATCGTGCAGCGGGTCAAAACGACCTTCGGCGTGCCCACCTTTGCCTACCAAGTGTCCGGGGAATATGCGATGATCATGGCGGCCGCCGGTAACGGATGGCTGGATGGGGACAAGGCGATGGTTGAAAGCCTGACCGCTTTCAAACGCGCCGGAGCAGACGGGGTGCTCACCTATTTTGCGGCGAGAATTGCAGAGAAACTGAAGAAGGACGGCGCGTAAAACCGTCCCCGCCCGGGAACAGACAACGAGGCGGTGTCATGCGTAATGGCGATCAGCGTGTGGGGCGCTTTGTGCCCCTGTTTCAGCGAATCATCATCGGAGCGGCAATCGTCGCCGCGGTGCCGGTGGTGTTGTGGACCATAACCACGTACGTGCGCTCTTATGTCGGGCCACCGCGGCTGCCCACGTTCCAGCAGCTCGCCCGCCTCGGCGACGCGGTCCGGGGGACGGACAGCAGCGCGCAGCCGCCGTCTGCGCCCTCCAGTCAGGCGACACCGTCCGATACCGCCCAGGCGACGGGCGACGCCGGCGCGATCGCAGGCGAGGCCCGCGATCTGCTGCCCGCTTCGGCGGCGAACAGCGACCGGCCGGCAGGAACCGACGCCCCTTCAGCGGCGATGGCCGACGCGTCGCTTCCGCCCCCGACGATCAGGCCGGGCGACGCGATGCCGGTGCAATCCCGGTTCGATCAGGCCGCGGCCAATATCTGGAACCAGGCCGCACCGGCGAACGCGGCCACGGCCACGGCCGATCAGGCTACCGGCGCGCTGCCGGACGCAGCGCCGCTGAACGGCAAAATCCCGCTGCCGCGCCGGCGGCCCAGCGATCTCGTCATGGCGAAAATAACGGTGGCGAATGTACCGATGCCGCGGCCGCGCCCCGGGATCGCCGGACCATCGCCTGAGGCTGCCGCCGCGCCCGCACAGGCCGACGCGCCCGCCGCCGCACCGCTCGGGTTTTTGCAGAACGTGTTCCACTAGCGGAACAGCAAACGTTCATTGCAGCGCCGCACCGCTCGGCATCCGTACCGGCTGATAGCCGTCGGCCGCGAGTATCCTGAAAATCTCGTCGGCGTGCGCGCCGTCGCGCGTCTCTATCGTGACGTCGAGCTTTGCGCCCTTGGCCGGCACGTCGAGGAACAGGCGGTGGTGCTCGACGCCGAGAATGTTGGCGTTGAACTCGCCGAGCCGGGTGGCGATCTGGCCCAAAATGCCGGGCCGGTCGGGGATGGTCAGACGGAACGAGACGATGCGGTCGGCGCGCTCCAGTTCGCGCACCATGATCGAGGCGAGGATCCGCGGATCGATGTTGCCGCCGCACAGGATCAGCCCGACCTTGCGGCCGCGAAAGCGATCGGGCTCGGCGAGCATGGCGGCAAGCCCCGCCGCGCCCGCGCCTTCCGCCATGGTTTTCTGCAGCGTGAGGAAGGCATTCACCGCGCGCTCGATCAGGGGCTCGTCGACCAGCACAATGTCGCGCACCTGTTCGCGCACGACCGGAAGCGTCAGCTTGCCGACATTCTTCACCGCGATGCCTTCGGCGAGCGTCGGCCCGCCGCAGGGCAGATCGCCGTCGTGAAGCACGTTCCACATCGACGGATAAAGCGCTGCCTCGACGCCGACGATCTCGATTGACGGATTGCGCGCGTGCGCGGCAATGGCGCACCCGGCGATCAGCCCGCCGCCGCCGATCGGCACGACCAGCACCTCCAGGTCCGGCACCTCCTCCAGCATTTCGAGCGCAATGGTCCCCTGCCCTGCGATGACGTCGGGATCGTCGTAGGGATGCACCCAGACGAGATCGCCGGCCGCCGCGATCGCCTCGGCGCGCAGCTGCGCTTCGGCAACCGTCTCGCCGTCGAGGACGACGGTGGCGCCGAGCGCTTCGGTCGCTTTGACTTTCACGAACGGCGTCGTCACCGGCATCACGATCGTCGCCGGGATCGAAAGCCGGCGGGCATGATACGCCACCGCCTGGGCGTGATTGCCGGCCGACATCGCAATGACGCCGCGACGCCGTTCGCCGGCTTTGAGCGCGGCGAGCTTCACGCAGGCGCCGCGTTCCTTGAACGAGTTGGTGACCTGGAGATTTTCGTACTTGACGAACACCTCGGCCCCGGTGAGCGCCGAGAGCGGCGGCGCCTTTAGAATCGGCGTGCGCAGCACATGGCCCGCGATCGTCCGCCGGGCGGCCTCGATATCGGAAATGGTCACCATGACCGGCCTTTTGCTAAACGTTTCCGAAGTGAGGCACCGCCCACAAGGCGCGTCGCCCGTCATTCGGGCGACAAAAGCACGCACATAATAGCAAATTCGTAATTCCAGGGGCGGGATCCGACGCCGTCACATTCGCCGCACCCTAGGAGCGCACCCACAGCGGACCGCAGAGATTTGGCCTTTGACGCGACGGCATTCTCGGGCAATCTGGTCAACGCCGCGTCGCGGCACAGGAGACCGAGAGGACAGCAAGGCCGGAACGCCCGTGACCCAGCATTCGCGCGACACGCCGCAATTCTACCTTACCGCCCCGTCGCCCTGCCCTTACCTTGGCGGCAAGGAAGAGCGGAAGGTCTTCACGCACCTCGTCGGCGAGCGCGCCGCCGAACTCAACAACATCCTGACCCAGGGCGGCTTCCGCCGCAGCCAGTCGATCGCCTACCGGCCGGCCTGCGAAGGCTGCCGCTCCTGCGTTTCGGTGCGCGTTGTCGCCGGCGAATTCCACGCCACCCGCAGCATGCGCCGCATCGCCGCCCGCAACGCCGACATCACGGGCGAGATGAAGGTCGCGGTGCCGACCTCGGAACAATACTCGATCTTCCGCGGCTACCTCGATTCGCGTCACCGCGACGGCGGCATGGCCGACATGACCGTGCTCGACTACGCCATGATGGTCGAGGACAGCCACATCGAGACCCGCGTCATCGAGTACCGGCGGAGCGCGCCGGGTACGCCGGAGAGCGGCCACCGCGCGGGCGACCTGATCGCGGTCGCGCTGACCGACGTGCTCTCCGACGGCCTCTCCATGGTCTATTCGTTTTTCGAGCCGGACGAAGCCGCCCGCTCGCTCGGCACTTTCATGGTGCTTGACCATATAGCGCGCGCCCGGCGCATGGGGCTCGCCTACGTCTATCTCGGCTACTGGGTGCGCGGCTCGCGCAAGATGGACTACAAGGGCCGCTTCCTGCCGCAGGAGCGCCTGACCCCCGACGGCTGGGCGCGGGTGGATTAGCCGCTTTCGCCACAGCACTGATGCTGCACGGAAACCTCAACGCCGCCATGGCTGCTTCACCATCCGACGTTGCAGCCACGGCAAGGCGCGCAGCCAAATTTGACCCGAAGAGGGAAAGCGCCGCGGCGAAAAAGCGCCGACCAGAAAGGTCACACACGCCCGCCGCAGCCGAGAACACGCGCGAGCGCATCCTTCGCGTGGCCATCGCCGAATTTTCGGAGAAGGGATACAGCGGCGCGCGTGTCGACGTGATCTGCAAACTGTCGCGCGCCAATCCGCGGATGATCTACCACTATTTTGGCGGCAAGGATCACCTCTACATCGCGGTGCTGGAACAGGTGCTCGGCGAGCTTCGCACCGAGGAGCTCAAGCTTGACGTTGCCCACGTCGCTCCGATCGACGGCATGATGCAATTGTTCGATTTCACCTATGACCATTTCGGCGGCCATCCCGAGCTTATTCATTTGCTCAGCGGCGAGAATCTGCTCAAGGCGCGGTTTCTGCGCCAGTCCGTCAAGACGCCGATCGTCGCCTCGCCGCTGATCGCGCTGATCGACGAATTGCTGCGCCGGGGCCAAAAGGAAGGCGACTTCCGCCGCGGCATCGATCCGCTTCAGCTGTATGTCGCCATGGTCGGCTTCTCCTACTTTCACCGCTCCAACGCCTATACCCTTTCGGTCATTTTCCGGACCGATCTGCTGGCGCCGGCCTGGCAGACGGTGCAAAAGCGCTACGCCAGGGAGATGCTCCTGCGTTTCCTGCGCCGCGATAACGCCTGACATCCAGACCGCCTTTTTCATCATCGCCGGCTGCATAAATTCTGTTCACAAATGCCGCTTCGACGGCGTCCGCCACATGAGCGATCCCTGGCAATCGCGGATTCTTCCGCGTTATCAGGCGATTCACCGGCCGGAGAAGGCATGGCACGCTCCTTGCTGGTAAATAAACACTTACTTATGCGCGTCGTTCACGCCGCTTTTCACAGGAGGTGACCATGGAGTTTCCCGTCCGCTTCGCAGCCCTCGCCCTGCTCGGCGCCGCGGCGCTGGCCAGGCCCGCCCATGCCGAAGACAAGATCGGCTTCATCTATGTCGGTCCCGCCGCCGACTACGGCTACAACACGTCGATGGATCTGGGCCGCCAGTATGTCGAGAAACATATGCCCGGCGTGACCACCACCGCTTTCGAACTCATTCCGGAAACGGCAGAGGTCGAACGCGTCATGGAACGGCTGATCGCCGGCGGGCACAAGATCATCTTCGCCACCAGCTACGGCTATCTCGACTACGCCATCAAGGTCGGCGAGAAGCACCCGGACGTAACCATCCTGCATGCGGGCGGTCTCAAGACATCGAAGAATGTCGGCACCTATTGGGCCGACAGCGACGCCGGCATGTACCTCGCAGGCGTAACCGCGGCGCATGTCAGCAAGAGCGGCAAGCTCGGCTTTCAGGGCGGATTTCAGATCCCGCAACTGATGCGGTCGGTGAACGCCTTCACGCTGGGTGCCCAGTCCGTGAACCCGAAGATCACCACGACCGTAGTCTGGAACGGCGGCTGGTGGGAACCGCAGAAAGAAACCGAAGCCACCAACGCCTTTGCCGATCTGGGCATCGACGTCATCGCCGAGCAGGTCGACAGCCCGATCACCATCGCACAGGCTGCGGAAAAGCGCGGGATTTTCATGATCGGCAAGGACGTCGACATTCACGATCGGGCACCGAAGGCCGTACTCACCGGCGTGTCGTGGGACTGGGGCCCGATGATGGTCGAGGAGATCAAAGCCATCAAAGCCGGAACGTGGAAGCCGTCAAACATGCGCGGCGACATCGCCAGCGGCAACGTGGTGCTCGATCCGTTCGGCGCCGCCGTGCCCGACGACGTGCGCAAGGAAGTCCTTCAAATCAAGGCCGACATCGTCGCCGGCAAGAAGTCGATCTGGGAAGGACCGATCGTTAAACAGGACGGCACGGTGGTAGCGCCGGCGGGCCAGAAGCTCTCCATGCAGCAGGTCGAGACCATGGACTATCTCGTTAAAGGCATCACCGGCGCGACCAAATAATATGTGCGCGTGGCGTATTCTCTGCGAAGGAGCCCAGCCATGAATATCACCGCCAGGCCAGGAAAACCCCTCGCGATGGGGGCACGTCCGGAGCAGTCATGGCTGGTTACTCCCGAACAGGTCGACATGACACGGCCGGCGCCGCCGGTGCGGCCGTTATCGATCGAGGCCGAGCCGCAAAGCATCGTGGTCGACGCGGCGAAATCGGCGCTGCTGATCGTCGACATGCAGAACGATTTCTGCACCGAGGGTGGCTGGCTGCACAGCCGGGGAATTGACGTGTCGCCGAACCGAAAGCCGATCGCGCCGCTGCAGGCGTTGATCGGCGCTTTTAGGGAAAGCGGCATTCCGGTGGTCTGGGTCAACTGGGGCGTGCGAAAGGACTTGCTGAATATCAGCCCGTCGCTGCGGCACGCCCATAATCCGAAGGGGAACGAACCGGGGCTTGCAGAGCCGGTGCCGGGCACCCGCTCCGAGGTCATCAAGGCGGGGAGCTGGGGAGCGCAGGTCATCGACGAGATCAATCCGGGCGAACGTGACGTGCAGATCGTCAAGCACCGGTTCAGCGCGTTTTGGGACACCGAGACCGACGCCGTCCTGCGCAATCTCGGCATCAAGACGCTGTTCATTGGCGGCGTGAACATGGATCAATGCGTCATGACCACGCTCGAAGACGCGAGCTTCCTCGGCTACGACACGGTGCTCATCGAAGACGCCACCGCTACCACGTCGCCGGATTATTGCGTTCAGGCGGTGCTGTATAACGTGAAACTTCTGTTCGGCTTCGTCACCCGCTCCGCGGCTTTGCTGGCGGCGCTCGCCGCGTCGTCCAGGACGTGACCGGATAATGTCGACGATCGCCGGTTTTTCTTCGGTTGACGCGCGCCTCTCCGCGCTCGCAATCGAATTGCCCCGCGTGCCGGTTCCGGTCGCGAACTTTGTCCCGTTCCGGCGTTGCGGAAATCTTGTTTTCCTGGCAGGCCAGGTGTGTGAGTGGAACGGCGAGGTCCGCTACGTCGGCCGCGTCGGAGTGGATTACGATCTTGCCGACGGACAGCAGGCTGCGCGCGTGTGCGGACTTAATCTGATCGCGGCGCTGAAAGCAGCCTGCGGCGGGACGCTCGACGCCGTCACAGGCTGCATTCGCCTCGGCGGCTTCGTCAATTGCAGCCCGACATTCAACGAGATACCGCAAGTGATCAATGGCGCCTCGGATTTGATCCGCGAACTGTTCGGCGAGAATGGCAGCCACGCCCGCACCGCCGTCGGCGTCGCCAATCTGCCGCGCGGCGCTGCGGTCGAAGTCGACGGCATCTTTGCGCTTGGGTAAAAGCAGGAATGGCCTCAGCGCTCGTCACCCTGTCCGGCGTTCGCAAGCAGTTCGGCGCCGTCGTTGCCAACGACAATGTCGATCTTGAAATCCGCGCCGGCCAAGTGCTGGCGCTGCTCGGCGAGAACGGGGCCGGCAAAAGCACGCTGATGAAAGTGCTGTACGGCTTTTATCACGCCGACGCGGGCGAAATCCGCCTCGACGGCAGGCCGGTGAGCTTTGCGTCGCCGCGCGAAGCGATGGCGCGCGGCATCGGCATGGTGTTTCAGCAATTTTCGCTGGTACCCGCGCTCTCGGTGCTCGAAAACCTGCTCGCCGCGTTTCCTCAGGCGCCGTGGCTGCAAAGCCGCGGCCGGGCGCGCGTGACCGCCGCCTTGGGCTGGCTCAAACGGCTCGCGCCGACACTCGATCCGGCGCGCCCGGTCCGCGACCTCGCCGTCGGCGAGCGGCAACTGGTCGAGCTTGCCAAGGTGCTCAATCTCAACGCCCGCGTCGTCATACTCGACGAGCCGACGTCGGTGCTGACCCCGGCCGAGACCGAACGGCTGTACGACTTCATCCGTTCGCTGACCGCGGAAGGCAAAGCAGTAGTTCTGATCACGCACAAGCTCGCCGATGTCGCCGCCTGCGCCGATCGTGTCGTGGTGATGCGGGGCGGCCGAGTGGTTGATCGCGCAGAAGCGAGCCAACGAACGGCCCTGCAGCTTGTAAGCGCAATGGTGGGACGCGAACGGCTCGCATCGATCGAAGCACCGGCTGTGGTGTCCGGCGCCACGCCCCTGCTCCGCGTGTGCGGCATTTCGGCCAGCGTGCAGAGCGCCCAAATCCGCGACATTTCCTTTGAGCTCGCGGCCGGCGAGATCCTCGGGGTCGCCGGCGTATCGGGCAATGGCCAATATGCGCTGGCCGAAGCACTCGCCGGCCTCGCTCCCGTGAGCTCAGGCGACATCTTTCTTGGGGACTCGAGCATCGCCAGCCGCGGCGACGACGGCGCAATCCGCGACGACGTCGCCTATGTGCCGGAGCGCCCGCTTGACAATGCAGTCGTCGCCCATCTCGATCTCGGACTCAATCTCGCGCTGCGGCAACTGCGAAAACTGCCGGTGTTTCCGCGCCGGCGCGACCTCGCCTCCCGTGCCGGTGCGCTGCTTGCCCGGTTCGACGTGCGGCCCCCCTGCCCGGCACTACCCGCAGGCGCTCTTTCCGGCGGCAATCTGCAAAAGCTCGTCATCGCGCGCGAACTCTCTGATACGCATCGCCTGGTCATCGCCAGCTATCCGACGATGGGTCTGGACGTGCTGGCGGCCCAGGCGGTTTATCGCTCGCTGTTCGAGCAGGCCGCCGCCGGCGCGTGCGTGGTCTGGATCTCGGAAGACCTCGACGACCTGATGAGCCATGCGCACCGCATCGCAGTGATTTACGGCGGAGCTCTCGCCGGAATTGTCAGGCGGGAAAATGCCAGCCGGCAGATGATCGGTCGCTGGATGGCCGGCATGGATTGCGGAGCCGCGGCGTGAACAGCAGCGTCGTGCAACGCTCGCTCTACGGCGTTGGCGGTGTGGCCCTGTTCCTGATGCTCGCCTCAATCTTTCTGCTCGCGATCGGCCGGCCGCCGTTTCTGACGCTCTCGACGATGGCGGGCTACGCCTTTGGCGACACGTATTCGATTTCGGAAAGTCTGGTCAAGGCAACGCCGATCCTGCTCTGCGCGCTGGCCGTAATCTTGCCGGCACGGCTCGGTCTCATCACCGTCGGGGGCGAAGGCCAGCTTTATCTCGGCGCACTGCTGGGCACATCCGTGGTAGTGAATTATCCTGGCGCACCGATATTTGTTTTGCTGCCGGCGATGCTGGTGCTGGGTGCCGCGGGCGGCGCCGTATGGAGCGGGCTCGCCGGACTTTTGCGCGCACGGTTCCAGGTCAACGAAACCATTTCGACCCTGCTGCTGAACTACGTCGCCATCCTTCTGGTGAACTACGCCGTGTACGGAGCGTGGAAGGATCCGGCCAGTCTCGGCTGGCCGGCGACCATTCAATTCCCGCCGGCAGCCACCGTGCCGAGCCTGTTCGGCACGCGTGTCCATATCGGGCTCGTAGTCGCGATTGTCGCCGCACTCATTCTGCATGTTGCGGTGTCGCACACACGCTGGGGCCTTGGCCTCAAGGTGCTGGCCGGCAACCGCAAAGTCGGCACCATGGTCGGGCTGCACTTTGCGCGAAACACGCTGATGGTCATGCTGCTGGGCGGCGCCCTCGCGGGCTTTGCCGGGATCTGCGAAACCTCCGCAATCCAGGGACGGCTGCAATCCGGCCTGTCGGTGGGCTACGGGCTCACGGGATTTCTGGTCGCGTGGCTGTCGGGCCAGAATTTCCTGCGCGCGGTCCCGATCGCCGTCCTGATCGGCGGCCTCATTGCCGCCGGCGACGCGCTTCAACTCTACAGCAAGATCCCGAGCGCGAGCGCTACCATCCTGCAAGGCCTGCTGTTCGTGGCTGCGCTTGCCGCCAGCGGACTTGCAGCCCGGCGCGAGGCCCGCCGTGGATGACCTCACCGTCATCGGACACTGGACCGCGGCGATGCTGCGGTCGTCGACCCCGCTTCTGCTCGTGACGCTGGGCGAGACACTGACCCAGCGCGTCGGCATCATCAACCTCGGCGTCGAAGGTCAGATGCTGGGCGGTGCATGCGCCGGCTTCGCGGTCGCCGCCGTCACCGGCGATCCGCTGCTCGGCTTCGCCGCGGGAGCGGTTGCGGGCGTTCTGCTGTCGGCCGTGCACGCAATCCTGTGTCTGGGTTTCGGCGCGAACCAGATCGGCAGCGGCATCGCTGTGTGGACGCTGGGGCTGGGGCTGACGTCCTATTTCGGCCGCCCGTTCATCGGCAGCAAGGTGACGGGGCTGGCGCCGCTCGGCGGGACTGCGATTGCGGATGTACCGCTGATCGGCCCCATTCTTGCGCAGCTTACGCCGATGCCGCCGACGGCTTTGCTGCTGGCCGTCGTCGTCGGACTATGGCTTTATCGCACCAGCACGGGGCTGAACTGGCGCATCGTCGGCAAGTCGTTCGAAACCGCCCGCGCGATCGGGCTGGCGCCGGTGCTGGTGCAGCTTCAGGGCATCCTCGCCGGCGGGCTGCTGTCCGGCTTCGCCGGCGCGATTCTTTCCGTCGACTACACGCAGACGTGGGCGAACGACATGACCAAGGGCCGGGGCTTTGTTGCCGTTGGCCTGGTCATCGTCGCACGCTGAATCCGTTCTTCGTGCTGCCGGTCGTGCTCATCTTCGGCCTGAGCGAGGCGGCCACCTTGAGGCTTCAGGCGGGCGGTCTGACGCTGTCGCCGTATCTGATTGCCTGCCTGCCGTACGCCGTCTGCCTGATCTGCGTCATTGTCGCCTCAATGCGCGAAGGCCGCATCGGCGGCATGCCGGCCGAGCTTGCGTCGGTGTTCGGCCGCCGGCGGTAGTTGCTCCGGATCGTCAGCGGCCGTCGAATTTGTTGGTCTTCGGGAAACCCTTCGGCGCCATTCGGCCCGCATCGCCGCGATTGCCGCGCCAGTCGGCA
Source organism: uncultured Alphaproteobacteria bacterium (assembly GCA_963766925.1). GTDB lineage: Bacteria > Pseudomonadota > Alphaproteobacteria > Rhizobiales > Xanthobacteraceae > BOG-931. Next base: position 85,151 of record CAVYCI010000006.1, read on the forward strand.
AGCTCCTTGAGCGAGAGCGTGAACACCCTGCCGGCGGAATCGGTCCAGGTAAGACCCTTCTGCGCCTCGAACACCCTGACGTCGGAGAGGCCGCCGTCCTTGTGGCGCTGTAACCGCACGCCGCGGCCGCGCGCCATCTCCGGCACCTGATCGATCGGAAATACCACCATCTTGCGATTGTCGCCGATCGCGGCGACCAGTTCGCCCATTGCCGGGCCGATCGCGCAGGCGGCGTCCGGCGGCGAGACGTTGAGCACCTGCCTGCCCTTGCGGGTGTTGGCGAGGAGCTCGTCCTCGGCGACGATAAATCCCCTGCCCTGCCGGCTCGCGACGATGAGCTTGCGCCCGCCTTCGTGGCGGAACACCGTAATCACCTCGGCTTCCTGCTCCAGTTCGATGAACAGCCGGATCGGCTCGCCGTGGCCCCGGCCGCCCGGCAGTTTGGCGGCGTCGATCGTGTAACAGCGCCCGTTGGTGGCGAACACCAGCAGCTTCGACGTGGTCTCCGCAAAGAATGCGAGCTTCAGCCCGTCGTCAGCCTTGAAAGCAAGCGTCGAGAGGTCGGCCACCTGGCCGCGCAGCGCGCGGATCCAGCCTTTCTCCGAGACGACCACCGTGACCGGCTCGCGCTCGACCAGCGCTTCCTCGATCGCCGCGAGATCATGCGCCGGCGCTTCCGCAAAACTGGTACGGCGTTTGCCGAGCTTCGTCTTGGCGCTGAACCGCTCGCGCACTTCGCGGATCTGCCCGGCAATGGTCTTCCACTGGGTCTTTTCGGACCGCAGCAGATCCTCGATCGATTTCTTTTCGGCCCGAAGGTCCTTCTCCTCCGTCCGGATTTCCATCTCTTCGAGCCGGCGCAGATTGCGCAGCCGCATGTTGAGAATGGCGTCGGCCTGGACGTCCGAGAGCTTGAACGTCCTGATCAGCACCGGCTTCGGCTCATCCTCGGTGCGGATGATTTTGATGACCTTGTCGAGGTTGAGATAGGCGACAAGATAACCGCCCAGGACTTCGAGGCGGTGCTCGATTTGGCTGAGCCGGTAACGCGAGCGGCGCAGCAGCACGTCGCGACGGTGCGCGAGCCATTCCCCGAGCGCTTCGGCGAGCCCTATCACTTTGGGAATTCGCCCGCGCACCAGCACGTTCATGTTGAGCGGGATGCGGCTTTCCAGCTCGCTGAGCTTGAACAGACTCTCCATCAGCAGCGCCGGATCGACGCTGCGCGAGCGCGGCTCGAACACAAGGCGCACATCCTCGGCCAACTCGTCGCGCATGTCGGCGAGCAGCGGCAGCTTCTTGTCGTTCATCAGTTCGGCGATGCGTTCGACCAGACGCATCTTCTGGACCTGCCAGGGAATTTCGGTCACGACCACGACATAGGTGCCGCGCCCGGTGTCCTCGGTCTTCCAGCGCGCGCGCAGCCGGAACGAGCCGCGCCCGGTGGTGTAGGCTTCGGCAATCGCCTCGGGCGGATCGACCACGATCCCGCCGGTGGGAAAATCCGGACCCGGCACGAACTTCATCAGTGTGCGGGAGCGCGCATTCGGCTGCTCGATCAGATAAAGCGCCGCGTCGCATAATTCCGCGATGTTGTGCGGGGGGATCGAAGTCGCCATGCCGACCGCGATGCCCTGCGAGCCGTTGGCCAGCAAATTCGGAATCGCAGCCGGGAGCACCACCGGCTCCTGCGCCACGCCGTCGTAGCTGGGGCGGAAATCGACCGCGTCTTCGTCGATGCCGTCGAGCAGCAGACGCGCGGCGTCGGTGAGCCGCGCTTCGGTGTAACGCATGGCGGCGGCGTTATCGCCGTCGATGTTGCCGAAATTTCCCTGCCCGTCGACCAGCGGATAGCGCGAGGCGAAATCCTGCGCGAGCCGCACCAGGGCATCGTAGATCGCCTGATCGCCGTGCGGATGGAAGTTGCCCATCACGTCGCCGACGATCTTCGCCGATTTCTTGAGCGCCGCGTCCGGATCGAGGCGCAGCAGCCGCATGCCGTAAAGGATGCGGCGGTGCACCGGCTTAAGGCCGTCGCGCGCGTCCGGCAGGGCCCGGTGCATGATGGTCGAAAGCGCATAGGCGAGATAGCGCTCCTCGAGCGCCTCGCGCAGCGCGATCTCCTGCACGTCACCCTGTTCGGGGGGAATCAGCTTTCTGGTCATGGCAGTGAGCGGTACCGTGGTTAGCCGTTACGGACAAGAACGGCCGAGACGAAACGGGCCCGCGCGTCCGGCATCGGCAGGCCGCGCGGGGCGAAGGCGTGACGGTCGAGAAAAAAGCCCGTCAGCGTGAAGGCGTCGGCGAGGTCGCCGGCGGCGGCCGGTTCCGCTGCGGTGCGCAGGAACTCCGGCAGCCGCATCAGCCGGTCGCGGTATTCCTCTCCTCCGGCGCGCGAGACCGCGCGGCCCGAGCGCGGGGACACGTAGACGAGATCGGCCGTCGAACCGTTCGCAGCACATGACGACAGATCGAGGCCGAAGCCAAGCTCGGCGAGAAACGACAGTTCAAACCGCGCGATCATCGGCGCGACGACGGAGCGTTCGCCGAGCGCGTCGAGGATGGTTTCGAGCGCACGGTAGATTTGCGCATGCGGCTCGCGTTCCGCCAGCAGCCTGCACAGCGCCGCGAGGTGCGTGACGCCGTGGACGGCATGCGCGGCGGGGAGGAAGCCTGCGGCACGCAGATTGATGCCCTCGACCGCGTAATTGCCGAGATGGTCGTCGAGCCTTGCCCGCCAGGTCGCACGCAGCGAGTTGCCCGGCTGGAGCACGCCGCGCAGGCGCCGTCCGGCGCCGCCCCGAACGAGGCCGAGGTGGCGGCCACGCTCCAGCGTCATCAGTTCGAGAATGACGCTGCTTTCGCCATAGCGGCGTACGCCGAGCACGATGCCATCATCGGTCCATTGCATGCGGCTTATGTATGTACGTTCCCCCGCGCCGTCATTGCACCCCGGCCGACGGGAGAATCATCGCACCTGCGATTTTACTCCCGCGGAAACTCAAGTCCCATCTCGCGATAGCGCTCCGGATCGTCGCTCCAGCCCTCGCGCACCTTGACGAACAGAAACAGATGCACCGGGTGCTCGATCGCGGCGGCGATGTCGGCGCGCGCGGCGGCGCCGATCGCCTTGATGGCCTGACCGCCCTTGCCGAGCACGATCTTGCGCTGGCTTTCGCGCTCGACATAGATCGTCTGCTCGATGCGCACGGCGCCGCCACGCAGCTCTTTCCAGATGTCGGTCTCGACCGTCGCGTGGTAGGGCAATTCCTGGTGCAGCCGCAGGAACAGCTTTTCGCGGGTAATCTCGGCCGCAAGCTGCCGCAGCGGCGCATCCGAAATCTGGTCTTCCGGATAGAGCCACGGTCCCTCCGGGACGTGTGCGGCCAAAAAGCTTTTGAGCCCGGCGAGGCCGTCGCCGGTCAGCGCCGACACCATGAAGGTGGCGGCGAAGGTGACGCGCTCGTTGAGCGTCTGCGTCAGCGCGAGCAGCTTCGCCTTCGCCACGAGGTCAACCTTGTTGAGCACCAGGACTTTCGGCGCGCGGATGTCGGCAAGCCCGCGCAGGATCGCTTCCTCGTCCTCCCGCACCCCTTTATTTGAATCGATCAGCAGCGCGACGAGATCGGCATCGTGCGTGCTGCCCCAGGCGCTTCCGACCATCGCGCGGTCGAGCCGCCGGCGCGGCGCGAAGATCCCGGGCGTGTCGACGAAGATGAGCTGGCTCGCGCCCTCGATGGCGATGCCGCGGATCAGCGCACGGGTGGTCTGCACCTTCGGCGTGACGATGGAGATTTTGGCCCCGACCAGCGCGTTGAGCAGGGTCGATTTGCCGGCATTCGGCGCGCCGATCAGCGCGACAAAGCCGCAGCGCCTTGCGGACACCGTCGCGTCTTCGGGTTTTTCGGTCTCAGCCATCGAACCGTTCGGATTTGACGCCCTCGCGCTCCATCATGGCGGCGGCCGCCGCCTGTTCGGCGGCGCGTTTCGACCGGCCGGTGCCTTCGGCGGGCGCAATGACCGGAAGCTGCACGGTGACGCGGAACACCGGATCGTGGTCGGGACCGGACCTGTTGACTTCGCGATAGACCGGCGTCGGCAAACCGCGGCCCTGCGCCCATTCCTGGAGCACGGTCTTGGGATCGCGCAGCGGCTGCGCCTTGGTCTTCATCCGGTCGTCCCACAGCCGGCCGACCATCGCCTCGGCGGCGACATAGCCGCCGTCGAGATAGACCGCGCCGATCAACGCTTCGCAGACATCGGCGAGGATCGCGGGACGCTCGCGGCCGCCTGCGTTCGCTTCGGAAGAACCGAGGCGGATCGCCGCACCGAGATCGATGGCCCGCGCGATTTCGGCGCAGGTTTCCTTTCGCACCAGGTCGGCAAGCCGCCGCGACAGCTCACCTTCGTCGGCCTTCGGGAATGCGCGGAACAGCATGTCGGAAATTACCAGACCCAGCACGTGGTCACCGAGAAATTCGAGCCGCTGATAGCTGCCCGCCCGGTTGCGCGCCCCCTTGAGCGCGGAAATATGCGACAGCGCGCTGTCGAACAGCGCGGTGTCCTTGAAACGATAGCCGATGCGCTCTTCCAGCGAACCGTCGCCGCGGCGGCGGCGTTTGCGCGCCTCTTTCTGAACGTCAGGCCCAGTGTCCGGCGCGGGCGGCGCCGGGACGGCCTCTATGGCAGACGATTCTTGCGGCGCAACGCGCGATCTGCCTTTGCCGCGACCGGTCATCGCACCAGTGTGAACAATCGATTCCAGCGTACCGTCCACGGCCAGCGCCAGGCCTCCCAGGCGTGAGCGCCGTCCCGGATCGAGAAAAAGATGATCTGGGCCTTGCCGATGATGTTCTCGTACGGAACGTAGCCGACCGCGCTGAGCACCCGGCTGTCGGTCGAGTTGTCGCGGTTGTCGCCCATCATGAAATAGTGACCGGGCGGCACGGTATAGACTTGGGTGTTGTCGTAGAAGCCGTTGTCGGTGAGATCGAGCGTGGTGTAGATCACGCCGTTCGGCAGCGTCTCGCGATAACGCTTCACGCGCTGCACCGCGCCGTCGTCGTCGGTGACGAAGTCGTCGATGCGCTCGCGCTTGACCGGCTCGCCGTTGATGTTGAGCACGCCGTCGAGCATCTGGATGCGGTCGCCCGGAAGTCCGATGACGCGCTTGATGTAATCGGTGGTGTCGTCTTTCGGCAGACGGAACACGACCACGTCGCCCCGATCGACCGTCTGGCCGAATATGCGACCGGAGAAAAGCGCGGGCGAGAACGGCAGCGAGTAATGCGTGTAACCGTAGGAATATTTGGAAACGAACAGATAGTCTCCGACCAGCAACGTCGGAATCATCGAGCCGGACGGGATATTGAACGGCTGAAACAGAAACGTGCGGATGACCAGCGCGATGATGAGGGCGTGGAATACGACCCGCACCGTTTCGGCAAATCCGCCCTCTTTCCGCTTTGTCCCGGTTTGCACGCTCATCGCCTGTGGTTCCGCATTTTTTTCGCGCCCCGCGACCTTGTAGCCTCTGAGGGAAACCCGCGCAATTGTGCGCGGGATTTAGCTGCTGCGCCGTCCATCGGCAATTAGTCTGACAGGCCAACGGGTTACCGTCACGGCCTGACCTGTGTGACGAATTTGTAATTCCTGCTACGCCTTGAGGGCAAAGCGTGCAAAATCCGCGCGGCGGTTTAAGGGCGGGTGACGACCACCGCGGAAATAATCACAAAAGCCTGCGCCATCGGGCCTTCGTCGGTGATGGTGAGATCGATCTGCGCCTCGAAGCCGGGGGGCGTGATGGCATCGAGACGGCGTTTGGCGCCACCTGTCAGCAGCATGGTCGGTCGGCCGGACGGCAGATTGACGACCCCCATGTCGCGCCACCAGACGCCGGCGCGGAGCCCGGTTCCCAGCGCCTTGGCGCAGGCTTCCTTGGCGGCGAATCGCTTGGCGTACGTCTCCGCGCGATTCCGGCGTTTGTCCGCCTTGGCCCGTTCAAGCGGCGTGAACACCCGCTGGAGGAAGCGCTCGCCGTGGCGTTCGATCACATCGGCGATGCGGCGCACATCGGTGATGTCGGAACCAATACCGAGAATCACGATGCGGTTCCATGCGCGCGCGCCCGCCCGCGCTCCATCGCCTCGCGCATGCGACGCACGGCGACGCCAAGGCCGCCGAACACGGCCTCGCCGATCAGGAAATGCCCGATGTTGAGTTCGGCGATTACGCCCAGCGCGGCAATCTGCTCCGCGGTGGTGAAATCGAGGCCGTGCCCGGCATGAACTTCGAGGCCGGCCCCGGCCGCCAGCGACGCGCCGCGCGTAATCTTCGCGAACTCGGCGGCGGCGGCCGCGTCATCGCCCGCGGCGAGCGTGTCGCACCACGCCCCGGTATGGATCTCGATCACCGGCGCGCCGACCGCAACCGCCGCTTCGATCTGTGCCGGTTCCGCGGCAATGAACAGCGAAACGCGAATGCCGGCGTCCCTGAGTTTGGCCACCGGAGCGCGCAGCACCTCGCGCTGCCCCGCGGCATCGAGACCGCCTTCGGTGGTGCGCTCGGCACGCCGCTCGGGCACGATGCAGGCAGCGTGCGGGCGCACCTTGCGGGCGATCTCCACCATTTCTTCCGTCGCCGCCATTTCCAGATTGAGCGGCTTGACGAGAGTGGCCTTGAGCCGGGCGATATCGTCGTCGCGGATGTGGCGCCGGTCCTCCCGCAGATGCGCGGTGATGCCGTCGGCTCCCGCTTCAACCGCAAGAACGGCGGCTTTGACCGGATCGGGATGACGCCCGCCGCGCGCGTTGCGCACTGTCGCGACGTGATCGATGTTGACGCCGAGGCGGATGGGGGGAACAGGGGCCATGCGGATACCGTTGCGGCGCGATCAGCCGTTGACCCGCTCGGCGTTGGCGACGACTTTCTTCGCCCGCAACTGCGAGATGATCGAGGTGAGGTGTTTGAGATTATACACCGCGAGGTCGATGGTCAGCTCGGTAAAATCGGGCGACTGGCGCGACATTCGGATATTTTCGATGTTGCCGTCATGATCGGCGATCACCTGCGCCACCTGCGCGAGCGATCCCGGCTCGTTGACCGACTGCACGGAGAGCTGCGCGGGAAAGCGCTGCGGGGTTTTCTCGTCCACGTCCCAGCGCACGTCGAGCCAGCGTTCCGGCTCGTCCTCGAATTCCTTCAGGGCCGGCGCCTGGATCGGATAGATGGTAATGCCTTCGCCGGGCGTCAGGATTCCGACAATACGGTCGCCGGGAACCGCGCCGCCGTTCGGCGCGAAGCTTACCGGCAAATCGGTGTTGATGCCGCGGATCGGTATCGCCGGGCCACTCTCTTTCTCCCCCGTTTCCGGCAGTTTGAATTTCACGGCGCTGCCGCGTTTTAAACCGAACCAGCCGGGATCCGACTTCGGCGCCTGCGCGGTAACGCGCTCGTCCTTGTAGTCCGGATACATTGCGCGCGCGACGTCGGAGGCTTTCATCTCGCCGCGCCCGACCGCCGACATCACATCCTCGATCGAGGCGCGGGCAAGCCGCGGCAGCGCGCCTTCAAGCTGCTCGTCCGAATAGGCGATTTTGGCGCGCTGGCAGAGCCGTTCGACGATGCGCCGCCCGAGGCCGGAATACTGGTTGCGCACCGCCGCGCGGGTGGCGCGGCGGATGGCGGCGCGGGCCTTTCCGGTCGCCACGATGGATTCCCACGCGGTCGGCGGAGCCACCTGCGCCTTCGATGTCAAAATCTGGACCTCGTCGCCGTTCTGAAGCGGCGCGCTCAGCGGGCCCACCTTGCCGTTGATCTTGGCGCCAACCGCCATGTTGCCGACATCGGTATGCACCGCATAGGCGAAATCGATCGGGGTGGCGGCGCGCGGCAGCGCGATCAGCTTGCCCTTCGGGGTGAAACAGAACACCTGGTCGTGGAACAGTTCGAGCTTGGTGTGCTCCAGAAACTCCTCGGGGTTGGAGCCTTCGGCCAGCAGCTCGATGGTTCGGCGCAGCCACGCATAGGCGTTGCTCTCGCGCGACAGAAGTTCCGTGGGCGAACCGGCGTTGTCCTTGTAGAGCGCGTGCGCGGCGATGCCGTATTCGGCGATCTGCTGCATGTCGCGGGTGCGGATTTGCAGTTCGACGCGCTGCTTGCCTGGCCCGATCACGGTCGAGTGGAGCGAGCGGTAATCGTTTTGTTTGGGCGTGGAGATGTAGTCCTTGAAGCGGCCCGGCACGACCGGCCACGTGGTGTGGACGATGCCAAGCGCGCGGTAGCATTCGGCGACGCTTCCGACCACGACACGAAATCCGAAAATATCGGAAAGCTGTTCGAACCCCACTGCTTTACGTTCCATCTTGCGCCAGATCGAATAGGCGCGCTTGCGGCGGCCGGAGACTTCAGCGGCGATGCCGCTGTCCGCGAGCTTCTTGGCGAGCTGCTGTTCGATCTCGCCGATCCAGCCTCTGCTGCGCGCAGCCAGCGCCTCGAGCCGCTCGGTGATGACCTTGTACGCGTCGGGGTTGATCTCGCGGAACGACAGGTCCTCGAGTTCCTCGCGCATCTCCTGCATGCCCATGCGGCCGGCGAGCGGCGCATAGATGTCGAGTGTTTCCTCGGCGGTCCGGCGTCGCGCTTCGGGCGGGCGATATTCCAGCGTCCGCATGTTGTGCAGCCGGTCGGCGAGCTTGATCAGCAGCACCCGCACGTCGTCGGCGATGGCGAGCAGGAGCTTGCGCAGGTTCTCGGCCTGCTTCGCCTCCCTGGAAACCAGATCGAGCTTCTTGAGTTTGGTCAGCCCCTCGACCAGCACGCCGATATCGTGACCGAACAGGCGGTCGATCTCGGCGCGCGTGGCGTCGGTGTCCTCGATCGTGTCGTGCAGCAGCGCTGCCGCGATCGTCGCATCGTCGAGCTTGAGGTCGGTGAGAATCGCCGCGACCTGGAGCGGATGGGAAAAATACGGATCGCCGGAAGCCCGCCGCTGCTCGCCGTGGGCGCGCATCGCATAGACGTAGGCGCGATTGAGCAATTCTTCGTTGGTCGCCGGATTGTACTGCCTCACCCGGTCAACCAGCTCGAACTGCCGCATCATCTTCGGCTTGGTGCGCTTTAGCGGGCGCGGCTCCTCCTGCGGCATGGGAACCGCGCGCGCGGCCGCGACCCGCAACCTGGGCTGGTTTTGCATCCGCGGCAGATCGATCGGGGAGCGCGCCATCAAACCAGATCCCGGCTCCGCCGGAAAAATCGGCGAAAGTTCATCATAAGGAATATCACGGCGGCAGCCGCGCACCGCAAGGCCGGCCGCTGCCGCCAGCCGGCTAAAGTCGCCCGCGCTCCCCAAACGTCGCGTTAACGGGCAATTCCCCCGCGTGCCTCGGCTTCGCGGATCAGGGCCCGCAGCCGCGACGGCGTCACCGGCACGGTATCGATGCGCACACCCAGCGGCCGAAGCGCATCCTCGATGGCGCACAGCAGCGCCGGCGGCGCCACCATCCGGCCGCCCTCACCGGCACCCTTGACGCCGTATTCCGTGTAGGGCGACGGGGTCACCAGATGGCCGATGCGCACGTACGGCGGCAGGTTGCCGACGCGCGGCATCAGATAGTCGGTAAAAGAGGTGTTCAGAAACTGGCCGTTCCGGTCGTACCGAAACTCTTCCAGCAGGGCAGTGCCGATCCCCTGCGCGGTGCCGCCGCGAACATGGCCGTCAACCGTCATCGGGTTGATCATGGTGCCGCAATCGTGGACCGCGACGTAATCGAGGAAGCTCACCTGCCCGGTCTTTATGTCCACCTCGACCACCGGCATGTGGCACATGTGCCCCATGATCGGATAGAAAATGCCGAAATCGCTGTCGCTCTTCGGCAGCGTCGCCAGCGGATGATCGTAGGTGTAGCTCGCATCGAGGCCGCTGGTCAGGTCCGGATCGTCCGGGAGCGAAAGCCGGAAGAAATGCGCCTGCATGGCGACTTCGGCGATCGTTACCTCCAGCCCGGCCGCGCCCTTGACGCCGATCTTGCCGTCCCTGAATTCGAGGTCGTGCGGACCGGCTTCGAGCATGTGACCGGCGATCCGCTTGAGTTTTTCCTTGAGCACCGCCGCTGCCCCGGTGATCGCGCCGGTCACCATCACGGTGTAGCGGCTGCCGCCCGGGCCGGTTCCCGGAAGGCCGTGATCGGTATCGGAATACGTGACGCTGATGTCGTCCGGATTCATGCTCAGCTGCTCGGCGAGCACCATCGCCGCGACGGTTTCCGGACTGTTGCCCCAGCACGGCGCATGCAGCGAGACCACGGCTTTGCCGGCCGGATCGATCTTGATGGAGGCGCTTTCCGGCGAACTGGTCAGCGCAAAACCGGGGGCGCGGTTGAGCATCCAGAATTCGGTGGCGCTGAACACGCCTTTTTCCTGGCACGAGGCAACGCCGATGCCGACGTACCGGCCCTGCGTCCGCGCTGCCTGCTGTCTGTCGCGCCAGCCGTCATAGTCGAGCATCTGGAGCGCCATATCGAGCGCGCCGGGATAGTTGCCGCTGTCGTAAAGATTGCCGGTCGGAATCTGATATGGAAATTCCTCGGGCTGGATGAAATTGTCGCGCCGGAACGCGACCGGATCGAGGTTGAGTTCGTCGACCGCCGCATCGACGATGCGCTCGATCATGAAGTTGGTGACTTCCGAGCCGAATCCGCGGCACGCGCCCTGCTGGCATTTGTTGGTGAAGACCGCGTAGATCTCGGCGCCGACCGCGCGGATTTTGTAGGGCCCGACGGTCTGCGAAAATCCGTTGCCGTGGGTACCGAGCCCGTACTGAAAATACGCGCCGTAATCGTCCACGACCCGGTAGCGCAGCGCGGTCATGCGGTGGTCCGCATCGAGCGCCAGCTCGACGTCGTAGATGCGATCCGATCCGTGATTGTCGGAAGCGGTGATGTTGTCGATCCGGTCTTCGATATATTTGACCGGGCGCCCCGACACGCGTGCGCCGACCGCCGCGAGCACCGGCACTTTGTGCAGAAAGAGCTTGCTGCCGAAGCTGCCGCCCGCATCGACCGGAATGATATTGAGGTGATGGCTGGCGACCTTGAGCGCGGTCGCGATGGTAAAGCCGATGTAATTGTACATCGAGCCGTTGGCATAGATGGTGAACTTGCCGGAGCCTTCGTCGAAGCTCGCCACCGCGCCGGCGGTTTCCAGCGGCTGCCCGCCGGAACGCGCCCAGCGCAGCCGCCGCTTGATCACATGCGCCGCCCGCGCGAACTCTTCTTCCACCGGGCCGAACTGATAAACGCGGTGCTCGGCGACGTTGTCGGGCCCGCGCTCCGGATGCAGCACCGCGTCGCCGCGCGAATTCGATCGCCTCCATCATGTCGGACACCGCCGGCAGCGGCTCGTACTCGACCCGGATCAGGCCGATGGCGTCTTCGGCGATGTAGCGGGTGTCCGCTACCACCAGCACGACCGGCTCGCCGACGTGGCGGACTTTTCCGAGCGCGATGCAACGCTGCTCCACAGGCGGATTGGCGAAGCACGGCAGGGGCGCTGTTTCCCTGGCCGCGTCCTCGCCGGTTATCACGGCAACGACGCCCGGCAGGGCGGACGCCGCGCGGGTGTCGATCGATTTGATGCGGGCGTGCGCGTGCGGGCTTCTCAGCACGGCCGCGCTCGCCATGTTGGGCAGCGTGATGTCGTCGATGAACCGGCCGCGCCCGATCAGAAAACGCGGATCCTCCTTGCGCAGCATCCGCGTGCCGATGACGTTCAGATGCTGATCCGGGCGTTCCTTCTGCCGGCCGGCAGGCGGCGAATGGATTTTTCCTGCCTCCGCCATTACGGCCTCATGGTCCCGGAGCGCATCAGCTCGACCGCCCGCTCGACCGAATTGACGATGTCCTCATAGCCGGTGCAGCGGCAGATGTTGTCGTTGAGCCGCGCGCGGATGGCGTCACGGTCGGGCTCCGGATTCTCGCGCAGCAGTTCGGTCATCAGCATCAGCATGCCCGGCGTGCAGTAGCCGCATTGCAGCCCGTGCTTTTCCCAGAAAGCACGTTGCAGCGGGCTCAGGCTGTTGAGGCGGCCGAGCGACTCCACGGTTTCGATGCTGCGGCCGTCGGCCTGTACCGCCAGCGTGCAGCAGGACCGCGTCGCGAGGCCGTCGAGCAGAACGGTGCAGGCGCCGCACACCCCGTTCTCGCATCCGACATGGGTGCCGGTGAGCCCGATCCCGTGACGGATGAAGTCGGACAGCAGCAGCCGCGGTTCAATCCGCCGTTTGAACGCCCGGCCATTCACCGTGACGCTGACGTCGACATCGGCCATCGCGGTCACCCGTCGATCGTGTGGCCGGCGCGGGCGCAGGCAATGCGGAGCATCCGCCCGGCCAGCGCCGCGGTCACGTCGCGGCGATAGGCCTCGTCGGCGTGCTGATCGTGGGCCGAAGCCAGATGGCGTGCCGCAAGCTCCGCCGTTTCGTCGATCAGCGCGGCGGTCGCGGGCTTGCCCTCGAGCCTCGCCTCGGCGGCCGGCACGCGGAATACATTATGCACCGCGTTGCGGAACCCGATGCGGACGTCGCGGCAGGTGCCGTAACGGATCGTCAGCAGGCAGCCGGCGGCAACCAGCGCGCGGTCGCCGTAACGCTGGCTGATTTCAAGGAAGCTGTAGCCGTGACCGGGCGGCAGCCGCGGCACGCGTACTTCGACCAGCATCTCCTCGGCGGCAAGATCGGTGGCGAATGGCGCCTTGAAGAATCTGTCGGCGGCAATCGTGCGTGTCGAGCGGGCGCTACGGGCGATCATCGTCGCGCCCAGCAGCGTTACGACCAGCGGCATCTCGAACGCCGGATCGTTGTGACAGAGATTGCCGCCGAGCGTGCCACGGTTGCGGATCGAATGATTGGCGACGTGCGCATACGCCTCGGTCATGATCGGACAGTTCGCGGCGACCACGGGCGAACGCAGGATGGTGTTGTGCGTGGTCAGCGCGCCGATCCGGAGCTGGCCGTATTCCTCGACGATGTATTGCAGCTCCGTAAGCCTGCCGACGTCGATCAGGCGGCCCGGCGAGAGCAGGCGCATGTTGAGCATCGGAATGAGGCTTTGCCCGCCGGCAAGCAGCTTTGCCCTGCTCCCGTGGCGCGACAGCGCTTCAAGCGCCGCGCGCAAATCCGGCGGCCTCTCATAGTCGAATACGGGCGGCTTCATCTTGCCGTCCCCTCCTCCCGGTTGCATCTCGACGCGGTTAAAACCCGCGTGCTCTCGATGGTTTGCCAATGTGATGGATCGAGCCGTTACTGGCAAGCATCAGGCGCGGACCTCGGCCTGCGCACACACAAATCGCGCGACGCGGAACGGAATCCTCCGCAGTTGAGCGCTCAGCCGTGCTGTGATCGACTTCGGCCCGCCTGCCCGACCGGAGGAGAACATCGATGCCGTTTTCGCTGCCCGAACTGCCGTATGCGTACGACGCGCTTGCCCCTTACATGTCGCGCGAGACGCTGGAGTTTCATCACGACAGGCATCACCTCGCCTATGTGAACAACGCCAACAATCTGATGAAGGGAACGGAGTTCGAAGGCCGGCCGCTCGAGGACGTGGTCAGGAGTTCCTTCTTCGGCAATCCCGGCCTCTTCAACAATGCCGGTCAGCACTACAATCACGTTCACTTCTGGAAATGGATGAAGCCCGGCGGCGGCGGCGACCGCATCCCCGGCGATCTGGAAAAACAGATCGTCGCCGATCTCGGATCGGTGGCAAAGATGAAGGAGGACTTCATCCAGGCCGGCGCGACCCAGTTCGGATCAGGCTGGTGCTGGCTTGCGGTCAAATTCGGCAGGATCGAAGTGATGAAGACGGCGAACGGCGAAAGCCCGCTCGTGCATGGCGCACGCCCAATTCTCGGCTGCGACGTGTGGGAACACTCGTATTACATCGACTACCGGAATCGCCGTCCCGATTACCTCAAGGCGTTCCTCGATCACCTGGTCAACTGGGACTATGTGGCCGAAATGTTCGCGGCGGCGGCGAACTAGGCCGCCGCCTGCGAGCCGGCACCTTGCCCGCGGACCGGATCGGAGGTGCTGCCAACAAAAAAGGCCGGCCAACCCGGACCGGCCACCGTGGCCGCACCGAAAGCGGCCATCGTCGGATCGTGGGTAGATGAAAAGGCTTACTCTTCCTCGTCGCCGGTGTCCGGCTCGGGCTGGCTCTCGGGGGGAGTGAGACCCTCGAGGCCCTTGAGCAGCTCTTCCTCGCTCATGCGGTCGGTGGTCACTTCGGTATCGTCGGCATCGACGCCGGTGCCGGGCGCCCCGATGAGCGGCAGTCCCTCGGGCTCGGGCTCGTCAACCTCGACGTATTTCTGAAGCGAATGAACGAGTTCCTCCTTGAGGTCCTCGGGCGACACGCCCTCGTCCGCGATCTCGCGGAGCGCCACGACCGGGTTTTTGTCGTTATCGCGTTCGACCGTAATCTGGCCACCGGAAGAAATCATGCGCGCGCGATGGCTGGCGAGCAGAACGAGATCGAACCGGTTTTCGACCTTGTCGATGCAATCTTCGACGGTGACACGGGCCATTATCGCTGCTCCTGATCGCCGCTTCGGCGAAGTTCCCGCGGCAAAACGCGGTTCCAGACGCCGTTAGGTATCGCTCCCGGCCGTCAAGCGCAAGGGCCGACAGCGGGGCGACACCCCGGAAAGGCCCATGGAAGCGCGCCCTGACACCGCTTCTGAACTACCGAGCATTTTACTTGGCCTGCCGGACCCCCTCTGTTACCGAAAGCCCGGAACGCATTCGCTCCGCCAGGATTTCCCCTCGTGGAGGTTTTTGCCGCGACGGCGTGCCGCAGAGGCGGTTACTACCGTGCTTTTGCCACCGTGACCGATTAATCAACGATTATTGGGGGTGTCGACGGTTTAAGACAGCCGGAGGAGCGTACGATTGCAGCCGGTCCGGTTTCATCACCAGAAACTCATCGAGAGACATCATGGCGGGACAGATCGAAAAAATCGCGCTTTTCATTGACGGCGCCAACCTTTACGCCACCGCGAAATCACTGGGCTTCGACATCGACTACAAGCGGCTGCTGCGCGAATTCCAGTCGCGCGGGTATCTGGTGCGCGCGTTCTATTACACCGCCGTGATCGAGGATCAGGAGTATTCGTCGATCCGGCCGCTGATCGACTGGCTCGACTACAACGGCTACACCGTCGTCACCAAGGCGACCAAGGAGTTCGTCGACCAGACCGGGCGCCGCAAGGTCAAGGGCAACATGGACATCGAGCTTGCGGTCGACGCCATGGAACTTGCGCCGCATATCGACCAGATGGTTCTGTTCTCCGGCGACGGCGACTTCCGCTCGCTGGTGGAGGCGGTGCAGCGCCGGGGCGTCCGCGTCATCGTGGTCTCGACGATTTCGACGCAGCCGCCGATGGTCGCCGACGAACTGCGCCGCCAGGCCGATGAGTTCGTGGACATCATCAACCTCCAGAACAAGATCGGCCGCGATCCCGGCGAACGGCCGATGCGCGAGCCGCGGGAGGGTCGCGAGCCGCGCGGCGAACCGAGGCACACGCCGCAATTTCTCCAGCGCAGCACCGGAGCCGCGACCCAGCGCGTCGAAACCGAAGACGAGTTCGACGAAGACTAGGACATGCGCGGCCCTCGATCCCCGCCGGCCCGGACGGATTCCGGATGCGCACATCGTGAGCGCCACGAAAACCATGGCGCGCACCAGCGGAAAGCCAGGCCGTGACTGTCCGCTTTGCCCGCGCCTTGTCGCGTTTCGCGAAACCTGGCGCGCCAAAGAGCCGGAATGGTTCAATGCGCCGGTCGCCTCGTTCGGACCGCGCGACGCACGGCTTTTAATTGTCGGGCTCGCGCCGGGACTGCGCGGCGCCAACCGCACCGGGCGGCCGTTCACCGGCGATTATGCGGGCGATCTTCTCTATGCCACCCTCAGGCAGTTCGGCTTCGCCGAAGGCGAATACGAGGCCCGGCCGGATGACGGCTTCACGCTGGTCGACTGCCGCATCACCAATGCGGTGCGCTGCGTGCCGCCCGAGAACAAGCCGACGCCGCTCGAGATCAGGACGTGCCGGCAGTTCCTCGTTGCCGACCATCGCGGAAATGCCGAAGCTGCGGGCCATCGTCACGCTGGGCCGCGTCGCCCACGACACCCTCATCGCGGCGCGAATGGCAAAGCGCCGCGAATACCCGTTCAGCCACGGCGGCGCCCATGCGCTGGGCGGGATCGCACTGTTCAACAGCTATCACTGCTCGCGCTACAATACGAACACCGGGGTGCTGACGCCGAAAATGTTCCACGACGTGTTCGCGGAGGTGCGCAGGCACCTCGACCCGGCGCCGTAAGCCCTATTCGGCCGCTTCGCTGAAAATCGAGGCTTCGTATTTTCCCGTTCCCATTTCGCCCGGCGGGAAAATGCCGTGCTGTTTGATCCACTCGAAGGATTCATCGAACGTCTGTTTGGTGTAAGGCTCGAACACCAGCCGTTCGCCCGGCCCCCAGCGCCGCGTATCGATCCGGTCGCGGAACCGGACCGGGAATTCTTTCGTGTAGTAGTGGGTATAAAGCTCCGGCCGCAGATCGATGTCGCGCTGCGCACGACGCAGCGCGCGGAAGTATTTGCGCACGTCCTCCGGATCCGGGCGTGCCGGTGACCATCGACGCGATCATGAAGGTCGTGTCGATGATTTTGCGAAAGCCAAGCTGCTCGACGAAATAATACGGCCCGCTGAACAGCGAAGCCGCCGGAATTTTGCCGTCGACCAGAAGCTCCATGCGGCTGAACAGCATGCCGTCGTCAAACGACAGTTTGATCTGCCTCGGGGTCAAGGTACTGTTCGAGGCCCTGGATGGTCGCGTAGTGGCTGCCGGACTGATAGCCCACAGACACCGGAACATTGGCGAGGTCCGCGGGCGTCCTGACCGGTGAATCGGCCGGCACGAACACGGCGCACGGCGAAACCGAGTAGCAGTCGGCATAGAGCTTGCCGTGCCCGTTGGACGCGGCCACGTTCACCGTCCAGTGGCAGGCGCCGCTGACGTTGCAGGTGCGCCCGGCCTCGAACGTCTGATAGGCGCCGACCTTGTCGCCGATGTGGTGATTGCTGCCGGCGCTCGAATCCATCGTTTCGCGAAATTCGTATTCGAGGCCCTCGGCCGCGAAGTAGCCCTTCTCCTCGGCGACCCATTCCTGCAGCCGGAAATGCGGAGCGACGACGAATTTGGACATGGCTTCCTCCAAATGCGCGGAGCGGATCTTCGCCGCCCTGCAGGGACAAGCTACCCGCGGCGGATCGGATTGATAATCCCGCGAGGGCGAAATAGATTGTCAGCAAAATATTGACAATACGGCCCGGAATGGATCGCTTCGAAAACGTGCGGGTTTTTGCGGCCGTGGTCGAGGCGGGCGGCTTTACGCGTGCGGCGGAAAGACTGGGGCTGTCGCGCGCCGCGACCAGCAAGCACGTATTGAACCTCGAAGCGCGGCTTGGTGCGCGCCTCCTCAACCGCACCACGCGGCGCGTCAGCGTCACTGCCGCCGGGCGGACATTCTACGAACAGTGCCGGCGCATCCTCGCCGATCTGGACGAGGCGGAGCGATCCGCGGGCGAACTTCACAACGAGCCGCGCGGCGAACTGCGCGTGATCGCGCCGACCAATTTCGGCCTCGCCGAAATCGGCACCGCGATCACCGACTTCCTCGTCGCCTACCCGCAGCTTCGCATCAATCTCGACGCTCAACGATCGCATCACCGATCCGATCGAAGGCGGCTACGACATCGCCATCAGCGTCGGACATGCCGCACGGCGCTTCGACGAGCCTCGTCGTGCGCAAGCTCAACACCTCGCGCCGCCTCCTGTGCGCCGCACCGGACTATCTGAAGCGGCGCGGCACACCGCAGACGCCGGAGGACCTCACCGCGCACGACTGCCTGAGCTACAGCTACGTCGCGCGACCCGAGGAATGGCATCTCATCGGCCCCGACGGCGAGCGCGTGGTGAAAGTAAGCGGACCGATCGTGACCAGCCACCGGCATGTGCTGCGGGCGGCCGCGGTCCGCGGCCTCGGCATCGCCTACGGCCCGGCCGATTTTTTCCGCGACGATCTCAAAACCGGAAAGCTCTCGCCGGTGCTGACGGATTACGAATTGCCCGAGGCGACGATCTATGCGGTCTATCCCGGTGAGCCGGCAGCTTTCCGCCAAAGTGAGGGCGTTCAACGAATTCATGGCGCGCTGTTTCGCGGCCAGTCCGGTCTTTCGCTGACCAGTGCGCGCGGTGCGACCGCGAACGGCGCTAGAGTTTGTTCACCCGCAGCCACGCCACGACATCGGCCGCGTTTCTGTCAGGCGGAAACACCGGATAGAAAACCTTGCGGATGACGCCGTCATCGATGACCAGCGCCATGCGCTTGAGCAGCGTCATTCCCGCCACCGCGAACGTCGGCAGCCGCAGCGCTTTGGCGAATGCGAGATCGGCGTCGGAGAGAACCGGAAACGGCAGACGCAGCCGCTGGGAGGCCTCACGCTGATAGGCGGTGTCCTGCGTCGAAAGGCCGAAGACATGGGCGACGCCGAGCTGTTTGAGTTCGGCGAAATGATCGCGAAACCCGCAGGATTGCGGGGTGCAGCCGCGCGCACCCGGAATGTCGTCCCAGCCCGGCGGCAGCTCGACGCCAGGCACGCCGGTGCGGGGATAAATGTAAAGAACGGTGCGGCCGCCGATGATCGAAAGATTGAAGGCGCCGCCGCGGGTCGCCGGCAACGGCAGGTC
>CAVYCI010000007.1:0-146227 GCA_963766925.1 uncultured Alphaproteobacteria bacterium
TTTGGCAACTCCTCTAGGTCACCATGCCCATCAACATCCTCATGCCGGCTTTGTCGCCCACGATGGAGAAGGGCAACCTCGCCAAATGGCTCAAGAAGGAAGGCGAGGCGGTCAAGACCGGCGACGTGATCGCCGAGATCGAGACCGACAAGGCGACGATGGAATACGAAGCCGTCGATGACGGCGTGATGGCAAAGATCGTCGTGCCCGAAGGCACGACCGATGTCCCGGTCAATCAGCTCATCGCGGTGATGGCCGGGGAGGGCGAGGATCCGAAAGCAGCCGCCGCTGCGGCGGGGAAGGGTGCGGCACCCGGCGCCGGAGCCGCTTCGCCTCCACCTTCTTCTCCGCGGCAAGAAGGGGCTGCTCAGTCGGGCGGCTTCGCCCGCGACGGCCGCACCGGTTTCCAGTGAAGCAAAATCGCCTTCGCTGCCGGCAGCGCCACCGGACTGCTGCCCCGCGCGCTGAGAACAGGAGCGAGCCCGCACGGGCCGACGGCCAAACCGCCGGCCGCATCTTCTCGTCGCCGCTCGCGCGACGCCTCGCCAGCGACGCCGGCATCGATCTCAGCCGCATCGCCGGTTCCGGTCCGCATGGCCGCGTCATCGCGCGCGACGTGGCGGCGGCGAAGGAAGGCAAAGGCCTGCGTGCGCCCGCCGCCGCGCCCGCGGGTGCGCCGGCAGGCGCTCCCGCCATTGCGCCTTCGATGTCGGATCAGCAGATCCGCGCGCTCTACGAAGAGGGCAGCTACGAGACAGTCCCGCACGACGGAATGCGACGCACCATCGCGCAGCGGCTGACGGCCTCGACCCAGACCATTCCGCATTTCTATCTCACGGTCGACTGTGACATTGGCAGGCTGCTGGCGGCGCGCGAGGAGATCAACGCCTCCGCACCGAAAGACAGGGACGGCAAGCCGGCCTGGAAACTTTCGGTCAACGACTTCGTCATCAAGGCGCTGGCGCTGGCGCTCCAGCGCACACCCGACGCGAATGTGAGCTGGACCGAAGCCGCCCTGCTTAAACATAAACATTCGGACATCGGCGTTGCCGTCGCGCTGCCGGGTGGCCTGATCACGCCGATCATTCGCAATGCCGAAACCAAGTCGCTCTCGGCGATCTCAAACGAAATGAAAGAGCTTGCCGCCCGCGCGCGCGCCAAAAAGCTCAAGCCGCAGGAATACCAGGGGGGCACGTCGTCGGTTTCCAACCTCGGCATGTTCGGCATCAAGGATTTCACTGCCGTGATCAACCCGCCGCAGTCGACGATTCTCGCCGTCGGCGCCGGCGAGGAGCGTGCGGTGGTCAGGAACGGCAGGATCGAAGCCGCGCAGATCATGAGCGTGACCATGTCCTGCGATCATCGAGCCGTGGACGGCGCGCTCGGCGCGGTGCTGATCGGCGCGTTCAAGGCGCTGATCGAAAATCCCGTAATGATGCTGGTGTAAAAGGACATGGCCGACACGAACTTCGACATCATCATCATCGGCTCCGGTCCGGGCGGTTACGTCTGCGCCATCCGCGCGGCGCAGCTTGGATTCAAGACAGCCATCGTGGAGCGCGACTATCTGGGTGGCATCTGCCTGAACTGGGGATGCATTCCGACCAAGGCGCTGCTTCGCTCGGCGGAAATCTTTCATTATTTGCAGCATGCCAAGGATTACGGACTGTCGGCCGGCGAGGTGACTTACGATCCGGCGGCGGTGGTCAAGCGCTCGCGCGCCGTGTCGAAGCGTCTCAACGACGGCGTCGGCTTCCTGATGAAGAAGAACAAGATCACCGTGATCTGGGGTCAGGCGGCGATCGATGCTCCGGGCAGGATCACGGTGAAAGCCGCCACCAGCGAAGCGCCGAAGGGGGCGCTCGGCGCGGGCTCGTATCAGGCCAAACACATCATCATCGCGACAGGCGCGCGGCCGCGGGTGCTGCCCGGGCTCGAGCCGGACAAAAAACTTATCTGGACCTATTTCGAGGCCATGGTGCCGGATCGCATGCCGAAATCCTTGCTGGTGGTCGGCTCCGGAGCGATCGGCATCGAGTTCGCATCGTTCTATCGCACGCTCGGCGCCGACGTGACGGTGGTCGAGGTGCTGCCGCAAATCCTGCCGGCCGAGGATGCCGAGATCGCGGCATTCGCGCGCAAGAGTTTCGAGAAGCAGGGCATCAAGATTTTGACCGGCGCGAAGGTGACGAAGCTCGAAAAGAAAGCCGACAGCGTCACCGCCTCCATCGACGACGGCAAGGGCGGCACGCAGACGCTGACCGTCGATCGCGTGATCGCCGCCGTCGGCGTGGTCGGCAACATTGAAAATCTCGGCCTGGAAAAGCTCGGCGTGAAAACCGAGCGCGGTGCCATCGTCACCGACGGCGAGTGCAAAACCAGTGTGCCGGGCATTTACGCCATCGGCGACGTCGCCGGTCCGCCGCTGCTCGCACACAAGGCAGAGCACGAAGGCGTCATCTGCGTCGAGGGCATCAAGGGTCTGCATCCGCACCCGATGGACCGGAAACTCATTCCGGGCTGCACCTACTGCACGCCGCAGATAGCTTCGGTTGGACTGACGGAGCAGGCCGCGAAGGACAGAAAGCTCGATGTCCGCGTCGGCCGCTTTCCGTTTGTCGGCAACGGCAAGGCGATCGCACTCGGCGAGGATCAGGGTCTGGTCAAAGTGATCTTCGACAAAAAGACCGGGCAGCTTCTCGGCGCCCACATGGTCGGGGCCGAAGTGACCGAGTTGATCCAGGGCTACGTGGTCGCAATGAACCTGGAGACCACGGAAGAAGAACTGATGCACACCGTGTTCCCGCATCCGACGCTGTCGGAGATGATGAAGGAAGCGGTACTCGACGCCTACGGCCGCGCGCTGAACATCTGAGGCGGCTCCCGCTCCGCTCATTTCCGCGAACGCGCTCGTCGGCGCGAGCGGGGCCGAATCCGCATCGATCCAAAGCCGGCGCTGCCTCGAGCGCTGGGCACGCTTATCGTGGCGAAACTTAAATCCTGGATGCCCGAACCCGTTGCAAATTCTTGCCAACCGTTCATCCGGACCGGGCTCCCGTACCTTGCAGGTCCGCCGGGCGGCCCGTAAGTATCGGCTGAGGGACAAAGCCCTCGGGGCCACCATGACGGTCGTGATCGACACAGTCCGCGGCGGAACAACGGCGCCGCGCCATCCTGAAAAGGCGCACCGGCCGGATCAGCCGACGCTGCGCAAGCCGGACTGGATTCGGGTCAAGGCGCCGGTGTCGCGCGGCTATGTCGAGACCCGTGACATCGTTCGGGCCCACGGCCTGACCACCGTCTGCGAAGAGGCAGGCTGTCCCAACATCGGCGAATGCTGGGAGAAGAAGCACGCCACGTTCATGATCCTGGGCGATACCTGCACCCGCGCCTGCGCGTTCTGCAACGTCAAAACCGGACTGCCGGATGCACCCGACGCCTCCGAACCGGCGCAGGTGGCCGATGCCACCGCAAAGCTCGGGCTGGCGCATGTCGTCATCACGTCGGTCGATCGCGACGATCTCGACGACGGCGGTGCGGGACATTTTGCCGCGGTGATCCGCGCGATCCGGGACCGCTGCCCGCAGACGACGATCGAGGTGTTGACGCCTGACTTTTTGCGCAAGGACGGCGCGCTTGAAACCGTGGTCGCTGCCCGGCCTGACGTGTTCAATCACAACCTCGAAACCGTACCGTCCAAATACCTGACGGTGCGTCCCGGCGCGCGCTACTTTGCGTCCGTGCATCTGCTCCAGCGTGCAAAAGAATGCGATCCCCGGATCTTCACCAAATCCGAAATCATGGTCGGGCTCGGCGAGGAGCGCAACGAAGTGCTCCAGGTGATGGATGACCTGCGCGCAGCCGATGTCGACTTTCTGACCATCGGCCAGTATTTGCAGCCGACGCGCAAACATCATCCGGTCATTCGTTTCATGCCGCCGGAAGAGTTTGAGTCGCTGACGGCGATTGCCTACGCCAAGGGATTTTTGATGGTATCGGCAAGCCCGCTGACGCGCTCCTCCCATCACGCGGGCGACGATTTCGCGCGGCTCAGGGCGGCAAGGACGGCGCGCTGATCGATGCCACAGATGTCCACGACGCGGCGCGTGCACCACGCCGCTTCAGAAATGTTCGATCTGGTCGCCGACGTCGAACGCTATCCCGAATTCGTGCCGCTCTGCCAGTCGCTGCGGGTGCGCGAGCGCCGTACGGAGACTGACAGGGAAATCATCGTCGCGGACATGACGGTGGCCTACAAGCTTCTTCGCGAGACCTTCGCCAGCCGCGTGACGCTGGAGCGGCCGAAGCTCGAGATTCTGGTCGAGTATCTGGAAGGTCCGTTTCGCAGTCTCAACAATCGCTGGAATTTCCGCCCGGTCCAGGAGCAGGTTTGTGACGTGGAGTTCTTCCTCGCGTACGAATTTCGCAGCCGGGCCTTTGCGCTTCTGATGGGTACCGTGTTCGACGCCGCCTTTCGGCGTTTTGCCACGGCGTTCGAGCGTCGCGCCGACCAGGTTTACGGAAAGCAGCCGGCTTAAACCTGCGGTCAACCAGCGTCCTGCGCCAACAGTCGCAACAGATCGAGCGCCTGCGCCACCGAGCGCTCGCGCACGCGGCGCCGTCCGAGCTTGCCGTAGCGCCGGGTGCGCGCAAGCGAGCGGCCATCGCGGCTTGCGGCAGCGAAATAAACGAGACCGACCGGCTTCCCTTTCGACCCGCCGCCCGGTCCGGCGATGCCGGTGATCGCAACCGACAAATCCGCCGGGGAGTTTTTCAGCGCGCCCGCGGCCATCGCGGCTGCGGTCTGTGCGCTGACCGCGCCGTGACGCGCAAGAGTGGCCGTCGGCACGCCCAGCATCGCGTGCTTGGCTTCGTTCGAATACGTGACGTAACCCCGATCGACCACGTCCGAGGAGCCGGCGATGGCGGTAAGCGCCGCCGCCACCAGCCCGCCGGTGCATGACTCGGCCGTGGCGATTTTAAAATTGCGCGCGCGGCACAACGCCAGCACCTCGGTCGCGGCTTTGCGCTCTGATGTCGCTGCTCACGATGCGCTCCACGGCAGGCGCACCGTCGCCGTCGCCATCGCCACGATCCCTTCGCCGCGGCCGGTGAAGCCGAGTTTTTCGCTGGTCGTCGCCTTGACGGCGACCCGTTCGACCGGAACTCCGGCGATCTCGCCGATGCGCGCGCGCATCGCATCCCGGTGCGGTCCGATCCGCGGCGCCTCGCATACGACGGTTACGTCGATATGGGCGATGATGCCGCCTCGGGCCCGCACACGCTCGCACGCAAATGCGAGAAAGCGGTCGGACGACGCGCCGCGCCATTGCGGATCGCCCGGCGGAAAGTGCGAGCCGATATCGCCATCGGCCAGTGCGCCGAGAATGGCGTCGACCAGCGCGTGCAGCACGACGTCCGCATCGGAATGGCCCGACAGTCCGCGCGCGTGCGGAATGCGCAGACCGCCCAGCATGACATGATCGCCGTCGCCAAAGGCGTGAACGTCGAACCCGCTTCCGGTCCGCACATCGGCGAGAGCGGCCGCGCGCAGGGCTTCGGCGCGGGTAAAGTCGTCATTGGTGGTCAGTTTCACGTTGGTGGCCTCGCCGGCAAAAACAGTGACGCGGTGCCCGGCCCATTCGGCCAGCGCCGCATCGTCGGTGAAATCCTCGCGGCCCGCAGCAGCCGCGCGGCCGTGCGCGTCCGCGATCAGGTCGAACACGAATGCCTGCGGCGTCTGTACCATGCGCAGAATGCTGCGATTGACCGTGCCGGTGACGGCCCCGCGTTCATCCACGGTCTTGACGGTGTCGGCAACGGGGATGCCTGGTACCGCCGCGCGGTGCTGGCGGGCCGCCGCGATGGCGCGGTCGATGAGCGCATCGCTCAGGAACGGCCTTGCGGCGTCGTGGATGAGCACGATTTCGGGTGCCGAAGCCCGCAGCGCTTCCAGTCCCGCGCGCACGGACGCCTGTCGCGTAGCGCCGCCCCAAACCGGGGGACGCAGGTTGCCAAGCCCTGCGGTCGCGGCAGCAAACGCGTCCTTGTCGTCCGGGTGAATGACCGGCTGCACGGCAGCGATCCCGGCGTGTCCGAGGAAGGCGAGCAGAGCAGGGCGAATGACCGGCTCGCCGGCGATCTGCCGATATTGTTTGGGAATATCGCCGCCGGCGCGCTGGCCACGCCCGCCCGCAACAATGACCGCCGCTACCCCGCCCGTCATGAAAGTCTCACTCCGCTTGCAATTTCGGCATTCGCTTTAGCGCATGTTCCGCAAATGTGCGAAACCGCCTTCGATTTCGGCTGTGCACTTTGCGTGCATGGCAGGTAAACCGGGACTAATTGACTATATTGCAGTGCAGCACTTGCGGAGACCATGATTTTGTCTAAACTCTATGCAACAAGCGACGATCGCCTATTTAGTGAGCAAATGGCCTTTCCGCCTCCCAATCTGAAAACGGCATTGGCGATTGGACCAGTTGTCCCGTCCAATCGCGTTTTCCTTGCTCCGATGTCCGGAGTAACCGACGCGCCCTTCCGGCGCGCGGCCGCGGTGCAGGGCGCCGGCCTCGTGGTCTCCGAGATGGTGGCCTGCGCGGCCCTCGCGGAGGGAAAGCGCGTTGCGCGCCTTCGCGCCGAAAGGCACGGCGTCGGACACCACGTCGTTCAGATCGCGGGGTGCGAGGCGAAATGGATGGCCGAGGGCGCACGCATCGCCGAGGCGGGCGGCGCCGAAATCATCGACATCAACATGGGCTGTCCGGCGAAACACGTCACCAACGGCGAGTCCGGTTCGGCGCTGATGCGCGATCTCGACCACGCGCTCACCTTGATCGAGGCAGTCGTGCAGTCGGTCAAGGTACCGGTGACGCTGAAAATGCGGCTCGGCTGGGATGATCGCCTGCGCAACGCACCCGATCTGGCGCACCGCGCCGAACAGGCGGGAGTTGCGCTTGTCACCGTGCACGGTCGTACCCGCTGCCAGTTCTACAAAGGCCATGCCGACTGGGCGGCGGTGCGCGCCGTGAAGGCGGCGGTCTCGATCCCCGTCGTCGTCAACGGAGACATTCAAACATTCGACGATGCCGACGTCGCGCTGCTCGCTTCCCGTGCCGATGCCGTCATGGTCGGGCGTGGCGCGCAGGGCAGGCCGTGGTTTCCCGGCCAGCTCGCGCGCTATCTCGCAGGCGGAAAGCGTGAGGCGGCGCCTGCATTGCGCGACCAACTTGAGAAGATCGGCGGGCTCTACGATGAAATGCTCGAGCATCACGGTCTTGCCATCGGACTGCGTCACGCCCGCAAGCATTTGGGCTGGGCGCTCGATGAAGCGGCCGCGACCGCAGGCGTGCCGGCCGATGTTCTCAAGCACCGTCGCCAGCATGTGCTCACCGCCACCGAACCGGCGGTGGTGAAGCGGCGGCTCGCGGAGGCGTTCGATGCCTTCGGAAGCGCCGAACCGGCGTGGAGGAGCGCGGCATGAGCAATACCGCTCCGATACTGACCGCCACGCCTGCGGATGCGGTGCTCAATGCGTTGCCGCATCCGGTCATCGTCGTCGCTTCGGACGGCAAAGTTGCCGACGCCAATGCGGCTGCGGAGGCATTCTTCGAAGTTTCCGTTCCGCTGCTTCGCCGTCACCTGCTTCACGATCTGGTGCCGTTTGGCAGTCCGCTGCTTTCGCTGGTCGATCAGGTGCGAACCACCGGCGCGGCGGTCAACGAATACAAGGTCGATCTCGGAACGCCGCGCAATCCGGGCGACCGGCTGGTCGATCTGCACGTCGCGCCGCTTTCCGAGCGGCCCGACTACGTGGTGGTGATGCTCCAGGAGCGGACCATCGCCGACAAGATGGACCGGCAGCTGACGCACCGCGGCGCGGCGCGTTCGGTGATCGCGCTCGCCGCCATGCTCGCTCATGAGATCAAAAATCCGCTGTCCGGCATCCGCGGCGCGGCGCAGCTGCTGGAACAGTCGGCCGGCGACGAAGACCGCACGCTGACAAGGCTGATCTGCGACGAGGCTGACCGCATCGTGAAGCTGGTCGACCGCATGGAAGTGTTTGCCGACGAGCGGCCGGTCGAACGCGAGCCGATCAACATCCATGTCGTGCTCGATCACGTGAAGCGGCTGGCGCAGTCCGGCGTTGCACGCCACATCAAATTCATCGAAGAGTACGATCCGTCGCTGCCGCCAGTGCTGGCGAACCGGGACCAGCTCATTCAGGTCTTCCTCAATCTGGTCAAAAACGCCGCCGAAGCCATCGGCGACAATTCCGGGGGCGAGATCGTGCTCTCGACCGCGTTTCGACCCGGCGTCCGGCTGTCAATTCCCGGCGTCAAGACCCGCATCTCGCTGCCGCTCGAGTTCTGCGTGCGCGACAACGGGCCGGGCGTGCCCGAAGAGCTGATGCCGCACCTGTTCGATCCGTTCGTAACCACCAAGCAGACCGGATCGGGGCTGGGCCTCGCGCTGGTCGCCAAGATCATCGGCGATCACGGCGGCATTATCGAATGCGAGGCGCAGCCGCGCCGCACGATCTTCCGCGTTCTGATGCCCAAATACACGGAATCGTCTTCAGCCAGCGACGGCGGACCGGACGCCGCCGTTCAGCTACGAGGGGATCATTGATGCCGACCGGAAATATTCTCGTTGCCGACGACGACGCGGCGATCCGGACGGTGCTCAACCAGGCGCTGTCGCGCGCCGGCTATGAGGTCCGTTCCACCGGCAACGCGGCGACCATGTGGCGCTGGGTCAGCCAGGGCGACGGCGACCTGATCATCAGCGATGTCGTGCTGCCGGACGAGAACGCGTTCGATCTGCTGCTCCGGATCAAAAAGGCGCGGCCCGATCTGCCGGTCATCATCATGAGCGCGCAGAATACGTTCATGACCGCAATCCGCGCATCGGAGCGCGGCGCATACGAGTATCTGCCGAAGCCGTTCGATCTCAAGGAACTGATCGCCATCGTCGGCCGCGCGCTGTCGGAGCCGAAGGAGCGCGCGCGGCAGCCGGCCAAGGTCGAGGACTTCGAGTCGATACCGCTGGTCGGGCGTTCGCCCGCGATGCAGGAAATCTACCGCGTTCTCGCGCGTCTGATGCAGACCGACCTGACCGTGATGATCAGCGGAGAATCCGGTACCGGCAAGGAACTGGTGGCGCGCGCGCTGCACGACTACGGAAAACGGCGCACCGGCCCGTTCGTCGCCATCAACATGGCGGCCATCCCGCGCGACCTGATCGAGTCGGAATTATTCGGCCATGAGAAGGGCGCGTTCACCGGCGCCAATTCGCGCAGTGCCGGGCGTTTCGAGCAGGCCGAAGGCGGCACGCTGTTTCTCGACGAGATCGGCGACATGCCGATGGAAGCGCAGACGCGGCTGCTGCGTGTGTTGCAGCAGGGCGAATACACCACCGTTGGCGGCCGCACGCCGATCAAGGCCGACGTGCGCATCATCGCTGCGACCAACAAGGATTTGCGGCAGTTGATCCAGCAGGGCCTGTTCCGCGAAGATCTGTTCTTCCGTCTCAATGTCGTGCCGCTGCGCCTGCCGCCGCTGCGCGAGCGCACCGAGGACATTCCGGATCTCATCCGGCACTTTTTCACGCAGGTCGAGCGTGAGGGCCTGCCGGCGAAGCAGATGGATCAGGCATCGCTCGACCGGCTGCGCCGGCATAGGTGGCCGGGCAACGTGCGTGAACTGGAAAACCTCGCCAGGAGGCTCGCGGCGCTCTATCCGCAGGAGACCATTACCGCGGCCGTGATCGACACCGAACTGTCGCAACCGACGCTGACCGCGCCGGGCGACAGCTATCGCGGCGATGAAAATCTGGCGAGTGCGGTTGAGCGCTATCTCGCGCGTTATTTTTCCGGCTTCGACGAGGGCCTGCCGCCGCCCGGGCTCTACCACCGCATCCTGCGCGAGGTTGAAGCGCCGCTTCTCTCGGCGGCACTTGCGGCCACCCGCGGCAATCAAATCCGCGCCGCGGACCTGCTCGGCGTCAATCGCAATACGCTGCGCAAGAAGATTCGCGATCTGGAAATCCAGGTGTACCGCAGCGGCGGCGGCTGACTGCCGTGCATTTGGGCGCGCCCTTAAAGGCGCGCATGGCGGGACTGCGTAGATCGCGCCTAGGAATTGTCGCAATCCGGCAACATTGTTGTATAAAAGCATCACCGCGGTGGGTGATTTAAGAATCGTCTGTCCGCACTTGGGGTTCGCTCCCGCAGTCCGATATCAAACACGCGTTCGCGCGCGTCCGAAAGCTCATGACGACAGCCGAACAGGCCGCTCCGCTCGATCCTTCAGCCGCGGCGCCGATGCGGATCGGATCGCGGATGATCGGGGCGATCGCGGTCGGCGCAGCGTTGCTATCCGCCACCGCGACCTTTCTGGTTCTGTCCGATCTCACGCCGATCGCGCCGGTGCACGAGGTCGTGGTCACCCTGCTGCTGGGCGATTTCGCCACCGGGCTGCTGCTGCTCGCCATCATTGGCCGGGAAATCTGGGTGGTGGTGCGGGCGCGCAGGCGCGGCTATGCGGGCTCGCGGCTGCACGTGCAGATCGTGGGCCTGTTCGTGGTGATGGCCGCGGTGCCGACCATTCTTGTCGCCGTGGTCGCCTCGACGACGCTCGATCGCGCGCTCGACAGGTTCTTTTCGACCCGCACGCGCGCCATGATCGAGCAGTCGCTGATCGTGGCCAACGCCTATGTCAACGAACATGCCCAGTCGATCCGGGGCGAGATTATGGCGATGGCCTTCGACCTCGGCCGCGCCAAGCCGATGTTCGACCAGGACAAGGAGCGTTTCCAGAAGTTCTTCACCGCTCAGGCTACCGCGCGCGGGCTGTCCGCGGCACTGATCATCCGCTCGGACGGGTCAACCGTCGACCGGGCCGACGTCAAGATGGACAAGACGATCGTACTTCCGTCGAAGGAAGTGCTCGAGAAGATCACCGAGAACGAACCGCAGGTCGCGCTGATTCCCGAGGGCGATCACGTCGCCGCCGCGGTGAAGCTGCACGGCTACGACGACACCTACCTTTATGTGGCGCGGCTGCTCGATCCGCGCGTGGTCGAACAGTTGCGCGCGACCCAGGAAAGCGTCGGCGAATACGCCAACCTGGAAGCCCGCCGGCTTGGCATTCAGATCGCTTTTGCGCTGATGTTCGCCGTCATTGCACTGATCGTGCTGCTTGCGTCGGCATGGATCGGACTCGATTTCGCCAACCGGCTGGTTGCGCCGATCCGCCGGCTTATCGGCGCCGCCAACATTGTGTCCACCGGCAATCTTCACGTCAGCGTTCCGATTCACCGCTCGGAGGGCGATCTCGCGCATCTGGGCGAGACCTTCAACAAGATGACGCAGGAACTGCGCACGCAGCACGATGACATCGTCCGCGCGCGCGACGTGATCGACAGCCGGCGGCGATTCACCGAGGCGGTGCTCGCCGGTGCCAGCGCCGGTGTCATCGGCGTCAACGCCGACGGCCGCGTCACCATCCTCAACCGCTCCGCCGAACGCCTGCTTGCGCGCACCGAGAGCGACGCGCTCGGCCAGCCGCTCGCCACGGTCGCCCCCGAATTTGCGGAGATTTTCGAAGCCGCGCGCAACGGCAGCCAGCGGCTGGTCCAGCGCCAGGTCGCCGTCAGCCGTAACGGCCAGGAGCGGAATTTCTCGGTGCGCGTAACCAGCGAGCAGGCGGCGGAATCCGAGCACGGCTATGTCATCACCATCGACGACATTACCGAACTGGTGCTGGCGCAACGCTCGTCGGCGTGGGCCGATATCGCCCGACGCATCGCCCACGAGATCAAGAACCCCCTGACGCCGATCCAGCTGTCGGCCGAGCGGCTGCGCCGTAAATACGGCAAGGTGATCGTCGAAGACGCCGCCATATTCGAGCAGTGCACCGCGACCATCATCCGCCAGGTCGATGACATCAAACGTATGGTCGATGAGTTCTCCCGCTTCGCCCGGATGCCGAAGGCGGTGATTGCCGCAGAGGATGTGGCGGACACCGTGCGCCAGGTGGTGTTCATGATGCGCGTCGCCCATCCCGATATTGACTTTGAGGTTGATCTGCCGGCCGAGAGCATGCCGGCGCGGTTTGACCGGCGGCTGATTTCGCAGGGGCTTACCAACATCGTGAAGAATGCGATCGAGGCGATCGGCGCGGTGTCACCGGCGCCGCCGGACCGCGGGCGTATCGCGGTGAGCGCGCAGCGCGAAGGCAAGGACGTGGTCATCGACGTGATCGACAACGGTATCGGACTGCCGAAGGAGAATCGCGCGCGGCTGCTCGAGCCCTATGTGACAACGCGCGAGAAAGGTACCGGACTGGGCCTTGCCATCGTCGGCCGCATCCTTGAGGAGCACGGCGGGCGCCTCGAACTGCGCGACGCCTCGGAGAAGGTTCCGGGCGCGCGCGGGGCATGGATGCAGCTTCGTTTTGCGGTCGAGCCCGTCGAGGCTCCTGCCGCGCCGGTGCAAACGCAGAGAGTGACGGTCTGAACATGGCATCCGATATCCTGATCGTGGATGATGAGGTTGATATCCGCGAACTGGTGGCCGGGATTCTCGAGGACGAAGGGCACGGCGCGCGTACGGCTGCCGACAGCGACGACGCGATCGCAGCCGTAGTCGCGCGCCGGCCCAACCTCGTGTTTCTCGACATCTGGCTGCAGGGCAGCCGCCTCGACGGGCTGCAACTTCTCGACGTGCTCAAGCAGGATCATCCCGAACTGCCGATCGTGATGATTTCCGGACACGGCAACATCGAAACCGCGGTGTCGGCGATCAAGCGCGGGGCGTACGACTTCATCGAGAAGCCGTTCAAGGCCGACCGGCTGGTGCTGGTGGCCGAGCGGGCGCTGGAGAACTCGCGGCTCAGGCGCGAGGTCAAGGAGCTCAAACAGCTTGCCCCGCTGGGCGTGACGCTGGTTGGCCACTCGCCCGCCGCCAATCAGCTACGGCAGACCATCGAAAAAGTCGGACCCACCAACAGCCGGGTCCTGATCGTCGGGCCTTCAGGCAGCGGCAAGGAACTCGCCGCGCGCACCATCCATGCGCTCTCAGCCCGCGCCAGCGGTCCGTTCGTCGTCATCAACGCCGCCGCCATAGTGCCCGAGCAGATGGAAGTCGAACTGTTCGGCATCGAAGCAGGGAACGGCACCCAAAGCCGCAAGGTCGGCGCGCTCGAGGAGGCGCATGGCGGCACGCTGTTCATCGACGAGATTGCGGACATGCCGCGCGAGACGCAGGGCAAAATCCTGCGCGTGCTGGTCGATCAGACATTTCAGCGCGTCGGCGGTACGACCAAAGTTACGGTCGATGTCCGCATTGTCTCGTCCACCAGCCACAACATCGAGGCGGACATCGCGGCCGGAAAATTCCGCGAGGATCTCTATCATCGGCTTTCAGTGGTGCCGATCCGCGTTCCGCCGCTCGCCGAACGCCGGGAGGATGTACCCGAGCTTGTCGAGTACTTCATGACGCAGATTTCGCTCACGACCGGACTGCCGAAGCGCAGAGTAGGGACCGATGCCCTCGCCGTGCTGCAATCGCACGACTGGCCCGGAAATGTGCGTCAGCTTCGCAACAACGTCGAACGTCTGATGATCCTCGCCGGTGGCGATCCCGACGCGGTGATCACCGCGTCGATGCTGCCGCAGGATGTGGGCTCCATGATCCCCTCGATGCCAAACGGCAACGGCGGCGAGCATCTGATGAGTCTGGCACTGCGCGAAGCCCGCGAAGTGTTCGAGCGCGAATATCTGCTTGCGCAGATCAACCGCTTCGGGGGCAACATCTCGCGCACCGCCGAATTTGTCGGCATGGAGCGTTCGGCGCTGCATCGCAAGCTCAAGGCGCTCGGGATTGACTGATCGCCAGTCATTGCTCCCCTGAACGGGAAGCTCTCTGTCAGCCGCCTCCCTGCCTGCGAGGAGAAAAGGATCGGGCATGTCCCGCATCGCCTATGTCAACGGACGCTACCTTCCGTTTCGGGAAGCCAAAATCCACGTCGAGGATCGCGGCTATCAGTTCGCGGACGGCGTGTACGAAGTTTGCGAGGTGAGGGGCGGAAAACCGGTCGACGAGCGGCGGCATCTGGCGCGTCTCGAGCGTTCGCTCGGCGAATTGCGGATCGCCCTGCCGATGCCGCTCACCGCGCTTGATGTCGTGCTGCGCGAAGTGGTGGCGCGCAACCGGATCGGTTACGGCATGGTCTATCTGCAAATCACGCGCGGTGTTGCGCGGCGCGATCACGCATTTCCTGTGCCGGCGCCCCCGCCGGCTTTGGTCGTGACCGCCCGCAGCCTCAACAGCGGGCGTAACGAGGCGCTGGCGGCCAAAGGCATCGCCGTCATCAGCGTGCCGGACAACCGCTGGGGCCGTGTCGACATCAAAACGATCGGGCTTTTGCCCAATGTGCTGGCCCGGCAGGCCGCGGTCGAGCAGGGCGCGCGCGACGCCTGGTTCGTCGACCGCGACGGCGCAGTGACGGAAGGTGCGTCCACCAACGCCTGGATCGTGACCGGGGAGGGTACCGTCGTCACGCGCCCCGCCGATCACGCAATCCTGCGCGGGATCACCCGCACCGTCCTGTTCGAAGTCATAAAGGCGCGCGGGCTGGTTGTCGAGGAGCGGGCGTTTACACTCCAGGAGGCCTATACGGCGCGCGAAGCCTTCGTCACCGCCGCAACTCAGATCGTGGTTCCGGTGGTGCGGATCGACGGCCGTCCCGTCGGTGACGGGCGCCCGGGCCCGGTCGCGACCGCGCTGCGGGCGGATTTTCATCGCCATGCCGAGCGGACTTGAGACGAAAAGATCAACGGTGGTAAAGTCTTATGGGCGTTTCGGGGATCAGTTTGGTGTTCTCGTCCTCAAAACTTGGGCTTGCATCCTCGGGTCCACTGCCCTCTAATAAAAGGCTTGATCCCGCTGCGGGGGGTGTCGGCGGACGACTGGCTGGACGGCGGGCGAAGTAACCGAAGCCCGCGGTTCGGCATCACGGCCCGTGACAGGTTCGGCTGATCCCCAACCCGTCCTGGCCATCTTGCGCGAAGAAAAGACCCGCGGGGAGGGACCTGCGGTACAAAAACGGAAACAACGGCCATGCCAGCCGACCGCTCACAAAACTTGCAAGACACCTTCCTCAACCACGTTCGCAAGAGCAAAATTCCGCTCACCATTTTTCTGGTGAACGGCGTCAAGCTGCAGGGCGTGGTGACCTGGTTCGATAATTTCTGCGTGCTGCTGCGTCGCGACGGTCATTCGCAGCTCGTCTACAAGCACGCAATCTCGACCATCATGCCCGGACATCCGGTGCAGCTGTTCGAGGGCGCCGAAGATGCGCCGGCCGGGGAAAAGGTCTGATTGGAGCCGCGCCGTCGCGACACGAACGCCGACCGTCTGAGCCCTGCGGGCCCGGCGACCGGCCGCGCATTCGTCATCGAGCCGGTGCTGCGCCGGACGGCTGCGCGCGCGTCACCGACCGATCGCGGGCCGTCTGCGCGGCTTGACGAGGCCATAGGACTGGCCCGCGCCATCGATCTCGACGTCGTTCAATCCGGCGTCGTGATGTTCAGTGCGGTGCGGCCGGCCACCTATCTCGGCAAGGGCAAGGTCGAGGAAATCGCCGGTCTCATCAAGACGCACGAAACCGGCATCGCCATTATGGACTGCGCGCTGACGCCGGTTCAGCAGCGCAACCTGGAAAAAGCCTGGGGCGTCAAGATCCTCGACCGCACCGGGCTTATTCTCGAAATTTTTGGGCGGCGTGCGCTCACGCGCGAAGGCGCGCTGCAGGTCGAGCATGCCCATCTGACCTATCAGAAGAGCCGGCTCGTCCGTTCATGGACCCATCTCGAACGTCAGCGCGGCGGCTTCGGCTTTCTCGGCGGTCCGGGCGAGACACAGCTCGAGGCCGACCGGCGCATGATCGAGGAGCGGCTCGCGAAGATCGATGCCGAGCTGGTCAAGGTCAAGCGCACCCGCGAACTGCATCGCGAAAGCCGCCGTCGCGTGCCGTATCCGATCGTGGCGCTGGTCGGCTACACCAATGCCGGCAAATCCACGCTGTTCAACGCGATGACGCGGGCGCATGTTTTGTCCGCCAACATGCTGTTCTCGACGCTCGATCCGACGCTGCGCGCCGTCGGTCTGCCGCACGGCTCCCGCATCATTCTCTCGGACACGGTCGGATTTATCTCCGATCTGCCGACCATGCTGGTCGCGGCCTTCCGCGCGACGCTCGAAGAGGTGATCGAAGCAGACGTGATCCTGCACGTGCGCGACGTGTCACACGAAGACGCCGAGGCGCAAATGCAGGATGTGCAGGAAATTCTGCGCCAGCTCGGCATCGACCCGCAACGCGGCGCGCATGAAAAGCCGGTCCTGATCGAAGTCTGGAACAAGCTCGACCGGCTCGATGCTGATGGCCGCGCGCGGCTTGAAAATCTGATCGAACGCAAAGCCCCGGAGGAGCGGCCGGTGCTGGTCTCCGCAGTAACCGGGGAGGGGCTCGACACGCTCGGAACCGCGATCGAAGCGCGGCTCGCGACCGGCCGCGTGGTGATCGATCTGGTGCTCGACGGTACCGACGGCGCCGGGGTGAGCTGGCTCCATCGGCATACCGAAGTGATCAGCAAATCGGCCGATCCGGAGTCCGGCCGCATCGCCATGACGGTGCGCGCCGATGCGAGCCGGGCGGATGCGGTGCGCGAACGGTTTTCCCACCCGGCTCCGCACCCTCATTGAATGTCTTCATAAAATGTCTTGGCGGGGAAGCGGCTTATTCCTGCTGCTTTGCCTGCTCCCATAGTGCATCCATTTCGGCCAGCGTCGAGCCTTCCGGCGTCTTGCCGCGCCGCGGCCAGCACAGTCTCGATGTGCGCGAAACGGCGCTCGAATTTTTGATTGGTCTGCCGCAGCAGCGATTCCGGATCGGCGTCCAGATGGCGGGCGAGGTTGACGGCGGCGAACAGCAGATCGCCGATTTCCGCAGCCGCAGAGTCATCTTTGGCGTCAAGCGCGGCTTCGATCTCGTCGGCCTCCTCGCGGATTTTTCGCAGCACCGCGCGCGGATCGTTCCAGTCGAATCCGACGCGGCTCGCCTTGACCTGAAGCTTCAGCGCCCGGGTGAGCGCGGGTAGGGTCACCGGTACGCCGGCGAGCGCGCCCTGCGGCCTGGCGGCGCCGCCTCGCGCGGCTTTGTCACGGCGTCTCCTCCGCCTTGATCTCTTCCCAGCGGCCTTTGACCGCCTGCGGGCTTGCAGCCCGGTCTGCGCCAAAGACGTGAGGATGGCGGCGGATCAGCTTGGCGGTAATCGCGGTAACGACATCGCCGAAGTCGAATGAGCCTTGCTCCTCCGCCATCCGCGCGTGAAACACGACCTGAAGGAGCAGGTCCCCAAGCTCGTCCTCGAGGTCGGCCATGTCGTTGCGCGCAATGGCGTCGGTGACTTCGTACGCTTCCTCGATGGTGTAGGGCGCGATGGACGCGAAATTCTGCTCCAGGTCCCACGGACAGCCGGTCCCGGGGGTGCGCAGCGCGGCCATGATCTCGATCAGCCGGCCGATATCGCGTGAAGGCGTCATGAGGGAATCCCCGATTTGTGCGCGGAGACCCTACCCATTCGTTCCGGCACGCGAAAGCGAAGCCGTCCGTGGCACAGCGCCGGACGGCTTCGTCGCGATCTCGTTGTGGCAAGCGCCTGCCGGAAAGCGTCTAATGGCCCGAATTGTCTGCCGCGCGGCTTGCCTCGAACAGGAACCACAGCCGCCGCTCGGCCTGATCGATGAAGTTTTCCAGCAGGCTTGCGGTCGCCACATCATCGTGGTCGTCGCAAATCTCATGGCATTTTCGCATGGCCTCGACGACGGTCTTGTTGTCGGCCATCAGCTCGCGAAGCATGTCGCCGGGCGCCACGTAAGACTCGTCGTTGTCCTCGATGCCCTGGAGCTTCGAAATCTGGCCGATCGAGCGAAGCGTGATGCCGCCGATTTTGCGCACGCGCTCGGCAATCTCGTCCGTGCTGGCAAAAATCTGGTCGGCGTGTTCGTCGAGCAGCAGATGGTAATCGCGGAAGTGCGGGCCGCTGACGTGCCAGTGGAAATTCTTGGTCTTGAGGTAGAGCGCAAACGTCGTCGCCAGAATTTCATTGAGCCTGGCTGAAATCTGGCCCACGGCCTCCGTGGTGAGGTCGGTGGGCGTATCGAGGGGGGCAGCAGGTTTTCGGCTCGTGTCGATCGCTCTGACTTTGCTCACGGCATCACCATTGTTGAAATTTGAAGGCGGGAATGAAACCAATCCCGCCCGACCGGCGGGGCGCACCGTAAACTTCCGAGGAACCCGCTTGTTCCATGGCTACCCGCTAAGCCGGAGCGGCCGGCGCTGGGGATGCAGGCGAAGCGCGGGAGGCCGCATGGCAGCCGACCTGTGCCGGCTGGTGTATGCCATCATTCGCATAAGACATATTATGGAATATTATCTGCGACCGGCAGATTTGGCGGACTTAATCGGCGACGTCGAACGTCATGCCGTCGTAGGCCGGCTCGACGTGCGGCGGCAGCTTCCTGCTCAGCACGTCGTAGTCGAGATCGGCGTGCAGGTTGGTCAGAATGGCGCGGGCCGGTTTAAGGCGCTCGATCCAGCCCAGCGCGTCGTCGAGCGAGAAGTGGCTCGGGTGCGGACGGTAGCGCAGCGCGTCGACGATCCAGACCTCAAGACCGGTAAGCGCGGCCACGGTCGCGTCCGGCATCGCGCTGAGATCGCACGAGTAGGCGACGTTGCCGAACCGGAAGCCGTACGAGGCGATGTCGCCATGCTGCTGCAACAGCGGCAAAGCGGTGATCGCGCCGCCCTGCCCGGTGATCGTGACCGGCTGACCGGCGTGCAGACGCAAATCACGCAGGATCGGCGGATAGTCGCTGCCGGGTGGTGATTTGAAGCAATAGCCGAAACGCTGATGCACGACGGCCGACGTGCGCTCGTCGAGATAAACGTCGATCAGCTGTCGCTGTTTGATGAAAAAGGCGCGGAGGTCATCGATGCCGTGAATGTGGTCGGCATGTTCGTGCGAATAGAAGACGGCGTTGAGCCAGTCGACGCCGGCATCGAGCAACTGTTCGCGCGCGTCAGGCGGCGTGTCGACCAGGACGCGCGTCACACCGTTGCCGGTTCGCCGCTCCACCAGCAGCGACGTCCGCCGCCGGCGGTTCTTCGGGTTGTTCGGATCGCAGTCGCCCCAGCCCAGCGCCGGTCGCGGCACGCCGCCCGATGATCCGCAGCCGAGAATCGTGAATCTGGTCATGCAGCCGTTATATCGAATTTGAGCGACTGCATCGGCACGCCCGGCGGACGCGGCACCTTGTTGAACAGCGCGAAGAAGTTGTCGGTGGTCTGGCGCGCGATCTCATCGAACGAAACGCCGCGGGTTTCGGCCAGCGTTTTGGCGACTTCGACGACGTAGGCCGGCTCGTTGCGCTTGCCGCGAAACGGCGTGGGCGCGAGATAGGGCGCATCGGTCTCGATCAGGATGCGGTCCGCCGGCAGCGCGGCCGCGATCTCGCGCAGCGCGGTCGAATTCCTGAATGTCAGGATGCCGGTGAACGACACATAGAGCCCGAGCGCTACGGCGCGGTGCGCCAGCTCCGGCCCGCCGGTGTAACAATGCAACACGGCGGGGAAGGCGCCCTGCCCGGTTTCCCGTTCCAGAATCCGCGTCGTGTCGGCGTCGGCTTCCCGGGTATGGATCACCAAAGGCAGGCCAGTCTCGCGTGCGGCGGCGATATGCGTGCGAAAGCCGCGTTCCTGCGCCTGCGCGCGGCGAGCGGTCGTAGTGATAGTCGAGCCCGGCTTCGCCGATTGCCACCACCTTTGGGTGCCGGGCAAAAGCCACGAGATCGGCTGCGGTTACGTCGGGTTCTTCGTCGCGCGTAGTGCGGATGCGTGCCGACCGAGCACCAGACGTCGTCGAAGCGCTCCGCGATCGCGAGCAGTTTTTGTTGCTGTCTGACGCGGGTCGAAATCGTGACCATTCGCCCGATACCGGCATCGCGGGCCCGCGCCACCACGGCATCGAGTTCTTCGGCGAAGTCCGGGAAATCGAGATGGCAATGGCTGTCGATAAGCATGGGGTTCATTCCCAGGACCCCGGCGGCGGTCGCCTTCGACGGCCTACATCATCCATTTTACAGTATGTTAGCGGCATATGCTCACCGTATTCCTCTGCAGGCGTTCGCCGTCGTCGAGACGATGTCCCTTCGTACCTGGCGAACGTCGACAGACGGACCCGCTTTTGCCGCACTCGAAACCCGCCGGCAAGCGGCCGCTGCCGCAGCGGACAGGCTTGCCCGTTCGTGGCCTTCGCACCAATCCTGCCAGCACGCAAAAGCCGCGGCGCCCGCGGTCTCGGTTGCTCCTTACCCGTACTGCCCAGGCTCGGGTGGCAGTCCCCTGCCCCGTGTTGAGTCTCCCGAAGCTCGCCGGTGCGCGCGACTGGCCCATTCGGCCAACAACCCTCTTCAGCCGATTTGCGCCCTGACCGCCGATTTTGTTCCTGCGTCGGGTGTCATGGTTTCCAGTTCGTTAACGAATGCACGCTAGGGTTTGCATCGAGGGTGACCAGCTTCTGAGACGCTTATGCTGCTCGATTGCCCGTCCTGTGCCGCATCGTACGACGAAGATCCGGCGCGGCTGCTGCCCGGCGCGCACCCCGTGCGTTGCCCGCGCTGCCACGCGGCGTGGCACCCTGAAATCCTGTTCGACACAAATGCCGGAAACGACGATGCGTCCCGCATCGCCATGCTCACCGCAGGCGTCTGTGCCGCCCGCCTATCCGTGCAGGCAAACCGCAAGCAAGGCACGCGCATTGCCGCCCTCGATGCCATCGAACGGATCCGGGAGCAGGCCCACGGGGCGCTCAATGCCGTACGCTTGCGGTACCGGGAGGATCATAGCCGCATTGTGAGCCTTCAGGCCACGCGCGCTGCAGTCCCGACGCCACACGCTGCCGACGAATTGCTCGCCGAGGCCGCACCCCTTCCCTTTCAGTCTCCTCCTCTCGATGCTGGCCGGGATCTGAAAACGCGAATGAGAATTTCGCGGGCTTTTGCGGAAGCCCTCGCCGACGTGTACGGCGATACGGCGGGGTCCAATGAATACGCCGACCGGTTGCCCGACAATGAGCAACCGCGGCCTGACAATGAGACGGGATCGGTTGCGGCGGCGATCGACGATGAACAGCCGCCGGATGGCGGATGCGGCGGGCCTGCGGTCGGCAAGGCTGATGAGCGCGCATGGATCGCATCGGCAGCCGACGAACGCGATGACGGGCCAATCGCTGCTTTCGCCGCGAGCCACTCCAATGAACGAGGCGCGGAACCGGAAGAACTGCCCGCCCCGGTCAGTTCCGAAATGGAAGATCGGTCTACCACACTGTGGCAGGCCGGCGATTGCGGTCTTAAGGCCGCGCCCGCCCGCCCGCGCGAAGATCGGGGGAGCACTGTTTCACTCACTGAGCGCAAACGGCCGCCGACCAAAGAAAAGGAACGCGAGATTGCAGGATTGCGGCCGCGCCAAAAGCGCGAGCATCGCGCTGTCCTCGACGGTTTCGTTGAGACTCGGCAAAGAGAAGAACTTATCCGGGAAGCGCGAAAGGCCGCGCAACGGGCAATTCGCAAATCCGCCCCTGCGCCTGGTGTGTCGGCAAATGGCTGGCAAAACATGTGGATCGCGCTATTCATAACAAGCGCGATTTTGCTGGTCCTGAGAGCCTGGTTTCACTGAGCCACAGCTCCGCTGTGGCAATTGCCGCAAAACGCGCCACTGGCATTTTTTGAATACCGCCGAACCGCGGCCCTCCCTCTCCCCATTCCCGTGACGATGCTCTAAAAAAGCATCCGCGACAGGGTGCCGCCCACAGGAAACCTTTCGGAGTAACGCTCTTGCGCGTCACAATCTGCACGATCGCGCTGGTCTGCGCCTTCGCCCTGCCCGGCGAGGCGCGGCCTCCGGCGGGCCAATCGCAGCAGGTCCCTGTTTTTTGCGGTTCGATCGGCGTGGCCGTAAGTCCGATGACGCGCGCCCAGGCCGAAAGCCTCGGCATGCTGAATCCCCACGGCGCAATTTTTGGCCAGCCGCAACCGGGCAGTCCGGCCGCCAGGGCAGGTATCCAGGCTGGCGACGTCATCACCGCATTTAACGGCGCGCCTCTTGTGGATTCACGCAATTTCGCCGGGATGATTTCCCGAAGGGCGCCACGCTCGGTGATTTATCTCACCATATTCCGCAATGGCCAGTTACTCGAAATCAAGGTGACGCTCGGCTACGCCAGCTGCAACCTTCCGGCTGGCGCGCATCGGAAAAACCAGGTCTGAAGGTGGAAGGCCGCTCAAGCACGACGATTACCGCGAGAGATAACGATGCCGCCAGCAACAACTCCATCCATTATCGAGTCCAGACGCGACCAGATGTTCCCTGCTCTCGCTGCGCCGGATATCGCGCGCGTGCGCCGGTTCGGCACTGTCCGCCTGTATGACTCGGGCGAAGCGCTGGCGAGAGTAGGCGAAGCCGGACACGGTCTGATGATTATTCTCGCCGGCAACGTGGATATCACGCGGCATGACCCGTCGGGGCGACGGACGCCAATCGTCAGCTATGGCGCCGGCGCTTTCATCGGGGAGCTGGCGCAACTTTCGGGCAGGCCTGCGCTGGTGGATGTTCACGCGCAGGGGCCGGTGCAGGCCCTGATTATCCCGCCGGACCGGCTCCGGGCTCTGCTGATCGCTGAGGCAGAACTCGGCGAGCGGATCATGCGGGCCCTGATCCTGCGTCGCGTCGGGCTGCTCGAGACCGGCGCTGGCGGGCCGGTGATCGTGGGCCGCGCCGACAGCGGCGACGTGCTTCGTCTGCAGGGCTTTCTTCGCCGCAACGGTCATCCCCATCAAATGCTGAATGCGGAGACCGACCCGGAGGCGAAGGCCATCATCGAGCGCTTCCATCTCGACCCGGGCCAACTGCCGATCGTGCTGTGCCCGACCGGACAATTGCTCCGCAATCCGGGCGAAAACGAACTCGCCCGCTGTATCGGCCTGGTGGGGCCGATTGATCCGGATCGCGTCTACGACGCAGCCATCATTGGAGCAGGACCGGCCGGCCTTGCCGCCGCCGTGTACGCCGGGTCTGAGGGACTTTCGGCCCTGGTGCTCGACTGCCGCGCGTTCGGCGGCCAGGCCGGCGCTTCGGCCAGGATCGAAAATTACCTCGGCTTTCCAACGGGCATCAGCGGCCTCGCCCTGATGGCCCGCGCCTATAA
Organism: uncultured Alphaproteobacteria bacterium; assembly: GCA_963766925.1. Classification (GTDB taxonomy): domain Bacteria; phylum Pseudomonadota; class Alphaproteobacteria; order Rhizobiales; family Xanthobacteraceae; genus BOG-931. Next base: position 23,329 of record CAVYCI010000007.1, read on the forward strand.
CCAGGCGCAGAAATTCGGTGTCGAAATGGCGATACCTGACGAGGTGGCCAGTCTTGAAGTACCCTCCGATCCGAAATCAGGTTCCTTCGTCTTAAAACTGTCCGGCAGCGAGAGCGCCCGCGCACGCGCGATTGTTATCGCAAGCGGTGTGCGGTACCGGCGGATTGCGGTCGAGAATCTGGAGATGTTCGAGTCTTCCAGCGTCCACTACTGGGCTTCGCCGCTCGAGGCAAAACTTTGCGCCGGGCAGGAAGTGGTTTTGGTGGGCGCCGGAAATTCTGCCGGTCAGGCGGTGGTTTACCTCGCCGGCCAGGTCGCGAAGGTCTGGCTTCTCGTGCGCGGACCGGACCTGAGCGCAAGCATGTCGAGCTATCTCGTCGATCGCATCGCCGGCCTGTCCAACGTGGAAGTGCTGACGCACACGCAAATCAGCGGCCTCGAGGGATCTGACGGCATGCTGCAGGCGGTCCGGTGGCGACGGGGCACGTCGGTCGAGGAAACACGGCGCCCGATCCGCCACCTGTTCCTGTTTATCGGGGCGGATCCGAACACGGACTGGCTGGTCGGATCCGACGTCAAACTTGATCCCAAGGGTTTCGTGCTGACGGGCGCGGAGGCCGGCCATCACCGTTTGCTGGAGACCAATTGTCCGGGCGTCTTCGCAATCGGCGACGTTCGCTCGGGCTCGGTCAAACGTGTTGCTGCGGCCGTTGGTGAGGGCGCGCAGGTCATCGCTGCGTTGCACGGGTTTTTGGCCCCTTAAGGAAGCTGGCGTTCCGTGGTGCCAACACGTCCGGTCGGGCCGAGATCGAAGCGACGCGGCAAATGAGGTAGCTCGCCGCTGATCGCCCTTAGGGTGTCATAAACGTTTTGCAAGTGCGAAACGCGCTCCGGGAGGTCAAGGCTGGTTCCAGCTAAACGCCGATCCAAAAGGCATCAGAACCAAAGAAATTCCGTTATGCTTGGGACGCTTTTGTTCCGATAAGGAGAGCCGCAATGGTTGGATCTCATACTTCTCACTTCCATTGGGCAAAATCAGGTAAGTGCGTTATTTGGTGGATTGGGAATGTATTGGCGGCTGGACTCCGGACTCCGGTTGCAGCAGGGTAACGAAGCTGGATCTGTGCCTCTTTTAGAACTGATCGGTGCTCACTAGCATACCCGTCGTGAGCATTGTGTCCGCTTTCAAGAATTTTCGGAGACAGCGATGCCCTTTGCGATCGACATAAATGGAGTCAGCCGCACTGTAGACGTTGACCAAAGTACGCCGCTCCTTTGGGTCTTACGCGACGTGCTCGGAATGACCGGGACAAAATTCGGCTGCGGGATCGCGCAATGTGGCGCGTGCACGGTGCATATCGACGGCGCGCCGGTGCGCTCGTGTCTGCTTCCGGTCGGCTCCGTGGGCGACAGGGCCGTCACCACGATTGAAGGCATCGGCGCAACGCCGGCAGGAGCCAGGGTGCAGGAGGCCTGGCTCGATCTGGAAGTCATTCAGTGCGGCTATTGCCAGTCGGGCCAGATCATGTCGGCAGCGGCGCTGCTTGCAAGCACTCCCCATCCTGACGATTCCGATATCGACGCGGCGATGGCAGGCAATATCTGCCGCTGCGGCACCTACGTGCGCATCCGCGACGCGATCAAGCGCGCCGCCGGCGCATCCCGGACGTAGGAAGGCGGCCATGCATTTGATCCCGAATCCTGCTCACACAATTTCCCGCCGCGGCGTGCTCGCGGGCGGCTTCGCGGCGGGATTGACACTTGCCTTCCATCTGCCGCTGCGGGCTGCAGATGACACGCAGAACAACGCTGACCAGTTTGCGCCGAATGCCTTCATTCGCATCGACCGTTCCGGCAAGACAACTCTTGTCATGCCGCAGGTGGAAATGGGACAGGGCGTCTACACGGCGCTCCCCCAGATGCTGGCCGAAGAACTCGACGCCGATTTTGCGACCGTCGCGCTGGAGCACGCGCCGCCGAGCGACAGGCTCTACGGCAATCCACTTTTCGGCATTCAGGCCACCGGCAATTCAAATTCCGTCCGCGCTTTCTGGAAGCCGCTGCGCATTGCCGGCGCGACGGTGCGGGCAATGCTGGTGCGCGCAGCAGCCGAGCAGTGGCAGGTCGATCCGGCGAGCTGCTCCGCATCGAACGGAACGGTGACCCACGCGGAGAGTGGCCGCATGCTCGCTTACGGCGATCTGGTGGAGGCCGCGGGCCGGCTGCCGGTCCCGCCGCCGCCCCCGCTCAAGGACCCGAAAGATTTCGTGCTGATCGGCAAGCCGCTGAAACGCCTCGACACACCCGGCAAAAGCAACGGCAGCGCGGTCTATGGCATAGATACCATGCTGCCCGGAATGAAGTTCGCCACGCTGGCCGCGAGTCCGGTTTTCGGCGGCAAGGTCAAACACGTGGACGACGGCGCCGCCAAGGCGGTCCCCGGCGTTCATCAGGTCGTTGTACTGGACGATTTGGTCGCCGTTATCGGCGATCATATGTGGGCCGCCAAGCAAGGCCTCGATGCTCTTGCCATCACCTGGGACGAAGGTCCGCACGCGCAACTCGGCTCCGCCGAAATTTGGGAGGAGCTGCGCACCGCGAGCAAAAAGGACGGCGCGGTTGCGAAGACCGTCGGTGACGTCGCCAGGGCGTTGTCGCAGGGCGAAAAGCTCGATGGTGAGTATGAGCTTCCCTTTCTGGCGCACGCGCCAATGGAACCGATGAATTGCACCGTTCGCCTTACGCCGGGCGCCTGTGAGATCTGGACCGGCACACAGGTCATGGCGCGTGTGCAGGCAGCCGCGGCGAAATCGGCGGGCGTTCCCGTCGACAAGGTCACTGTGCATAATCATCTGCTTGGCGGCGGGTTTGGGCGCCGGCTCGAAACGGACATGGTCGAAAGCGCGGTGCGCATCGCCAAGACATGTCGATGCGCCAATCAAGGTTGTGTGGACGCGCGAAGAGGACATCCGGCACGATATCTATCGTCCGGTCTATCGCGACGTTATTTCCGCGACGCTGTCCGGCGGGAAAATCCTCGCCTGGAAGTATCGGGTGACCGGTTCGTCGATCATGGCCCGCTGGTTTCCCGCGGGTTATCAGAACGGCGTCGATATCGATGCGGTCGATAGTGCCGTCGACATCCCCTACGACATTCCCAACCTCCAGGTCGAGTACGTGCGCGCCGAGCCGCCCGCCGTACCGACCGGTTTCTGGCGCGGTGTCGGGCCGAACAACAATGTCTTCGCCATCGAATGCTTTATGGACGAGCTGGCGCGGAAAGCCGGAGCCGATCCGATCGCCTTCCGCCGCAGCATGCTGGGACGTACACCCCGGCTGCAAGCCGCGCTCGATCTCGTTGCCGAGAAATCCGGGTGGGGACAGCCGTTGCCGGCGCGCGCCGGACGCGGCGTGAGCGTGCAACCCTCGTTCGCCAGTTTTATCGCCACCGTCGTCGAGGCGCAGGTGGACGATCATGGCGAGGTCCAGCTGCGCAAGGTCACGTCGGTCGTCGACACGGGGATCGCGGTTAATCCCGATATTGTCGTGGCGCAGCTTCAGGGTGGGCTGATCTTTGGCCTGACGGCGGCGCTGTTCGGCGAGATTACCATCGACCGGGGTCGCGTGCGGCAGTCCAACTTCAACGATTACCGCATGCTGCGTATCGACGAAGTCCCGCCGATCGAGGTGCACGTCGTCAAAAGCTCGGAAGATCCAGGCGGCATCGGTGAAACCGGATGCACCGCCGGCCCGCCGGCGCTGCGCAACGCGATTTATGCCGCGACCGGCGTCGCACTGCGCCGGCTTCCGATCGATCGCGCTGCCCTGGCGGTAGTGCGCAAGGTGTAAATGGCATGCGGAGTCCAACAGTGCGCAAAACCATCGTCGCACTCCTCGCCGTCGTCATCGTCGTCGTGATTGGCGCTGCGATCTTCTGGCATGTTTTCGAACCTGGCCCCATGGCGTTCGCGGGCGGGACGACGGTAGCGGTGCCGGACTATCACGCCGCTGATCCCACCGGTGTACCTGCGGACCTTAAAAACGCCGACGCGATCAAGCGCGGCGAGTATCTGGCGCGCGCCGCCGACTGCATGGTCTGTCACACCAGCCCGGGTGGCGGGCGATATGCCGGCGGGCTCGCAATTCCGCTGCCGTTCGGCACGCTCTATTCGACCAACATCACGCCCGACCGGGCCACCGGCATCGGCGACTACAGCGATGCGGATTTCCTCCACGCGGTGCAGCGCGGGATTCGACGCGACGGCACCCGCCTTTACCCGGCGATGCCGTATCCTTCCTACACCTACATGACCGACGCGGACGCACTTGCGATCAAGGCCTATCTGTTCAGCCTCGTTCCGGTGTCTTCGACCAATCGGGCAGACACGCTGGAGTTCCCCTTCAATCAACGCTGGCTGATGAATTTCTGGTCGTTCCTCTTCAATGAGAATGTCCGCTTTCAGCCCAACACCGCGCGAAGCCCCGAGTGGAACAGGGGCGCCTATCTCGCCGAGGCCCTGGCGCACTGCGGCGAGTGTCACACGCCCCGCAATCTCGCGTTCGCCCTCGACAACCGAAAGAAATTCGCCGGTGCGATTGCGGCTGGATGGCGTGCTTTCAACATCAGCTCCGACCGTGGTTCCGGGATTGGCGCCTGGAGCGACAAAGAAATCGCCGACTATCTGTCAACCGGTCATGCGTCCGGCCGCGGCACCGCGGCAGGCCCGATGGGCGAGGCCGTGGACGAAAGCTTCAGCCTTTTGGCGCCGACGGACATCAAGGCCCTGGTTGCCTACGTGCGCAGTGTCCCACCGGTTGCGTCGTCCGAGCCAGAAATAATTGCGCCGCCGGCGCCGGCTTCTCCCTGGCAAGGCGGCGCCACAGCGGATGTTCTTGGCAGGAGAATATTCGAAGGGGCCTGCGTTGGCTGCCACGACTGGACCGGGATCAGCAGGATCACACCGTATGCAACGATTGCCGGTGCGCGCGCGGTCAATGATGTCGCAGCCACGAATGTTGCCCAGGTCGTGATATCCGGCACAACGCGGTACACGCCGCCCGGCGTCGTTTCCATGCCCGCCTTCGGCCAAGCCTACTCGAATGTCGAAATCGCTGCGCTGGCAAACTATGTCACCGGCCGCTTCGGCAGCAAACAATCCCGCGTTACAGAGAAGGACGTGGCGCGGCTGCGGGACGAGACCTCGCGTTGATGCCGCGCTATTGCGCGGCGCTCGGCACGGGCTCGACGTAACGGGGGAACACAGGCACGGGCGCCGGCAGCGTCGATCCGGCGGCGAGGCGGTGCCGGCCGTCGGTGAGGGTGCCCAGGTCATCGCAGCCCTGCACGGCTTTCAGGAAGCGAACAATCCGTGGCATCCACGCATCTCGCTGGCTAAAGCCTGTGTGCCTCCGCCATTTTTGACGCTACGATGCCTTGGCGATGGCGCGGGGTCCGGAAGATGACGTGGCGGAAACTCGGAATGGTGCCGATTGGCGCCGCGGCCAGGCGTTTGCGCGTCATTGGCATTGCGGTCTGCGTTGCACTCTGCGCGCTGCCGTCTTACGCGCAGGACGCACCGGTGGGCCCGGCATCTGCCCGCGACCTGCAATCAATCATCGATTCAGGGCTTCTGCGGGTGGCCGTTACACGTTTCGACCTCCCTTCGTTCCATTCGCTCCGGCCGGACGGGACGCTGTCCGGTGCCGAGATTGAAATGGCCCGGCAAATCGGGCGGGCAATGGGTATTAAGGTCGAGTTCATTGAAGATGCCGATTCATTCGATGCGGTGGTTGACCAAGTCGCGGCGGGCCGCGCCGACATCGGCATCAGCAAGTTATCCCAGACCTACAATCGCCTGCAGCGTGTCCGCTTTTCCGAACCTTATCTCACCCTTCGCCATGCGCTGCTGTTCAAACGTGCAGCGATCGCCCGCGGAGCAAACGGACAGTCTCCGGCCTCGGTATTGCAAAAATTCCACGGCAATCTCGGGGTCATCGCCGAAAGCGCGTACGTCGATTTTGCGAAGGCCAATTTCCCCGCAGCGAATGTGATCGAAGCGCGTACCTGGCAGGACGCGATCGCTGGCCTGCTGGCCGGCGAGGTTGATGCCATTTACCGCGACGAATTTGAGATTCTCCGCATCGTAAAGAACAACCCTGCCCTGAACGTGCAGTTCGGCACGGCGGCGATCGTCGACCAGAATGCCCTGCTGTCGATTGCCATCTGCGATACCTGCTCCAAGCTTCAGGAGCTTGTTAATTTTCACCTCGGGCAAACAAAAAACAACATCACGCTGAAAGCGCTTCTTGATTCCGACGCAGGCAAATGATTAACCGCCCGGGACTCTCGCTTAAGGCGATATCGCAATCCGTCAATCGGCCGGCCATTACGTTTGTTGCGATTGCGATTGCGCTGACATTAGGTGCGATGCAGTTACCTTTCCTCCAGTACCTTCGTCCGATCGGCGATTTTTACGTTGCGTTGCTCAAAATATGCGTTCTCCCCTTCCTTCTGTCGACAATTCCTCTCGCGGTGCGGTCGGCAATGATCAGCGGATCGGCCGCGGGAACCGTCAGGTCGTTGATTGTCTGGGTCGTGATTGCCATGGCAGCAGTGGCCTTAACAACCTCGGCCCTCGCCAGCTTCATTTTTCATTACGCGAGCGTCGACGAACGTACGATCGTGAACATCGGTGCATTGATCGGACAGTCGGCCGATGGCGTGGACGTGGAGTTTGCGATCAATCCGGATCGTGCCCCGGCGAACTCCGGCAATGCCGAACCTGGCATTTTTTCGGTCATCCCGACGAATATATTCGCGGCGCTCTCGTCCAACGACAGCGTGCGTGTGCTTATATTTGCGGTCATCTTCGGCATTGGAATGGTCATGACCGAGCGCCAGTCCGGGCATTCGATTTTCGGCGCATTGCGGCACGTTCAGGCCGTCTGCATCACTATCTTCGACTGGTTCAGCCTCCTGGTGCCGTTAGGCATCGTCGCATTGATAGCGCCTCAGGTTGCGCTGCTCGGCCGGGATGCTTTCACGGTTCTCACACTGTTCGCGTACGCATTCCTCGCTGCCAGCGTGCTGCTGTTATCCTCCGCCATACTGCTTTCGGCATTGCGGCTGCGCACCAGCCCAACGGTGGTATTTGTTGCCTTGCTGAAGCCGATGATGCTCGGTGCGTCGACCCGGAACACGCTGATTTGCATTCCGCTCGCGCTGGAAGCCCTGAAAGATGATCTGAAGATAAAACAGGATATTTGCGACCTCTATGTTCCGATTGGTTTCGCCGCCATACGGTTCGGAACTGTTTTGTATTTTATTGTAGCGACCCTGTTCATCGGAACTTTGATGGGGCGCCCATTCGGCGTGATTGACCTGGGCCTGGTGGCAGCGTTTTCGGTGGCAGCATCTTTTGCGACCCTCGGGCTCAACGGCCTCGCCGCGCTCGCGCCACTTGCGGTCGTCATGCGCCCCTTCGGCCTCTCCTACGAGGTCGCACTCCCGCTCATGATAATCATCGATCCACTTGCCGAACTTGTTCGTGTGATGCTGAATGTTGTCATTAACTGCACGGTCGCTGTTCTCGCTACGGGCCGCGACGCGCCCGGCACCGCGCAGCCACCAGCCGGTCATTGACGTTGGTTGTCGGCCAGCGCGGCTATTGCGCGGCGCTCGGCACGGGCTCGACGTAACGGGGAAACACAGGCACGGGTGCCGGCAGCGTCGATCCGGCGGCGAGGCGGTGCCGGCCATCGAGGAAGGAAAAACTGCGCTCCGTGGCGGACACGGCCAGCAGATCAAGCAGTTTCTCCGCCGAAGCCGGCATGAACGGCTGCGTCAGGATCGCGATCTGCCGCAACACCTCGGCGGTCACGAACAGCACGGTGCCCTGCCGCGCCGGATCGGTCTTCGCCAGCGCCCATGGCGCCTCGCCCGCGAAATAGCGGTTGGCATCGGCGACCACCGCCCAGACCGCGCCGAGCATCTGGTGGAGCTGCTGCGTCGCCATCGCTTCGCGTGCCTTGCCGATCATGGCATCGGCCGCGGCGAGGATGGTGCGGTCGGCTTCGCTGAACGCACCCGGTGCTGGCAGCGCGCCGCCGAAGTTGCGCGCCACCATCGTGAGCGAGCGCTGGGCGAGGTTGCCGAGATCGTTGGCGAGATCGGCGTTGATGCGGTTGACGATGGCGTCGTGACTGTAATTGCCGTCCTGCCCGAACGGCACTTCGCGCAGGAAGAAATAACGCAGCGGATCGACGCCATACGCTTCCGCGAGCGCGAACGGATCGATCACGTTGCCGACCGACTTCGACATTTTCTCGCCGCGGTTGAACAAAAAGCCGTGCGAGAAAATCCGCCGCGGCACCGCGACGCCGGCCGACATCAGGAAGGCCGGCCAGTAGACCGCGTGGAAACGCACGATGTCCTTGCCGATCACGTGCAGATCAGCCGGCCAGTAACGCTTAAACATTTCGCCTTCGGTGTCGGGATAGCCGACGGCGGTGATGTAATTGGTCAGCGCATCGACCCAGACGTACATCACGTGCTTTGGATTGTCCGGTACCCTGACGCCCCAGTCGAACGTGGTGCGCGAGATCGACAGATCCGCAAGGCCGCCCTTGACGAAGCTCATCACCTCGTTGAGCCGCTCGCGCGGCAGCACATAGGCAGGATCGCTGGCGTAGAGGGCGAGAAGCTTGTCCTGATACGCCGAGAGCCGGAAGAAATAACTCTCCTCCTCCACCCATTCGACCGGCGTGCCGTTGGGGCCGAGCCGCTGGCCCCCTTCGTTGATCCGGGTTTCGCTCTCGTCGTAGTACGCCTCGTCGCGCACCGAGTACCATCCGGAATACTTGTCCAGATAGATGTCGCCATTCGCCTCCATGCGCTGCCAGATCGCTTCCGAAGAACGGTGGTGGCGCGGCTCGGTGGTGCGGATGAAGGCGTCGTTCGAGCAATTGAGCATCTTCACCATGGCCTGGAAGCGCGGCACGTTGCGCTCGACCAGTTGCCGGGGCGTCAGATCCTCCCTCGCCGCCGTCTGCAGCATTTTCATGCCGTGCTCGTCCGTGCCGGTGAGGAAAAACACGTCGCGGCCGTCGAGACGCATGAAGCGGGCAATCGCGTCGGTCGCGATCGCCTCGTAGGCGTGGCCGATGTGCGGCGCGCCGTTGGGATAGGCGATCGCGGTCGTGATGTAATACGGTTTGCCGGGCATCGATGTTTCAAAAAATGTGGATGGCCGGGGCAGACCCCGGCCAAGGACGACGCATAGGTATCAACCGCGCGTGGCCTCGGCAAGGAGACCGAAAACGCTGAAAACCAGCGGCTTTCGTTCCAGATTGTACTCGGCAACGTCGCGGGCGGCCTGATTGATGCGCTCCCAGGCTTCGGCGATGCGGGCCTGGCGGGCGAGTTCCTCGCCGCTGCGGCCCACCCGGCGCGAAAGCCAGGAATTCACGGTATCGACAAACGCGGCAAGCTTCTGCGGGTCGACTCCGGCAAGTGCTTCGCCGAGTGCGTGCAGCGCTCCGGCATTGATTGACGGCAGCCGGTCGAGTTCGCCCAGCGCCTGCTGCCGTAACACAAGTGTGTCTTCGTCGAGAAAACCGAGGCCCCGCGCGACACTGCCGTCGGCGGCAGCTGCTGCGGCTTCAATCTGCGGATCGTTCGCTTCCCGGCCCGAGGCCGCGGCCACCGCAGCGGCGACATCCGGCGTCGAAAGCGCGCGCATCGTCATGACGCAGCTGCGCGAGCGCAGCGTCGGCAGAACGCGCGCGGCGGAATGGCAGACCAGAATGATAAGGGCGCGCTCGGGCGGCTCCTCCAGAACTTTGAGCAGCGAGTTCGCGCCCGCTGCGTTGAGTTCATCGACAGCATCGACGATGGCGATCCGCCATCCTCCCTCCCCTGCAGTCGAGCCAAAAAACGGCACGCTGCGGCGCACATCCTCGACCGCGATCTGAAGACGCATCACGCCCTTGTCGTTGGGCGTGCGTTCGAGCACGAGCAGATCGCCCTGCGCCTGCGCCGCGATCCGCCGCGCGGCCGGATGATCCGGATCGACCGCGAGCGAGGTCGCGGCTTTGACCTCCGGCGCGGCCGGGTCGGGGTGCGCGAGGACAAAGCGGGCGAACCGATAGGCGAGCGTCGCCTTGCCGATGCCTTTGGGACCGATCAGCAGGAAGCCGTGCGGCACGTGTCCGCCGCGATAGGCGGCAAGGAGCGCCGCCTCGGTCGCGGCATGACCGAACAGCACGCCGGTCGCGCGCGGCTGTGGTTCGATTTTGTCCTCAGACGCCCGCGGACTCATGCGATGCACTTTCGCGGCCGGCGGCCGCCGGCACGAGTTCAAACCGCGCGCTGACCGCGTCCCATATCCTCTTCGCTACGATGTTTTTTGGTCCTCTCGCGTCGATGAGGATGCAGCGCTCTTTCTCGACCTGGGCAAGCGCCAGGTAGGCCTGGCGGAGCCTGCGGTGGAATTCGAGATCTTCCGCCTCGAAACGGTCGGCGGCCGCGCCTTTCCGGCGGCGGCCAGCGGCCCGCTTAAGCCCGGTTTCGGCGGGAACGTCGAGCACAAGCGTGAGGTCGGGCTGAAGATCGCCGATCGATACCCGCTCGAGCGCGTTGATGAAGCGCAGATCGACCGAGCCGACAACGCCTTGATAGATTCTGGTTGAATCCGCGAAGCGGTCGCAAATGACCCATTTTCCCGATTCCAGCGCCGGCAGGATGGTCTGCTGCACATGGTCGTCCCGGGCGGCCGCGAACAGCATCGCCTCGGCTTCCGGCCCCAGCGGCTTCGCTACGCCCGAGAGCAGCACGTGACGCATGATTTCCGCACCGGGCGAGCCGCCGGGCTCACGCGTTTGCTGCGCCACGATCTTGAACGAGGCGAGCCGCAGCGCCAGCAGCGCTGCCTGGGTCGACTTCCCGGTCCCCTCGCCACCCTCAAAGGTGATGAATTTGCCTCTCATCGATCGGTAACGGCCTCGGGGTTGTGGAGCTTCGGCGACGCGACGCCTCACGCAACAAATGGATCGTAATTTCGAATTTACAACGACTTGGGCGCTACACTTCAAATCGGACGCGAAGTTGCGGCCAATGCCGCCGGGCCCGACCGCGCAAGGTTCGGCCAGTGATGGATCATCATAGCTTACCCACGCCGGCATGGAACAGGCCGATCATCAGCTCGGTCGCCGCATCCATCGCGCGCCGCGACATGCTGCCCGTACCCACGTCGTCCGCCGCCTGAAGCGGCACCTCGAGCGCGAGGTTCTCGCCGCGCCAGACCTTCAGTTTGCCGATGGCCTGCCCCTTCGTGACCGGCGCCGGCACCGGCCCGGTATAGACAATGCGCGCCACAAGCCGCTCGCCGCCGTTGCGCGGCGTCATTACCCGGATGATTCCCGGCCCGATCAGCGGCACGTAGCTCGAAGAGCCGCCGAACACCTTTGCTTCGCCGATGGTCTGGCCCTCGGCAAACAGCACCCGCGCCTCAAAGCCGTGGAAGCCCCAGTCGAGGATCTTGCGCGCCTCGTCCGAGCGTTCCTTTTCCGACCGCGTGCCGGTGACGACGACGATCAGCCGCAGATTGTCCTGAACCGCGGACCCGACCAGATTGAACCCAGCCTCCGAGGTTTCTCCAGTCTTGAGACCGTCCGCGCCGATCCCCATTGCCAGCAGCGGATTGCGATTGTGCTGGCGGATATTATTCCAGGCGAATTCACGCTGCGCGAAATACGGATAGAATTCGGGATAGGTCTGCATGATGTGCCGCGCGAGATAGGCGAGTTCGCGCCCGGTCACGCGCAGGTTTGGATCGGAATAACCGGTCGCGTTGGTGAAGGTCGATTTTTCCAGACCGATCTCACGGGCCCGCTTGGTGAGCATTTCCCCGAACGCCGTCTCGTTGCCGGCGAGCGCTTCGGCAATCGCGATGCAGGCATCGTTGGCGGAGTCCGTGATGATGCCGTGCAGAAGGTCCTCCACTTTCACCCGGCTGTGGAGGGCCGCGAACATGGTGGAGCCGTGCGACGGCGCCCCGCCCTTCCGCCACGCGTTCTCGCTGATGACGTACTCGGTGTCGAGCTTGATGCGGCCCTGTTTGATTTCATTGAACACGAATTCAAGCGTCATTAATTTGGCGAGGCTTGCCGGCGGCACCAGCTGATCGCCGCCCTTGTCGAACAGCACGCTGTCGCTTTCGGGATCGAGCAGCAGCGCGTTGGGCGCGCTGGTCTGGAAGCCCTCGTCCCGCTTGACCGTCATGTTCGAGCCGGAGTTGGCGGCAAGCGAAACACAGGTCAGCGCGACAAGTCCGATGACCGCCTGTCCCGGCAACGCCAGCTTCGACACGCGCCAGCCTAGACGTCGCACGCCTGCCTCCGCTTCCCGGTACGTCCGCATGGGAAATCCAATTCCCACGCAAGGCTGCGCCGCGCAATAGGGCGCAGTGAGGGCCCGCCGCCATCGCGGACATTCAGCCGCAGAACGGTATGTGGTTCAGTAGAGACCGCGGCCGTTGAGGATCTGGACGGTTCCGTCCACGCCCTCGGGGCGGGGCGCTGCGTAGCCCATGGCCCGGACGGGCACGGCGCCGGCGTCGTCAGCCGTGGCGCTGGCGAAACGGGGATTGCGCGACAGCGAAGCCGTTGAGGCCGGCGCGATGGGGGTCGCCGCCGCGACCCGGACCGAATTCGGCGCCGGAGCCGGCTCGTCCTGGCGCAGCGTCGCCTCCAGTATCCGGTCGTCCGAACCCTGGATCGGGGCGCGCCCGGCATATTCCACCCGCACCCAGGCGGTGCCGCGGGCGTGAAAGCCCAGAAGATGCGCGGTCCGGACCGAAACGTCGATGATGCGGTCGCCGTGGAACGGGCCGCGATCATTCACCCGGACGATGATGGAGCGTCCATTGGACAGATTGGTGACCCGCACGTAGCTCGGGAGGGGAAGGGTCGGATGGGCGGCGGAGATGCTGTTGAGATCGAATACTTCGCCGTTGGCGGTCATACGGCCGTGGAAGTCGTCGCCGTACCACGAGGCGAGACCTTCGGCCTGATAGTGAGGATTGTCCTGCGGGACATAGGTGCGGCCGCCGACAACATACGGCGCGCCGACTCTGTAAACGCCCCCGCCCTTCGGCACCGCATCGCCATCGCTGACAACGCGCGGGCTGGCCGACACACCGTAGCGCGAATCAACGCCGTTCGAGCAATCAGCAAGCAGGAGGGCCAATGCGATGCTGACGCCAATTGGCGCACATCTTCGCAGCGCTGTCCCTGACCAACCCCGCATCATCCCCGTTCCCCGCCAGCGACCTATCGGATGCGAGCGTGGTTACATTGTGGCGAAAATGGGCGGCCTGCGGCCGATAGTGAATGGAAGGTTGCGGATGCCGGTTCGGCACCCGCGCTGCGAAGGCCGCAGGGAGCGGCCCGCCGGCCCAAACGCCTGGCGGGTGGAGCCCTGAGGTCTGCGGTTTGCTGTCTCGCTGATCAGGTCAAACGTTGCTGCCGGCGGGGTAATTGCCAGGCAGGGTTCAGGAGCCGACGATCGGCACGCCCGCGTAGAGCAGGACGAGGAGCAGAACAAGGCCACCCACGAAAGCCCCAAAAATGACGTGCACGAACGTCTGACGCCAGTTCGATCCCAGAGCGGTGTCAATCTGCTCGACGATGTCCGTTCCCCGTTCGGCCAGCGTCAGCGGTGCTTTCGCGGCCAGTGTCATCGGTGCTTTGTTGACCATTGTCATTGATGCCTTTCCGTGAATCATACATCCGCTATCTGCGGCAAGTTTCATTTGCGTGTTTTGTTGATTTGACCGGAGCAATACGTCCAGCCTTGGGCCCGGATAAATCACATGGGAGTTAAAATGTCTATATACGCCCGTCAGATTTTGATGCGCGGCAGGCGGCGCGGGAATCAGGTCAACGTGGCGAAAATGAGGAAGGGCGGCCGTGTGGTCTGACGCACCGGTGCTGCAATTCCAGGGCTGCCTTCCCGCCCGGTGCCGACTGATCAGTCAATGCCTTAAATTGTCAGGCAAATTCTCCGTTGGCAGCGTTCGCCGTTCGTCTGCTTAACGGGTCGTACCATTCCGTTCGGCAGCGATTTTTGGCGGCAATGATTGTCCTTTGTTTCCGCCGCGGATCCTGCTCTGGATCCGCAGGACTTTATGACGCACAAACCGTGGATCCCCATATCTCCAATGCGCCCGCGACAGCAGTAGAGCCACGCGCTGCGCGCCGCAATTTGCGCACCGCTCAAATCCGCTTTTAGTTCAATTTTCACCATGCGCACCACCAGCCGCAAAATCCTCCGTTTGCTGCTCGCAAGAGAAGACCGCCCTCCTGTTATCTCCTTTGCGCGAAGCCGCGGCGCCGCCAATTTGGTGAAGTGACAATGCTTGCGCAGCGCAATCGTCCGTGCGCGCGATACAAACCCGTCTAATCGGCTCGCTTCAGGATCGTTACGGCGATCGAGCGTCGATATGCAAAGCCGAGTTGACTGTAGAGTGCGGCCGCACGCCTGTTGTCGCTGTAGATGTGCAAAAATGGCGTCTCCCTCCGCGCGAGGATGTTTTGCGTCAAGGCTCCAACAAGCAAGGACGCATAACCGCGCGCGGTGTAATCGGGATGAGTGCACACCGCCGAGATTTCAGTGAAGCCGTCGAACCGCATGCGTTCGCCTGCCATCGCTACCAACTCGCCGGCGCTGCGGATGCCAATATAGGTTCCAAGCGCAATCGTCCGGGCGGCAAACGGCCCGGGCTTCGTCAAATCCACCAGCTTCATCATCTGGGGAACGTCGGCCGGAACAAGATTTGTGTATCCGTCGACAATGGGCGGACCTTTACGCCCCTCGAACACCATCTGCTCGACGGTTTTGCGGGCGACTACGGTTAGGTCCCGTATTTCCGGAACCGGTTCGGCGCTGAACAGTCCAACGACCTCACCCGGCTTCATAAGCGCAGCCAATGCCTGGAGGCACGCGTCCGAGACTTCGCGGAGCGCAGCCATAGGCGCAACGTCGGGCTGGTAGCGTCGAGCCCACTCATTGCCGAGCGCGAAACCGGCGTGCGTTGTAGTGAGCGCCGACCAGGGCGGCCGTTCAAGGAGCTTTGGGTCGGCGTTCATACACTCCCCGAATATCTCCAGGAACGTCCGGGATCAACCGGGCCGGGTTGCCGGCAGCTTTCGTGCGTGGCGGCCAGCTACGGCCTTGAAGGTTTGGGATCGACTTTCTCGACGGATCCAGGGTGGCTCAAGGCACCTTTTGGCATCGATCAACCCGGTGTTGTCGGCGACACGCTCAAGAACGACCGTGAAGGCGGGCTGTTGGTGCAGTCGCCTCAACCGAACAGGCGGCCACCATTGATCCAGATTTCCTGGCCGGTAATGAAATCCGACGCCGGCCCGAGCAGATAGAGCAGCGTGCCCAGCAGATCTTCGGGGCGTTCCTCGCGGCGGAAACAGCGCTGCGCCGTCAGCATCGGGCTCATTTCCGGCTGGCGGTTGTCGTAGTCGCGGTCGAACGCGATGTAATCCGGGGTCAGCGTGTTGACGCAGATGCGGTGTTCGCCGAGTTCGCGCGCGAGCGCACGCGTAAGACCCACGATCGCGGCTTTGGATGAAATGTAGTGCGAAAAGCCGGGCGGTGCGGTCGGCACGGTCATTGACGACACGTTGACGATTTTGCCGCGCCGCCGGGCTTTCATGGCCGGCGCCACCGCCCGTGCGCAGAGCCAGGCGCCGCGCACGTTGACTGCAAAGCAGCGATCCCACTCTTCGTCGCTGAGTTCCGTGAAGTCCTTCTTGACGATGGCCGTGTAATAAGCGGCGTTGTTTACGAGACCGTCGATACGGCCAAATCGATCAAGCGTCCGCTCGGCCATCGCCTCGGTCGCCGATCGGTTGCTGACATCCACGGCGACCGCGGCCGCTGTGCCTCCGGAGTTCTCAATCTCCGCCGCGAGGTCGTTCGGTGCGTTGAGGTCGGCGACCACGACACCGTAACCTGCCCCGGCAAGCGCTTTTGCATACACGCGCCCGATGCCGCCGGCCGCGCCGGTTACGATCACGATGTCCATCGCCGATCCTGTCATCCCCACGCAACGTGAAGCTCGGCGAAGCCGCGGGCGAAAAATGTCGGTTCCCGTACGGCACGTCCGTGGCCTGGACGAAGCCTGGGGAGACGTTCGAGCAGCGCGGGCAGCGCAATCCCCAGCTCGAGTCGCGCCAGCGGAGCACCGATGCAGAAATGGATGCCCTTGCCGAACGCGATATGCCGTGTCAGTTCGGCGCGTTCCGGCTCGAACACGTCCGGATTTGAGAACACGCAGGCGTCGCGGTTCGCCGAGGCGAAATGCACCATTACCCGCGCGCCTGCAGGGATCGTGACGCCGCCAAGTTCAACGTCCCGTGTAGCGGTGCGGAACAGTCCCTGAGCAGGCAATTCGAGACGCAAAATCTCCTCAATCGCGGTCGCAACCCGCGTCGGATCGAGTAAGCGCGCGCGAAGATCGGGGCGGGCGAACAAAAGATGCAGCGCGTTGCCGATAGCGCGCGTCACCGTGACGTGGCCTGCGACCATCAGGTCGAGCGGCAGACCCGCGATTTCCAGATCGGTCAGCGGAGGATCGAGCTGGGACCGCGCGGCAACCAGAGCGCCGATCAGATCGTCAGCCGGCTCGCGTTCGCGGCGGTAGACTGCATCAAGAAAATAACGTTGCAGCGCGACCGTTCCGCGGGCATGGGCCAGCCGTTTCTCCAGCGGCCCTGCCTGCTGGACCATGATCCAGTCGGTGCCCCAGATGTGAAGTTGCTCCAGATCCGCACGCGGCAGGCCGAGCAGTTCGCCAAGCACGCGCAATGGCAACGGCCAGGCCAGCGCCTCGATGATGTCCATTTCGCCGGCGGGCGGCAGCGCATCCAGAAGCTCGCCAACAATGCGCCGGATCGCCGGTTCGAGCGCCGCAATCCGCCGTGGCGTGAATGCCCTGGTCACCAGGCCGCGGATGCGGTCATGCAGTGGCGGGTCGACCTCGATGATGTACGGCATCTCGCGGTAGCCTTCCGCGAGCGCGCCGGCGACCTCGTCGGGCATCGGCGCCGATTTCAGCGCTCCGGTCGACGAAAACGTATCGTGATCCTTGAGAACCGCGAGCACGTCGTCGTAGCGCGTGACAACCCACAGATCGAGCGCCGGTACGTGAAACACCGGCTGGTCGCGGCGTGCCGCGGCGAGGACGTCGAATGGATTCTCCCGCTGCTCGGGCGAGACCGGATCGAACCGCATCGACGGTGACGGCATGCCCATCACATCAGCTCGGTGGAGAGCGGGTGACACCTGATCGGAACCAAAGCTTCGCCGTTTTGACAACGGCCTGCAACACCCGCAGAGCGTGTATCCGCGATGTCATCGCTTAAAGAGGTTATCGACCTCAAAGACAAAGCACCGTCGCGCAATGTCACGAACGGCGCGCGGGAGTTTTACGACTGGCTGAAGCGCGCGCTCTCCACCCCTGAGAAATAGCGGTGCGGAGTTTCAGGATTGCGATAAGGGCAGAATGAGAGCAGCCTGACAATTGATCAGGCCAATCCATAGAGGAGCATTTCATGCGGAAGGTAATTCGCGGATACGCCAGGGACAAAAATGACAATCTGATACTTGTGGGCACGATCCCCGTCCCTCATAGCAACGCTAAACGCACTCCAGCGGAACGCCGGGATAAAAGATACCTGGTCAGCCAGGGAGCGACGATCTTCAAGAAGGAAACCATTCGTTAGATTCCTTCTGTGCCCCGCCGGAACCGGTCACGCGCGCTAGCGCACCCACTCGTCATCCCCGACGTGATGACGCAAGGCACTCGCCGAGTTGCGCGCTCTGATGCGGCATGCGCTGGAAAATCGCCGGGCGCGGTCGACGTGGCGTCACATTGCAGCCGACATTGAAACTGCGGCGGCTGGCGGCGCATATTGTCCGCGTGTTGAATTCCGCCCGGAGCAAGAACAGACACCGTACCCTGCTTATCTGCTCTACCAATAGCCTCCGTATCGATACCCGCCGTATCCGTACCGACCATAGCCATAGCCATATGCGGGAGCGTACCCGTAGCCATATGCGGGAGCGTACCCATAGCCATATGCGGGAGCGTACCCATAGCCGTATGCGGGTGCGTACCCATAGCCGTATGCGGGTGCGTACCCATAGCCGTATGCGGGTGCGTACCCATAGCCGTAGTAGCCGGGATAGCCATACCCAGAGCCGTAGTATGCTGCGCTACCGATAAGAGCGCTGGCTGCAAGGCCAAGTCCCAGCCCCAGCCCTCTCCCTCGCCAGGCGCCACCGCGCCAGCCACCCCAGCCACCGTGCCAACTACCACCGTGCCAACCACCACCACCGTGCCAACCACCGCCGCCGCGCGCGTCGGCAGCGCCTACGTTGATGATCAAGGCCAACGCCATGATTCCAAGGCTTTTGGTGAGTCTCGACATCGCCTGATCTCCAACATTGGACCGTTCAAAAGACCCCAATGCTGAATACATTGATTTGGATCCATCGGGAGACTCTGACTGGCCGTCAAAAGGGAAATCGCGCTGATCGCGGAAATCAAAAGGAAAAGACAATGCGTCGATCTTTAAGCATCCGCTGATCGCCGCGCCTCTAAAGCGTTGCTGGATACCTCCAGGACGCAACGCAACGGGCCGCCGGCGACCTCTGAGCGCGCGGTCGATGAGACAAAAAAAATACGGACCGCGCATCAAAGGTCCAAAGAAGGAGGAGCATAAGCGAGCCATAGCGCGGCCATGATCCGGCGCCGATGCTCCGCAGCTACGCCAAGCGCGATAAAGGCAGACGCCAGGACGGCCGAAATTATTGGCATGCTATCGAAGGGCATTCTGCGGTAAATGCCCTTGGGGCCGAGTAGGGCCATGGAGGTGACGGTTCGCTGTTCGTCCTTTAATTTAATCGCGGGAATCGCTGATTTTACTGCATTGGAAGGGTGGCCGAGTGGTTTAAGGCACCGGTCTTGAAAACCGGCAGAGGGCACCGCTCTCTCGTGGGTTCGAATCCCACCCCTTCCGCCATATAACATTGAACATATTGCAATATTTGGAACATTTTGGTTTTTGTCCGCATCAGTGTCCATGGCTAAAACCAACATAAAAGGCCGCTGATGGGCGCAATGACCTCCCCTCCCCCGCCCCTCCCCTGGCCGTCCGGTCGCGGAAACGCACCGGCGAGGCCCGCGGAGGTAAAGCGAGGGTGTAAAGGCCGCTCGCGATGCGCTGACCATAGGCAACAATCGGAGAAATTCGTCATGGAGCAACAAGACGTGCGGGACGCCGCCGCGATCCTCTCGGCGAGCGAACCTCAGTTTCGCCGCGCCCTCCAAGCGGAGCGGTAATATTTTGATTGGCTTCACCCTGCATGACGGCAGCGCTGTATGTATGCCATCGGCACTTCCTGTGTACTGCATTGAACCGCTAGGATGCGCTCTCCCAAGCCATGGGGGAACAATGAAGAAACGTCCCGGAACGAGCGGCAAATCAGCTGAGCGCCGTACTGCGTCGGGAGGCCCGCGAAGCTCCGGTGCAAATCAGAACGCAGGGGTTGCTGCGTTCGTTGCCACTGAGAACGCGAGCCTGCTCAATGAACTGCGTCAGCGTACCGCTGACCTCACCGAAGCGCTGGAGGGGCAGAAGGCTACCTCGGACGTTCTGAGCATCATCGGGGTATCCAAAGGTGAACTGACGCCTATTTTCCAAGTCATGCTGAGAAGCAACGCGCAGAACGCAACGCGCATTTGCGAAGCTCAGTTCGGAGTGGTGTTCCGCTTTGATGGCAGTGAGTTTCACGCTGAGGCGCAAATCGGCGCCCCGCCTGATTTCGCTGAATATCTAAGTCGAAGCATACCTCAACTACTCCCGGGCAGCCACCTTGATCGGCTGAAGCAGACAAAGCAGGTAAGTTACACCGCCGATTACGCCGCCGAAGGGATTCCTGCCCCGCCAGTTACATTAGGAGGGGCACGATCCACCGTGGACGTACCGATACTCAAGGGTGACGAATTGATCGGCGCGTTTTCCATTTACCGCCAGGAAGTTCGTCCGTTTACCGAAAAGCAGGTCAGCCTGGTGCAAAACTTCGCCGCCCAGGCCGTCATCGCCATCGAGAATGCGCGGCTGCTCAACGAACTGCGTCAGCGCACCACTGAACTGACAGAGGCATTGAAGCAACAAACAGCAACCGCTGATGTACTCAAAGTCATCAGCCGATCGCAGTTTGATTTGCAACTAGTCCTGGATAGCCTCATCCAGACGGCCACTAGTCTGTGCAGCGCAAAGCGAGGCGTCATTTTCAGACGTGA
Organism: uncultured Alphaproteobacteria bacterium; assembly: GCA_963766925.1. GTDB lineage: Bacteria > Pseudomonadota > Alphaproteobacteria > Rhizobiales > Xanthobacteraceae > BOG-931. The sequence continues at coordinate 43,713 of CAVYCI010000007.1, forward strand.
TGGTGAGCTGTATCGAGCTGCGGCATTTTACAATGCTACACCGGAACTTATTGAATTTGTCAAAAGCCATCCGGTTTCGCCCGGGCGCCACACCGTCACTGCCAGGGTCGCGGTTGAACGTCGAGTAATCCACGTTGCGGACCTGCAGGAAGATACGGAATACACCTACGCCTTGCGGGACGCCGAACCGATCCGGACGGAACTCGGTGTGCCGATGTTTCGGGGGGACGATCTTGTCGGCGTCTTCATCTTGTACAAGCTAAAAGTGGAGCCCTTCACAGGCAAGCAGATTGAGCTAGTCGCATCCTTTGCCGATCAGGCAGTAATTGCAATTGAGAATGTTCGGCTTCTCAATGAACTGCGCGAGAGAACAGAAGAGGTCGAGAAGCTTAACCGGCAACTCGAACAGCGTGTCAGCGAACAAGTGGGCGAAATCGAGCGCATGGGCAGGCTGCGACGTTTCCTGCCTCCGCAAGTGGCCGATCTGATTGTCGCGTCCGGGTCAGAGAAGCAACTCGAAAGCCATCGACGGGAGATTACCGCACTCTTTTGCGACCTGCGTGGCTTCACCGGATTTACCGAAAGTGCGGACGCGGAAGACGTGATGGCGCTGTTGCGTGACTACCATGCGGCGATCGGCGAAATCATCATAAAGTACAGCGGGACGCTCGAACGTTACGCGGGCGATGGTGTCATGGTTGTCTTCAACGATCCGGTTCCGGTGGACAATCCCCCGCTCCAAGCTGTCCTAATGGCTCTAGAAATGCGTAGTGCCATCGGAGCGCTCACCGACAAGTGGGGTCGCCTCGGACACGACATTGGCTTCGGCATCGGCATAGCGCACGGATTTGCCACGCTCGGCACCATCGGCTTCGAGGGCCGCTTCGACTATGCCGCCATAGGCACTGTCTCCAACGTCGCCTCTCGCCTTTGCGATGAAGCCAAGCCGGGCCAAATTCTGATCAGCCCCCGCGTTCAGATGGCGATAGAAGACGTCATCACAGTCGAACCAATTGGGGAGTTTGAGCTCAAAGGCATCCGCCGCCCCTTGGCGGCCTACAACGTGGTCGCGGCCAAATCTGCAAATTAAAGTCACGCAGTCATAGTTTGACGTCAGCTTCTGGCCCATTGCGCCGGATGCTGTTGCGCAATCGAATGTCGGCTTTCGGGGGAGACCAGAAGTCGCTGTCCGCTGCTGCCGACCGCGCACGTCGCGTCTGAACGGACATGAGCAGCCTAAATTGGCTCCGTGCACGATGCGAGGATTCTGAGCATGGCAAGGTGCCCGGGTGGCGGCGGGGCCGCTCTATTGGCCCCTTTTCAACCGACCGCGCAGGACGCCGCGGCGTTATAATGCAGTCTGCACAGTGTTGGGGCAGTCCAATGATAAAGCGTTACAGTGATCACGCCGCCAATGAACGTACGTTTCTCGCGTGGGTGCGAACCGCCATCGCGGTGATGGCCTTCGGCTTCGTGATAGAGCGATTCGATCTATTTTTGAAATACGCAGCGCCACAGGCGACGCAGGGGATGATCGCTCCGCACGGCGGAGTGTTCGCAAACGCGGCCGGACTCGCCTTTATCGTGCTCGGCGTCGTTATCATCATGGTCGCGGGCTGGCGCTTCGTGCGGACCGCCAAGGACATCGACAGCGAGACGGAGGTGGCTAGCCCCGGCGAGCGCTTCGATGTGGCGCTGGCGGGGATGATCGGGCTGCTTGGCGCCGCGCTGTTTCTTTACCTGTCGCACGCAGTGTTTCCGGTGCTCTGAGACTGAGGAGCACGACCGCAATTACGGAACCCACGTGATCAATCATCCCCTGCCAATTGAAGTATTTGCAGACAATTCTGCGGACCCGCGACGGTGACGCGGGCAGCTCGTCCGAACGCCAAGTGCAGGATTATCTGGGCAGAGATCACGTCGGGTATTGGCCCATTACTGCCCTGTCGAACGACCTGACGAACGTCCGGTGTTGCGGGTAAATCGGACGTGACGCGGACTTCGCTAAAGCGACGCTGTTGACCCATCTGCGACATTTGTCCCAATGACCTGAGCTGCTCATTTGGATCGAGGCAAACCTGTCGCATGAACTGATTTTAGGCGGCGGGCTGGCGTCGACCGCGCAGGTAGAGAGTTCGGCAAAATCGGCACGGCTATCTTATTTTTTCCATTTGTCGCGTTGCATAATCGTCTCGACTTCGACCGCCTTGGTCATTAGCTCGTTACCGGTGGCTTCGAGGACTCCAGCGCAGCGAAAGCATTCCTCAGCCGTGCGCAAAAAGCGTTCGGCGTCGCCGCTGTTGATCGCATGCGGATCCGCGAAAGGATCGACTGCGATCTTCTGCAAAAATGTAGCGGTCAGCGAGACGAGCAGGTCCCGAATGCGACGACTTTCCAATCGAAGATTCGCGGTTGTCGTTGTCGTCGTCTGTGACGACAACGCGGATGAGCACCGGCGGAAGGTCGGGACGTAATTGCCGCGCGGCAGCTCAATCACAAGCGTATCATCGCGCCCCTCAGTCGCGTAATAGCGCGCGAGGGCAGTACGCAGCCGCCCGGCTTCCACGCGCACGATGGCGTCAACCTCCGGATTGAAGTCGGCGCCGCGGCCGAGTGCCTCGACAGCGATGGTGTACGCCTTAATCCTTTCGCCATTACCCGCGAGCGTCGTCTCCACGACGAAATTGAGAAATCGTGCCAGCCGCAACGAGTTGTGAAACACCGTGCTTCCCAGGATTCGGGCGGTTTGGTCGCGGATTTCGTCAATATGCGGCGAATCCGGCGGCATGGGGGAATCGTCGATGCGCACCACTGAATTCAAATCTCATCTGGAATTTGATTCTGCGGAAATTCTAATCACACGCGAATAGAAACTTTCAAATTGATACTTTGTCACATTGGCATTTGTGACATCGTTAGTTTTGACATCGTAGTTTCTAACGGGGGCGATCGTTTACAGATGGATCACGCTGTCGCGGAGCGCGATGGCGGCGACATTGGTGCAGCGCTGCTGTTAAAATGTCTTGAGTAGCAGGATTTCTTAAGCACCTAGGGATGGTTCTTGCCGATCAGCCGTTCGCGTAGTGCCATCGCGACCGCTTGCGTTCTGTTGGCCGCGCCGAGCTTACGAATGGCTTTTTGCGAGTGTTCGTTCACAGTCCGCTCGCTAATATCGAGAATTTCAGCGATCTCCCTGGCCGACTTGCCCTGCGCGGCCCACCAAAGAACTTCGCGCTCGCGCGGGGTCAGCGAATGGTCTCTCTCGGCGGGCGCCGGCTCAACAAGCTCCCAGTCGCCGTTTCGCCGCGCGACTGCAAGCTGATGAATCCGTGCCACCTCCAGCACCTCCGCAGCTCCACTCACGGCAATCGGATAGGTGCACAATATGGTCATCGGCTTGCCCTCGAGCATCTTGTTGAGTTGGCGCTCGTAGTCGCAAAAGTCATTCCAGTGTTTGCTGTTGAGCCAAAAAGCGTTCCCGCTTACACGCATTCCGTCGTAGCCTTTGGCCAACGCGCCGCGTAATTTCTCGTCCCAGGCGCTGAGAATGCCGTCGAGATCGAACTGCCCTGCTTTGAGATACCACTCACGACCCGGAGCGATTTCCATGTTCCCGGCCGCGAGATGGCGATCGAAGTCCGGGATGCGCCGCCTTAACGCCATGCGCGCCTCTTCCGGCGTGACTGGCTCGGAGGGAACCCACAGACAGAATTCATTGCTTTCCAGGCCGGCCATAAAATAGGGCCACACGGTATCAAGCAGATCATCTTTGGATTCGTAGAACATGCACACATGCGACCCCCACGGCATGTCGCCGAGGACGTTCACTCCGGTCTTCCTCAAGGCGGTACTCATTGCGCGCGCTCGCGACAAACTGTTTAGCAGGGCCGCTTGACTTGCGACCCTAAGCCATCGCCTTAGGAGTTTGTCTCAATTATGGAACCTGCCGACGCAATTCGCTCAACGCCAATTTCCCGGCGGACATTCGATTGCACTTACTAACCTGAGCCATACAGCGTTACCGCATGCGCTACAAGTGATGCCCGCGCGGCGGGAATGTCGGAAATTGGCCCTTAACGACGGATGGCGGCTTGTCGGCAGACGGTCGCTTTCGGGGCGAAGCGGAGAAGAACAAACGCCGCCCTTGGCCATCTCGGTCGAGAATGACCCATCTGCGACATTGGCTGTGCGTTGCCGAAATGGGTTTGATGCTGATTTCCACCCTTCCGCCAGCGCACAACAAGCTGGACGACCGATGCACCACCTCGCGAAACCGCCGAGCCGATAGTCATTTCGGAAGTGGCGCGCCGTGACCAGCTCCGCCAGGCCCTTCTCGTCCGGTTTGGTGAGCGTACCCCCGGTTGGGTGTCTTGCCATTCGGCATGCAGGGGGCCAAAGACTTCATTCGGAGATGCAGATCACCCAAACGGCATGGACGGGCGTCGGGATTTTTGATCGTCCCGGCAGGACACTTAGGGAGTCAGCACCAGAGCCTTAAGTTCTTTGCGAGCCGTACCGAAAGCTCCAAGCTGGTAAACCGACGCTCCCGCTGGCGAGAACGTAAACGCCTCGAACGGTTCGGCGAGCATCCTGTTGAGGTAGCTGATGGTGCCAACGCCAATCGTGACGTGAGGATTGAATTTTTCACCTGCTCCGATCTGCACAAAGTGCGCCACGTATTCGATCAGGTCCTTTTGGATGTCACGGCCATTTTCTGTGCTCATGAACGCGGCGGGCGTCCCGGTCTTCGCCGTGAAGGGCGTCACCGCGTCGATCAATTCCCGTTGCAGCCTGTGCAAATCGTCTGTCGGTTCGACGACGATACCTGCAAGACCGATTGGCGGCGAGGGGATGTAGTAGTACTTGTATGCTTTCAATTTCCAGCTGGTCGGCTTCTCGGCGGCGAATACCCTGTCGACTGCCGCGTAGACCCTTTCGAGTTCAGCTGTTCGGACGAACTGCTGCAACATTGTGACGTGCGGATGGTGCGTCGCGTCCAGTGAGAAGCCTTTTGGGAAAGCTTTCAGCAAGCGGACATTATCTGCCTGCGCGCGCTGCATCATCGTCGCGTCTGGCTCCAGCGCAACGTCGACGGCCGTAACAGGATTTTGTTGCGCGCTGGACGGCGCAGCATATGCGAGCAATATGGCCAGGCTAAAGTTGAGCGCCACGCATTTCGCGGATTTCATCGTCATCACGTATCGTTCGGACCAGGGATGATTGCACGTTCTGCGTGCATTCCGCAACAATGAGGGAACAGATACCCGCAGACGGGCTATGGCTGGCGATTTTGGGTGCGCCGCGCTAAAGTTTCGGTTGGTGCGAACTATGGTTCAAACAGCGTGCGTACGGTCGGTGAGGCAGCCGACCGGACGATCTGAATTATGGCAGGTTCCGATGTTGACGATCACCGCAATTATACGCGTGAAGAAGGGCCACGAGGCGACCATGGAGCGCGGACTCGTCGAAGTCGCGGAGAGCGTGCGCGTAAACGAGCCCGACACCGTTGGATTTTTCGTCTGCCAGGACGCGACCGATCCGTGTGTGTTTACCACCTACGAGCGGTTTACCGATCAGGCCGCGATGGACCGGCACAACAATTCGCAAACCGTGGCGCGGTTCTTCGGCATCGCCAAACCGATACTCGACGGCGACGTGATTTTGATCCGGGCGAGGGAGGTGTTCGCGAAAGCGTAAGTTGGAGGCAGCGTAACCTGGGGAGGATCGGTGCGAATTCTTTGTCCTGCACCCCGGCAGCGGCCGCCTTCAGATCACCTGATAGCCGAATTCTTCCGCCTGGGTGGTGAGCCATTCCCAGAAGCTCTCGGCAAATCCACGGAATACCGAAAGCTCATAATCGTCCTCGCCCGTGCGCGTGAAGTGTACGCCAACGTGCGCCATCTGCGTCACCGCGCTTTTTCCGACCGGAAATTCCTTCGGATGAAGGTCGACTGGCGTGCCCTTGGCCAGCACATTGCGCGCCTTAGGCCCGCCGATGCGCATGATGACGCGCCCGTGGCTTTGGTCGGAAACGGTCGCAACGCCTTCCAGCAGAGCTTTCAGCTCCCGGTAAAGCGCGCCCTCGCCCCGATTGTCCGCAACGACAAAGTATTGATCGGCGCCCGCCCACTGAACGTCGCATCCGGCAAGCGCCTTAAGCGCGGATAAGGTTTGTCCGGCGCAATCCTTGCGGGCGATGACGGTAACAATCGACGCCGGGTGCCGCACCGAAAGGACGACCCCCGGACCTCTGCTCGCGCCGAAGCGTCCTGCCACGGCGACGTTCGCCAGCGCACAGTTACGGAGCACGGGGGTCGCCGGAGTTCCGGCGGCGCTGGCGGGATTCTCAGGCATGGAGCTTTTTGTTCTCCGGATCGTAATGCACCGGATCGCAGATCTCGCCGCTGCATCTGCGAGTCACGAACGCCATCGAAGACGTTCATGATTTCGCCGTGGCGATCGCGTCCGTTCACGAGCAGCGCGAGCCCGACCCACCGGTCGAGCATGGGCGACCAGGCGACCGAGGAAATATAGCCCTGATCGTTGGCCATCGATGGCGGATCGTTCGATTTGAGAAGGTGCGAGCCGGACCGGATGCGATCGGCCTTGTTGACGGCGCGGATGCCGACGACGCATTGCCGCTGCCTGCTGATCAGCCCTTCCCGTCCGGCCATCATGCGGCCGATATAGTCCTTTTTGGTCGACATCATCTTGCCGAGGCCAAGGTCCGCCGCGGTTGTCAGGCCATTGAGTTCGCCGCCGGCCACGTGCCCTTTTTCGATGCGCATGATCGAAAGCGCTTCGGCGCCATACGGCGCGATGCCAAACTCCTCGCCGGCATGAATAACCGCGCCCGCAATCCGGCTGCCGTAGTCTGCGGGAACCGCAAGCTCGTAGGCATGCTCGCCCGAAAACGAAATGCGGAACAGGCGCGCCGGAATGCCGCCGAGGACAGACACGCTTTTCGCGGCGAGATACGGAAATGTGGTGTCGTCAAGCGTGACGCCGTCGACCAGCTTTTGCAATGTCGCGCGCGCCTTGGGTCCCGCGACCGCCATCTGCGCCCACTGCTCCGTTACCGAGACATAGGTGACATCAAGTTCGGGCCACAGCGCCTGATGGCAAAATTCCATGTGCGACATGACCCGCCCGGCATTCGCCGTGGTCGTGGTCATCAGATAGTGATCGTCCGCAAGCCGCGAGGTGGTGCCGTCGTCGAATACGATGCCGTCCTCGCGAAGCATCAGGCCATAGCGCGCCCGGCCGACCGCAAGCGTCGAGAAGGTGTTGCAGTACATCCGGTCGAGAAACACGCCGGCGTCCCTGCCCTGCACATCGATCTTGCCCAGCGTCGAGACATCGCAGATGCCGCACGTTGCTGCGTGCATTCTTCACCTCACGCGTTGCCGCCGCCAGCCAGTCCTCTCCTTCGCGTGGAAACCATGAAGAGCGCAGCCACAGCCCGGTTTCGACGAACACGGCGCCAAGCGCGGCCGCCCAATCATGCAGCGGCGTCCTGCGGACCGGCTGGAAATGATGTCCGACAAACGGACCCGCGAATGTGCCGAACGCGACCGGTGTATAGTAAGGCCGGAACGTCGTCGTGCCGACCTGCGCGATCGCTTTGCCGGTCGCCTGCGCGAGGATCGCAGCAGCGTTGACGTTGCCGAGTTTCCCCTGATCGGTAGCCATGCCGGTCGTGGTGTAGCGCTTGGCATGCTCGATGTGGCCGTAGCCTTCACGCGCTGCGAGCAGCAAATCGTCGGCCGTGGCGTCGTTCTGGAAATCGACGAACGCCTTGCCTTTCAACTCCTTCACCCACCAGAATGGCGTAATCGCAAACGCCTCGTCGCGGCACGAAGGCACCGCACGTGCCACCCCGTCAGGCGCGCCACGCGCCGCGCCATCGGCGAGACATTCGGAGAGCAGCATTTTGCCGGCCGCCGATCCCGCCGCCACGAACGCGCCGGCGGGATCCTCGGGCGGGAGGAAGGCGGCGATGCTCTCATCCCAGTGCGGCTTCGCCCCGCGGTGGCACAGGAGATTGACGATCGGGCTCCATCCGCCCGCCATCGCGACCGTGTCGCAGTCAATGCGTTCACCGTCAGCCAATGTCACGGCGACCACGTCTTTACGGCCCTTCACGTCGGCGATTGTCCGCCCGTCCAGGACGCGTGCGCCGCCCGTGTCGGCGCTCGACGCGGGCCGGCTGTCAACGATGGCTTCGACGCGCACGCCGTGGGCCATCATGTCGCGCGCGGTGCGGTAGCCGGAATCGTTGTTGGTGAACACGACCACCGCGTTGCCCGGCGCGACCGCGTAGCGGTTCGCATACGTGCGCATGGCGGAAGCCAGCATCACGCCCGGGACGTCGTTGCCGCCGAATGCGATCGGGCGTTCCTCGGCGCCGGCTGCGAGAACCGCGCGTTTCGCGATAAAGCGCCAGTATCGCTGTCGCGGCTCGTAAGGTGGCGGGACGGCGACATGATCGTTCACGCTCTCGACCGCGCCGAAGATGTTACCGTCGTACCAGCCAAAAACCGTCGTGCGCGGCATCAGCGTCACGTTCGGCATCGATGCGAGTTCGGCTGTCACACCATCCGCCCATTCGAGTCCATCCCTGCCGTCGATCTCCTCGCGCTCAAACAGCAGCGAACCGCCGTGCCGGGAGCCTTCGTCGGCGAGAATGACGCGTTCGCCCGCGCGCGCAGCGGTCAACGCCGCCATGAGGCCGGTCGGTCCTGACCCGATTACCAGCAGTTCGCAATGAGCGTAGGCACGTTCGTACTTGTCCGGGTCCGCCTCGCGGGACGCGGTGCCGAGGCCCGCCGCCCGGCGGATGATCGGCTCGTAGACCTTCTCCCAGAAGCTCTTCGGCCACATGAAAGTCTTGTAGTAGAAGCCCGCGACGAATACCGACGAACCGAGCGAATTGATCGCGCCGATATCGAACTCGAGCGAAGGCCAGCGGTTCTGGCTGCGCGCGGTGAGCCCATCGTAAAGCTCGACCACCGTGGCGCGCGTATTGGCCTCCCTGCGGCCCCCTTCGCGAAGTTCGACCAGCGCGTTGGGTTCGGCGGCGCCGCCCGAAATCACCCCGCGGGGGCGGTGATATTTGAACGAGCGGCCCATGAGCTGCACGCCGTTGGCGAGCAGCGCCGAGGCGAGCGTGTCGCCTGCGTGTCCCCGGTACCGTTTGCCGTCGAAGCTGAAACGGAGTGTCGAGGCTCGATCGATCAGCCCGCCCCGCGAAAGCCGGAAGGACGTCATGCGCCGGCTCCGCTGCGATTGCGGGCGAAGTCGCGCGCCGTGACGACGGCGAACACTTCGTGAGTTTGCGTGTCGCGCGTCACCACCAGCCACGACCGGCAGCCGCCGGCATGGTGCGCAAATTCGTGGAAGCGCCCTTTCGGATTGTCACGCAGATAAACGTAGTCGAACCATTGATCCATCGTGGCCGGATCGCTGGACGCTGGCCGTTGCGGAGTGGCATCGCCCAGAAAGGTGTATTCCTCGACTGGCCGTGTTCCGCAGTGGGGACATTTGATCAGCATGGGGCGGCCATCAATGCAGGTTGGGCGTGGCGCCCTGTCCTTTTTCATCGACCGCGTAACCGCGGCGGAAGCGGTCGAGACGGAAACCAGCGCTAAGGCTGTGCGCCTCGTTGCGTGCGATGGTGTGGGCGAAGCACCATCCCGATGCGGGCGTGGCCTTGAAGCCGCCGTAGCACCAGCCGGCATTGAGATAGAGACCTTCGATGTGGGTTTTGTCGATGATCGGCGTGCCGTCCATCGACATGTCCACGATGCCTCCCCAGCTTCGCAGCACCCGCACGCGCGACAGCCCGGGGATCATGGCGACGCCCGCTTCAATTACGTGTTCCACCATCGGCAGATTGCCGCGCCGGGCGTAGGAATTGTAGCCGTCGATGTCGCCGCCAAACACCAGTCCGCCCTTGTCCGACTGCGACACGTAGAAATGACCGGCGCCGAAGGTGATGACGCCGTCGACATACGGTTTGAGACCCTCCGAGACGAACGCCTGCAAAACGTGGCTCTCGATCGGCAATCGCAGGCCGGCCATCGCGGCAACTTCAGAAGAATTTCCGGCCGCCGCGAGTCCGAGTTTTTTGCAGCCGATGAAGCCGCGCGTGGTATCGACCCCGATGACTTTGCCGTTCTCGATCCTGATGCCGGTCACCTCGCAGTTTTGAATGACATCGACGCCGCGGGAATCCGCGCCGCGCGCATAGGCCCAGGCCACGGCATCATGCCGCACCGTGCCGCCGCGCGGCTGCAGCAGGCCGCCGCGGATCGGGAACCGCGCGCCGGTGAAATCGAGGAACGGGTACATGCCGCGGACGCCGTTTGCGTCGAGCAGCACGGCATCGACGCCGTCGATCCGCATCGCGTTGCCGCGCCGGGCGAACGCATCGTACTGCGCATCGGAGTGGCACAGGTTGAGCACGCCGCGCTGCGAAATCATGGCGTTGAAATTGAACTCCTGTTCGAAGTTCTCCCACAGCTTCATCGACCATTCGTAGAACGGGTTGTTCTCCGGCAGCATGTAGTTGGAGCGGATGATCGTGGTGTTGCGGCCAATATTGCCGGAGCCGAGCCAGCCTTTTTCCAGCACCGCCACGCTGGTGATGCCGTGTTCTTTCGCCAGGTAATACGAAGTCGCGAGGCCGTGACCGCCGCCGACGATGACGACGTCGTAGCTTTTGCGCGGCTCCGGTTCGCGCCATGCCGGCGTCCAGTTTCTGTGACCGGACAGGCTGTTTTTCAGGAGCGACGTGAGGCTGTAGCGCATGGGCGGCCACGGAGAATTTTTTGCGCGCGGGACACTCCCCGCATATTTGACGTGTAGGGACCCCGCCGCCTCGCGTCTTGCCTGCGAGAGCCGTTTTCTGATAAATTCGAGACATGGTACAAAAGGCGGCCAAGGGCCCGCAGGTTGTCGGTCTGCTGCTGGTTCCGGACTTCGCGCTGATGTCCTACGCCAGCGTCGTCGAGCCGCTGCGGGCGGCCAATCTGATCTCCGGAACGGAGCTTTATCGCTGGGTCCATATCTCGACGCAGCATCCGGCAGTTAACGCATCCAGCGGCGCCGTAGTCCCGTGTCCGGCGAAGGTCGGCTACGCCGGCAAACTCGATCTTTTGCTGGTCTGCGCCGGCGGCGATCCGGCCGCTTTCGACGATTCCGCGACGTTTGCCTGGCTGCGGCGTCTGGCGAGACGCGGCGTGCGGATCGGCGGCGTATCGGGAGGCCCGTTCATCCTGGCGAAGGCCGGCATCATGGACGGCATTCAGATGACGATCCACTGGCAGCACGCGCAGGCCGTCCGCGAGGCGCATCCGGCTGTGCTGCTGACACGCTCACTCTTCATCATCGACCGTAATCGCCTGACCTGCGCCGGCGGCACCGCGCCGCTGGACATGATGCATGCGCTGATCGCGGAGCGTCATGGCGCAGACCTTGCGCGCAAGGTGTCGGACTGGTTCCTCCACACCGAAATCCGCCCCCCGCAGGGCGCGCAGCGCGCATCGCTGGTCGAACGTTACGGCGTCAACGACGCGCAACTGATTGCCGCGCTGGAATTGATGGAGCGGCATCCGGGCGAGCCGCTGCGTCGCAGCGAGATTGCCAGGCGTGTCGGCATTTCGACCCGGCAGCTCGACCGGCTGTTCGCGACGAAGCTCAGGCTCAGCTTTCTCGGCCATTATCGCCGGATCCGGCTCGAACGCTCGCGCGAACTGTTGCGGCACTCGACGCGCCACCATCACCGAAATCGCGCTCGCGTGCGGGTTCTCCAGTGCGAGCCATTTCACGCGCACCTACCGGAAGGGCTATCGCATGACGCCGTCTGCGGACCGCATGCGCGGCCAACGCGGGCAGCACGCATGATGGTTTGCTCCCGCGCAGCGGCCGGCGCCGATCAGTAACCAACTCTTGCCGGATCGCGATATTGCGGCATGGGTTGGGCGCTTGAGTTCTTCCAGTCGGGCTTGAAGCCGAGCACCTTTGCATCCTTTGGCACATTGGGATTGAACAGGCGCGCTTGCCACAGCGACGACTCGCGCACCGGATCGCGCGCACCGGGGATTCGCACTGCGCACAGGATGTGGAAGCTCTGGGAGTACTGCTCGAAATCGAGCCAGACGTTTTTGACCCGTGCCATGCGTGCGGCGTGTGCCGAGCCGGCCGCGAAAACCGCCGTCATTTCGTCGGAAAACAGTTCCGGGATCTGAAAATAGTCCGCGCCGAGATATTTCAGCGCGGCCTCGCGCACCTCCTCCGGCTCATTGGTTTTCTGCAGCTGAAACTTGAAGAACGCCGTGCTCGCGGACGGCTCTTCCGGCACCAGCAGTACATTGACGGCAGGCGAAATGACCGTACCGTCTTTGCCGCTGATCCGCGGCCGCATCGCCGGCAGAGGCTGACCGCCGAAATCCCGAACGGATACCTGTCTGATCCGGCACTGCCAGCCCAGGAAATAAGTCTTCAATGTTCCGCCGCTGGCTTCACGCATAAAGAGGTACCGCAAGCGGAAGGGTCCGGTCGCAACGGCGCAACGCCATTGCGCAGCCCACACAAATAAGCGGCGCGAGGTGCCGGTCGCAGCCTCGCGCCGTGATTGTCAGCCTGCCGCGGACCTTGTCAATTATCAGCGGTTCAGGCGACCTTGAGCGTCGGCCGCGCGCCGGCGGCCTTTTTCCGCAGCGCCCAGTACGGCACGGTGCGGGTTTTCAGCATGGTCCTGAACTGCTCCGTCGTCTTCTTGAGAAGTTCGCCCGAACCCCAGTCGACGATCACGCCGTATTGCCTGATCAGGTCCATCGCGTTCAATTCCCGCTTGCGGTAACGCTCGGCGATCTTTTCCGGATCCTCGTCAAGCCAGCCCGCCCGTTCCCGGTCGATGCGATCGCGCTCCTTGTCGGTGGCATCGAGATCGACCTCGTATTTGCAGAGGTCGGGGTCGATTTCCTTGACGATCACGCCGTAGTCTTTCTGCGCCCGCTCGATCGACACGTACCCGTCGATCACGTCTTCCAGCACGGCATTGATGTCGCGCAGCAGCGGATCGCCAAGGCCGCCACCACCCGCAGACGGACGAACGACCGTGTCGCCCTGGCTGAGCGGAACGCCGGAGAACAGCGAACCCAGATATCGTTCGTTCTCCTCGCCGCGATTCACCCACACGCCGTGCGGGATTGACGGCAGGCCGCCCCACAGGCCCCAGGTGATCGAGCGCTCGCGGTCGCAGCAATAGGAAACGACCGTACGGGTGCAGGCATATAGCGTGCCGCCCTTCTCGACGCCCATGCCGCCGCGGAATTCTCCCGGGCCGCCTGAGTCCACAATCAGCTCGTGGCCGGTGGTGAGCACCGGCGAGAGCCGCTCCTGTCCTTCGAACGGCTGCGTGCCAAGTTGCACGCCAAACACCGGTCCCGACGCCGCCCAGCCGTCCTTGCCGTTGCGGGCGCCCCATCCGCCGACCATCCAGTCATACCACATGAAATACGGCAGACTTTCGTGCCGCGTATCGCGTCCGCCGATCAGCAGATATTCGAGGTTGAACGTGCACGCCATGGCGCGCTCGGGCAGGACTTCCGCCCAAAGCTCGAAGACGGAATTCATGATCTTTTCGAACGGTCCGGAGCAGAAACCGGCGACTGGCGTCGGCCAGTCGGCGTTGACGACGGAGCCCTTCGGCCCGAGTTCGACCGTGACCACACGATAGAATCCCGAATTGAGCGGGATGTCGGGCGACTGCATCTTGGTGCCGGCCACGATCGCCGCGAACGCGCCGCCATAGCAGCAATTGAGGAACGTCGAGATCGTGGTCGGATGCGAGCCCGAAAGATCGTAGTGAACATGATCGCCGTCGATCGTCATTTTCACGTTGATCGGGATCATACCCTCGCCGTTGACCGGATCGACGTCGATATAATCCGTCGTCTCCCAGACGCCGTTCGGCATTTCCAGCAGGCGCTGCCGGGTCAGCGTCTCGACGTAATCCTGCACCTCGGCAAACGACTGTTTGATGGTTTCGACGCCGTATTTGTCGCACAGGCGCTGCACTTCGCGCTCGGCGACACGACAGGCTTCCGCCTGCGCCTGCAGGTCGCCGATGATGTCGGCGGGGGCGCGGGTGTTGTTGGCGATCAGTTCCGCTACGTCGGAAAGATAGACGCCCTCGCGGAATACGCGGACCGGCGTGATCCGGAGACCTTCCGCCATGTGGTCGAGCGCGCTGACGTTGAACGAGCCCGGCACCGCGCCGCCGACATCCGCCCAATGGCCGTTGGCCTGGGCAAATCCGAGCAGTTCGCCTTTGTAGAACATCGGTCCGAAGATGCGCGTATCGTTGAAATGGGTGCCGCCTTGATAGACGTCATTGACGATAAAGATGTCGCCCGGGTGGATGTCACCCTTGAACTTGTTGATGACGGCCTTGGCGGTGTAATGCAGCGTGCCGACGTGGGCCGCGATGTCGCCGCTGCCCTGCATCACCGTGTCGCCGTTGGTGTCGCACAGAGCCGACGAGAAATCGCGCGAATAGATGACGAACGAATAGCAGGTCCGGAAGATCTGCTCGGCCATCTGGTCGACGATATTCACGTAGGCATTCTTGAGCACTTCGAACGTAACGGGATCGAGTGAAAATCCCTGAGAATTCTTTGCCATTTTCAAACTCCTGAAGTTTCCGGGTTGCTGTTTCCGCGCGCGTGCCTGCGTCGGGCATCAGCCAATCGGCACCCTCATGATGATGGTCAGATAGTCGTCTACTTCGGCCTTGATCCCGGGGGGAACCAGTGTGGTGGAATCGAGCTGTTCGATGATCGCCGGTCCTTCGACGACATCGCCCGGCTCAAGTGCGTACGGTCGAAAATCCGCGCCTTCAAAGGCACCGGATGTTCGTCAAACCGAACCATTCGTTCGCCGACCGGCGGCGGCGTCTGGCCCGTTCGGCGCGGAACCTCGGCAAATTCCGCTTTCCGCACCAGGCCCGTCGCCTTGATCTGGAGGCGATAAACTTCGACGGGCGCGCCCGGCCGCGAGTAGTTGTGTTCGCGGCCGTGATCTTCATGGAATTTCGCGACCGCGGCATCGAGCGAGTGTGAGCGGCGACGGCACCGCGATTGACATCGAACGCCACTGACCCAGATAACGCATGTCGATGAACCGCTGGAACACCATGCGGTCGTCCGGCACGCCTTCGTGCAGCAGCCGGTCCCGTCCTTCCGATCTCGAGTTCGCGGAACGCGTGGTCGAGATCGTTGATCGAGACGTCGGCGATGTTGTGGAGATACATGCGCGAAATGTCGTGCGTGATGTCCACAAGGAGACAGCCCGAGCGCCGAAGTGACGCCCGGATTGGGCGGCACCAGCACGGTCGGGATCGCCAGATCCCTGGCCAGCGCCGCGCCATGCAGCGCGCCTGCCCCGCCGAATGCGACAAGCGCGAAATCGCGCGGATCGTAACCCTTGCGGATCGAAACCAGGCGCACCGCATCGGCCATGTTGGCGTTGGCAACCTTGAGGATCGAAAGCGCGGCCTCCTCGGGAGTGAGACCAAGAGGCTTGGCGATCCGTTCGGCGACGGCTTTCTCTGCCAAGGTCACGATGAAGCTGGATGGCGCCGCCTGCGAGCGACGTGCCAAGACGCCCAAGCATCACGTTGGCGTCGGAGTTGGTCGGCTCAGTGCCGCCCTGGTTGTAGCAGGCCGGACCCGGGCGGGAGCCGGCAGATTGCGGTCCGTTGCGCAGCGATCCGCCCTTGTCGATCCAGGCGAGCGAACCGCCGCCGGCGCCGATTGTCAGCACTTCGATGCTCGGGAAGCAGATCGGATAGCCGTACTCGACATGCCAGTCCTTGGTGACCGGCAGGACGCCGCTGTCGCAAAGGCAGACGTCGGTGCTGGTGCCGCCCATGTCGAAGCCGATCGAGTTTTCGAAACCGGAAAGCTGCGCCACGAAGCGGCTTGCGATTGCGCCGGCGGCAATGCCCGAGGCCGCGAGTCGCGCCGAGAATTTTTCCGACGTTTTTGCCGTCATAACGCCGCCGCCGGAATGCAGCAGAAGCAGGTCTTCCTTGTAGCCGCCATCGGCGAGGCGCTTGGCGAGGTCGCGCGTGTAGTCGCCCGTCACCGGGGCCAGCACGGTGTTCGCGACCGTGGTTGAGAAGCGCTCATGCTCGAAGATTTCCGGCATGATGTCGCTCGAGATCGAAATCGTCGTGTCCGGGCAGTTCGCGCAGCAGAATGTCGCGCATGCGGTGTTCGTTTGCCCGGATTGGCGAACGAATTGACGAAGCAGATGGCGACGGTCTTGACGCCACGCTTGCGGATGACGTTCGCGACCTGGATGGCCTCGGCTTCGTCGACCTCCGCAATCACCTTTCCCGAATAATCGATCCGCTCGGTGACGACGAGACGGTCGCGGCGGCCGATGTAGGGAGCCGCCATCTCCTTGTAGGTGTCCCAGAGATCGTTGCGGGTGCCGCGCCGGATTTCGATCACGTCCTTAAAGCCCTTGGTCGTGACCATAATGGCGGGCGGGAAACGCCGCGTGATCAGGGCGTTGGTTGCGAGCGTTGTGCCGTGCGCGAACAGCACCATGTCCTTGAGCTTGACGCCGCCGAGCTCGATGCCTTTGACCACGCCGTCGATCGGATCGGCGGTGGTAGGCGTCTTGGCCACGTGCATCTTGCCGGTATTCTCGTCAAGGATGCAAAGATCAGTAAAAGTTCCGCCGACATCGCAAGCCACTCTGAAGGCCACTTTCCCCTGGCCTTCACTTTCTACGGTTTTGTCCATGTCCCTGCATTCTCCACTTGGCTTCCCCGGCGTCTCTTGAAAACGTTCTGCCCGTCGCATGCCGTTCCAGAGCCGAAGCGGTCGTGGCGACATGCAAGAACCGTGCACTATTCAGACCTTGCGATAGGCTTTGTTGAGCTGAACCATCGGATGGTTCGGCGACATCTGAAATTTGACCAGAAGCTCGCGCGCCATCATGTCGCGATCCTGCTGGTTGTCCGGCAGCTTGACATTCTTCGGAATGCGGACCCAGCCGTTGCAGTTTCTGTCGAAGATCGCCGGTTCGCCTTCTTCGTAGCCCATGTGGACGTCCTCGAGCCAGTTGAGGTCGTCCCAACCCATGTACTCGATGTAGCCTCTCAAATAGGGCGTCAGCCGCGAATAGTCGGGGATCAGGTTGACATCGTACCGATAGCCGATGTGCTGGCCGATTTCCTTTTCGCGGCTCGACGAGAGACCCGCCTTGTCGGTCAGAAACTGGTCGACCGATTTGATCTCCGAGCCCTTGTAGCTTTTACCTGCCACACGTCGTTCTCCGCTCAGTACTTGTGGTAGTCGCCGCTTTCCATGCCGACCGTGTAATTGGTTCCGGCGAGCGGCACCTTGCACATGGCGGAGGCTTCCATCGTCAGCGCGGCGAGATCCTCCGGCTCGAGCGAATGAATGTTGGTCTTGCCGCAGGCGCGCGCCAGCAGCTGGGCTTCCATCGTCAGGGTATGCAGGAAGTTGTAGACGCGCTCCGCCGCCTCGTCGGGATCGAGGCGCTCGCGCAGCAGCGGATCCTGCGTGGCCACGCCGACCGGGCATCGGCCGGTATGGCAGTGGTAGCAGTAGCCCGCCTCGACGCCGATCTCGTTCGGGTAGTCGGTCACGCCTTCGATATGTTTGTTGCAGTTGAGCGCCATCAGGACCGAATGGCCGATGGCGATCGCGTCGGCGCCCAGCGCCAGCGCCTTGGCGACATCGCCGCCGTTGCGGATGCCGCCGGCATAGACCAGCGAAATCTCGCCGCGCTTGCCGAGTTCGTCGATGGCGCGCGCGCCTCGCGGATCGCGGCGATGCCGGGAATGCCGGTGTCTTCGGTCGCGATGTGAGGACCGGCGCCGGTGCCGCCTTCCATCGCGTCGATGTAGATGCGAGTCCGGCCCGCATTTCACCGCCATGCGCACGTCGTCGTAGACGCGCGCGGCGCCCAGCTTGAGCTGGATCGGAATCTCGTGATTGGTCGCTTCGCGGATTTCCTCGATCTTGAGCGCGAGATCGTCGGGCCCGAGCCAGTCCGGATGACGCGCCGGCGAGCGCTGGTCGATGCCCGCCGGCAGCGAGCGCATTTCGGCAACCTGGTCGGTGACCTTCTGCCCCATCAGGTGGCCGCCGAGGCCGACCTTGCAGCCCTGGCCGATGAAGAACTCGCAGCCGTCCGCGAGGCGCAGGTGATGCGGATTGAAGCCGTAGCGCGACTGGATGCACTGGTAGAACCACTTCCGAATAGCGCCGCTCGTCGGGGATCATGCCGCCTTCGCCGGAACAGGTCGCCGATGCCGGCCATGGTCGCGCCGCGCGCCAGCGCGATCTTGGCCTCGTAGGACAGCGCGCCGAACGACATGCCGGTGACATAGATCGGAATGTCCAGCACCATCGGCCGCTTGGCGCGCGGCCCGATGACGGTCTTGGTTTCGCATTTCTCGCGATAGCCCTCGATGACGAACCGGGTCAGCGTGCCGGGCAGGAAAGTCAGATCGTCCCAGTGCGGAATCTTCTTGAACAGCGAGAAGCCGCGCATCCGGTAGCGGCCGAGCTCGGACTTGATGTGGATGTCGTCCATGACCTCCGGCGTGAAGATGCTGGACGACCCGAGAATGTATTTCTTGCTTCCGCCGGCGCTGCTTGCGGCGTTGCTGTTCAGCGCCATTGCCTGCGCGTCGGATGTCGGCACGACCAGCGACGAGCGCGCTTGGTCGCCTTTGCGGTCTTCGTCGCGCCGAGCGTGCCGCCGTGTTCTCGTGCGCGGTGGCCTTTGATCTTTTCCTTGTCATCGTCTTTCCCAATTAGAGGACCAGCTTCTTTTCGGCTCGGCTCGAGGTTGTCGTAGTTCCAGAGCTGCTTGCCGGCCACGATCTTTTTGATGTGCCCGATCGCCCTGCTCCGGAAACATGTCGTACATTTTCAGCTTGCGCGTCAGCCACTCGCGATCGAGGTCGGTCATCTCGCCCGGAACGGCGTCGACGCCGAGCGAGCGCGCCTCGCCGCCGAGATAGATCGTGCCGTCGTACATCGAATCGCCGAGGTTCTTGCCGGCGTTGCCGAGGATCACCATGCGGCCGCGCTGCATCATGAAGCCGGAGAACGCGCCGGTGTCGCCGCCGACGATGATCGTGCCGCCCTTCTGATCGATGCCCGTGCGTGCCGCCGACCGAGCCTTTGCAGACGAGGTCGCCGCCGCGCAGCGCCGCGCCGAACTGCGAGCCGGCGTTCTTCTCGACGACGATCGTGCCGGCCATCATGTTCTCGCCGCAGGCCCAGCCGACGCGGCCCTTGATGGTGATGTTCGGGCCGTCGATCAGGCCGCAGCGCGAAATAGCCGCACGAACCCTCGATATGCAGGTTGAGCCGGTGCAGGATGCCGACCGCGATCGAATGCTTCGAACCCGGATTGCGCAGCACGATGGTGCCAACGCCGCTGATTGAGAAGCTCGCGCAGCTTGCGCGTTGATCTGCGCCGTCTCGAGCCGGCGCAGTCGAATTCGGCGCGCCTGTTGAAATCGACGTCCGGAGCGTCCGGATAGCCGATAGCCGCCGGCTTCTTCGGTGACGATCGAAAAATCGTTGCTGCGTACGCCCGAGGAGTCCCTCGGTGTGCATTCCCATCTCGTGCGAGCGATGGTCCTTTTTTGCTTCTAGACCCGCCATACACGCACCTCCTCATCATACGGATCGCTGGTATCGATTTCGTCGTCGATGACGGTGCGGATCGCCACTTCTTCCGAAGCGAGCGCAACGAGTTTGTCGCTCTCGAACAGCACCATCGGCTTCGCCGCCATGCGTGTCCTTGGCCATGCCGAGCGCGTCTTTGGTCGAAACCAGATAGGTGAATACGCCGTCGATCTCCTCGATCGACTGCTTCAGCGAATCTTCGAGCGTCGCGCCCTGCTCGAGATTGTAGGCGGTGTAGACCGCCAGCAATTCGGAATCGCAGTTCGAAACGAAGCGGTGGCCCTTGCGCTCGAATGTCGCGCCGCATCGCCCAGTAGTTGGTGAGCTGGCCATTATGGACGACGGCGATGTCGTTGTAGGGATAGGCCCAGTAGGGATGCGCCGAGCGGATGTCGACATCGGATTCGGTCGCCATGCGGGTATGGCCAATGCCGTGGGTGCCCTTGAACTGCCGCAGGCCGTACTGGTCGGCCACCTGGCCGGCATCGCCGAGATCCTTGATCAGCTCGAGCGCGTTGCCCATCGAAAGGATTTCCGCGCCTTCGACGTCCTCGACATAATCGGCAAGCTTTTTCATGTCGCCGTCATACTGGATGCGATAGCGGAAGGCGTATTCCGTCGCGTCTTCCCGGTCGATGATCTGCACGCCGAGCGAAGCGAGGCGCTCGTCGACGATCGCGCGGCGCTTCTTCACCTCGTCGTGGATGTCGAAGCCCTTGCTCATATCCTCCAGTTCGGCGACCTTGAAACGCATCACGAATTCGTTGCGTCCCGGCGCGCCGTAGACCGCGTAGCCCGTCGAGTCCGGCCCGCGATGCTTGAGCGACTGGAGCATCGCGGTCATTTCCTGGCCGACGTCGCCGGTGGCGTCGCGATGGATAATTCCTGCGATTCCACACATGGCTCGGTTCCTCCTTACGGCAGGCAGTTGAGATAGGTTGCGAGGTCCCACTCCGTCGACGTGTGGAGGAACCGCTCCCATTCGTCGCGCTTGTACTCGTCGTAGAGCCGATGCATCTCTCCGGGCATCGCCGACTTGATCACGTCGTCTTTCTCGAGGGCTTCGAGCGCGTCGCCGAGCGTCATGGGCAGCTTCTTCACTTCTTTGCCGGCCTCCATGGCGGCGTAAATATTGCGCTCTTCCGGCTTGCCCGGATCGATCTTGTTTTTGATGCCGTCCTCGGCCGCCTTGAGGATCGCGCCCGCCATCAGATACGGATTCACCATCGAGTCGACCGCGCGGTACTCGAAGCGGCCGGGCGCCGAGACGCGCAGGCCCGTGGTCCGATTCTGAAAACCCCAGTCGGCAAAGACCGGCGCCCAGAAACCGGTGTCCCAAAGCCGGCGATAGGAGTTGACGGTCGAGCAGCCGATCGCGGTCAGCGCGGCAAGATGCTTGACGATGCCGCCGATGACATAGAGGCCGATCTGGCCCGGCATCCGGGATCGCTGCCGTCCGGCATGAACGTGTTCGTGCCACCCCGACGATACATGAAATTGTGCTCGAAGCCCGGCAGATTTTCGGGTCGTTGCCCAGCGCTTTGAGTTCGTCGGCGCCGCCGCTCCACAGCGAGATGTTGTGATGGCAGCCGTTCGCCGAAACGCCCATGAACGGCTTGCACATGAAGCAGGCGATGACGTTGAATTCGCGCGCGACCTGGGCGCAGATCTGGCGGTAGGTCGTGAGCCGGTCAGCCGTGCGCAGCGCATCGTCGTAATTGAAATTCAGCTCGATCTGCCCCGGCGCGTCCTCGTGATCGCCCTGGATCATGTCGAGGCCCATTTGCGGCGCGTATTCGATCACCTTCATGTAGATCGGGCGCAGGCTTTCGAACTGGTCGATGTGGTAGCAGTAGGGCTTGGAGAAGCCGCCGTTCGGGCTGCCCGTCCTCGTCCTTCTTCAGCCACATCATCTCCGGCTCGCTGCCGTGGCGCATGTGCAGCCCGTGATCCTTCGTGAATTGCTCGTGGATGCGGCGCAGATTGCCGCGGCAGTCCGCGGTCAGGAAGGCGCCGGGGTCCTCGCGCTCCTCGCGATTGCGGAACAGGTGCAGAACATGCGGGCGACCCGCTTGTCCCAGGGCAGCTGCATGAAGGTCTCGGGTTCGGGAACGCCGACCAGCTCGGCGGCCTCCGGGCCGTAGCCGAGATATTCGCCGCGCCGGTTCATGAACAGATTGACGGTCGATCCGTAGACCAGCTGGAAGCCGCCGTTGGCGATATTTTCCCAATGATCGGCCGGAATGCCCTTGCCCATGATGCGGCCGGTGACGGAGACGAACTGCAGATAGAGATATTCGATGCCGAGCTCGTCGATCTTTTTCCTCACCTGTTTGATGAGATCGTCGCGGCCCGGCAGTTGCGATAAAGTTTTCGTAATCCGACATTGAAATCCCCGCACCTGCTTACCACCTGGCCACTAGCTCGACCATGCCGAAAATCAGTTTCGGCTCATGCCGTCATCGATCAGCTCCACGGAAACGGACTGTTGGAGATCGGATGAAGCTTGCCTTCGGCGTATCGCGAAAAGCGGAACGGCTCGAGCAGAGCTGCGACTTTTCGCCGCAAATTTCCTGAGCGACCAGCTTGCCGACGCCGATCATTTTGTAGCCGTGATTGGAGTCGGCGATGACGAACACGTTCTCGCGGAAACACGTCGAACACCGGGAAGCTGTCCGGCGTGAAGCAGCCAATGCCGCCGGACTTCTCGTTCCTCTTGTATTTGTCGATCGTCGCCTTCGAAGCGCTTCTGGCAATGCGCGAGCATCGAACACCACGTCTCGATGAACTGCGTCGCCGACGACGAAATCCGGCGAGTCGGGACCGTACGGATCGACTGCGACCTCGTCGGGTTCGCCTTCGACGACGTAAGGCGAGGCGCCGCCCTGGACGCCGCCGAAATTGAAGTCCGGCTTGTAATAGAGGCCCCATAGCTTGTCGGTGAGCAGCCGGCCGTCGACATCGGAATAAAGCGGCGCGTCGGTATCGACGTGAATGACCGGCGGCATGTGGCCGTCATTGGTCTTGTGCATGTTCGGATCGACGCCGAGCGTGCCTTCCTCAAGACACCAGAATTTCCAGGTCCGCACGCCGTCATGCATCTTGCCGTCGCGGCCCTTGATGGAGACGGTGCGCGGCAGTTCCAGCATATTCCAGAATTTGTTGACCCAGGGACCCGCGCCGACGACGACATAGTCGCACTTGATCGGGCCCTTATCGGTATGAACGCCGGTCACGGCGCCGTGAGTTGTTGCCGAATTCGAAACCGGTTACCTCGCAGCCGGTCAGGATCCGCACGCCTTCGGCCTCGGCCTTGCTCGCGAGGCCGTAAATCGACGCGGTATTGTTGGCGTAACCGCCCTTTTTCTCGTGCAGCACCGAGGTGATGTTCTTGGCCTGCCAGTCGGAGAACAGGCCCTCCATGTACTTCTGCGAGTTCGTGCTGCGCCCTCGATGAAGGTCGAGTCGTAGCCGATGTGTCTTTGCTGTTCGTAGATCGTGCCGACCTGCTCATGCATGATCTCCGGGCTGATCTGCATGTAGCCGACAGCATGATAGGAATACGCTTTCGGATCGCTCTCCCAGACCGAAACCGAATGCGCCATCAATTCGCGCATCGCCGGCTGGTAATAATTGTTGCGAATGACGCCGCAGGCGATACCGGACGCACCGGCCGCGATTGCTGTCTTGTCGACGACCAGGATGTCCTTGCCCGAGCCGCGCCCGGTTTCCCGGAGCTTCACCGCCAGATGGTAGGCGGTTGAAAGTCCATGCACACCCGCGCCGACGATTGCGTATTTTACGCTGTGCGGAACAGCCATGGACGCCAATCTCCTCAGCGTGTCCGTTGCTTGACGTAAAGCCCCGTGCAGTCATACTGCTAACCAAGCCGTAGCGCAAACCAATTCTATCCACTTTGATCCAATGCACACCAATTCAAACCAATGAATACACGGGCGGTTGCGGGAAAGCCTCAAAATCCCTTCGACGCTGCGGCTCGGGATGAGCAGATTGCCGAAGTCCTCGCGCTCGCACCGGGGCGTGCGACGAACGTCATACTGAGCAGGCTCAAGCACGCGATCGAAAGCGGGATCTATGCGTCCGGCGACCAGTTGCCGGCGGAACGACAGCTCGCCCTCACATTCGGAGCGGCGCGATCCACCGTTCGCAAGGTGCTGGACCAGCTCGAGCAGATGAACCTGGTGACACGCCGGGCCGGCAGCGGAACGTTCGTCAACCATCCAGCGCCGGAGCAGCCGCACAGTCTCAACGACGTCGCCGCCCTCGTCAGCCCGCTGCAGCTTATCGAAACGCGCTTCGCCATCGAGCCTTACATGACGCGGCTTGCCACGATCCATGCGAGCAGCGGCGATCTGGAAAGCATGGAAGCGACGCTGAAACAGCTCGAAGCCTGCAACGGGGATCAGGATCTTTTCACGCAGCTCGACTGCGAATTTCATCTCGAGCTGGCGCGGTGCTCCCGCAACCCGCTGATCGTTCGCATGTATCAGCAGGTCAACATGGTCCGCCTGCACGCCCAGTGGAACCGGATGAAGAAATTGATCCTGACGGCGGAAAAGATCATCGAATACAACGCCGAGCACCGGAACATTTTCGAAGCGCTGCTGCGCCGGGACACCAACGCCGCGGTCGCGCTGATCACTACGCAACTGGAACATGCGCGCAACGATCTGATCGGCGCCGACAGACTTTAAAGCTACTGGCCGCGCGGGGCGGCGAGACCACACGGACGGTAATCGGAGGAAAAAAGCAATGCCTGTCGACACCCCCTCGCCGGAGCAATGGAGCAGCGTCGCGAAGCAGTGCGGACTTTCGCTTAGCGATGCCGATGTTGCTTCATTCAGCGGGCTTCTTGCCGGCTTTGTCGATGCCTACAAGGTCGTCGATGGCCTTCCCGACGAAGTGCCGCCGGTGAAATATCCACGCGATGCGGGCAAAAAGCCAAGCGCGGAAGAAAACACCCACAACGCGTGGTACCGCAAGACTTCGATCAAGGGCGCGCCGGACGGCAAGCTCAAGGGCAAGCGCGTCGGCATCAAGGACAACGTGATGGTCGCCGGCGTGCCGATGATGAACGGCTCAGCCACGCTCGAAGGGTTCGTGCCGGATTTCGACGCCACGGTCGTGACGAGGCTGCTCGACGCGGGCGCCGAGATCGTCGGCAAGACCCACTGCGAATGTTTCTGTCTGTCCGGCGGGAGCCACACCAACGCGACCGGCGATGTGCATAATCCCTACAAGATGGGCTATTCGGCCGGCGGCTCCTCCTCCGGCAGCGCCGTCGTGGTGGCATTGAAAGAAGCCGACATGGCGATCGGAGGCGATCAGGGCGGTTCGATCCGGATGCCGGCCTCATTCTCGGGCATCTACGGCATGAAGCCCACATGGGGTCTCGTGCCCTACACCGGCATCATGCCGATCGAGATTTTCATCGATCACACCGGCCCGATGACCGGCTCGGTCACCGACAACGCGCTGATGCTTGAAGTGATCGCCGGCGACGACGGTTACGATCCCCGTATCCGCGCGCCGAAGCTGCACCCCTATTCCCGGATGCTCGACGGCGGCGTCAAGGGCATGAAGATCGCGGTGGTGCGCGAAGGCTTCGAGCAGGCCACGGCCGAAGCGGCGGTCAGTGAAAAAGTGCGCGCCGCGGCGAAGCGGTTCGGCGATCTGGGAGCCCAGGTTTCCGAAGTCTCAATTCCGATGCACATGCTCGGGCCTGCTTTGTGGACCCCGATCGGCACCGAAGGCCTAACCCAGACCATGATGTGGGGCGACGGCTATGGGCTCAGCCGCCAGGATCTCTATTCGGTCGCGCTGATGGATTTCCATCGTGGCTGGCGCAAGCGGGCCGGCGAAATGTCGGAAACCACCAAGCTGTTTCTGATGCTCGGCACGCACATGAACAACACCTACGGCTCGCGCTATTACGGCAAGGCCGTGAACATCACCCGCCGCCTGACGGCTGCGTACGATCAGGTGCTGGGCGAGTACGATCTGCTGCTGATGCCGACGACACCGATGAAGGCGCCGCGGATGCCGTCAAACAACGCACCACGCGAAGAGTACGTCGCGCGCGCGCTCGAAATGATCGGCAATACGGCGCCGTTCGATCTGACGCATCATCCCGCGATGTCGTTGCCGTGCGGCATGATCGACGGACTGCCCGTCGGCCTGATGCTCGCCGGCAAACACTTCGACGAGCCGACAATTTATCGCGCGGCTTACGCCTTCGAGCAGTCGGGCGACTGGAAAAGCATGTAGTCTGCTACGGCCGGATCGCCGATCGGACGGTGTTGCGTCCAGGAATTAGCTGCGGGATTGCGTCTTGGGGTTGCGGTGTCTCGCATCGCAGCCCTTTTTCATGGGCGACTGCGCCGCCGGCGCAACTCCCGGGTTATTTGACCGTCCGGCCAAGTGGTCAAAGATTGGTCTGCAAGTGGTCAAGACTTGGGCTTGACAGGTTCGTTGCCCTGCGCACAGATTGGGCACGGTAGGGACCTGAACGAAAATTAGACATCAATCGCGACCAAGAAACTACGCAGCCAAAAGGCGTAAACTTAAGGATCGTGATGCTCGACGAGTTCAGCCGGTGAACCACGATCTGCTTCTGACGCATCCTGGTCTGACGCATCCTGGAATTTTCGATGGCGCCTGCGGCCATCGCCCATCTCAAAGTGACGGTCCTGATCCGCGTTTCGGCTGCCACGGCACCGCAACGCCCTTCGTCCGCTTCCCCGTCGAAACCTGAAACAGCTGGAGGGGCCCCATGAAAGGCACCATAAACCGTCGAAAGTTCTTGAAGACCGCTGCAGCCGGATCGGCCGCCGCAGCCGGCCCGTGGTTCATTCCCGACCTTTACGCCGCTGACGACATCAAGATCGCCGGCATTCACGATGCCTCGGGCGGCCTCGATATCTACTGCACGCCGATGATCAACTGCCTGACGCTGGCGGTAGAAGACATCAATGCCAAAGGCGGACTGCTCGGGCGCAAGATCGCGCTGAAGAACTACGACACGCAGTCGAACATCCAGCTCTACACGCAGTATGCCACCGAGGTGGCGACCAAGGAGCACGTCGCGGCGGTATTCGGCGGGATCACGTCTGCCTCGCGTGAAGCCATGCGGCCAGTGCTTGATCGTTTCAAGACGCTGTATTTCTACAACACGCTGTACGAAGGCGGCGTCTGCGACCGCAATATCTTCATAGTTGGCACGACTCCTGCACAGACGCTGGAGAAGATGATCCCCTATGTGATGAAGAAATGGGGCAAAAAAGTCTATACGCTGGCGGCCGACTACATCTACGGTCAAACCACTGCCAAATGGGTCAAGAAATACGTCGTGGAAAACGGCGGCGAAGTGCTCAATACCGACTTCTTCCCGCTCGACGTGACAAACTTTGGTCCGACGATCGCGAAGATCCAGGCTGCCAAGCCGGACATCGTCATGTCGGTGCTGGTCGGCGGCGCGCATATCTCGTTCTACCGGCAGTGGGCTGCCTCGGGCATGAAAAAGCAGATTCCGATGGCATCCACGACTTTCGGCATCGGCAACGAACAGGCGGTGCTGACGCCGGAAGAAGGCGATGGCATTATTGCTTCGTACGGCTACTTCCCGTCGATCCAGACGCCGACCAATCTGGCGTTTATCAAACGGTACGTCGAACGGTTCGGCAAGAATGCGCCGGGCAATATCGAGATGTCGGCGATGACCTATCAGGGCGTCAATCTGTGGGCAGAAGCCGTCACCAAGGCGGGCACCCTCGACCGCATAAAGGTCATCGAGGCGCTGGAAACCGGTCTGTCCTTCGACGGCCCAGCGGGAAAGACGACCATCGATCCGGCGACGCATCACTGCATCATCGACGCCTATATCGCCGAATGCGAAAATCAGCAGTGGAAGGTGCTGGAGTCGTTCCCGCAGCAGAAGCCGGCGGATACGGCGGCCGTCTGCAATCTGATCAAAAACCCGAACGACAATCAGCAGTACATCATCGACGTCAAGACCTGAGACCGATGACCGGAAAAGAGGCAGGATATGGATCTTGCGGCCATCGTCCTTGACCAGATTCTGACCTCGATCGCCAGCCTGATCCTCATCTCGATCGGGCTGGCTGTCATTTTCGGAATGATGCGCGTGATCAATCTCGCCCACGGCGAATTCATCATGCTCGGCGGCTATACCGTGATTACGGCGGTGAATGCCGGCATCAATCTGTGGTTTGCGGCGCTCGTCCTCGCGCCGCTTGTGGTCGGCGCGTTCGGTTTTGTCATCGAACGCACCATCATCCGTTTCCTTTACGGGCGGATGATCGACACCATGCTGGCGACCTGGGGGCTGAGCCTCGCGCTGGTCGGTGCGGTGACGATGATCTTCGGCAACACCACGAGCGGCGTTTCGACGCCGCTCGGTTCCATGCCGTTCGGCCGATACGAACTGAGCAATTACAATTTTGCGCTGATCGGTGTGGCGATCGTGACCACGCTCGCGCTGTGTTGCGCGTTGCGTTTCACCCGTTTCGGCATCATCGCGCGGGCGACCATGCAGAACCCGCAAATGGTGGGCTCGCTCGGGGTCAATTCGCGTCACGTCTACGCCATTACGTTCGCGATCGGGGCCGCGCTGTCAGGACTTGCGGGCGGCATGATCGCGCCGCTGTCCGGCGTCGTGCCGGCGATGGGCGCGCAATACGTCGCCAAGGCCTTCATTACCGTCATCAGCGGCGGCAGCGCCGTCGTTGCGGGAACGCTCTCATCTTCGTCGCTGCTGGGCACACTCGATACCGGCATGACGTTTCTGACCACGCCGGTGTTCGGGGAAGTCAGCCTGTTGATCGGCGCCGTTCTTCTGGTACGCGCCATGCCGCAGGGCATTACCGGCCGCTTGTTCAAGGGCTCGATATGAACCTTCGCAATTCCGCCGTCTACCGTTGTGTGCGTCCTCGCCGCCGCGGCGTTTATCGTGACGCTGCCGCAGCGTCGTCGAATGTTCACGCATCATCAACGCCACGATCTACGCCAGCATGGCGATCCTGACGCTAAGCCTGGCACTGGTCTGGGGTTACTGCGGCATCATCTGCTTCGGCCAGACCGCGTTTTTCGGGCTGGGCGGCTACACGTATGCGGTCGCGGCGATCAACTTCGGCGATTCCACACCGGCCATTGCGGTCGCGCTCGTCGTACCGACGGTATTCGCCGTGCTGCTGGGCTATTTCATGTTCTGGGGCCGGGTGACCGACGTTTATCTCGGCGTCATCACGCTGACGGTCACGCTTATTCTTTACAAGCTGTTCAACGCGACGGCCGGCGACGCCTATCACATCGGCAAAGCCGCGCTCGGCGGCTTCAACGGCATTCCGGCGACGCCGCTCGATGAAATCTGCCGTGGGACCGCGATACCACGCTTGAACCCGAGGACATCTGGTACGTCGCGGCAACGTTGCTCTGCCTCTCCTACGCTTTTGTGCGCTGGCTGCTGTCCACCAAATTCGGTCGCGTCATGGTGGCCATCCGGGAGAACGAACACCGCACCGAACTCCTGGGCTACGATCCGCGGCGCATCAAGCTGGTGGCGTTCACGATCGGCGGCGCTGATGGCGGGCGCGTCCGGCATCCTGTTCGCCAACTGCGTGTTCGTCAGCCCGACGATGTTCAGCCTTCTCTACACCGCGCAGGTGATCGTGTGGGTCATCATCGGCGGCCTCGGTACCCTGCTCGGCCCGGTGTTCGCCTGCTTTCTCCTGCAAATGATCACGGCTGAACTCGGCAGGCTCAACTGGCTCAATCCGAATTTCGTGCTCGGCGTGATCCTGATCGCTTTCGTGCTGCTGATGCCGAGCGGCATTCTGCCGACTTTGCAGCGGGCATGGGAGAGACTGTCCTGGCCCACGCTTTCGCGGACGCTCCGCCGGCGGCCGGCACAATGAGGCGAACCGATCATCGAAACCCAGGGCCTGGTGATGCGTTTCGGCGGCGTCGAAGTGCTGCGCGGAATCGATTTCGCGATCGAGTATGGCGAATTGCGATGCCTGATCGGGCCCAATGGCGCCGGCAAAAGCACGTTCTTCAAATGCATCACCGGCCAGCTCAAGCCGAGCGGCGGGGCGATCAAGTTCAAGGACGAATGGGTCACCGCCGCGGACGCCGCTTCCATCGCGCAGCGCGGCATGGGCATAAAGACCCAGGTGCCGTCGCTCTATGACGGCCTGACGGTGCATGAGCACATCTGGCTGGCCGCGAGCCGCCGTCTGCTGCGGCACGAAGTGCCCGCGGCGGTCGACGAGGTGCTCGAAAAGTTCGCAATCCAGCATCTGTCGAAGCAGACGGTAGGCCGGCTTGCGCACGGCCAGCGGCAACTGGTCGAGATCGCCATGGTGACGGCCGCCGATCCCGACCTGATCCTGCTCGACGAGCCCGCCGCCGGCATGACCAATCAGGAGGTCGAGCGACTCGCCGAGCTGATCCATGAACTCAAGGGCAATCATTCGCTGATCATCGTCGAGCACGACATGCAGTTCATCCAGATGATCGCGCGCGTCGTGACCGTGCTGCACCAGGGCCGCATTCTTCTCGAAGACGACGTGCACAATGTGATGAACGACGAACGCCTGCGCGATGTCTATCTGGGGCGGCCCGCCGGTGAGTGACATGTTGCGCGTCCATTCGCTGCGTTCCGGCTACGGACGCATTCCGATCCTCCAGGGTGTCGACTTTTCCGTCGCTACCGGCGAGTTCGTCGGGCTGTTCGGCCACAACGGCATGGGCAAGACGACGCTGATGCGCACGCTGGCCGGACAGTTGCCGGCAACCGCCGGACGGATCGTGTTCCGCGATGCCGACATCACCGCGGCGCCGTCCCACGTGCGCGCCCGTGAAGGTCTCGGCTATATCCCGCAGGGACGCGAGATATTTCCGGGGCTGACGGTCGAAGAGAACCTCTGGATGGGGGCGCGGCTGGGCGGAAAATCGTGGGAGAAAGTCGACGAGATCATCGCGACCTTCGCGCGGCTCGAGCCCATCCGGACGCGGCAGGCCGGCGTGCTCAGCGGCGGCGAGCAGCAGATCCTCGCGATCGCCCGCTGCCTGTGCGCGGAACCGGCGCTGGTCCTGCTGGACGAACCGACCGAGGGCATCCAGCCTTCGATCATCGACGAGATTGCCGAGCACCTGCTTCAGCTCAAGCGGACCGGTTCGCTCACCATGATCCTGGTCGAGCAGTCTTTCGACTTCATTCGGAAGCTGTCCGACCGCGTTTTGGTGATTCAGAAGGGCATTCTGGTGCGCGAGGTCATGCCGGAGCAGATTGCCGAAGTTGAGAACGAGTTCATTGGCGGCGCTGTGGGAGCGGCGCGCCGCTGACTTCCGCCGTCCACGCCGCCGCACCGCGCCCGTAAACCGGGCAATCGCACGAGAGGAGTCCAAGACGATGACCGACTTCGCGGTAATTCCCGGCAAGACTGCGCTCATCAACATCGACATGCAGAACTGCTTTGTCGAGAAGTCGCCCGTGGCGGCGCCCCGCGGCATGGAAATCCTGCCGCGCATCAACAAACTGGCGGATGCGTGCCGGAAGGCGGGGGCGCTCGTGATCCACACCATTCACGTCGTGCGCCCCGATGGCAGCAACACCGGCGTCATGGGCGAAATCATCCCGGCGATCGCCGCCGGCCTCATCAACAAGGGTAATCCGCAGGCCGAACTTCACCCTGGCATCGTTGTCGGCCCGAACGACATCATCCTCGAGAAGCCTCGTTACGGCGCATTCACCGGGACGGATCTGGAACTCATCCTGCGGAACAAGGGCATCGATACCGTCATCATCACCGGCATCTGCACCAACGTCTGCTGCGAGACGACGGCGCGCGAGGCCAACATGCGCGACTTTCACGTCTTCTTTCTCGGCGACGCGACCGCGACGTTCGACACTCCCGATCTGACTGCCGACCAGATACAGCCGGTGGTGCTCGCGACCATGAAAGCCGCGTTCGCGCAGGTTGAGAATACCGCATCGATGATCGCGAAGCTCGATGCCCGCAAGGCTTCGGCGCAGGCCGCCTGACGCAGGCACCGGCCCGATTCTAACGGGGCGCCGTGCGGGTGACCCTGTAGCCGGCCTTGTCGCGATCCCATGTGGCGGCGGTGACGCCGCGTTCGCGCAGCCGGTATTTGGTCACCTTGCCGTTTTCTGTGACCGGCAGCGCTTCGACGAACTCCACGAACCGCGGCACCGCGAAATACGGCATCAGCGGCTGGCAAAAATCCAGCAGCGCGGCATGGCTGAGCCGTGCATCCGCCCGCAGCACCACGGCCGCCATCACCTCGTCCTCGGCGAGCTCCGATCGCACCGGAAAGACGGCTGCGTTTTCCACCGCCGGATGGCTCACGATCACCTGCTCGACCTCGTAGGATGAAATGTTTTCGCCGCGGCGGCGGATGGCGTCTTTCATGCGGTCGACGAAGCGGTAAAAGCCGTCGCTTTCGCGCACCACGCGGTCGCCGGTGTGGAACCAGAGATTGCGCCAGGCCTCGACGGTTTTTTCCGCCATGCCGAAATAGCCGGTGGCAAACGCGAACGGCTCGTCGGCCCGCAGCATCAGTTCGCCGGCCTCGCCGTCCGGCACTTCGTTGTCGTGGGCGTCAACGACGCGGGCGGAAAAGCCTGACAGCAGCCGCCCCATCATGCCGGGCCGCTGCTCGGCCAGCGGCGCGCCCATGACGAAGTTGGTTTCGGTCGAGCCGTAGCCGTCGATCAGACCAAAGCCGAAACGATCCATGAACTGACGATGAAAGTGCGCCGGCACCGCGGGCGCAAGCGCAAGCCGCACCCGGTGCGCCGCGGTCGGTGCTGCGCGGCTCCTGCGCCAGCAGCATCGGGACCATGGCGCCGAGCAGATAACGTTATCGGTCGCTCCTTCGCGTGCAAGTCCGGCCGTAGAATCCGGACGCCGAAAAACGCGGTTCGACGACCAGCGTCGCGCCGTTCAGCAGCGCCTGAAAGAAGCTGTTGAGCGCATTGGTGTGGAACAGCGGCAGCGTCGTCATCAGAACGTCGCCCTCCCGCACTCCCAGCAGGCCCGCCGTATAGAACGCCCACCAGAAATATTGCGCGTGCGGGCAGCACACGCCCTTGGACAGACCGGTCGTGCCGGACGTGTAGAGGATCGCGAACGTGTCGCCGGGCTGCACCGCGTGCGGCGGAATCGGAGCGGCAGGCTGCGGGAACGGAGCGGACATGAAACGACCGCGGATCGGGCATCGGCCCCTCCCCGACCAGCCACAATGTTTCCAGCGCGATACGGTCGCGGGAAAGCGTTGCCAGCACACCGGTCAGTTCGCGCTCGATTACCATCAGCCGGGCGCCGCAATTGGCGAGGATGTGTTCGAGTTGCGCCCCGCGCGAGGCGGTATTGACCGGCACTGCGATGGCGCCGAGCCAGCCGCAGCCCAGCACACTGAGCAGCAGTTCGGCGCGATTGGCGCACAGGATCGCAACCCGGTCGCCGGCCTTCACGCCTGCCTGCGCGAGCGCCCCGGCGTATCCGGCGGCCGCCGTCAGCATTTCGGCAAACGTGAACGTCGTGCCGCTGACGGTCACGAGGCGGCGATTTCCGTAGCGCGCGGCCTGGCGCGTGAGGATTGCGGGTACGGTGCGCTCAAGCGGCGCGAACAGGTCCGGAAGCAGGTGAGGCTCGCTGCGATGCGGCATACCGGCGGAGACTGACATGACCACTTCTGCTCCCGCTCCCGGCAACAATCGCAACGTCCGTCGCGCCACGACCCGACAGGCATTACCACAAACCCGGCCGTTGCGTTATTTGGATTTACGCCCCGCCCGGCGACCCCGACACGCTCAATTCAGGACCGGCGGCCGAACCATTCCGAAGTGGTT
Organism: uncultured Alphaproteobacteria bacterium; assembly: GCA_963766925.1. Taxonomy (GTDB): domain Bacteria; phylum Pseudomonadota; class Alphaproteobacteria; order Rhizobiales; family Xanthobacteraceae; genus BOG-931. Next base: position 77,385 of record CAVYCI010000007.1, read on the forward strand.
GAGCAGCTTTACGAACGCTTCGAGCCGGTCGCTGCGGTACGCATCGACATCGAGGTTCTCGTAATCGAGAAAGCCCTTGCGGGTGGTCAATCCGATACGGCCCTCACGCATGTTGCGCTCCACAATGTCCGGCGCCGCATAACGGTCGTTGTCGAGTGCCCTGGTCAGGTACCGGCTGGCGTAATAAAGGATATCTCCGCCGCCCCAATCGATGAATTCCAGCAGGCCGAGCACCGCAAAGCGAACGCCGAAACCGTATTTGATCGCTTTGTCGACGTCTTCCGCGGACGCCACGCCCTCTTCGACCAGCCGCGCGGCTTCATTCATGGCGAGAGCCTGGATGCGCGGCACGATAAAGCCCGGCCGCGCGGCACAGACGACCGGCACCTTGCCGATGCTTTCAAGGAGTGCCTTGAGCGCGGCGACCACGCCGGGGTCTGTCGCTTCGCCCGGCGAAATCTCGACCAGCGGAACGAGGAAGGCCGGATTGAGGTAATGGCTGTTCAGAAACCGCCGCGGATCGGAAACCGCGCCCGACAAATCATCCACCAGGATCGTCGATGTGGTGGAGGCGATGATCGGCCCCGGTCCCGCGACCCTTGAGATTCGTGCCAGCACTTCGCGCTTGACGTCGAGCATTTCGGGGACGCATTCGAAGATAACGGCGGCGCCCGCGAGCGCGGCTGCGGCACCCGACTCCGGCACGACCGTGACACGCGACACGATCTGCTCCAGGACCTGCTCCTCGTAGAGCCCGAACCGGGCCATCGCCTTCAACGTGCCGCGAATTTCACCGAGGGCTGCTTCGGACGCGGCCGCGAATCCGGCCGCGTCCCGCGTTTTGACATCGACGATGACGACCGGGTGACCCGCGTAAGCGAACACAACGGCGATCCCGCGCGCCATGCGGCCACAGCCGAGACAGGCGATGGCGCCCCGTTCAGTCATGCAAACCCGCCGCAAGGATTTTGCCGAGCGCGTCGCGATCGAGTCCGCCGATGCCGAGACTCTCAAAGGTGCGTCCGGTCCGGATGAAATCCTCGCCGCAGATCGCCGAACCGATCGCGAGGAAGGCACGTGCCAGCGGCGTCGCGACGCCGGCATACTGGCCCGCCGAGACCAGAAACGACAGGCCAAAGCGCACATCCTCGAGCATGTAGCGGTGCTCCCTGAGTACAATGTGCTCCCGCCAGTCGCCGGAATCCGTAAGCTTGTCGTGCGAACCGCGGCCGTACATCCACTCTTCGCCATCGCGGGCATAATGATTGGCCAGCGGAAAGTGCGGCGCGCCATAGCCGAACGCTTCGCGCACGGCGATGCGCTCACCGTCGAGCGCATCGGTCACCCGGCGAACGGCCGGCTGGGTGCCTTCCTTGTGAATGTCCCAGCGATCGAAATGTTCGAGCGGCGCTGCGTTCATGACGATGAGCGGCGGATGGATGATCGAGCCCGCGTTCATCAACGCACCCGACAGGGCATCGCCACAAGGCTCGATCACATCCGGAAAGGCCGCGCCGATGATTTTGAGAGCATGCTCGCCGAGCCGAAGGGGAAACACCCCGGTCGGCAGGCGTTTCGCGCGGATCGTGATCGCCACTTCGAACGGGCCATGCTTGCGCGTCAGCCACGGCAGCGTGCCCGTCTCGGCGAAGGCGACATCGGCACGATTGCCGGCGGCCACCGCCGCCCGCGCGAAAACGAATGACCCGAAAGTACCGGGCGGCAGGAACACGACCTGGCCGGAGGCAAGTTGCGGCGCAAGCCGTGCCGCTATGTCGGCCTGGGCGGGCGCGGGCGCCGGACAGATTATCAGCTCCGCGCCGTCGACCGCGGCAGCGATATCGTTCGTGACCAGCGCGAGCCTGGCTTCATGGCGTCCGCGAAAATCTTTGACGACGACGATCCCGCCGGCCGCCTGGTGCGCCGCGACCGCCTCACGGTCACGCCGCCAAAGCCGCACATCGTGACCGGCCAGCGTCATGTCGCCGGCGGCGGCAAACGAACCATTTCCACCACCGAGTACGGCAATGCGCATTGATATTCGTCCCTCCTGCCGATTGTATGGCGCGGACGCACATACCTTCAGCGCAAATGTGGCCTGCCGCGGAGCGATAGTAAACGCGCCGCGCACGGCGTCGCCGTATCAGGCTGCCTGTTCGCCGGTACTCACCTCGCGAAGGAACGCCGTCAGGGCGGCGTTGAACGCCCCGGGTTGCTCGAGCTGGCCCATGTGGGCGCTTTCCTCCAGCGTCACCAGCCGGGCGTCGAGCATGTGCCGCGCGCAGTATTCGGCGCCCGCATGTAATTGCTTGCGGTCGTGCCTGCCGTGGATGATCAGCGCAGGACAGGCGATTGCGGCCATGCGTTCGCGGTGATCGATATCGCGCATGCTCCCCGAGAAAGAACCGAGCACGTATTGCGGCCAGGCCAGTGCCTGTTCGAGCAGAAAATGAACAATACCGGCGGGCGGCGGCCTGTGGAACAGCCAGGCGTCGATCATCTCCTGACACATTGCTGCGTAGGGAATACCACGCTCGCCTCGCCCGGCGAGAAAGTCGAGGAATTCGGCCGCAAGGCCGCCGGTGACGCCATCATGCTCGCCGCTGAACCACGGCCCGCCGCTGACCATCACCAAAGCGTTGACCAGATCGGGGCGTCTTGCAGCCGCGATCATCGCAACATGCGTGCCGATCCCGTGAGCGGCGAGCGTAGCCGGTCCGAGCTTCAGGCGTTCCACGAGCACGCAGAGATCATCGGCGGCCGTTTCTGCGGTGTAACCGCCGCGGGGCATCCCCGAAAGTCCGGTGCCGCGGATGTCGTAGGTGACGGTGCGGTACGCCGGCGCCAGCGCGGCGACCTGCCCCATCCACATTTTGTGCGTGAGGTTTCCGGCGTTGGTGAACACCACCGGCGGACCTTCGCCGAAATCCTCGTAGTAGAGGACCATCTGGTCCGCTGTTTCACAATATGGCATCGCGCCCTCGCGCCGCTTGACGCTCTCGAACGTCGCGCTCAACCGCGACGCGGATCGACGCCGCCATTACGGATAAGCCAGCCGTTAATGAAATCGGCGGTGCTTCGGCCGTTGCGGTGGAGTGGCAGCGAGTGGCCGGTCCCGGGCACGACGTGCACGTCGATCCCCCCCGGTACGAGAGGATAATAGGGCGCTTCGGCATTCCTGACGGTTTCCTGCGTGCAGACGATCCCGTCCGGGCCGGCCACCGTCATGTCGTGCTCGCCCAAAACCACAAGCGTTGGGACGCAAATGAACCTCGATGGCGACTCCTGGGGCGGCGGTGCGAGTACCAGCGGCACGCTCTGTTCGATCAACATTCCGGAGACCACGTCCTTGAGCCGCTCGTCGGCGTCGATCACGCGCTGATCGGCGTTCGCCGTGTTGTAGAAGAAGATCGATTTCGATCCAGGGCGGCTGGTGATGTAGCCGCCATCGAGGCCCGCTTTGGAAAATGTCGGATCGTCGCCGACCGTGTACAGGTTCTCCTTCACCAGTCCGAGGAATGTCGGACGGGTGAAGTGGGCAAGCCCGGTCAGCACAAAGGCGTCGACGTCGTTGTGCAGCGAGGCTTCCACCCAGCCATAAGCTGTAGAGAGGGAACTGCCGAAATAAACGACGCGGGAAAATTTTCGATTGCCGATGGCCCCGGATCGAAGTTTGGTGATGATCTGGTGAAGCGTGTCGACGGTCGCGGCCAGCGTCACCAGATGCGAAGCCGGCTTGCTGCTCTGGCCAACCCCGAGGCGATCCACGTTGAACGTCGCGAAGCCGGCATCAAGGGCGGCACGGACATGGGAATGCTGCCCGGGCTGTTCCGGCCAGTCCCAGTAATTGTGATTGTAAGTCGTGCCGTGGACCAGGAGCTGGACCGTATCCGGCGCGGTTCCGGACGGCACGCACAGTTCGCCGTAGATTTTCGCGTCGGGAACATTTTCCACGGTCACCGGGACCATGAAGCTTTCGCATTGGGCATTCTCGTGTTTCGCCATGACCGCCTCCTCGCCGTTATCCCTGACTAGGCGATCGGCGGCTCAGGGGCGTCCTCTGAAGGGATGACTTCGCGCACCCGGTTTCTCATCGTTCTGGATGAGATCGCATGTTGCCCGGCGCGCGGGATGCTGTATCTTTTTGCTTATGCTGACGATCAGGGGCCCCCTCCTCGACGTGATCGAGGCAAGCCGCGAAGCGGTCACGCTGCGCGAACTGGCACAGGACTCCCTTCGCGCCTTGCAGGAGGCGCTGGGTTGCAGCCTCGGCTCCTTCACACACAGCCCCGAGGACGGGGCGATCGAAATTCTGGGCTGCACCGATCCGGCCATCCTGCGGGAATACCGGCGCGACTGGTTTGACTCCGACCCGATCAACCACGCGGTTCGCCGATACGGGGTTTCGTGGATCATTCCGGCGAGCAGCCTGCCCGAATGGAACGCCATGCAGAGGCATCCCCTGTACGCGGAATGGGCGCCGAGCAAGAACGCCCGGTTTCTTCTGCATCTGCGCCTGAGCGAGGCCCGCTACCTGGAGGCGGGCGCCGTCAACGTCTTTCTATGCCGGCCGAAGGGGGAGCCCGATTTCGGTCATCGCGATCTTCTGGCGCTCTCGCACGTCATCCCCGACCTGGAGACAGCCGTGCGCCGATGCGGCCGTATCGCGGCGATGAACACGGACAGCCCCGTGCTGGAATCGCTGCTTGACGAGGCTGAAGGCCGGCCCCGGCTGGCCTTGCGCTCCGGTGGACAAATCGTTTGGGCATCGAAGGCCGCACGCCGACTGCTTGCGGGCCATCTCGGGCGCGGCCGGTCGCTTCCGGCTTCGCTGGTCGAGAAGGTGCGGCGCCATGCCTGCGGAAACGCAGGCTCGGCAGAGCTTCATTTTGTCACGGTCTCGGGCGCACGGCTGACCGCCCGTCTCCACACCGCCCGCGCCGGCACGGGCGAACTGTTTGTAATCATCGGCCTGCACTCGCCTGCGGGAATGCTGCCGGAGGATTTCCGTACGCGTTTTCTCCTGACGGACGCGGAGGTCCGCGTACTGTCCTGCCTCGCTGAAGGTCTCAGCAACGCGCAAATCGCCGAACGCCGTTCCGTATCCGTCGCCACGATCCGTACTCACGTCGCTCACATTCTCGCGAAAATGGGGGTGCGGTCGCGGTTCCAGGCAGGCGTGATGGCACGCGCGGCCATGTAACCGCCGGTCGATGAAGATGCTTTCATGTCCGGTTGTTTTAAGCCTAAAATATCGCGCGGGAGTTCGATGGAGCCATTATGGACGGAGACACCGAAATCGAGGTTGTGCTGAAACGCTCCGGCCTCACCTTCATGGTTCCGCCGGACAAGAGCATCCTTCAGGTGCTGATCGATGAAGCCGTCGATCCAATGTATGACTGCCAGCGTGGCGAATGTGGAATATGTCAGGTTGCCGTGCTTGAGGGCGTGCCGGATCACCGCGATCACATTCTCAGCGACAGTGAGCGTGCTGAAAACCGGGTGATGCAGATTTGCGTATCGCGCGCAAAGACCCCCCGCCTCGTTCTTGATCTTTAGGAACCCGGGAGACCGCGCATGAACAGATACAACGGCAATGCGGCTGCGGTTCATGATCTCGTGCGCGAGACCGAAGTCCACCGCGACGTCTATGTCGACCAGGAAATGTTCGAGCTCGAGATGGAGCACCTGTTCGCCAACACCTGGGTCTATGTCGGCCACGACAGCCAGATGCCCGAATCCCGGCGATTATTACGGCACCACGATCGGCACGCAGCCGGTCGCTGATGGTGCGCCACACCGACGGCGCCGTGCACGTGCTGTACAACCGCTGCCCGCACAAGGGCACGCGCATCACCACCGAAACCTGCGGCAACGCCGGCAAATTTTTCCGCTGCCCCTATCACGCCTGGACGTTCCGCACCGACGGCTCGCTGCTCGCGATCCCGCTGCGCAAGGGCTACGAGAACACCGGCTTCGACGACAGCGCACGCCGCGCAAGGGCATGACGCCGGTCCGGCACGTGCACAATTATCGCGGCTTCGTGTTCGCCAAGCTCAACGACGCGGGCCCGGACTTCGAGGAGTTATTTCGGCGAGAGCCTGTCGAGCCTCGACAACATGGTCGACCGCTCGCCGGCCGGGCGGCTCGAAGTCGCCGGCGGCGTGCTGCGCTACATGCACAATTGCAACTGGAAAATGCTGGTCGAGAACCAGACCGACACCTGCCATCCGATGGTCGCGCACGAGTCCTCGGCCGGCACCGCGATCGAAGTCTGGAAGAAGGCGCCGCCCGGCAGCGACAAGAAGCCGATGGCGGTCGAGATCTACGCGCCGTTCATGGCGCCCTACGAATTCTTCGAGAACATGGGCATCCGCGATCTGGCGCGAACGGCCACGGCCACACCGGCGTGCACCACTCGATCCACTCCGACTATTCGGCGGTCCCGGGCTATTTCGAGCAGATGGTCGCGGCCTATGGCGAGGAGCGCGCCAAGGCGATCCTCGACGAGAACCGGCACAACACCGTCTATTTCCCCAATCTGATGGTCAAGGGGCCGATCCAGCTGCTGCGCCTGTTCAAGCCGATCGCGGCCGACCGACGCTGGTCGGAATCCTGGACCTTCCGCCTGGTCGACGCGCCGGACCTGCTGCTCGAGCGCACGCTGATGTACAACCGCCTGATCAACGCGCCGACCTCGGTCGTCGGCCACGACGATCTCGAAATGTACGAGCGCGCGCAGGAGGGGCTGCACGTCGACGGCAACCCGTGGGTCAACATGCAGCGGCTCTACGATCCGGCGAGAGGCCGACAGCGACACCGCCGTGACCAACGGCACGACGCGAATGGCAGATGCGCAACCAGTTCCGCGCCTGGGCGAAATTCATGACGATGTCGATGTGACGGAGCCGCGATGAGCGTGCCCGACCGACCAGGAACTGATCGATTTCGTCATCCGCGAGGCGCGGCTGATCGACCAGCACGCTTCGAGGAATGGCTCGACCTGTTCGCCGAGGACGGCATCTACTGGATGCCGCTCGAATGGGGCCAGACCGATCCGCGGCTCACCGACGTCGCTGATGTACGAGGACAAGCTGCTGCTCGCGCATCCGCGTCGAGCGGCTGAAGGGCAACCGCACCTTCAGCCAGAAGCCGAAGAGCCGCTGCCATCACGTGCTGCAGGCGCCGCAGATCGACCGGCGCGACGAGGCCGCCAACGACTATGTGACCTGGACGCCGATGCACTATGTCGAGACGCGGCTCGACGAGCAGGACGCTGTACGCCGCCTGGGCGACGCACACGCTGACGGTGGTCGACGGCAGGCTGAAGATCAAGCTGAAGCGCGTCGATCTCGTCAATTGCGACGCCGCGTTCGGCAACATCCAGCTGTTCATGTGAGCGCGCGATGAGCGAACGCCCGGTCGCGATCGTCACCGGCGGCAAGCACGGGCATCGGCGCAGCCATCTGCCGCCGCATGCTCGATGCCGGCTATGAGGTGGTGTCGCTGGCGCGCCGGCGTCCGGACTGGTCGGATAAAGCGCTGCATGCGGTCGAAGTCGATCTGCTCGACGCCGACGCCACCGAGCAGGCCGCCGCCGATATCGCCGGGCGATTTGCGGTCGCACCTTCGTACACAACGCCGGCGCGATCCGGCCAGGCCTGCTCGCGGACGTGAAACAGGAGGATCTGCACGACCTGACGCAGCTTCATCTCGGCGCCGCGATCCTGATCGTGCAGGCCTTGCTGCCGGGCATGCGCGAGCGCGCGGTTCGGCCGCATCGTGCTGATGTCGTCGCGCGCGGCGCTCGGGCTTGCAAACCCGCACCGCCTATTCCGCGACCAAGGCCGGCATGATCGGCATGGCGCGCACCTGGGCGCTTGAACTCGCGCCGTTCGGCATCACGGTCAACGTCGTCGCGCCTGGCCCGATCGCGGACACCGAAATGTTCCGCGACGTGATCCCCGCAAACAGCGAGCGCGAGGCGGCGCTTGCCAAAACAATTCCGGTCGGCCGGCTCGGGCGCAGCGACGACGTCGCGCGCGCCGTCATGTTCTTCGCGGATCCCGAAAACTCGTTCGTCACCGGCCAGCTTCTTTACGTCTGCGGCGGCGCCAGCATCGCCAGCATCAGCCTTTAGCACCAGGCATCCAGGAACACGCATCAATGGCCCCGATCCGGATCTGGTATCAGAGCTACGTCGACGAAGAGCACGGCAAAGTTTACTGGGAGCGGCTGCGTGCGGCACCTTGCCGAAATTGTCGATCCCGGCACCACCGTCGACATCAAGGGCATCACGCCGCATGACAATTACGCCCATCCGATCGTCGAATTCCGCTGCGCGCGCGAAGTGATCTGCAATGCGGTGAAGGCCGAACGCGAAGGCTACGACGCCTTCGTCATCGGCCATTTCCAGGACGCCGGTCTTTATGAAGCGCGCTCGGTCGTCGACATTCCGGTCGTGGCGCTCGGCGAGGCGTCGATGCTCCACGCCTGCCAGCTTGGCCAGCGCAGCGGCATCGTCACGATCAATCCGCGCTACATTTCCTGGTTTCATCATCAGATCGACAAATACGGGCTTGAGCGCCGCGTCACCGGCGTGCACGCCATGACGTTCGAGCCCGGGCAGATTTTGAAGGCCTATGAATCGCGAAGCGCTCGCCGCGAGGTCGAGCGCCTGTTCGCCGAACAGGCAAGGCCGCTGGTCGCGGGCGGCTGCGACGTTCTCATTCCCGGCGGCGGAATTCCGATGCTGCTGTTCGCCGCGATCAAAGGGCACGCCGTCGACGGCGCGCCGGTCATCAACGGCATTCCGATCGTGGTCAAGATGGCCGAACTTGCGGTCAAACTAAGCGCTCCACCGGTCTCGGCGTGAGCCGCGTCTCGGATTACGTCAAGCCGCCGCCGGAAATCATCGAGGAGTTCATGGCGAACCCGAAGGGGCTTTGACCGCCCGCCGCTATGGCAGCAGCTTCCACTTGCCGTCTACTAGCTTGACCAGCACCAGCGCGCGCTCGGTCGACGCCGAAGCTCTGGCCCGGGGTGAAATTATAGACGCCGTGGGTGCCGACAACTTCCTTGGCGTTGACCATGGCGTCGCGCAGCGGCGGTGCGGAATTCAGGCGTACCCGGCTGCGCGCCGTCAGCGAGAGCGCGCTTGGCGGCATCCAGGAGAACCAGCCAGCCGTCGAAGGCGTATAGGACCGAACGCGCCGCGCGGCCGGTTCGTTGTTCGCTTTCTGATAGGCGTCGCTGGTATTCGAGCGAGATTTTCTTGGTCGGATGCCGAGTCGGGAAGCTGATCGGCGACCACGACCGGGCCGGTCGAGGCAGATCATGCCCTCGACGGCCGCGCCGCCGACGCGCACGAAATCCGGATTGATCAATGCGCGGCGTGCCGTAAATCTGCTTTGGTGTAGCCGCGCTCGCGCAAGCGCAATGAACGGCAGCGCGCCCGGCGTGCCCGACCCGCCGGTCATCACCGCGTCCGGCTGCGGCCGCGACGATGTGGAGCGCCTGCGCGGTCACGGACGTGTCGGCGCGCGCATAGCGCTCGTTGGTCAGGATTTTGATGCCGTCGGGACCGGCGGACTTTTCCAGCCCGCCATAAACCAGATCGCCCCAGCCATCGCTGAAGCCGATATAGCCAACCGTCTTCACGCCCGCGGCCTTCATGTAGTCGACCACGACTTCGACCATCAGCGTCGGCGGCTGCGGGATCGAGATCATCCAGGAGCCGGGTTCGCCGCGGGACATTGGCCGGAGCAAGCGTGATGCAGGGGACTTTCAGCTCGTGACAGACCGCCGTGATGGCGATCGAGGTTGGCGTGCTTCCCGCACCCATCAGGACGTCGACCTTGTCCTGCTCGATGAGCTTGCGGGCGTCGCGCGTGCCGGTCGACGGATCGGAGGCATCGTCGAGCTGGATCAGCTTGATCTTGATGCCGTTGACTTCGTCCCGGTACGCAAGGCCCGGCGCGGCGCCTTTCGCGTAAGGGATGCCGATCGAAGCACCTGGGCCGGTCATCGAGGTGACCAGTCCGACGGTGATCTCGGCCGCGGTCGCGGGAACAGCGAGCGCCGATCCGATGGCCGCAACGCCCAGCGCACGGAACAATCTGTTCAAGCGAACCTCCATCGGCGGCCTCTTGCGCGCCCGCGGTGCCAAGCGGATAACTGTCCCTCCACAACTTTTTAAGCTTGAAACAATGTGCCTGCAATGGCCTTGTTGACGGTACACATGAACACGAAATTGCCGGTCATTCCGTTTCCCGGGAACGCTTCCTCATCGACGGCGAAGGCCGAATGAAGCACGTCCCGGTCATCGTCGCGGGCGCAGGCCCGGTCGGAATGACGCTTGCCTGTGATCTCGCACGCCGGGGCATTTCCACGCTGCTGGTGGAGCGCAACGCAACGACGACGCGCCACCCGAAGATGGACATCACCAATGGCCGGAGCATGGAGCTGTTCCGGCGGCTTGGTCTTGCAGACCGGCTGCGTGCGGTCGGAGTCCCGGAAGCAAATAACTTCGATGTTTCGTGGGTCACCCGCCTGTCCGGACACGAACTGCACCGTTTCCGTTATCCGAGCGTCGCGCAATGGCGGGCCCTGATCCGGGAGAGGAACGACGGCAGCATGCCCGGCGAGCCGCCGATGCGCGTGTCGCAGGTGGACATCGAGCCGGTCCTCGCGAGGGCGGCTTCGGCGCACAGCCGGATCGAGGCGCGCTGGAGCGTCGCCTTTGAGGAACTGACGCAGGATGCGGACGGGGTGACGGCGACGCTGCGTCCGGCAGACGGCGAGCCCGAGCAGATACGCTGCGATTATCTCGTCGGCTGCGACGGCGGTTCAAGCCAGGTCCGTCACTGCCTCGGCATCGGGCTTGACGGCGAGGCCGCGATCATGCCGCGGTTCATGACCCATTTTCGCTCGGGCGCGACCGATGTTCTTCAGCGCTTCGGCATCGCGTGGCACTATCAGTCCGACCGGGGCACGCTGATCGCCCAGAACGACCGGGACACCTGGACGCTGCAATCCCGGTTCAGCAGCGATGTGGCGCCGGACAACATCGATCCGCGCGCGCTGCTGCGTGACTTCGCCGGCCGCGATTTCGACTGCGAAATCCTGGTGGCCAACGCCTGGACGCCTCACCTTCTGGTGGCCGATTCCTATGGCGCAGGCCGTGTATTTTTGGCTGGCGACGCCGCGCATCAGTACATCCCGACGGGCGGCTACGGGATGAACACCGGCATCGGCGACGCCTGCGATCTGGGCTGGAAGCTCGCCGCCGTGCTGCGCGGGTTCGCGTCGCCGGCGCTGCTCCGCTCCTACGACCGCGAGCGGCGGCCGGTCGGACTGCGCAACCGCGACGCCGCACGCCGGCACAGCGTGACGCGGCGCGAAATCGGAAGTCTGTACACCCCCGATCTCGAGGCCCCGGGAGCCGAAGGCGAGGTCGCACGCGCAGAAGCCGGCCGACGGATAGCGGCGTTCGGCAATGCGGAGAACGAGAGCTACGGGATCGAGCTGGGGTACGTCTATAGCGACTCCCCGGTTATCGCGGCGGCGCCCGATGACGAAGTCCCCCGCGCCGAACTGGAGTACATCCCCTCGACAGTACCCGGCGCACGGCTGCCGAGCGTGATCCTGCGCGACGGCACCCCGATTTTCGACCGCCTCGGACCCTGGTTCACCCTGCTCTGCTCGGGCGTCGAGCAATCGGGCACCCTAGTCGCCGCGGCACAGGACTTCGGGATCCCGCTCGATGTCGTCCGCGTCGATCCGGAGCACAACGCGGTCTATGGACACGGACTGCTGCTGGTTCGCCCCGACCAGCACATTGTCTGGCGCGGCGCCGCCTGCGATGATGCGCGAACGGCCCAATCCATCCTGGCCCTCGCTCTGGCACGGAGTTAACCGGTGCGGCCTTCACGGACCGGCGCAACGCGGACGCCCAAGGCGCAGGCATGACGCCAGACATCGGTCTCATCCTCGGCATCGACGGCATCGCCACCGGATCGATTTACGTCCTTGTCGGGCTGGGACTGGTGCTGATTTTCTCGGTCACGCGCGTGGTGTTTGTGCCGTTCGGCGACATCGTCGCGTTCGCGGCCCTGACGCTCGCGTCGCTACAGCTCAACCGGCTGCCGGGAACCGTTTATCTGATCGCCACGCTGGCGGTGGTGGCGTGTCTCGTCGAGATCGTGCACTACGCGCGGCGCGGTCAGGCCTCCCGCATTCCCCGCGGCCTCGTGGGTTACGGGGTGCTTCCGCTCATTCCCGCGGCGATCGCCTGGTTCACCGCCGGCATCAGCCTGCCGTCCTGGATACAAATTCCGCTCGCCATCGCGCTCGTGGTGCCGATCGGACCGCTGATCGAGCGGATCGCGCTGCGGCCGATCGCAGATGCCTCGGTTTTGCTGCTGCTGATCGTTTCGGTCGCGCTGACCTTCGGGCTTTCCGGGCTGGGCCTGCTGTTCTTCGGAGCGGAAGGTTTCCGCACGAGGCCACTCACCAACGAGGTGTTCCGTTTCGGCAGCGTGATCGTCACGTCGCAGACGATACTGATGGTAGCGGCCGCCGCCGTATTTTGCCTGATGCTGTTTCTGTTTTTCGAGCATACGCTGACCGGCAAGGCGCTGCGCGCCACCGCCATCAACCGCGTCGGCGCGCGCATTGTCGGGATCCGGCCGGCGCATACCGGAACGCTGGCGTTTCTGCTCGCCTCGCTGCTTGGGGCGATCTCCGGAATTCTGATCAGTCCGGTCACGACGCTGTATTACAATTCCGGGTTCATCATCGGATTGAAGGCGTTCGTCGGCGCGATCATCGGCGGCCTCGTCAGCTATCCGGGCACTGCGATCGGCGCGCTGCTGGTCGGCATCCTCGAAAGCTTCGCCTCGTTCTGGAACAGCTCGTTCAAGGAAGTAATGGTGTTCGGCCTGCTGATTCCGGTTCTGCTGTGGCGCTCGCTGTCGCTTACCCACGTCGACGAGGAAGACGCGGAGATCGAATGAGCCGGCAGGCGATCCGGATCGTAACCGTAGTCGTCATCGCCATCATGGCGGCGGCGCCGCTTTGGGCGGCGCAGTTCACCATAACGCTTCTCAATTACATCGGGATCTATGCGCTGGTCGTGCTCGGCGTCGTGCTGCTCACCGGCGTCGGCGGCCTCACCTCGTTTGGCCAGGCGGCATTCGTAGGCATCGGCGCCTACGCGACCGCCTGGCTGACGACGGCGCATGGCGTTTCGCCGTGGCTCGGTTTGCTGTTCGCGGTCGCCGTAACCGGTGCCGTGGCGGCGCTGCTTGGCGCGGTTACGCTCCGGCTCGGCGGACATTTCCTGCCGCTCGGCACGATTGCCTGGGGCCTGTCGATCTACTTTCTGTTCGGCAACATCGACGCGCTCGGGGGCCACAACGGCCTCTCGAACGTTCCGCCGATCTGGATCGGACCGGTCTCGCTCGAGCCGGGCCCTGCGATCTACTATCTGATCTGGATCATGCTCGGGCTCGCCATGCTGGCGGCCGCCAATCTGCTGGAGTCGCGCGAGGGCCGCGCCATCCGCAGCCTGCGCGGCGGCGCGGTGATGGTCGAGAGCCTCGGCATCAACGTCTTTCGCATCCGGCTGGTTACGTTCGTGATCGCCGCCGTGCTCGCGGCGCTGTCGGGCTGGCTTTACGCGCATATGAGCCGCTTCGTCAGTCCGGCGCCGTTCGATGTCCGCATGGGCATCGAATATCTGTTCATGGCGATCCTCGGCGGATCGGGTCATATCGCCGGCGCCGTGGTCGGCTCGGCGCTGCTCACTCTCCTGACCAATGCGGTGCAGGACATCCTGCCCCACTTTTTCACCAACGGGCAGCAACTGGAGGTGATCGTGTTCGCGGTCATCTACGTGCTGGCGCTTCACTTCGCGCGCCGCGGCGTGCTGCCCTTCGTGCTGCGCTATCTGCCCCGTCGAACGACCCAGGCCGACGACACCGCCGCGCCGCTGCCGCGACGGCGGATGCCGGAACCGGGCACGCCGCTGCTCGCGGTGGACCGTCTGATCAAACGCTTCGGCGGACTGGAAGCCGTAAGTCAGGTCGGGTTCACGATCGCGGCCGGCGAAATCGTCGGCCTGATCGGCCCGAACGGCGCGGGCAAAAGCACCCTGTTCAATCTCGTCACCGGGGCGCTGCGAAGCGACGGCGGCACTGTCGCCTTTCTCGGACAGGACATTACCCGCTTCGAATCAGCGGCGCATCGCGCAGGCCGGCATCGCGCGCACCTTTCAGCACGTGAAACTTCGCTCCAGCATGTCGGCGATCGACAATGTGCTGCTGGGCACCTATCTGCGCACCCGCTCCGGCTTTCTGGGCGGAGCGCTGCGGCTCGACCGCGCCGAGGAAGCGCGCGCCCGCGGCGAAGCACTGCGGCAGCTTGAGCGCGTCGGCCTCGCCGGCCAGTGCCGAACGAGCTTGCCGGCAATTTGCCGCTTGGCCGTCAGCGCATCCTCGAAGTCGCCCGCGCGCTCGCCGCCGATCCGGCCCTGATCATCCTCGACGAGCCGGCCGCCGGTTTGAGCCGTCCGGAGAAGCTCGCGCTCGCCGGCCTGCTGCGCGGCCTGCGCAGCGAAGGAGTCACCGTTCTGCTGGTCGAGCATGACGTGGAATTCGTCATGGGGCTGGTCGACCGCATCGTCGTGATGGATTTCGGCTCAAAGCTGGTGGAAGGCACGCCGTCAGCGGTGCGCGCCGATCCAAGGGTTCAGGAAGCCTATCTCGGCAGCGTGGCGTGACGGCGCTTGCTGGAAATCGAGCGACCTGCACGTCGCCTACGGCAAGGTCGAAGCGGTGCGCGGCGTTTCGCTGGCGATGCAGCCGGGCCAGATCGTCACGGTGATCGGCCCGAACGGCGCCGGCAAGACCACGCTGCTCGCGGCAGCCGCCGGGCTGCTGCGCTCGCGCGGCCGCGTGATTTACGATGGCATCGATCTTCAGCGCCTCGACGTCGAGGACCGCGTCGAGCGCGGCTTCTGTCTCGTGCCCGAAAGCCGCGAGCTTTTCGGCGATATTACGGTTGGCGATAATCTGCTGCTCGGCGGCTACACGCGCCGGCGCAATGGAAACGACGTGAAGCAAGATCTCGAGCAGGTTTACGGCCGCTTTCCCCGGCTCGCCGAACGGCGCCGGCAAAAGGCGCACACGCTGTCCGGCGGCGAACGGCAGATGCTGGCGCTCGGCCGTGCCCTGATGGCGCGGCCGCGTCTGCTGCTGCTCGACGAGCCGAGCCTTGGGCTCGCGCCGCTGATCGTGCGCGAAATCTTCCGCATCGTTGCCTCGTTACGCGAACTCGGCGTCTCGATCCTGCTGGTCGAGCAGAACGCGCGCGCGGCGCTCGAGACCGCCGATTACGGCTACGTGCTGGAAATGGGCGAAATCACCAATCAGGGCCCGGCAGCCAGTCTCGCCGTCGATCCGCGTGTGGTCGCGACCTATCTTGGCGGATCGCACTGATGGCCCGCGCCGGCTATGACGACGTGGTGCTGGCGGCGCCGGTGACGGTTCCGTACGTGCGATATTCGATCCGCAGCGCGCACTGGTTCCTCGGGCGCGCCATGGCGCGACTGATCGCGGCGGCCAAAATTCCAAAGACGCGGATCGACGGGCTCGCCGTCGCGAGTTTCACGCTCGCGCCGGACACCGCGGTCGGCCTCACGCAGCATCTGGGAATGACAGTGCGCTGGCTCGATCACGTGCCGATGGGCGGCGCCGCGGGGATCGTCTCGATCCGGCGCGCGGCACGCGCGGTGCAATGCGGCGACGCCGAAATCGTCGCCTGCATCGCCGGCGACACCAATCACACCGACAGCTTTCGCCGCAACACCTCGGCGTTCAGCCAGTTCTCGCAGGACGCGGTTTACCCTTACGGCTCCGGCGGCCCGAACACGAGCTTCGCGCTGCTGACGGCGTACTACATGCGGACCTTTGGCGCGGAGCGCAAAGATTTCGGGAAGCTTTGCGTCGCGCAGCGCAACAACGCGCTGAAAAATCCGCTGGCGCTGTTCAGGCGCCCGCTGACGCTCGAACAGTATCTCGACGCGCGCCTGATTGCCGATCCGCTTCGGCTGTTCGATTGCGTCATGCCGTGCGCGGGCGCGGAGGGGTTCCTCGTCATGCGGCGGCGGACGGCGGAGGATTTGAACCTGCCGTTCGCGCGGCTCATTGGCGCCATCGAATGCCACAACGCGTTTCCGGACGATCCGGTGCAGTTTCGCGGCGGCTGGGCCGTCGACCGCGATGAACTTTATCAGCAGGCCGGTGTCGGCCCGGACGACATCGACTTTCTCCAGACCTACGACGATTACCCGGTGATCAACGTGCTTCAGTTCGAGGACCTCGGCTTTTGTGAAAAGGGCGAAGGACCCGATTTCATCCGGCGCCATACGTTCGAGGCGGACGGCACGTTTCCGTTCAACACATCGGGCGGACAACTGTCGGTCGGCCAGGCGGGCGCGGCGGGCGGACATCTCGCCATCGTCGAGGCGATCCGGCAGCTTACGGGCGAAACCCGCGGCGCCCGGGTCGCGGAACCGAGGCTTGGTATCGCCTCCGGCTTCGGCATGATCAATTACGATCGCGGCATTTGCAGCGGCGCAGTCGTGCTCGCCGCGGCGTAGGGGACAGCATCAGCATGACGCCGGACGTACCCAAACGCGCACAGCAGACAAAGCGCAAAAATCCGCTGCGCCGCACCCGGCAGCCGACGCTGCCGCCGGGCGCGCGAAGCCGGGTCGCGCTGGGGCTGACGGCGGCTGCGGCGCGCGGCGTGCTGGAACTTCAGGTCTGCCGGGAGTGCGGCGCGGTTCAATATCCGCCCCGCGAAGTCTGCAATGTCTGCTGGTCGGAACGGCTGGCGTGGCGGCCGCAGGACGGGCACGGCGAACTGCTCTGCGAGACCGTGCTGCACGCCGCCCAGGAACTGTATTTTCGGGAACGCCTGCCGTGGCGCGTCGGCACGGTCCGGCTCGATACCGGCGTCAACGTGATCGCTTACCTGCACGAAACCGTCGGCACAGCGCCGCGGCGGGTGCGCGTCGCAGCCGCGCTCGACCGCGCCGGAGCCGCCGTGCTGGTCGCGTCACCGGCGAATGGGAGGCCGCTTTTGTCCGACGATCCGAAGTTGCGCGAAATGACCTGCGATCCGCGGCAGCGCAAGGTGCTGGTCACCGACGGCAAATCGCCCGTCGGCCAGGCGATGGTGCGCGCGATCGCCGCCGCCGGCAGCGATCTGATCTGGGTCGGCGAGGCCGAGCCATGGAAAAAGGCGTCGGGTTTCGAGGCTTTGCTGTCGCTGCCGGGGGCGCACGTCGTGCCGCTGGACGTCACCGACGGACGCTCGGTGCGCGAGCTTGCGGGCGAGATCGGCGGCAAGGTCGATATCATCGTCAACACCGCCGCCTGCCATCGCGCCTTCGGCATCAGTGCGCGCCGCGGCGTCGAAACGGCGCAGCTTGAAATGGACGTGAATTATTTCGGCCTGCTGCGGCTCGCGCAGGAATTCGCGCCCGCGCTGATGGCGCGCGCCGCCGACGGACCGGCGAACGCAATCGCCTGGGTCAACGTGCTCTCGATCTTCGCGCTTTCGAACTATCCGGCGCACGGCACCTTTTCGGCGTCGCAGGCGGCAGCGTATTCGCTGTCGCAGGCATTACGCGCGGATTTGCGACCCGCGGGCGTGCGCGTGATCAATCTGTTTCCCGGCCCGGTCGATGACGAATGGGACCAGCTCGAGCAACCGCCGAAGCTTTCGCCGGCCGCCGTGGCCGCGGCTGCGGTCGAGGCCCTGAAAGGGTCGGTCGAGGACGTTTACCCCGGCGACGTCGCGCAGGACTGGCTTGCCCGGCACCTCGACAATGCGAAGGCGCTCGAACGCGAACTCGGCGAGGGCGGGCGATGAAAACGGCACGGAAGAAGAAAGTTGCCGCCGGGAAGCGTTCCGGCAGGAAGCCAGCCACGGGAAAGCTGCGTGAGAGCAAAAACGCCGCGCCCACACTTCAGGCAAGGCTGCGTGCGCTGGCGGCCGGCGGCGGCATAGAATTCGTCGATCTGACGCAGACTTTATCGCCGGATTTTCCGGCGATCGTGCTGCCGCCGGACATGGGCCAGTCCCGGCCGTTCCGGATGGAGCAGATATCGCGCTACGACGAAAGCGGGCCGGGATGGTACTGGAACAACGTGAGCTTCGGCGAGCACACCGGCACGCATTTCGATGCGCCCATTCACTGGATATCCGGCCGCGACCTGCCGAACAATTCGCTCGACACTTTGCCGGTCGAGAATTTCATTGCGCCGGCCTGCGTGATCGACTGCAGCGCGGATGCCCGCGCCGACGCGGACTTCCTGCTAACAACAAAACACATCGCCGCCTGGGAGCGGCGGCACGGCCGCATTCCCGCGGGCTCGTGGGTCCTGATGCGGACCGACTGGTCGAAGCGCACCGACCCGGTCGCCTACCAAAATCTCGACGAGACCGGCCAGCACACGCCCGGGCCCGATCCGGACTGCGTGCGCCTGCTGGTGAACGGCCGCGATGTGCTCGGCTTCGGCACCGAGACCATCGGCACCGACGCAGGCCAGGCCGCGCACTTCGCGCCGCCGTATCCCTGCCATTACTACATGCACGGCGCGGGCAAATATGGCCTGCAATGCCTCTGCAACCTCGATCTGCTGCCGGCGACCGGCGCGCTGATCGTTGCCGCGCCGCTCAAAATCCAGGACGGCAGCGGCAGTCCGCTCCGCGTGTTCGCGCTGGTTCCCGCAAACCCGCGCGGCTGAACGCTACGTGCCGCGCTGGGCGCGATCCTTTTCGTTCTGTGCCTTGATGGCGTCGCGGGCCGCCTGCCATTGCGCATCGGTCCAGTGCCGCAGTTCGTAGAAATTGCCGCCGGTGGCGAGACTTTGCGCGCCGTCGAGCGCGATGGTCTGTCCGGTGAGCCAGTCGCAGCCGCCGGACAGAAGGAACGTTGCCAGATTTTGCAGCTCTTCGATGCGGCCGACCCGGCCCATCGGATTGCTTCGCTCGGTACGCGCACCGGGCTCGCCGCCGGGATTGAGCCGCTTGCCCGCTCCTTCGGTCGGGATTTCCCCCGGCGCGATGGCGTTGAGGCGGATGCCGTAATGACCCCATTCGGTCGCAAGCGACATCGTCATGGCATGGATGGCGGATTTGCTCATCGCCGACGGCACCACGTAGGGGCTGCCGTTGTCGATCCAGGTCACCACGATCGACACCACATTGCCGCGGTGGCCGCCGGCGATCCAGCGGCGGCCAACCGCGTGGGTCACGTAGAACGTTCCATGCATCACGATGTTGGCGATGGCATCGAAGCCGCGCGTGCTGAGATCTTCGGTGCGCGAAATGAAATTGCCGGCGGCGTTGTTGACGAGATCGGTAAGCGGGCCGGTGGCAAAAATATCCGTCACCATCGCATCGACCGCGGCGGCGTCCCGAATATCGACGCCGTACGCGTGAACGTTGCCGCCGTGCCTGTTCATCAGTTCGGCCGCCGTGGCCTCGCATACCGATTTGCGTCGGCCGCAGATGAAAAGCTCGGCGCCGAGGGCGAGAAATTTTTCCGCCATGCCCTTGCCGAGCCCCGTGCCGCCGCCGGTCACCAGAATGCGCCGCCCGCGCAGCAATCCATCCTTGAACATCACCCTCCCCCCTCGCGGTTATTGGTGGAACACGTCTTCGCTGCTCACCACGTCGGCCAGCAGTGCAAGCGTGCGCAGCGACGCCCGATGCGCTTCGGGATCGCCGGAGATGCAGCAATCGGCGAGAAGCCGCACGCGAAACCCGATGTCGGCTGAGTCACGCACCGTATGCTCGACGGAAAACTGGGTCGCAAGGCCCATCACGTTCACCCGGCCGACGTTGCGCTCGCGCAGCAGGCTTTCGAGCGCGGTGCGCCGGTAGGCGCTGTTGGCGTTGCCGGTGACGAAAATTTCTCCAGGCGCCGGTTCGAAACCCTCATACGCCGCCGCGCCCCATGAGCCGCGCTTGAGGGCGCCCAGCGCTTCGGTCTTGAGGAACAGCGTGCAGTTGCGCAGAAGGTCGGAATAATCCTCCGCGAACACGATGTGCATGTGCGCGATGGTCCAGCCGGCGCGCCGCGCGGCATCGAGCGCGCCTTTGGACGCTCCAAGAAAACGCGCCCCCTCGCGGTCGAACGGTCGAGCGAAAACGGGATCAGCCCGCGCGGATGACAGATGTCGTTCTTGAAATGCAGCGCGATCAGCGCGTCGTGCATCGGTGGTCCGTCATGACTGCAAATCCCGGACGCCAGCTTGACGTTTTAAGCTTAAAATGTCCAATAGCGCCGCCGCGGCGCGACCGAAATTGTGCAAGGAGAGCTTCGATGAGCGAAACGTCTGCGAATGCCGCACCTCCCGCGCCGGACGTCGATCCGGGCGCCATCAGGGAAATCGCGCCCGGCGTGTATCGTGATTTGCGACCGCCGCGTTCCGCTGGTGCCGAACATCGGCATCATCGTCGGCAACGACGCGGCGCTGGTGGTCGACACCGGCATGGGTCCGGCCAACGGCCAGAAGGTGCTGGATGCGGCAAAGCGGATCGCCGGACAACGGCCGCTGGTGCTCACGCTCACGCATTTCCATCCCGAGCACGGTTTCGGCGCGCAGGTTTTCAAGGGCGCGGCAAAGATCCACTACAACCGGGCGCAGCGCGACGAACTCCAGCGCAAGGGCGAAGGCTACGTTGGCATGTTCAGGACCTTCGGCGCCCATATTGCCGCGGCGCTCGAGGGCACGAAGCTTGTAACCCCCGATGAGGTTTATGACGGCGCGTTGAGCACGATTGATCTCGGAGGCCGCACCGTCGAACTGCGGACGTGGGGGCTTGCTCACACCGCCGGCGACCAGGTGGTCTGGCTGCCGGCGGAGCGGATCCTGTTCACGGGCGACCTCGCCGAGGAACGAATTTTCCCGATCTTTCCGTGGTTTCCGCCGGACGACGCCCATATCGACGGGGCGCACTGGGCGCAGATCCTCACTGAACTGGTCGAGCTGGAATCCGGCCATCGTGGTCCCCGGTCACGGCGATCTTGGCGGCGTCGAAATTCTCACAGCGGTCCGGGACTACATGCTCGATCTCGGCAGGCGCGTGGCCGCAGAGCGCAAGGCCGGCAAGGACGCCGATGCGATCGTTGTTGCGCTGGCGCCAAAAGTGCGCGCCGAACATCCCGACTGGGCGGCGCCGGAATGGATCGATTTTGCCATCCGGTATTACGCGACGCTGAGCTAAGCCCGCGCCCGCGTACCAGTCCGACGGTCCGATTGACCGCCGGTGCCAGGCTGCCTCCTAATAAGCACCAGCGATTCGCCAGCCGGGTGCGGCCGTCATGCTTGAGCAGCCTCAACACAGCGCGGACATGTCCGAACTGGCAGCGCTGTTCGCCAGGGGACTGGCGCAGCATCGGGCCGGCCGGCTCGCCGATGCCGAGACTTATTACAGGAAGGTGCTCGCGAGCCTTCCGCAACATTTCGACAGCCTGCACCTCCTCGGCGTCATCGCCCATCAGCGCGGGGACCACGCGACAGCCGTGCGGCAGATCGACCGCGCACTCGAAACCAGCCCCGATCACGCGTTCGCGCTGAACAATCGCGGCAACGCCCTGCACGCGCTTGGGCGCCATGCGGAAGCCCTGACGAGCTACGACCGCGCGCTTGCCCTGCAGCCGGATTACGCCGACGCGCTGTGCAACCGCGGCGCGGCGCTGCACGAACTCGGGCGCTACGACGAGGCGCTGGCGAGTTGCGACCAGACCATCGCCCGGCAGCCTGATTACGCCGAAGCACACTCCAACCGGGGCAACACGCTCAAGGAGCTCAAGCGGTACGGCGAGGCGCTGGAGGCCTGCGACCGCGCGATCGCTCTGGCGCCGGGCTTCGCCGGCGCGCACTCCAATCGTGGCAATGCGCTATACGAACTCAACCGCTTCGAGGAAGCGCTGGCGGCTTACGATCGCGCCATCGCGCTGCAGCCGGACTATGCCGCCGCGCTGACCAATCGCAGCGTCGCGTTGCAGGATCTCAGGCGGTTCGACGAGGCGCTGGAAAGCTGTGCGCGGGCGATCGCGGTCGCGCCGGACTATGCCGAGGCGCATTACCAGCAGGCGATGTTCCGGCTTCTGCTTGGCGACTTCGGGCGCGGCTGGGCGGAGCATGAATGGCGCTGGCGGTCGACGCGGCTCGCGGAAACGAGGCGGACCTTTGCGCAGCCGCTCTGGCTTGGTGCGGACGACCTGCGCGACAAAACCATTTTGCTCCATGCCGAGCAGGGCATCGGCGACACGATCGGGTTCTGCCGGTACGTTCCGATGGTCGCCGAGCGTGCCGCGCGGGTGATCCTCGAAGTACCGGCATCGCTCCGCGAGCTCCTCGGAACGCTCGCAGGCGGTGCGCAGATCGTGTCGCAGGGCGACGCCCTGCCCGCGTTCGACGTGCATTGTCCGCTCATGAGCCTTCCGCTGGCGTTCGGCACGAGCCTCGGCACGATTCCGGCGGAGGTGCCCTACCTGCATGCGTCGCCGCAAGCGGCCGCCGCATGGCGCGGGCGGCTGGGGCCCGAAGGCCGCACCAAAATCGGTCTCGTCTGGTCAGGAAACCCGAACCACCGCAACGACCGCAAACGATCGATCGCACTCGCCGATCTGCTCCCGGCGTTCGACGGAATTGACGCCACCTTTGTCAGCCTGCAACGCGAAATCCGCGCCAGCGAC
Source organism: uncultured Alphaproteobacteria bacterium (assembly GCA_963766925.1). Lineage (GTDB taxonomy): Bacteria > Pseudomonadota > Alphaproteobacteria > Rhizobiales > Xanthobacteraceae > BOG-931. The sequence continues at coordinate 100,171 of CAVYCI010000007.1, forward strand.
GCAACCGCCCTGTTCAGCCGGCCTGACATTCTGCATTTCGGTCCCGAGCTGACGAATTTCGCGGACACCGCGGCGCTGGCGTCCAACCTCGATCTCGTCGTCTCGGTCGATACCAGCGTCGCGCATCTTGCGGGTGCAATGGCAAAACCGGTCTGGATCCTGCTGCCGTTCATCCCCGACTGGCGATGGCTGCTCGATCGCGACGACAGCCCCTGGTACCCTACCGCGCGGCTGTTTCGTCAGGGCGAAGCGCGCACCTGGAACGGCGTAGTGGCGCGCGTGGGCGCCGCCCTTCGGGATTTCACCCGCTCCTAACGCCGCCGGAACGGCCATGTCAGTTCGCGCCCCGCGGCTATGCCGTCGGGACGGAACAGAATGATCAGCAGCATGACCAGCGCCAGAACGACATCGCCGATCCCCGGCGGCGCACCGATGGTAGTGCCGCCGACCGAAACGCCGATCTCGGCCTGTCGCAGCAATTCGGTCAGCACGGCGATGACGAGTGCGCCGGTCACCGCGCCGGTCAGACTGCCTCGCCCGCCGATGATCAGCATGGCGACGAGCAGAAATGTAAGGTCGAGATAGAAATTCTCGACCCGGACAATGCCGAGAAAGTGCGCGAGCAGTACCCCGGAAATGCCGGACAGGAAAGCTGAAATAACGAAAGCGATCAGCCGGTGGCGGACCACGTTGACGCCGGACGCCTGGGCCGCTGCTTCGTCTTCCCGCGAGGCGCGCAGCAGCAGGGCCGAGCGGGTCTCCTGATAGGCGAACGCAATCACCATCGCGGCAATCGCCCAGCCGAGTGCGGTCCACAGATCGACCCAGGCCGGCAGCCCCATCAGGGAGTTCTGCCCTCCGGTTACGGCAGTCCAGTTGCCCAGCACCACATAGGCGACGACAAGGATTGCGAACGTCGCGATGGAGGCCGACACCCCCGACAGCCGCATCAGCGGCCAGCCGACGACCAGCGCGACCAGCGCCGCGGCACCGCCGCCGGCGAGCGCGCCCGGCAGGCTCGCCCACTCGGCCTGGGCGAGCACCGATGGCAGGTCCGGGAGGAATACCGATTTTGCCCCGGCTTTCATCGTCAGCAGCGCCGAGACGTAGGCGCCGACCGCCATGAAGGCGACATTGCCAAACGACAGCACGCCGGAATTGCCGACGAACACGTAAAGCCCCACCACGGCGACGAGGTTGATCAGCCCTTGCGTGGCGCGCCGCTGCACGACCGTCGGAGCGAACGACGCGCCAAGCGCGATGACGGCCACGACGATCACGAGCGCGATCAGCGGCCAAAGCCGCGGCAGAAATTCGGACAGGCGGGAGCGCGGGGTATCCGGCATCGGAATCAGATCCGCTCCCGCAGGCCGCGCGCCGGGATCAGTCCCTGCGGCCGGAACAGCAGCACCAGCGCGACCGCGACGAAGACGAAGGCTTCGCGAAACACCCGAAGCTCCGGCGGCAGCAGCGCCTGCAGAAGGATCGAGGCCGCGCCGACCAGAAAGCCGCCAAGCGCCGCGCCTGACAGGCTGCCGAGGCCGCCGATGACCGTGCCGACGAAGGCGATCACCACGAGTTGCAGGCCCATGCGCGGCTGAACGGTGCCGGTTTGCACTACGATCAGGCACGACACCGCGGCCGCCATGACGCCGCTCAGCGCGAACGCCACGGCGATGACGCGGTTGGCGCGGACGCCAAGGACACGCGCCATGCGGAAGTCCTCGGCGGCCGCGCGCATCTGAAGGCCCAGCGTCGTCGAGCGCAGAAACCAGGTCAGTCCAACGAGCAGCACCGCGCTGACGATGATGGTCACGATTTGCAGCAGCTGCAGCCGGACGCCGGCGAGGTCGATCTGGCGGCCAAGGCCGGGCAGAAAGTCGAGGCCCTTGAGCCGCGAGCCGACCACCAGGATCAGCAGCTTCTGAAGGAAGAAGCTCACCGCGAACGACGAGATCAGCAGCGTGGTCGGGTCGGCGCTCCGCAACGGCCGGAACGCGGCACGCTCGGTGATCAGCGCCAGCAGAACCGCAACCGCGACCGCGCCGAAGATCATCACCGGCACCGGCATCCCGAACAGCGCCAGCAGCGCGTAGGCGGCAAACGTGATCAGTTCGCCGTGGGCGAAATTGATCAGCCGCATCACGCCGAAAATCAGACCGATGCCGAGCGCGGTCAGCGCGTAGAGACTGCCCACGCTCACCGCATCGACCAGCGTCTGGACGAAGTGCTCCATCAGCGCGTGCCCGCGGTGTCGCGCATGCGGACGCCAAAATAAGCAGCATCGAAACGCTGATCGTTTTTGAGTTCGGCGGCGCTGCCGCTGAGCACGAACGCGCCGCCGCTCATGACATGGACGCGGTCGGCAATACCGAAGACCCGTTCGGCGTTCTGCTCGACGAGCAGGATGGTCACGCCCTCCGCGCGCACGGATCGCAGCAGCGCGTACACCTGGTCCACGATTGCCGGCGCCAGCCCCAGCGACGGTTCATCGAGCATCAGCAGTTTCGGCCGCGACAGGAGCGCGCGCGCAATAGCAAGCTGCTGCTGCTCGCCGCCGGAAAGCAGACCGGCCGGCTGCCGGCGGCGTTCGCCCAAAATCGGGAACGTCGCGAACGACCGCTCAATATCGGTGCGCACCGCCGCCGCATCGCGCCGCACCGTTGCGCCAAGCAGCAAATTCTCCGTGACGGTCAGGCTCGCGAAAATGTGCCGGCCCTCGGGGACCATCGCGATCCCGTGCGCCACCACATCCTCGAGCGCAATTCCGTCCAGCGATTTGCCGGCGAAAACGACCGAGCCAGCGGCGGGCACAACGATGCCGGCGATGGCCGAGATCAGCGAGGTTTTTCCGGCGCCGTTGGGGCCCACGATGCTGACGATTTCGCCCGTGTTGACGTGAAGATCGACGCCGCGCACGGCGGTCACGGCGCCGTAGCGCACCACGACACCGGAGACTTCGAGCAGAGGAGCGGGAGCGTTCATTGCGGCGCGGTCGGCCCGAGATAGGCACGGCGCACGCCGGCATCGGCACGGATTTCGGCCGGCGTTCCAACCGCGATGGTCCGGCCGCCGTCGAGCACGTGAATCCGCTCGCACAGACCCATGACCAGAGCCATGTTGTGCTCGATCACCAGAACCCCGCACTGATACTTCGACCGCAGTTCGAGAATGAGCGTGCGAAGCTCCTCGGCCTCGGCCGCGGCAAGACCCGCGGCCGGTTCGTCGAGGAGCAGAAAACGCGGATTGATCGCCAGCGCGCGCGCCAGACCGACACGCCGCTCCTCGCCGTAACTCAGCCCTGCCGCCGCGCGGTGCGCCTTTTCGGCGAGGTGCATTTCGTCGAGAATTTCCGCCGCGCGCCGCCGCGCCTCGCTGCGCCCGAGACCCTGGCCCAGATAGCCAACCTCGACATTTTCGCTGACGGTCAGGCCACGAAACAGCCGCACCGCCTGGAACGTCCGCGCCACACCCGCGCGCGGAAAATCGTGGCGGGGCAATCGGGTGCAGTCGCGCTCGCCTACGACGATGGCGCCGGCGAGCGGCCGCTGGAATCCCGACAGCACGTTGACCAGTGTGGTCTTGCCGGCGCCGTTCGGGCCGATCAGGCCCAGAATTTCACCGCGCGCGAGCGCGATGCTGACCTGATCGACCGCGACAAGACCGCCGAACCGGACGCTTACCGCTTGCGCCGCAAGCTGCATGATCTCGCGTCCGTAAGGTACGGCGTTACTGCAACGGCGGGAACAACTCCACCGTAAAGCGGCCGACGCTGGAGAACTTGCCGTTGGTCGCGTTCAGGATCTCCATCGGTCGCGTCGTCTGGATATGGAGCTTGCCGGTGTAGGTGGTCGGTCCGATGACCAGCGGCTGTTTGTCGAAACCGTCGAGGACCGCCGCTACTTTGGCGCCGTCGAGCGAGCCCGCCTTGTTCGCGGCAATCGCCCAGGCCTGCACCGCAGCGTACCCGCGCAGCCCGTAGGACACGTCGGCCTTCCTGCCGAACCTGGCTTCGAAGCGCTTGAAGAAGCCGTTCACGCCTGCATCGGGATCGTCGCCATACTTCGAGCCGTAGCTGACAACGTAGAAGTTGCTCAGATCCGGCACCGATCCGACCCAGTAATCGCCGTCAAGCGATTCACCGGTCGCGATTGCGGCGGTGATGCCGGCGGCGCGCATCTGGCGGATGGCGCTCGGGCCGCCTGGCGCATACGAGCAGAAGAAGATCAGGTCGGGCTTTTTGCTCAGGCTGGTGATGCGGGTGATCTGCGCGGCGATCGAGGGGTCATTGTTGAGGAACGTGTCCTGACCCAGCAGGGCGTCTTTGCCGGCAAGCTCGGTCCAGCGCGTCGCAAAGCTGCCGCACAGCGACTTGGTATAGGCGATGGTATTGTCGAGCAGAACGTAAGCGGTCTTGAAGCCTTTCTGCTTGAACGCCCATTCGGCGAGCAGACCGCCCTGCGCCTGGCTCGCATTCGAGGTCGAATACGCGAGCGGGCCAACGCCCTGTACGCCGAACTTCGGGTCCGAAGCTCCGGAAAAAGCCACGACATTCTTCTGCAGCGCGACATAGGCGCCCGGTGCGCCGAAATCGAAATCGCTCGGGAACAGGATTGCTTTCGCGCCCTTGCCGATCACCTCGACCGCACCATCCGCCCCAAGCGGCGGCTCGGACTTGTTGTCGAACTCGACCACCTCGATCGGCTGGCCGAGAACGCCGCCATTGGCGTTGATCTCTTCAACCGCGAGCTTCGCGCCCGCAATGGTGTCGGCGTCGACCGGCGCAAACCAGCCGCTGAAGGACATCACGAGGCCGAACACCGGCTTGTCGGCGGCTGATGCTGCCGTCGCCATTGCGAGAGCGGCAATCGAGGAGGCCGCCAGCGCGGCCATACCCACTTTTCTGAACATGCAACCACTCCCCTGTGCGTATTTCGTTCAAGGCAATTGTAACGGAAAATATTTCAAGCCTAAAGTATCTTTTGAGTGACACCAAAATATCGGCGCCTAAACGCCGAGGTAACGGTGCTGAATCTCCGGCGCAGCCGCGAGAGCCGCCGAAGTCCCGGACCAGACCACGCGGCCGCGCTCGAGGATGTAGTGGCGGTCGGCAATTCCGGTCAGCGCATCGACATTCTTGTCGATCACGAGGATCGACTGCCCGGCGGCGCGCAGAAGCTCAAGGCAGCGCCAGATCTCGTCCCGGATCAGCGGCGCCAGCCCCTCGGTCGCCTCGTCGAGAATGAGAAGGCGCGGATTGGTCATCAGCGCGCGACCGACCGCCAGCATCTGCTGCTCGCCGCCTGAAAGGAGGTTCGCCATGCTGCCCGCGCGCGCGGCGAGCCTTGGAAACAGCGCGAATACCTTCTCCAGCGTCCATGGAGCGGCGGCGCGGTTGCGGTCGGCGGCGGTTGCAACTAAATTTTCCCGCGCGGTCAGGTTGGGAAACACCTGACGGCCTTCCGGCACCAGGCCGAGACCGAGCTTGGCGATGCGATACGAAGGCAGATCGCGGATTTCGGTACCGGCGAAACGGATGGAGCCGGCGCCGGAGCGCGTCAGGCCCATGATCGAGCGCACCGTCGTGGTCTTGCCCATGCCGTTGCGGCCCATGAGCGAAACCATTTCACCGGGCGCGATCGAAAGCGAGACGCCGAACAGGACCCGGCTTTGGCCGTAGCTGGTCTCGACGCCGGCCAGTTCGAGCAGCGGCGTGTCAGCCACGGCGCCGCTCCGCGCTGTCTTTCTCGCCCAGATAGGCCTGCCGCACGGCGGCGTCGGCCCGCACCGTGGCCGGATCGCCGCTCGCGATAATGCGGCCATAGACCAGTACGGTAATGCGGTCGGCGAGCGCGAACACCGCCTCCATGTCGTGCTCGATCAACAGAATGGTCATGCTGCCTTTGAGGCTGCGGAGCAGCGCGACCATGTTCGCGGACTCGTCGGGTCCCATGCCCGCCATCGGTTCGTCGAGCAGCAGAAGCTGCGGCCCGGTCGCGAGCGCCACCGCTATTTCAAGCTGCCGGTGCTCGCCGTGACTGAGCGACGCGACCCGCATGCCGGCGCGGTCGGCGAGGCCTGTGCGCTCGAGCGCTGCGAGCGCGGGCCGGCGCAATTCCGGTTCGCGAAGAGCGTTGCGCCAGAACCGGAACGAGTGCCCGCGATGCGCCTGTACCGCCAGCGCCACGTTGTCGAGCGCGGTGAAGTCGCGGAACAACGTCGTGATCTGGAACGAGCGCGCGAGCCCGAGGCGGCTGCGCCGGTAGACCGGAAGCCGCGTAATGTCGCCGCCGTTGAAGCGGATGGTCCCGCTTTGCGGCGCGGTTTCACCGCTGATCAGCCCGACCAGCGTGCTCTTGCCCGCGCCATTGGGGCCGATCACGGCGTGGACTTCGCCGCGAGGAATGGCGAGCGAGATCGCATCGGCTGCGATCACGCCGCCAAAGCGCTTGCTGAGACCGTCGACGTGCAGAAGCGCGCTGTCAGCCACGGCGGCGGCCTTCGAGCAGACCTTCGATGCCGCCGTGAACGTAGATCGCGACCAGCAGCAGGATCGGTCCAAGAATCAGGTTGGAATAGGTGGTGAAACGCGACAGGCCCTCTTCGAGCAGCAGAAACGCAACCGCGCCGATCACCGGCCCGAACAGCGAGCCGAGACCGCCCAGCACCACCATCACGATGAGGTCGCCGGACCGGGTCCAGTGCATCAGCGCCGGACTGACGAAGCTGGTGTGATTGGCAAGAAGCGCGCCTGCGAGGCCGCACATCGCGCCGGCTATCACGAAGCACACCAGCCGGTAGCGAAACGTCGGAAAGCCGATGGCGCGCATCCGGCGCTCGTTGGAGCGGCAGCCGCGGATGACCAGCCCGAAGCGTAAATCGACGATACGCGCCACCAGACCGATCGAACCCAGCAGCAGCGCGAAGCACAGGTAATAGAACACCGTTTTGTTGTTGAGATCGATCAGGCCGCCAAAATCGCTGCGCCGGTAGATCGTCAGCCCGTCATCGCCGCCATATCGGTCGAGTCCGATCGCGACGTAATAGATCATCTGCGCGAACGCGAGCGTGATCATGATGAAATAAACGCCGCGGGTGCGCAGGCTCAGCGCGCCGACCAGCAGCGCATACAGGGCCGAAACCGCGATCGCGACCGGCCATTGCACCAGGCCCGAGCCGATGCCCTCCTTCGCAAGGATGCCGACCGCGTACCCGCCAATACCGAGATACGCGGCGTGGCCGAAGCTCACCATGCCGCCGTAACCCATGATGAGATTGAGGCTCACCGCGCCGATCGCCAGGATGAGCACGCGGGTCAACAGCGTGAGTGCAAACGCATTCCCGGTCAGAACTGTATAAACCGGCAGCAGCGCCAGCACGAGAAGCAGCAGGACGGTGAAGACCCGCTGCGGTGTGAACAGCGGAGCCGTCATCTCCGTTTGCAAAGGCTGATCAGGCAACGCCGTCATCGCGTCGCCGCCGGAAACAGTCCCTCCGGGCGAAACACCAGGATGGCGGCCATCAGCATGTAGATCGACATCGACGACAGTGCCGGTGCGAGCGTCGCCGCGGCGTTGGTGCTCAGCGCATGGCGCAGCAGTTCGGGCAGGAAGGTGCGGCCAACCGTGTCGATCAGGCCAACGATGAGCGCCGCCACGAACGCCCCTCGGATCGAGCCGATCCCGCCGATGATGATGACGACGAACGCGAGGATCAGGATGTTCTCGCCCATCCCGATCTGCACGGTCAGGATCGGAGCCTGCATCACCCCCGCGAAACCGGCGAGCGCGGCGCCGAGACCGAACACCAGCGTGTAGAGCAGCCTGATGTTGATGCCGAGCGCGCCGACCATTTCGCGATTGGAGGCGCCGGCGCGGATCAGCATGCCGAGCCGGGTGCGCATCACCAGCAGATAGAGCAGCGCCGCGACCGCGAGCGTCGCAACGATGATGACAATCCGGTAGAGCGGGTAATAAACCCCCGGAATGATCTGCACGGCCGTCAGCATCGGGGCGGGCAGCGCGAGCGTCATGCCTTCGGGTCCCCAGACGAGCCGCACCAGCTCGTTGAAAAACAGAAGAAGCCCGAACGTGCCCAGCACGTGATCGAGGTGGTCGCGGCCGTAGAGCCGTCTGATGGCGACGACTTCAAGTACTATGCCGGCGATGAGCGAAGCCGCCACCGCGAGGATCACCGCGACGACGAAGCTGCCGGTGAGCACCGCGAAGGTCGCGGCGAAATACGCGCCCAGCATGTAAAGCGAACCGTGCGCGAGGTTCACCAGGTCCATGATGCCGAACACCAGCGTCAAACCGGCCGCCAGCAGAAACAGCAGCATGCCGAGCTGAACGCCATTCAAAGTCTGTTCGAAGAAATACAGCATGGCTCTCCCGTCACCCCGGGCGCACAGCGACCCCGCGCCCGAGGGTGATGGTTCTCAGGTGAACCCTGCCGCTATTTCATCGGGCAGAGGTCGTGGAAGCGGTCCTGACTGTTCTCGACGATGGTCGCGGCGGTTTTGAGCACATAATCGTCGCCCTGCTTGACCACCTCCTGGAGATAGAAATTCTGGATCGGGATGTGGTTGTTGCCGAACTTGAAGCCGCCGCGCACCGATTTGAAATCGGCTTTTTCCATCGCCTGGCGCATTTCGTCTTTTTTGGAAAGGTCGCCCTTGACCGCCTTGATGGCGCTGTCGATCAGCATCGCCGCATCGTAGGTCTGGGCGCCGTAATACGACGGCCGCAGCTTGTACTTGGCGATGTAGTCGGCGACGAACTTCTTGTTGGTTTCGTTCGGCAGGTCATTGACCCATTCCTGGGCGCCGGGAATGCCGACGGAGAGCTCCTTGAGCCGCGGGATCGACAGCTCGTCGATCGTGAACCCCTGATAGAGCGGGATCTGGTTCTTCAACCCTGACTGCACATACTGCGTGACGAACTGCACGCCGGCGCCGCCGGGATAGAACACGAAAATCGACTCCGCGCCGCTGGCGCGGGCTTTCGACAGCTCGGCGGAGAAATCGAGCTGGTCCGGCCAGCGGGTATATTCCTCGCCGACGACCTTGCCCTTGTAGGTGACTTTCAGCCCGGCAAGCATGTCCTTTCCGGCGGCGTAGTTGGGCCCGATCAGAAAGACGCTCTTCACGCCCTTCTGGTTCATGTACAGCCCCATCGCTTCCGGCGTCTGGTCGTTTTGCCAGGAGGTCGAGAACACGTACGGGGAGCACCGCTCGCCCGCGAGCTGGGAGGCGCCGGCGTTGGTCACGACCGTCACGGTCTTCGAATCGACCAGCGGCTTGAGCGAAGCCAGCAGCACGTTCGACCAGATGTAGCCCGCGATGAAATCGACCTTGTCGGACTCGATCAGCTTCTGGGTCTTCTGCACGCCGATGTCCGGCTTCTGGGTATCGTCCTCGTAAATGACTTCCACCGGCAGACCGCCGATCTTGCGGCCCATATGATCGAGCGCAAGCTCGAACGCATTCTTCATGTCGTTGCCGATGACGGCCGTCGGACCGCTGAAGGTGCTGATGAAGCCGATCTTGACCGTTTTCTCCTGCGCGGTGGCCGCCCCACCCGCGAGCGCCAGCATGGCGGCGCCAGCAATTACCGTTCTCATCATCGGAGGCATCCTTCTGTCTGCCGCCGTTGCGGCGGCGTTTCGGGCGTTTCCTGAAGCCTGGCCATGTCTCGAAATCCGGTTGGCATAGCCTGAAGGCTACCCCGATTTGACAGACACGAGGCCCGCTAATCAAGCCGAACCTGTGGGCGTTTCGCATGCTTTGCAGGCGCGGTTAAGCACGGCCCGGGAGATTTACGGCCCTTCCCGGCGCGCCCCGGGACGGATTGCGGGTGCGGTCGTCACCGCGACGTTGCGCCGCTGCCGCACACTCCCTACCTGACGCAGATTGCGCAAACGGACCGGCTGCGGGCGCGCAGCCATGGTCGAGTCAGGAAGATTAAAGCGGGCACAATGGCAGAGACCTTTGAATTCGGGCTGGATACGTTCGGCGACGTCACCAACGGCCTCGACGGCAAACCGCTGAGCCACGCTCAGGTGATCCGCAACCTCGTCGACGAGGCGGCGCTTGCCGACGGACTGGGCGTCAACGCCTTCGGCGTCGGCGAACATCACCGCCCGGACTTCGCGGTATCCGCGCCCGAGGTCGTGCTCGGTGCCATCGCCGGCCGCACGAAGCAGATCCATCTGGGGTCGGCGGTTACCGTGCTGAGCACCGATGATCCGATCCGGGTGTTCGAACGCTTTTCTACGCTCAACGCCGCCTCGAACGGGCGCGCCGAAGTGACGCTCGGCCGCGGTTCGTTCACGGAGTCGTTTCCGCTGTTTGGCTTCGACCTGTCCAAATACGAAGAGCTGTTCGAGGAAAAACTCGACCTGTTCGTTGCGCTCCTGCGATCCGACACGGTGACCTGGGAGGGCCATACCCGGCCGCCGCTCAAGAACCAGCGCGTCTTTCCCCCGATCGAGAACGGGCCGCTCAAGACCTGGATCGGGGTCGGCGGCAGTCCGGAATCCGTGGTCCGCGCCGCGCACTACGATCTGCCGCTGGCGCTTGCCATCATCGGCGGCGACCCGAAACGCTTCCGCCCCTTTGTCGATCTCTATCACCGCGCGTTCGCGCAGTTCGGCCGGCCGGCAAAGCCGATCGCCGTGCACTCGCCGGGTCATGTCGGCGATACCGACGCCCAGGCGAAAGAGGATTACTGGACCGGCTACAAGGCCATGCATGACAAAATCGGCGGCGAGCGCGGGTGGCCGCCGATCGGGCGCGCGCAGTTCGAGCAGGAGGTCGAGCACGGCTCGCTTTATGTAGGCGCCCCGGAAACCGTGGCCCGCAAGATCGCCTCCACCGCGAAAGCGCTCGGCCTCGTGCGCTTCGACATGAAGTACAGCGCGGGCACCCTGCCGCACGACAGAATGATGCGCAGCATCGAACTTTACGGCACGAAGGTCATGCCGCTGGTGCGCGACATGCTCGGCTGACTTTCGAAGCCCCCGTTACGTCCCGACCAGTCCGAACTGCGGGCTGGACGGCTCGGCGTTCTTTCGCCGCGCGATCCGACCGGCGAGCCGCGAAAGCCGTCCCGCTTCTACCGCGGCCCGCATGCTTTTCGCCATCAGGACCGGATCGCGAGCCTTCGATACCGCGGTATTGAGGAGGACGGCGGCGCAGCCGATTTCCATCGCGAGGGCTGCGTCCGAGGCAGTGCCGATGCCGGCGTCGAGCACCACCGGGACCGGCGAGCGGGCGCAAATCAGCTCGATCAGATGCGGGTTGGAGATGCCGAGGCCGGAGCCGATCGGCGAGCCGAGGGGCATCACGGCCGCCGCGCCGGCGTCCGCGAGCTTGCGGCAGGTCACCGGATCGTCGGTGCAATAGGGCAGCACAACGAAGCCTTTGCCCACCAGCGTTTCGGTGGCGCGCAGCAGCTCCTCCACATCGGGATAGAGCAGTTCGCGGTCGCCGATCACTTCGAGCTTGATCCAGTTGGTGTCGAGCGCCTCCCGCGCCAGTTCCGCCGTCAGCACGGCGTCCTTCGCAGTCTGGCAGCCCGCGGTATTGGGCAGAAAGTGCACGCGCTCCCCCAGCAGATCGATCAGGCTTTCGTCGTCGCCCGCAAGACTGATACGGCGGATGGAGGCGGTGACCATTTCCGTTCCGCTCGCAGCGATACTGTCGAGCATAAGCTTGCGGTTCGGATAGCCCGCGGTGCCAAGGAAAAGGCGCGACTGGAATTCGCGGCCGGCTATCGTCAGTGGATCGGACATTGCCGACTGTCTCCCTCTCGTTTCCTGTTCCGGTTATCCGCCCTGGCGGGCGCGGACGATCTCGATGCGGTCGCCCTCCCGCAGCGTTGTCGAGGGCCACGCTGCGCGGGGCACGACCGCGCCGTTGAGCGCGACCGCAAGGCCGCGCTGACTGGCTCCGGCGATCTTTTCATCGAGCAGCGCGGCCAGCGTGCTGTCTGCGCCCAGCGGTACGGCTTCGCCGTTGACGCGGATCGAGGCTTCATGCATCGGCGGCTCCATCCCGTTACTCCGCGGCGCGCGCCGGCGAAAACCGGTCGAGACCGAACGGGCGGATCGCAGGATCGGCCTCACCGTCGAGGATCAGACGCGCCATGGCGTCGGCGGTCACCGGCGTCAGCAGAATGCCGTTGCGGTGATGGCCGGTGGCGTAAAAGAGGCCCTCGACCGGTCCCGGCCCAAGGACCGGCGCATCGTCACGGCTGCCGGGCCGGTGGCCGACCCAGATTTCCGCGACCGGCAATTCCTCGATCGCGGGCACAGCGCGCCACGCCGCTTCGAGCAGCGCGAGCATCCCCCCGGCAGTGACAGTGTCGTCGAAGCCTTTCTCCTCGACCGTAGCCCCGAGCAGGAGCCTCCCGTCGCGGCGCGGCACCAGATAAACGCCCGGCGTCCAGATCACGTGCGAGAGCAAAGGCGCGGCGGGATCCATCCGCAGCGCAAGCATCTGGCCCTTGACCGGACGCACCGGCGGACGGCGGTCCGGCGGTAAACCGCCAATGCTTCGAGACCAGGCGCCAGCCGCAAGCACGACGATGTCGGCTGCGACGATAGTGCCGTCCTCGAGCGCTACGCCCTGCGCGCGGCCGTTCTGAAAGACGATGTCCCGCACCGCCCGGTGCTCGTGGATCGTAACGCCGGCGGTTTCGGCGGCAATACGCAGCGCCTGCGCCAGTTTGCGGTTGTCGACCTGATGGTCCTGCGGCGAAAACGCCGCGCCGGCGATTGTCGTGGCAAGCCGCGGCTCACGCGCGCGAGTCGCGGTGGCCGACAGCCATTCCAGCGGCAGATCGAGCCGGCGCAGAAACTCCAGCCGATGGGCGATCTCGGCCTGATCGTCGGCCGTCAGCGCCAGCACCAGCGTGCCCTCGCCGCGCAATTCGACGTCGATGCCGCTCGCGCGCTGCAGTTCGTCGGCAAAGGCCGGCCAGCGCGCCTGGCTCTCGCGGCCCAGCGCGACCAAAGCCTCCTCTCCGGGCTCGGCCTCGCAGCAGGCCGCGAGCATCCCGGCCGCCGCATGGCTCGCGCCGCCTCCGGCTTTGCCGCGATCGAAAATCGTCACCGCCGCACGGCCGGCAAGCCGCCAGCCGATCCCGAGCCCAATCACGCCGGCGCCGATAATGACAACGCGCGGGCGGCGGGCGGCAGACGTAATGGAACGATGCGTAGCGCTCAACGCGGCTCCCTTCGCTGGAATGACCCAGACAGGTTCGACGGGTGTGATCTCAGCCGCGCATTTTCGGCGCGGCACCCCTGGCCGTTAGACATTCATCATGGGGGTTTTCGGCCGCGACGACAAGGCCTGCGACACGCCCTGCGCGGCGTCGCGCACGGCCCAGGACCCGCTTCATGCGTTCAAAAACGGCGCGTGCTTCGCCAGCCGGTCGAACTGCATCAGCCGCTCAAGTAGCGGCTCCATCTCCTTGAGAGGCATCATATTTGGTCCATCGGAGGGCGCCCTGTCGGGATCCTGGTGGGTTTCGATAAAGACGCCAGCGACCCCGACCGCCACTGCCGCCCGCGCCAGAACCGGGACGAACTCCCGCTCCCCGCCAGACGAGGCGCCCTGCCCGCCGGGCTGCTGCACGGAATGAGTAGCATCGAAAATCACCGGCGCACCGGTGCGGGCCAGCACCGGCAGCGCGCGCATGTCCGACACCAGCGTGTTGTAGCCGAACGACACTCCGCGTTCCGTAACGAGCACGTTGCCGTTGCCCGCGCCGGTGATTTTTTCCACGACGTTGGTCATGTCCCACGGCGCCAGAAACTGGCCCTTCTTGACGTTGACCGCGCGGCCGGTCTTCGCGGCGGCGACCAGCAGATCGGTCTGCCGGCAAAGGAATGCGGGGATCTGCAAAATATCGACGGCTTCTGCAACGGCCGCGCACTGGTCCGGCTCGTGAACGTCGGTAACCACCGGCACGCCAAGTTTTTCCCGCAGCTCCGCGAACACCGCGAGCGCCTTTTTGAGACCGACGCCACGGGCACTTTTGGCGCTGGTGCGGTTCGCCTTGTCGAACGAGGTTTTGTAGACGAAGCCGATGCCCTGACGAGCCGCCATTTCCTTGAGCGCGGACGCCATTTCGAACGCGTGCTCGCGGCTCTCGAGCACGCAGGGGCCGGCGATGAGAGCCAGCGGCAGCGCATTGCCGAACCGGACCTTGCCGACCGTCACTATGGCATTCGGAGTAGCGTTCATCGGCGGACCATGGAGAGGCCAGGTGGTGGGGTCAATGCCACCGTTCGGCGGCTGCGGAGCGCCGCGCGGCGACCGTCCGAAATTCCCGGCGGGGCTACTTCACAGCGGAGAACGCAGTCGGCCGTAGAAACGAGCTTTTGATGTTGGCGATGATCGGACCGTCGCGTTCGCTGTCATCGCGCGCCTTGATCCATGCCGGGTCGGCGAGGAATGTCTCCCACTTCTGCTCGCGTTCGGCGAGCGATTCCCATGCCAGCAGATAATGCAGGTCGTTGTTGCCGTCTCCGACCATCACCGTCCAGAAACCGGCCTGCCTGATGCCGTGCCGATCCCAAAGCTTGAGGGTGTGTTCGCTGAACCGCTTGAGCAGCAGCGGCAACCGGCTGGGCAGGCACTGATAGATGCGCAGTTCGTAGATCATGTGGTCTCCCTCCCTGTTTCTGACTGGCAGTCGTATCGCGAAGCGCCGAATCCGGGATGACGGGATGAGCTAGACCAGCCGGCTCTGCTCAACCGCGGCGCCGATGAACGACGAGAACAGCGGGTGCGGCGCGAACGGGCGCGATTTCAGTTCCGGATGAAACTGAACCCCGATGAACCAGGGATGATTGGCGTATTCGATGATTTCCGGCAGCACGCCGTCGGGCGACATGCCGGAAAAATTCATGCCGTGCTGCGCGAGACGGTCCTTGTAGGCGGTGTTGACCTCGTAGCGATGGCGATGGCGCTCCGAGATTTCGGTCGCGTGGTAGATGTCGCCGACCCGGCTGCCGCGCGACAGCAGCGCCGGATAGGCGCCGAGCCGCATGGTGCCGCCGAGGTCGCCGTGAGCGCCGCGCTTTTGCAGCTCGTTGCCCTTCATCCATTCGGTCATCAGGCCGACGATCGGCTCGCGCGTGGCGCCGAATTCAGTCGAGTTTGCTTCCTCGATGCCGCACAGGTTCCGAGCCGCCTCGATCACCGCCATCTGCATGCCAAAGCAGATGCCGAAATACGGCACCTGGCGTTCGCGCGCGAACTGCGCTGCCCGGATCTTTCCTTCGGCGCCGCGCTGGCCGAAGCCGCCGGGCACCAGAATGCCGTCGACGTGTTCGAGAAACGGCGCCGGGTCTTCGTTCTCGAACACCTCGCTCTCGATCCAGTCGAGGTTGACCTTGACCTTGTTGGCGATGCCGCCGTGCGACAGCGCCTCGATCAGCGATTTGTAGGCGTCCTTCATGCCGGTGTACTTGCCGACAATGGCGATCGTTACGTCGCCTTCCGGATTGCGGACGCGCTCGTTGATCAGATGCCAGGTCACGAGATCGGGCCTGGGCGGCGATTTCGATGCCGAAAGCGGCGAGGACTTCACCGTCCAGTCCGGCGTCGTGATACGCCTCGGGCACGGCATAAATGTTGTCGACGTCGAGCGCTTCGATCACCGCGCTCTCGCGCACATTGCAGAACAGCGCGAGTTTGCGGCGTTCGCTTTCCGGGATTGGCCGGTCGGAGCGGCAGAGCAGAATGTCCGGCTGAATGCCGATGGCGCGTAATTCGCGCACCGAGTGCTGGGTCGGCTTGGTCTTGAGTTCGCCGGCGCTCGGAATGAACGGCATCAGCGTCAGGTGGATGTAGATGGCGTGATGGCGCGGCAGATCGTTGCCGAGCTGCCGGATCGCTTCGAAATACGGCAGGCCCTCGATGTCGCCGACCGTGCCGCCGATCTCGCACAGCACGAAGTCGAAATCGTCATTGCCGTCGCGGATGAAATCCTTGATCGCGTTGGTGACGTGCGGGATGACCTGGATGGTGGCGCCGAGATAATCGCCGCGGCGTTCCTTGGTCAGAATGTCCTGATAAATCCGGCCGGTGGTGATGTTGTCGGTGCGTGTCGCCGGGCGGCCGGTAAAGCGCTCGTAGTGGCCGAGATCGAGGTCGGTCTCGGCGCCGTCGTCGGTGACGAACACTTCGCCGTGCTGGTACGGCGACATCGTCCCGGGATCGACGTTCAGGTAAGGGTCGAGCTTGCGCAGCCGCACCTTGTAGCCGCGCGCCTGCAGCAGCGCGCCAAGCGCCGCGGACGCGAGACCTTTGCCCAGGGAGGAAACCACGCCGCCGGTGATGAAGATGTACCGCGCCATGGGACTTAACCTCTAGCGCCGGCCGGCCGATTCGACGAGCGATATTCCGGAATGTCAGCCAGGACAGGCTGCTCCGGCACGAAAATGCCAGCAACCGCAATGAGCAGGACCGAAATCCTCATGCCACGCGGAAGGTGCCCCCGCGGCTTTGTCTGTCGATGCAGGGGCATCATGCGCGGCATGGTTCGCTGCCTATTGCGAGTGCGGGACTTGGGGCTCGCCAGACGACGGAGCGGGAGCGGCCGGCGGGGTGCTGCCACCAAGCTGATCGAGAACGCCTTTGCCGGTCCGGCTGAGCGGTGCTGCCGGCGCGCCGGGCCGCTCCTCGGAAACCGGCGCGGCGCCGGGATTGATGATCGAGGCCGGATGGCGGCCGAGTCCGGCAAGCCATGACAGGGCAAGGCTCGTGATGAAGAAGCCGACTGCGAGCAGCGCGGTCGTGCGCGTCAGGACGTTGGCCGTGCCGCGGCCGGTCATGAACCCGCTGGTCGAGCTGACCAGACCACCGCCCTCGGATTTTTGCAGCAGCACAACCCCGATCAGGCCGAGCACCAGCATGAGGTGAATGACGATAACAACAGTCAGCATCGATCAAATGTCCGCGCGGCCTTGGGCCTGTGTCCCGTGATATAGGAGGTCGCGGGGGTCTCTACATGATCCCGCAGGGATTTTCTATGGCCGTCCGGGCCTTACCGGTAAAAACCGGCAATAGCCAGAAAGTCGGCCGCCTTGAGGCTCGCGCCCCCGACCAGCGCCCCATTGACGTTTTCGACCGAAAGCAGCCCCGGCGCATTGGCCGGATTGACGGAACCGCCGTAGAGGATGCGGATTCCCTGCCCCGCCGGCCCGTAACGGGCGACAAGCCGGTCACGGATAAAGCGGTGCATGTCGCGGACATCGTCTGTGGTCGGGGTGAGGCCGGTGCCGATCGCCCAGACCGGCTCGTACGCGACCACCACGTCCGCCGCGCCTGCGTCATCCGGCAGCGACACGTCGAGCTGGGCGCCGACGACCGCAACCGCTTCGCCTGATTCACGCTGCGCGCGCGTCTCGCCGACACAGATGATCGCGACGAGACCCGCGCGTCGCGCCGCGAGCGCCTTGGCGCGCACGGTAGCATCGGTCTCGCCGTGATACTGCCGCCGCTCGGAATGACCCACGATGACGGCTGCGGCGCCGGCGTCCTTGAGCATTTCAGCTGCGATGTCGCCGGTATAAGCGCCCGACGGCTGCGGGTGACAGTCCTGGCCGCCGATCAAAACCGGCGTGCCGCGGGCCGCGTCGCCAAAGCCCGCAACCAGCGTCGCCGGCGGGCACACGAGGAGATCGACGCCGGCAAACCCCGAAGCGGCAGCAACGATACGGCCCAGTTCGACGGCCGAGCTTTTCAGGCCGTTCATTTTCCAGTTGCCGGCGACCAGCGGTCGGGGCCCCATATTCGCCATCCCGTTTCGGCCGCACACCTGCGACAAAAAGCCGTTAGCAGACGTGCCGGGAACGGAAAAGAGGCGTTTTACTTGAAAATCCCGTCGGTTGCGGGCACGCGTTGCGCTCCTTATGATGCGCCGCTTTTCGCCGGCAGACGACCGGCATCATTTCAGCGTTTGGACCGAGCCTGCCAATGAACCGCCCGGCCGAACGGCTGCCCCTTTTTCGATTCCCGCTCGCGCGGCAAACAGCGGACTGATTTCTGATGCTCCGAGGTATTCGTAACGCTTCCGCCAACTGGCTCGGCCGCGCCGTCATGGGCGTGGTGATGGGGCTTCTTGCCCTGAGCTTTGCGGTCTGGGGCATCAACGACATCTTTCGCGGCTTCGGCCGCTCGACGCTCGCCAAAATCGGCGATACCGAGATTCCGATCGAGCAGTTCCGCCGCGTCTATAATGAGCGGCTTCAGCAGATCGGCCGGCAAATCGGCCACCCGCTGCCGCCGGAACAGGCCGCGGCGCTGGGGCTCAATCGCCAGGTGCTTGGCGAGATGGTGGCCGAGGCCGCCCTCGACCAGCGTGCCAGACAGATGCGGCTTGGCCTGTCCGACGCCCAGGTCGTGCAGCGCATCATGTCCGATCCGACGTTCCGCAGCCCGACCGGCAGCTTCGACCGCTACCGCTTCGAGGAACTGCTGCGCAGCGCCGGATACAGCGAACAGCGCTTCATCACCGAGCAGCGCCGTCTGATGCTGCGGCGGCAGATCGTCGAATCGCTGTCGGGCGATCTGCCGACGCCGAAGGCGTGGCTCGACGCGATCAACCAGTTCCAGAACGAAGAGCGCAACATCGAATACGTCGCGCTCGGCGCGGCTCAGGCGGGCGACATTCCCCAGCCGACCGACGAAGAGCTCAACAAGTATTTCGACGCGCGAAAAATCCTGTTTCGCGCGCCGGAATACCGCAAGATCACGGTCGTGCAGCTCCTGCCTTCAGAACTGGGCAAGTGGACCGAAGTATCCGACGCGGAGATCAAAGCCGCTTACGACGAGCACCACGCCCGTTTCGTCATTCCCGAGCGCCGGCATGTCGAGCAGATGGTGTTTCCGACGGCCGCCGAGGCCGAAGCGGCCGACGCGAAGCTCAAGGGCGGGATGACGCTCGCTGCGCTCGCCGCCGAGCGCGGGCTGAAAGAAACGGACATTGATCTCGGCACGGTGGCGAAGTCCGACATCGTCGATCCGGCGGTGGCCGACGCCGCGTTCGCGCTCAAGGACGGCGAAATCAGCGCTCCGGTCAAAGGCAAATTCGGTTCGGTCATCGTTGGCGTGCTCAAGATCGAGCCCGAGCAGACCAAACCGCTCGCCGAAGTCGCACAGCAGATCCGCACTGAGATCGCGACCGAGCGGGCCAAGGCGCAGGTGCTGGGTCTTCACGACAAGATCGAGGATGCGCGCGCCGGCGGCAGTACGCTGGACGACGCGGCGAAGAAAGCAGGCCTCCCGGTTTCGACGTTCGACATCGACCGGTCCGGCCGCGATTCCGCCGGCAAGGTGGTTGCCGGCATCCCGCACGGCGGTGAAATTGTTACGGCTGCGTTTGCGTCCGACGTCGGCGTCGAGAACGATCCGCTCAATGTGGACGGCGGCTACATCTATTACGACGTGGCGGGCATAACACCGGCGCGGGACCGCACGCTCGCCGAAGTCAAAGACGAAGTCGAGACGCGCTGGCGCGAGGACGAGACCGCATCGCGGCTCAAGGTCAAGGCCGAGGACATCCTCGGCAAGCTCAGGAGCGGCAACACGCTCGAAGCACTCGCAAAGACCGACGATCTGACAATCGAGACCGCCGATCAGCTCAAGCGCGGCAAGCCGACCGGAAGCGTCTCCGCCAAGGCGATTGCCGCGGTTTTCCACACCGCTAAGGACGCCTACGGCAGCGCCCAGGGCGACAAGCCCGGCGACTGGATGGTGTTCCGCGTGACCGCCGTGACCGTCCCGCAACTCGATCCGAATTCGCCCGAAAGCAAACGCCTCGAAGAACTGGTGGAGCGCCAGGAGAGCAACGACATTTTTGGAGAGTACGTGGCCTGGCTCCAGGACGAGCTCGGAACCAGCATCAATCAGGCAGCGCTTGCGCAGGCGATGAGCAACAGCAGCAGCAACAGCGTGCCGGACACCGACTGACGATGCACATCGAGCCTTCGGCGGCCGCGTTCTCCGCGCGCTACGCGGCGGGCGAATCGCAGGTGGTATGGACGACACTGGTCGCCGACCTCGAAACGCCGGTTTCAGCGTTCCTCAAAATCACCGGCGCCCGCTCCGGAAGCGCTTCGCCAGGAAGCTCCGCGACCGCGCGCTTCCTGCTGGAATCCGTCGAAGGCGGCGAAGCGCGTGGCCGCTACTCGATCATCGGACTTGAACCCGATCTCGTGTTTCGTGCAAACGGCCGGCGCGCGGAAATCAACCGCAGCCCGCAAATCAATCCCGACGCCTTCGTGTCCGCCGGGACATCGCCGCTTGCGGCCGTGCGCGCCCTGATCGCCGAAAGCCGCATGACGTTACCCGACAGGCTGCCGCCGATGGCGGCCGGCGTGTTCGGGTATCTCGGCTACGACATGGTACGGCAAATGGAGGACACGCTCGCGGAGCCCAATTCCGATCCGATCGGAATTCCCGAGGCCATCCTGGTGCGTCCGACCATCGTAGTCGCGTTCGACGCGGTAGAGGACACCATCACGGTAGTGACGCCGGTTCGGCCGGCCGAAGGCGCGACGGCGGAAGCAGCGCTGGCGCGGGCCAAGGCGCGCCTTTCGGAGATTGTCGCCGCACTCGACCGTCCGCTCGACAAGGCGGTGCGCGAGAGTGCGTCGCCTTCCCTGTCGCCCGCACAGGACGCATCGGCCGGCGCACTGCCGCGCTCGAACACCAGTGCGGAAGAATACGCCCGCATGGTGGAGCGCGCGAAGGAATACATTTTCGCCGGCGACATTTTTCAGGTCGTGCTGTCGCAGCGGTTCGAAGCGCCGTTCGCCCTGCCGCCGTTCGCGCTTTACCGCGCGCTGCGGCGGGTCAATCCGTCTCCGTATCTGTTCTTCCTCGATTTCGGCAGCTTCGCCATTGCCGGATCGAGCCCCGAAGTTCTGGTCAGGACGAGAAACGGCACCGTGACCATCCGCCCGCTCGCCGGCACGCGCCGCCGCGGCGCCACGCCCCACGAAGACAAGGCGCTCGAAGACGAACTGCTCGCCGATCCGAAGGAGCGGGCCGAACACCTGATGCTCCTCGACCTCGGCCGCAACGACGTCGGCCGCGTCGCCGACATCGGCACCGTCGAAGTCACCGACCAGTTCTTCATCGAGCGTTACAGCCAGGTGATGCACATCGTCTCCAACGTCGAGGGCCGCCTGCGCGATGACCGCGATTCGCTCGACGCGCTCGCCGCCGGATTTCCCGCCGGCACGGTATCCGGCGCACCGAAAGTGCGCGCGATGCAGATCATCGACGAACTGGAGAAGGAAAAACGCGGCCTCTATGCCGGTTGCGTCGGCTATTTTTCTGCCGGGGCCGACATGGATACCTGCATCGTGCTGCGCACCGCGCTGGTGAAGGACGGCGTGATGTACGTTCAGGCCGGCGCGGGCATCGTCGCCGACTCCGACCCGGCCCTCGAACAGCAGGAGTGTATCAACAAGGCGAAAGCGCTGTTCCGCGCCGCCGAAGAGGCAAGGCGCTTCGCCGGGGCAGCGGGGGGCGAAACATGACGGCACTCACTGCGGTCGAACACCCGCGCTTTTGGCGCCGACGTTGAGACTCACTTCAAGCTCCAGTTCGACAGCCGGTCCGTTCATGCGCCGTGATACGAAGCCCGCCTTGCGCGCGAGCCGGAGCATGGCGGTGTTCTCGTAAAGCACAAGCGCACGAAGCGTCTGCAAATGGCAGCCCGCGGCCCGCGCTATTTCGATTCGCAGCAGCGTCTCGCCGATCCCCGCGCGTTTCCGGTCGGACCGCACCAGCAGGGCGAGTTCGGCTTCACCCGCTGATGTCAGAATGCGGTGCAGGACACCGACGATTTCGCCGTGAGCGTCCAGCATGCAGACGATCTCTCCGGTTCCGGCGTTGACATCGAAAAACCGTCGCATCGTTGTCTCGTCGCGAAAGTCGAGCGGCCGCCCGAAGCGCAGCCGCATGTCCTCGGCGGTCACTCCCCGAACGAATTCGCGCATCATGCGCCATTCGGCTTCATTCAACGGTCGCGTCAGAACGACGGCGACGGCATCCGGATGCGCTCCACGCCGGCTGCGGCGCCAACGGGAGCGCTTGCAGTGTAATGGACAACTCATAGTGCGCCTGGTTCATAGCGCCATTTGAAGCCCGGAAAGCGCACGAACGCACGCGCGGCCTTTTCAGCTCCGGTTGAGTTTCGTTCAGGCTGGAAGATTTTCGTGCTGCAAACGATTCACATGCGAATGAGCGGATGTTGCGTGGCGAATGTATCGGTTTCGCTTGAAACGCCAGAGCCGATCGCGCATGAGAGCGTCGAATTTTTGGTCCGCTGCCCGCGTGTAATTGCCGTCGGGAATTTTGGAGGTGCGTTGATGCCAGGAGAGCCATCCGCGACGAAGCCATCCGCGATAGAGGCCGCGACCGCACCGGAACGGACGAAAAAGTCCAACTACCCGGAGCCGTTCGCGACCCGCGTTTCAGGGCGGAGCAAACGTCCGCTCGGCGACCTGTTCGGCCTGTCGAATTTCGGCGTGAATCTGACGCGGCTGGCGCCAGGTGCGGTCACGGCCCTGCATCACGTTCATGCCCGTCAGGACGAGTTCGTCTATGTCCTTGAAGGATCGCCCACGCTTTACACCGATCAGGGCCGAACCGAGTTGCGGCCCGGCATGTGCGCCGGCTTTCCGGCTGGCGGAACAGCCCATCACCTCGCAAACGAAACCGGCGCGGACGTGGTCATACTCGAAATCGGCGATCGCACGCCGGATAACTCGGCGTCGTATCCCGAAGACGATCTGGTCGCGCGCCGCACGCCCGAGGGCGGCTGGAAGTTCGAGCACAAGGACGGGCGCCCTTACTAGTCCAGGGTGCGTACCGCCGGTACGCGCCACTGCGATCGGCTTTAGCCAGATATGCGATCCGCCGGGGCGACGACGCGAGCCGCGTTGTTCACGGTCGCGATAAACTGTGCCGGATTGTCAATGTGAACAAGGTGACTCGCCCCGGGGATTACAACCGTTCTGATATCCGGCTTGCGGCGCTTGACGGAGTCGTGCAGTCGCACCAGCCACGGCGAGCTTTCGCCTCCCAGAACCCAGGTGACCGGTATGGTAATCGCGGCAACCGAACGCGTGGAAACATGTTCGTGCATGACTCCGAATGGATGCGGGTCCCACTCGGCCAGTACCTGATGTGGATAACGACGCAGATCTTCGCGTGCCGCCGCCGGCAGTCGGTCGTAGATGTTTCCGCCGCTCCGGAGCGCAGAACCGAACCGCAGAAATTCTTCAAGAGCTTCCACGTGGCGTCCGCGTAGCTGATGGAATTTGAGCCGCAGCATGGTGCGCAGGACAGCCGCATCCATGTGACGCTGCCCGTGAAACGGCGCCTCGACGATAACGAGCGAACTGAACAGTTCCGGCCGTCGTGCAGCGACAGCCAGCGCGACGTTGCCGCCCGAGCTCCACCCGACAACACACGAGGGCTGCTTCGCCACCTTTTCCAGAACCGCGATCAGATCATTCGCGTGAAGTTTGTGATTACGGACCGGACGATGGGCCGACTCTCCATACCCCCGGCGGTCGTAAGTGATGACGGTGTGCGTTTTGGAAAGTTCCGGTACGACGCCGCTCCAGGTGTTTTTGTCGACCGCCGAGCCATGTACCAGAACAAGCGGAGGTCCTTCCCCCACCAGGTCGTAGCGCAGATGGACACCCGGAAGATCGAGCAGCATGACCTTTCGCCTTTCCGGATGACCGCGATTTCAGAAGCAGGCCCGGGGTGGATCGGCCGATGCTCAAAACACCGATGCTCTAACAGCCTATGGCCCAATCAGCACCGTGTCCACCAAATGTCCGCGATGGGTCGCCGGGCACGAAAGCCGCCTATGCGGGAAGACGTTTCTTCGCCGCGGGCGCAGCTTTCCGAAGAATGCGCTGTTTCGCACCGTCGGCACCTTGACTGGTTCCAGCCAGCTCTTCGAGCATCCACTCGCGAAAGACTTTCACGTCCGGGCTTTGCAGGTCCGGATCCATCGTGACCAGCCAGTAGCTCAGGCCGCTGGGCACCTCCTCGTCAAAAATCCGCACCAGACGGCCTGAACTCGATTTCACCGTCGAACAGCGGCGCGCGTCCGAGCGCTATGCCAAGTTCCCGGCTCGCGGCTTCCAGCGCCATGTGAATCGTATCGACCCGCAGGCCGGTGTGAAGCGCATCGGTTTTTTGCTCGATGCCCATGATGCGAAACCATTCCGCCCAGTCCGCCGAAGTCGATGTCATGTGAATGAGCCTGCCGCCGGCGACGAGATCGACCGGCGATACTCCGCGGTGACGCTCGCGCAGGGCCGGCGCGCAAACCGGAACGAGCAATTCAGCCAGCAGATGGGTCCAGTGCTTCATCGCATGCGCCTGCGGCGCAAGCCGGATGGCTGCGTCGATGCCTTCCATCGACAGATCCACGCGGTCGAGCGACGTCTGGATATCGACCGAGATGTCGGGAAAACGCCCGGTAAAGCGCGGCAGTCTCGGCATCAGCCAGCGCGCTGCAAATCCCGGCGCGCTGTTCACGGTCAGCCGGCCGTGCGACCGCCTTCCGGGCAATCGCGCGGTCGCCTCGGCAATGGTTTTCATCGCCTCGCCCAGGGCGTGACCATACGCTGCGCCCGGCTCGGTAAGTTCGAGCTTGCCGCCGCCGCGCCGAAACAGCGCGACACCCAGCCAGTCCTCCAAATTCTGCACGGCATGGCTGACCGCGCTGGCGGTGATGTTCAACTCGCCGGCGGCTTTCTTGAGACTGCCGTGGCGGGCGGCGGCCTCGAACACGCGAACCGAACTGAGCGGCGGAAGCTTGAACGGCATATCGTCCCCGTTCCATTGCGACAGGGCCAAAAAGCGGGATCAGCCGGCAGCACGAATAGCCTGAATTCGCAGGTGCAACAACAAGGCGGCGCCCCCTTCTGCCGGCCGGGGCGCGCCCGCAAATTCCGGTTCAACTGCCGATGAGCGGAACTCATTTGCGCGGACGGCGCGCGCGACCGATCTGTTTGGGGTGCAGGTTGCAGGAAAGGTTTGGCGATGGTCAGTCTTGAAGCAAATCACACCGGCAATGTCGTCTGGGTTCCGGGCTTCGCGCGCCGGCGGGGCTTTGTTGCGCGGCTCGCCCATGCCGGCCGCAGTTTATTCGCGGTCGTCCAGCGGCGGCTCGACGAAAGAGCGCAGCGGCGGCTGGAGCGCAACCATTCGACAATGGTCGAAAGAGCGCGGCAGCGCCGCGCGCTGGCGTCGATGTCGGCGCGCGATCTGAAAGACATAGGAATCACCCGTTACGACGTCGAAATCGAACTGCGGAAACCGTTCTGGCGATGACGCACCCGCAGTCGCCTTGACGCGCCGCGAGGATCGGGCTTTGGTCCGCGCCGCCCGGACGCGGATAACAGCGGCGGGCGGGGGAGCGCGCTTCAATGGACATCAGCCCTGTCACCATTGTTTCTTTCTGGCGCGAAGCCGGCCCGGAGAGGTGGTTCCGGCAGGACGATGACTTCGACCGGATCATCAGGACGAAATTTCTGGCGGCTTATGAGGCGGCGGCCCGAGGCGCGCTTGCCGAATTCGAGCACAGCCCCGAGGGCGCGCTGGCGCTGGTCATTCTGCTGGACCAGTTTCCGCGCAACATGTTTCGCGGCAGCAGCCGCGCGTTTGCGACCGACGGTTTAGCGCGCGCGGCAGCCGACCGGGCACTGGCGCGCGCCTTCGACCAGGCGACCGACGAAACCATGCGGCCGTGTTTCTGGCTGCCGTTCATGCACTCCGAAGACCTCGCGGATCAGGATCGCTCGGTGCTGCTGCACGCCGCGTTCGGCGATGCGGAACGGTTGGAATACGCCACGGATCATCGCGAAATCGTCGCGAAGTTCGGCCGCTTCCCGCATCGCAATGCCGCGCTCGGCCGCGAGACCACGCCCGCCGAACAGGCCTTCCTGGATGCCGGCGGATTTTCCGCGTAGAGCCCGCGGCGCATTCCGCGCGGGTTCGGACCCCCTGCCCCGCGATACCGGCTATGCGCGGCCGCGGGAAAAATGCAGCGTCGTGTAGCTGCACGTCGCCGGATCGTCGTAGTTGCCGAGAATGCGGTTGATCAGGCCGTCGGCGGCGGTTTCCGAACCCAGAAGCGTGACGATGTGGGGACGGGCCGCCTGGAACTGCATTTCCCAGTTCGTGCGCCGCTCCGCATCGATGCTGCCGATCACCGTGAACAGCGTGTCGGTTTCCATCTCGACCTGAACATCCTTGTAGCCGAGGGAAATCATGTAGGGCGCCACCTTGCGGCCGATATTGCTGTCTGCAAGCACGGCCATGATCCCGCGGACCTGCTGCTCGAAGTCCGGCGTGGTGGGAAAGTGTTCGACCGCGAAGCCGACATAGTCGCAGGACACGACAAATCCGCCCGGTTTGGTAACGCGCTTCATCTCCGCAAGCGCGCTTTTCGGCTCCTTGAGCCATTGCAGCAGATATTTGCACCACACCACGTCAAAGCTTGCGTCGGGGAACGGCAACGCAAATACGTCGCCGGACTTGAATGTCAGATTGCCAAGGCCTTCCTCCCGGGCGCGCGCCGCGGCAAAATCGAGATATTGCTGGCGCAAGTCCACGCCAACAACCTCTGCGTGCGGGAACGAACGGGCGATCAGCCGCGCCATCGAGCCGGACCCGCACCCGACATCGAGCACGCGGTCATGGCGGGAAATCGGCAGGTGTCGCAGATGCCCCTTGATGTTGGCCAGCCGGGCCTGAAGCTCCAGACGTTCACATTCTTCATCACTGTGAATGACATAGGGCAGAGACTGTTCTGACATTATTGCAATACCTCGCCGCTACAACCTATCAATGTAAAACCGCTCCACAAGCTAAATTTGTGCGGTTTTCGAGTGGCTTGGTAAAACGCGGAATGGCGGTATTTGGGCGGTCAAGGGCGGGCCAAACTGGTGTACCCGACGACCGACCGCTTGGGTGCGCGGATCGGACTGTCGGGAGATTTTTGTGAAAATAGCTAAAAAGCGATGTCCAAAATAAGACGCTCGCTTACCGCGGTTTTCTGTTTTTGACTGATCCGGCGACAATGCGCGTCGCTGCGCAACTGTGTTGTCGGCTGGAAAGCATTGTCCTGCCGGGCGCGCCCGTGAATGTCCGCGCCAGTCGCGCTGAAGTTCAATCAACGTCGCGGCGGTGCCGATGGTGCGGCTTCACAACCGCGCCGCGGCAGCATTTGCCGACAGGTCAGGAAAACGAAGCCGGCCCGTGCCGGGGCGGCACCGGCCGGAAATGGATGGTGCAGACCGGCGCGCCGGCTGGTCAGGCCGCGGCCGCGTTCCGCTGCTGCTGCGACGCGAGATTGCCGAGAAATCCGGAAATGGCGAGTGTAACCGCCTCGGGCTGTTCGACTGCGGAGCAATGACCCGCACCGTGGATGACCGTCAGCTTCGCCCCCCTGATCGCGCCCGCGATGCGCTCGGACAGCGCCGGCACAGTGGCAACGTCTTCGTCTCCGACCGCGACCAGCGTCGGTGCAACGATCATGTTGAGTTCGCCGTGGATGCTTTCGCGCTCGAGCACGCCGTTGACCGCGCGCCAGACCGAGCGGCGGTTGGCGACGAGCTGCCGGAGCCACTCCGCGCGGTCATCGGCGCGCGCTGGATCGGACAGCGAGGTTTTTCCGTAGAACGCAGGCATCACTGCCTTGGCGACCGGCCCGAGCCCGAAATGCCGCGCGATCAGATTGAGCGCCTTGTATTTGAATTTGGACGGTTCCGGCTCGGCCGTGGTGTCGAGAAGAACCAGCGAAGCGACCAGGTCCGGCCGGCTGATGGCGAGCCGCATCCCGACGATGCCGCCGAGGCTCAATCCGCAAAAATGAACCGGCCCGGGGCACAGCGCCTCTATCAGCGCGGCGGCGTCGTCAACCAGCGTGTCGATGTCGATCGCCTGGCCGGTGCCGTCGGCGCTCCTGCCCTGACCGCGATGGTCGTAAGCGATGCAGCGATAGCGGTGTTTCAAATAGGCGATCTGATGGGCAAACAGCGACGTGTTCCACAACAGCGCATGACTGAAGACAATGACCGGGCCACTGCCGCCCGTGTCTTCGTAATAAAGCGAAGTGCCATTTACATCGATCGACGCCATGGGCCTGCCCTACTGGTGAAACCGTTTTAATCTTTTTCGCAGGCAATCCTTGGCCAGGGGCCCTTTCATACTGGTAAAGGAACAACGGGCGATTGAGACTACGGTCAACAGTTCGTTGACCGGCAGGCGCGTTTTTTGAAGAGGAACGGCGTTTATTCGCCGCCGTTGTCCTCGCCCTCTTCCGAGAGCCGTTCGACCGAAGCGACGCGCTCGCCTTCCCCGGTCGAGAACACGATCACGCCCTGGGTGGAGCGGCCCGCGATGCGAATGCCGTTGACCGGGCAGCGGATCAACTGACCGCCATTGGTCACCAGCATGATCTGGTCGCTTTCCTCCACCGGGAACGACGCCACGATGGGCCCGTTCTTCTCTGTGACCGACATGGCGACGATACCTTTGCCGCCGCGGCCAGTGGTCCGATACTCGTAAGACGACGTTCGCTTGCCGAAGCCTTTTTCGGAAACGGTCAGCACGAACTGCTCCGCGGCCGACAGGTCCACATAGCGATCCTGGCCAAGCTCGATCGCACCCTCGGCCTCCTCGTGATCGATCCCGTTTTCCTCGCCGTCGCCGTTCGCGCCGCCGCGCCGCACCGCGCTGGCGCGCTTGAGGTATGCCACGCGTTCGTCGGCGCTGGCCTCGACGTGGCGCAGGATCGACAGCGAAATCAGCCGGTCGCCATCGGCAAGATTGATGCCGCGCACACCCATCGAAGTGCGGCCCTGGAACACGCGCACATCGTTGACGGCAAAGCGGATGCACTGGCCGGCCGCCGAGGTAAGCAGCACGTCGTCGCCTTCGGTGCAGATCTGCACGTCGACGATGCCGTCGCCTTCATCAAGCTTCATGGCGATAATGCCCGAGCGGCGCACGTCCGAAAAATCCGACAGTTTGTTGCGTCGCACGGTTCCGCGCGTCGTAGCAAACATCACGTCGAGCCTGTCCCAGGTGGCCTCGTCCTCGGGCAGCGGCATGATGGTGGTGATGTTCTCGCCCTGCTCCAGCGGCAGGATGTTGATCAATGCCTTGCCGCGCGCCTGTGGCGCCGCGAGCGGCAGCCGCCATACCTTCTCCTTGTAGACCTGGCCGCGCGACGAGAAGAACAGCACCGGCGTATGCGTCGAAGCAACGAACAGACGGGTGACGAAATCCTCTTCGCGGGTCTGCATCCCGGCGCGGCCTTTGCCGCCGCGCTTCTGCGCCCGGTAGGCGGATAGCGGCACCCGCTTGACGTAGCCCGCGTGCGACACGGTAACGACCATGTCCTCGCGCTGGATCAGGTCCTCATCCTCCATCTCGCCTTCCTGGTCGAGGATGACGGTGCGGCGCGGCGTGGCGAACTCGCTGCGGACCGCGGCAAGTTCCTCCTTTACGATCGCCTGGATGCGGGCGCGCGAGCGCAGGATGTCGAGATAGTCGGCGATCTCGTCGGCAAGTTTGTCGAGCTCGGCCTTGATCTCGTCGCGGCCGAGTGCGGTCAGCCGTTGCAGCCGCAGATCGAGAATTGCTTTGGCCTGCTCGGCCGACAGCCGGGTCGTACCGTCCGGCGACACGCTGTGACGCGGATCGTCGATCAGCGTGACCATCGCGGCGACGTCTTTCGCAGGCCAGTCGCGCCTCATCAATTCTTCGCGCGCCTCGTTGGCGTCGCTCGATCCGCGGATGAGCCGGATCATCTCGTCGATGTTGGCGACCGCGATGGCGAGACCGACCAGGATGTGGGCGCGGTCGCGCGCCTTGCCGAGAAGATGTTTGGTCCGCCGGTAGATGACTTCCTCGCGGAAGGCATTGAAGGCCGAGAGCATGTCTTTGAGCGTCATGACCAGCGGACGGCCGCCGGACAGCGCCACAATGTTCGCGCCAAACGACGTCTGCAGCGCGGTGAAGCGATAAAGCTGGTTGAGCACCACGTCGGGCACGGCGTCGCGGCGCAGCTCGATCACGACGCGATAGCCTTCGCGGTCGGATTCGTCGCGCAGCGCCGAAATGCCCTCGATCTTTTTCTCGCGCACCAGTTCCCCGATGCGTTCGACCATATGGGCCTTGTTCACCTGATACGGAATCTCGGAAATGACGATGGCTTCGCGCTCGCCGCGCAGGGATTCGAACTCGACCTTGCCGCGCATGACGATGCTGCCGCGGCCGAGATGATAGGCAGCGCGGATGCCCGCGCGCCCGAGAATGATGCCGCCAGTGGGGAAATCCGGGCCGGGTACGATGGCGTTCAGCTCTTCGATCGAAAGCGCGGGATTGTCGATCAGCGCCACCGCGGCATCGATCACCTCGCCGAGATTGTGCGGCGGGATGTTGGTCGCCATGCCGACGGCAATGCCGCCGGCGCCGTTGACCAGAAGATTCGGAAACCGCGCCGGCAGCACCAGCGGCTCGCGCTCGGAGGTATCGTAGTTGGGCTGAAAATCGACCGTGTCCTTGTCGAGATCCTCGACCAGCGAATTGGCGACCTTCTGGAGCCGGACCTCGGTATAGCGCATGGCCGCCGGCGCATCGCCGTCGACCGAGCCGAAGTTGCCCTGCCCGTCGATCAGCGGCAGGCGCATGGAAAAATCCTGCGCCATGCGTACCAGCGCGTCATAG
Source organism: uncultured Alphaproteobacteria bacterium (assembly GCA_963766925.1). Taxonomy (GTDB): domain Bacteria; phylum Pseudomonadota; class Alphaproteobacteria; order Rhizobiales; family Xanthobacteraceae; genus BOG-931. The sequence continues at coordinate 130,967 of CAVYCI010000007.1, forward strand.
ACCGCCTGGTCGCCGTGCGGATGGTATTTGCCGATGACGTCGCCGACCACGCGGGCGGACTTGCGGTACGGCTTGTTCCACTCGTAGCCGTTCTCGTGCATCGAATAGAGAATGCGCCGGTGCACCGGCTTCAATCCGTCGCGGACGTCCGGCAGAGCGCGCGCCACGATCACGCTCATGGCGTAATCGAGATAGCTCCTCTGCATCTCCTCGGTGATGGAAACCGGGCGAATGTCCGAGGGGCCGCCGTCTGCGGGCGGAGGATTTTCTTCGTCTGCCAAAGCCGGGAATCCTGACGCGAATCCGGTCGCGAATCCTGAGTAGTTTTCATAGCCGATCGGGGGCTGCTGCGCCACCTGTTTCGGTGCGTTTCAGGTATGATTTTCTGGTTCATTTTCAAGATGTTACCGGGTGTCTCGGGTGACACTCGGAGGTGGTTCCGCCGCATGGACCACCGGGTCAGGCCCGGTAGCGACCGGGAGTGTTGACGAGCCCTGTGCCCGCCCGCGATTCCTGTGGTGCGAACCACAACGCTTTACGGCTTCACAGGCCGTACAAGACCGCGTCGCGCGTTGCTGGCACAATGCGTCGAACGTTTACCTGCGAGGCAATCCGTGGCGATCGATTTTGCGATTTCGGCTCTGGTGACGCTGCTGGTTGTCGTGGATCCGGTCGGCCTTGCGCCAACATTCCTCGCCGTCACCGAAGGATTGCCGGGCCGCGCGCGTCAGTCGGTGGCGTTGCGCTCGAGCATGATCGCCGGCGCCATCCTGATCGGCTCGGCCCTGATCGGCGACTGGCTGTTCCGGACGCTCGGAATTTCGCTCCCGGCCTTTCGCATCGCCGGCGGCCTCCTGCTGTTCCGGATCGCGTTCGAGATGGTGTTCGGTGTTCGCATGCGCCGCGAGGGCCGCGCCGCGGAACAGGCCATCGAAGAGCACGTGCGCAACATTGCCGCCTTTCCGCTGGCGATACCGCTGATGGCCGGCCCCGGCGCCATCACCGCGACGGTGCTGCTCGCCGGGCGCGCGCATGACAGCCTGCTGCTCGGCGGCCTGCTGCTGGCGGTCGTGGCGGCGGTCGCGCTGAGCTGTTTCGTTGCCTTCTATTTCGCCGAACAGATCAGCCGCCTGCTGGGCATGACCGGCAACATCGTACTCTCGCGCCTGCTCGGGGTTTTGCTCGCCGCACTTGCGGTGCAGTTCGTCGTCGACGGCATTCGCGCGATCTGGACCGGATAGCCGGCGCGCCATCACGCTAAGCGTTCATTAACCATACCAGATCAGGTTAGTCCGAACAGGCGAAAGCAGAATTGCTTCCGCAACCCCGGAGAACCGGTCATGGCCATTTCTGGAGTTTCCCCCTCAACGCCCGCCTACGCGTCGAGCACCGCGTCCCTTCCCCCGATCGGCTCGCAAAAGCACTCGCATCGTTCCATGAGCGACATCGACGCCCAGGGATCGAGCGTGACGTCCGGTCCGAGTGCGACCGGCCGGCCTGGAAGCCTCCTGAACACCACCGCGTAGTCGCGTCGCGACGAACGCACAGGCCTTCCGTCAAGCCACAACCGCAAGCGATACGGTCAGCATGGACTGCGCGCAGCCTCTTCCGAAGACTTTTTCGGTGCGCCCGGCGCGGCGTGCAGACGTGATCGCTTTGATGAGACTGAAGCGGGCGCTGGCCGAAAGCGAAAACGCCGGGCATGCCGTGCGCGCCAGCGTCGCTGACTGGCTGCGCGACGGATTTGGGCCCGACGCCGGTTTCACCGCATTCGTGGCCGAGGCCGGAGCCGGCGACCGGGACATCATCGGCATGGCGACATGCAGCCAGCGTAAGGTCACCGGCTGGGATGGCCCGGTGATTTTCCTCCAGGACCTGTTCGTCGAGCCTGAATACCGCCACCAGGGCGTCGCCCGCGCGCTGATTGGCGAGGTTGCGGCCTATGCCGAGAGTGTCGGCAGCATCATCGTGGAACTGACGGTGCATGCCAAAAACCCGGCGCAGGCGTTCTATCTCCGCTACGGCTTCCAGCATCTGCCGGAGTGTCTGACCTTCGTGCTGGCCGGCCCGGCGCTTGCAGCGCTCGCAAGGCCTGATAACAGCAAGCCCGGCGACGGGAAGCCGGACAAAAACGACCTCGCCCTCGCCGGCTAGACCCGGATGCGAATGAGGCGGCGAAGCCGCGTCCGGGCGGCTCGGGCCCGTGAAGATCAATGCCTGCTGTTTCCGGCGGCTGGTCCTTCAGTGAGTGCGTGCCGTAAATGCGTTCCAGGCTGCAAGCGAGTCCATGTAGTCTCTCCAGTGTACGATCTTCCGGTTTTCAATCTTGATGATTGAGCAAAACCTGTTGTCGTACTTCGCGCCCGATGCGAGGATCGTACCGTGGACCTCGTATTCGATAACGACGACACGGCCGTCGTCCGTCTTGTGGACAATCAACCTGTCGCCGGACTGAAGGGCGACGTTGTCGACATAGCCCCTGAACGCGGCCATCAGGTCGGTCCGACCCTTAATGACGCGAGGCCAGCCGGGAATTTCGTAGAGCACCTCGTAGACGACGTCGTCGGTGACGATGTCGAAGAAGTGCTCGCCATTAACGAGGTTGCCCAATGCCCCGCGAACCAGATCGAAATAAGGGGCGGCGCGCTCGTAGGAATCGTATTTCGAATTTGGCATCCCGAACTCTCTCTGCAGCCTGCAGCGCGAGCGATCAAAAAAAACGCGGCTGCCAGATCATCAGCGCGAATATCGCCAGCACGCTCGCGAAGGCCGGCCAGCCAAGCGCGAACCAGATGCGGAACAGCGTGAAATATTGGTCCGGCAACGGCTTCGCGTTGATGGCGGCGTCGCGGGCCAGATTGCGGATACGGATTTGAATGAAGATCACGGGCAGCCAGCACAGGCCGGCTACGACGTAGAGCGCCAGCGAAAGCACGATCCAGGATTCGTCAAACGGCGAGAGGCCGATGGCCGAGGCCAGCGCGAAGCCGCTGACAGGCTGGATCACCACCGAGGTCGCGGTAAAGATGAAGTCGGCCACAACGACGAAACGAGCGGTCATCGCGATGACGCCGGCATGCCCGGTGCGGTGCGCCATCAGCATGAAAAATGCGATGCCGAGACCTGTGCCGAACAGCACCGAGGCACCGAGAATGTGAACCAGCTTGATTGCGAAAATGACGTTCATCGGTCGTCGATAATGCAGAGCGTGAACAGAAGGGCGAGCGCCAGGGGCACTTTGTATGCAAATACACCAAAGGGAAAGAACCCGAAGTTCCACGACGTGATGATGTCGCCGGCGCAATACAGCACCGTCAATCCCGCAAGAGCGAGCAGCGCGGGCCGGGCGGTCCGGCGAAACAGCGTCGCCGCGCCGAGCAGCACGGCGAGCAGGCCCGCGATCAGGCCGGGCGCCAGCCAGACCGCCAGCACCGTGCCCGGAACGCCAGGCGCAAGCGCACCGGCGAGCTTCCAGGCCGCGACGAATTGAAGTGCGGCCATCGTGAAGCCTGCGACCGCGATGGCTACGATGGCGACCGGCTTGAGCAGATAAAGCCGCGCGAACCAGCGATCCTGCACGGTCGAGGGCCGCATCGCAAGAATGCGGTCGAGGCTTTGCGGCTCGATGCCCGTCCCCGCAATCCACGGCCCGGGATCGCCGACCACCCCCGCCGCAAGCTGCGCCATCGAAGTCGAGCGCGCCGGACTGCGCCAGCCCAGCCATCCGACCAGATCGGCGACCCTTCCGGCAAGATTTCGCGACCGCGTCCGGCACGCGCAGCACACGCCGCGGCGGAAAGCCGAGCCAGTTGCGGATTGCGGTGACAATGTCGGCAAGGGCATAAGGCTGCGGATACGCGATCTCCCACACCACCTGCCGCGCCGCCGGCAGAGCGAGCGCACGCACCACCGTTTCGGACACGTCGTCGACGCTGACGACCTGAAGGCGCGCACCGGCGTAAGCCACCGGAACAAACAGCGGCCAGGCGGCAATGGCCCGGAGAATTGCGGTGCCACCATACACGGCGGCCGCGAGCACCAGGGCCGGGCGCAAAATGACCCAGTCGAGCGGCAGCGTCTGCAGATGCGCTTCCGCGGCCGCCTTGGTGCGCGAAAATTTCGAGGGGCCTGCCGGGTCGGCGCCGACCGCGGAGATGTGTATCACCCGGCGAACGCCGGCCTGCATGCAGGCGTCAAACAACGCGCCGGTCGCGGCCTCTTGCACACGCTGCACGTCGTCGCGCCATCCATCCTGAAGGACGCCGACGCAATTCACCACCGCGTCGATGCCGTGCAGCAGCGGCAGCCACGCTTCCGCCCCGTCAAGCCGAAGGAAATCGGCTTCAACCCATGAAGCGTAGGGAAAGCGCCGCTGCGCGGTGCGGATCGAACGGCCGCCGCCGATGACCTCGTGGCCGGCGGCGTGCAAACGCGCAAGACACGCCGAACCGATCAAACCGTATGCGCCCGTCACCAGCACCCGCATTGCATGCCCTTGCAGCGCGCTCACGCCGCCGCGAGTGAAGCGAATGCGAAACCGGGAGCGGTCACCGGCGCGACGGCAACGCGCCGGTCAAGTCAGAAACTCGACGCGGCCGTCACCGAGGTCGTAGCGCGCGGCCACGACCTTGACCTTGCCGGCCTTGATGAGGTGCGAAACGATCGCGCTTTTGGTGGCGATTTTCGCCGCCGTGCGCTTTGCGCTCTCGCGCACCGTATTGTCGATGAAATCGCCGGGCTTGTGAAACACCGCCCTCGCGGCCGGAACGATGGCCTCGACCATCGGACCGATCGAGCCGGGGAACGAGGCGTGCTTTTCGACCACCGAGCATGCCGCGGCAACCGCGCCGCACCGTTCATGACCCATAACCACGATCAGCGGCACGCCGAGATGTTCAGCGCCGTATTCCAGAGTGCCCATGGTCGCGGTATCGGCCATGTTGCCGGCGTTGCGTGCGACGAACAGCTCTCCGAGCCCGGTGCCGCCGAACAGCAGCTCGGGCGGGACGCGGCTGTCGGAGCAGGTGACGATTGAGGCCCACGGCGTCTGCGTTTTGGCGACCTGTTCGCGCTGCTTCGAAAGATCCGCCTCGCAGATCTGCGGCGCGCTGAGATATTTTGCGTTGCCGGCTTTCAGCTTCTCAAGCGCTTCGTCGGCCGTGACGCCAGTCGTCGCGCCGGCCGCGAATGCAGAACGCGGGCCGAACAGACCGGCCGCGGCCAGTCCGGCGGCCGAGAGGGCCAGAAAGTTGCGCCGGTCAGGCGCGGATTTTTGACAGGCAAGGCACATGGTCGATCCCCCCTGGTTCCGGCATGCAACGCGGGATGCGCAACGCCAAAATCGCTGGTGACGGAGCTTGAACCTACTCCGCACCGGTCACCAAGTCTTTGACGCCGGGATTAAGATGCGCTGCTTCAATCACCTTGAAGCTTCAGAACGGAATCTCGTCGTCCATGTCGCCGCCGCGCGGGGCCTTGCTGCCTGCGCCCGCGGCTGCCGCCACCTTGCGGCTGGGCCCGGAAGAGCCAAACTCGCCGCTGTCATCCGAATCGAAGCCGCCGCCGCCCCGCTGCCGGCAGCGCCGGCGCGGTCGAGCAGCGTGAGTTCGCCACGGAAGCCCTGCAGCACGACCTCGGTCGAGTAGCGGTCCTGCCCTGACTGATCCTGCCATTTCCGTGTCTGCAACTGGCCTTCCACGTAAATCTTCGAGCCCTTCTTGAGGTACTGCTCGGCGACCTTGCAGAGATTCTCGTTGAAGATCACGACCCGGTGCCACTCGGTCTTTTCCTTCCGTTCGCCGGTCGCCTTGTCGCGCCACGATTTCGGAAGTGGCGAGGCGCAGATTGGCGATCGGCCGCCCGTCCTGGGTACGACGGATTTCAGGATCGGCGCCGAGATTGCCGACCAGAATCACCTTGTTGACGCTTCCTGCCATGACCGCCTCGTTTCAACGATTGCCGCGCATGAACGCGCTCACGAACGTATGTCCTCGCGCGCGCGAGCCGTTCGGCACTCCTCGACGCACCCTAGTCCCGGCCCGAACCCCTGCAAGGGCCATCGACCGGGGATCGCTGTTATCCACACAAACGCCGGGACAACCGGCTGCCGGGACATATGTTCATATTTTGTTCCACGCAAGTAGTGGTCGCGCCGGGCGGCCGCATTGCGACATTTTCCGGGCACATTCCCCGGCAGGATTGTTGGGCGATGTGTTCTTTCGGTGACACAAAATCCGCACCCGAGGCGTTAGGTATGCGCCGCGTTTGGGGGACCGGGAGAGGTCCGACGACGATTGACGACGACGATTGATAGCGCGGCAAAGCGTGGCGTGGAATGTACCTGGAATTGGAAGGAGAAGGCGAATGAAGCGTATTGTGGTGGCCGCGGCATTAGGGCTCGTGGCCGGTGGACAGGCACTGGCGGCCGATCTGCCGATGCCCGCGCCGATGCCGCGAGCGCCGGCGACTTATGTGCCGGCCGCAGTTCCGGTCTATAACTGGGCCGGCATCTATATCGGAGCGAATGCGGGCTACGGGTTCGGGACGAGCAGCTGGAGCGCATCTGCGCCGGCGACCGGATCCACGGGGAATTTCAATACGTCGGGCTTTCTCGGCGGCGGTACGCTCGGCTTTAATTATATGTGGGGCCCGGTCGTGCTCGGCATCGAGGGTGATGGCGACTGGTCCAATCTCAAGGGGACAGCCTCGTCGTGCGTCGCCGCTGCCGCGAGCAGCTGCCAGACTTCGAGCAACTGGCTTGCGACGGTCCGTGGCCGGGCCGGCTATGCCATCGATCGCGTCCTGCTCTACGCAACAGCCGGCGGCGCGTTCGGCAACGAAACCGCGAAGGGAAGCGTGGGCGCTCTGACCACCACCACCAGCTCCACCCAGGCTGGCTGGACCGCAGGCGCCGGTCTCGAGTTCGCGTTTGCGCCGAACTGGACCGCGAAGGCGGAATATCTTTACGTGAGCCTCGCCAACGGCTCGTTCAGCCTGCCGACTGCCCCGGTGGCGACGACCGGCAGCGTGAAGTTCAACGAGAACCTCGTGCGCGCGGGCGTCAACTTCAAGTTCGCCCTTTAGTCGCAGCGATCGTCAGACACCCATCTGCGAGCGTATCGAAAGCCCCGGGCCCTGCCCCGGGGCTTTTATTTTTGCCGGCTCGGTCCTGCGCGACACGTCGATGAGTTGACCCCCGGACGCCTTTCTGGACATTTCAAACGGCCTGCGCGTTTGCCGCCGGCGCCGATCCACCTGCCCGCGAGCCGATCATGGCTGTGCATTCCACCGTGCCTTCGTCGGGCATGCTGTTCGGCAAGGACATCAAAGTCTCGACCGGCGTCATGTGGGCGATCTTCTGGGTCGGCGCTGCGAGCTTCGTGCCGCTCCTGTTCCTCCAATATGTCGGCGAAGAGGGCGTCTATCCGATCGCCGCGCAGGAAATGCGCGCGAGCGGCGAGTTCATGCGCGCGACGATGTACGGCAATCCGCTTGGCCGGCCAGGCCTGTTCGCGTGGCTGATCGCTGCGCTTACGGACGTGCTGGGCGACCGGCAGGTACTGGTCGCCGCGCGTTTGATTGCGGCGGCATCGACGGTTCTGCTTGGCCTCACGCTCGCCTGGCTGGTGCGCCGGCTGTTCAACGATCGCCTGCTGGCCGCGTTCGCCGCCGCGATCTTTCTGTCCGGCGACACGCTGTTGCAGCGCGGCTGGCACGCCTATGTCGATCCGCTGTTCGCGCTGATTACCTTCGCCGCCATCGCCTGCCTGTGGGTCGCGACGCAAGAGCGACGGCGGGACTTTCTGCTTCTGGCAGCGCTCGCGCTCGCCGGTTCGTTCCTCGCCAAGGCGCTCACCGGCTACGTGTTCTACGGCGCGTTCGGCCTGGTCCTGCTCTGGCGGCATCGCAACCGCGGATTTTTATTCACGCCGTGGTCGCTCGTGCCGCATGCCGCCGCGCTCGCGTTCCCGCTCGTCTGGGACTACGCCGCCGGCGACGCGGTGTTCTGGGCGATGCTCGGGCAGATCGCCTACAACGCCAGCACCGACAGCCCGCGCAGCGTCACGGCGTTCGCCGGGCTGTTCGTGCTCTATCCGCTCCGGACGTTTGTGTTTCTGGCGCCGACCAGCGCCGTCGTCGTTTACGCGCTGGTGTCGCGGCGGCTTTCCCCGGCAGCGTTCCGCGAGAATGCGGTGCTGATCGCGCTCGCGACCGCGGCGGTCAATCTGCTGCCCTACTGGTTCACGCCGGCCAGCAGCCCGCGATATCTGATGCCGATCTATCCGCTTTTGGCCCTGGTGATGGCGTACGCGGTGCTCAAGTCCGGAAAGTTCATCATCGACCTCGACGTCAAGGCGCTGATCGCCACGGTCGCGATCGCCTGGGCGGCGGCGCTGATCGGATTTCCGGCCTACGAGCACGCCTTCCGTGGCAGCTACGACAGGGCCGCGCAGGCGATCATCGCGCACGCTGGCGGCGCCCCGATCTTCACCACCGACAATTCGGCGATCGGACTGAGCATCACGGCCGACATCAACGCCCGCCGCGCGCCGGCGGCGCCGGTGACCCGGCCGCCGCCCGACTTCGCCTCCGGGCTGGTTCTGTCCACTCGACCCGATCCGGCGCTCGGCAACGTGGACATGACATTCGCGGTCGGCCGCGATCCCGACGGCAAGCGCACCCGCTACCTCCTGTGCCGCGGCGACGCATGCAAAAGCGGCGGTAAAGCCGCGGCCCCGCTGGCGTTTTGACGGCGCCGCGGAAGGCCTGGCAGGGTTCGCCGCCGGGTTCCGTTCCGCGCGCGATCTTTTCCGGGATTAGCGGCGGTCCGGTCTGGCAAAGCCGGGCCGTTCTCACTATGTTCGGCTCAAAGTTCTGTCCGGCTTGAAGTTCTGGCAGCGATTGGCGGGTCCGGTCGTTCATTCCCCCAGGCGGGAGTCCAGATTGCTTCGGGACCAGTTTACCCAAAGTCTGGATCCCCTCCGGGGACGAGCGGATAAGTGAATGAACGACCTGTTTGAGAGCGCCGACAAGAATCCCGGCCGACGGAGCGCCCGCCCGGTCGATCACCGGACCATCTCGATCCGCGGCGCCCGCGAGCACAATCTCAAGAACGTGGACCTCGACATTCCGCGCGACCAGCTCGTCGTGTTCACCGGCCTGTCCGGCTCCGGCAAATCCTCGCTCGCGTTCGACACCATCTATGCCGAGGGCCAGCGCCGCTATGTCGAGAGCCTCTCGGCCTATGCGCGGCAATTCCTCGAAATGATGCAGAAGCCGGACGTCGACCAGATCGACGGCCTGTCGCCCGCCATTTCCATCGAGCAGAAGACCACCTCGCGCAATCCGCGCTCGACCGTCGGCACCGTCACCGAGATTTACGACTACATGCGGCTGCTGTGGGCGCGGGTCGGCGTGCCCTACTCGCCGGCGACCGGGCTGCCGATCGAGAGCCAGACCATTTCGCAGATGGTCGACCGCATCCTGGCGCTGCCCGAAGGCACGCGGCTTTATCTGCTGGCGCCGGTGGTGCGCGGCCGCAAGGGCGAGTACCGCAAGGAACTCGCCGAGTTCATGAAAAAGGGCTACCAGCGCGTCAAGGTCGACGGCGCGTTCTACGAGATCGCCGAGGTGCCGGCGCTCGACAAGAAATTCACCCACGACATCGACGTGGTCGTCGATCGCCTGGTGGTGCGGCCGGACATCGCGACGCGGCTGGCGGATTTGCTCGAGCAGGCGCTCAAGCTCGCCGACGGGCTGGCGGTCGCCGAGATGGCGGACGCAACGCCGGTCGCCGGCGCGAAAGCCAACAAGCAGCGCAACGAGACGGCCGAGCGGCTTGTGTTCTCGGAAAAATTCGCCTGCCCGGTGTCCGGCTTCACCATTCCGGAAATCGAGCCGCGGCTGTTCTCGTTCAACAATCCGTTCGGCGCCTGCCCGAAATGCGGCGGGCCTCGGCGTCGAGCAGCACATCGATCCCGAGCTGGTCATTCCGGACAAGGAGCGCACGCTGCGCAAGGGCGCGATCGCGCCGTGGGCGAAATCGTCGTCGCCGTATTACGTGCAGACGCTGGCCGCGCTCGGCAAGCATTACAGGTTCACGCTCGACACCAAATGGAAGGACCTGCCGAAGAAGACCCAGGACGCGATCCTCTACGGCTCGGGCGAAACCGAGATCCGCTTTTCCTACGACGACGGCGTGCGCGCCTACGAGACCAAACGCGCGTTCGAGGGCATCATCACCAATCTCGAGCGCCGCTTCAAGGAAACCGACAGCGACTGGGCGCGCGAGGAGATCGCGCGCTATTTCACCGACGTGCCGTGCGAGGCCTGCCACGGCTACCGGCTCAAGCCCGAAGCGCTGTGCGTGAAAATCGCCGACCGGCATATCGGCGAAATCTCCGATCTCTCGGTCCGCGCCGCCGCCGCATGGTTCGGGGAGTTGCCGGACAAACTCAACCGCCAAGCAGAACGAGATCGCGGTCCGCATTCTCAAGGAGATCCGCGCGCGGCTGAAATTTCTCGTCGATGTCGGGCTCGATTACCTGACGCTCGCGCGTGCATCGGGCACGCTGTCCGGCGGCGAGAGCCAGCGCATCCGGCTCGCCTCGCAGATCGGCTCCGGCCTGACCGGCGTGCTCTACGTGCTCGACGAGCCGTCGATCGGCCTGCACCAGCGCGACAACGAGCGGCTGCTCGAAACGCTGCAGCGGCTGCGCGACCTCGGCAACACCGTGATCGTGGTCGAGCATGACGAGGACGCGATCCGCGCCGCCGATTATGTGGTCGATGTCGGCCCCGGCGCCGGCGTGCATGGCGGCAACATCATCGCCCAGGGCACGCCCGCGGACATCATGGCCAATCCGAATTCGCTGACCGGCCAATATCTCAACGGCGTGCGCGAAATCCCGGTGCCGGAGCGGCGCGAGAAAAATCCGCAGCGCGTGCTCAAGGTGGTCGGCGCGCGCGGCAACAATCTGAAGAACGTCACGGCCGAAATTCCGCTCGGCCTGTTCACCTGCGTCACCGGCGTGTCCGGCGGCGGCAAGTCGACGCTGCTGATCGACACGCTGTACAAGGCGCTGGCGCGGCGGCTCAACGGCGCCAACGAGGCCCCTGCCCCGTTCGACCGCATCGAGGGCATCGAACACCTCGACAAGATCATCGACATCGACCAGTCGCCGATCGGGCGCACGCCGCGCTCCAATCCCGCCACCTATACCGGCGCGTTCACGCCGATCCGCGAGTGGTTCGCGGGCCTGCCGGAGAGCAAGGCGCGCGGCTACGAGCCCGGCCGGTTCTCGTTCAACGTCAAGGGCGGGCGCTGCGAGGCCTGCCAGGGCGACGGCGTGATCAAGATCGAGATGCACTTTCTGCCCGACGTCTACGTCACCTGCGACGTCTGCAAGGGCAAGCGCTACAACCGCGAAACGCTGGAAGTGCTGTTCAAGGGCAAATCCATCGCCGACGTGCTCGACATGACGGTCGAGGAGGCGCTGGAATTCTTCAAGGTGGTGCCGCGGGTGCGCGACGTGCTGACGCTGCTGCGCCGCGTCGGCCTCGACTACATCCATGTCGGCCAGCAGGCGACCACGCTTTCCGGCGGCGAAGCCCAGCGCGTCAAACTCGCCAAGGAACTGTCGAAGCGCGCCACCGGCCGCACGCTCTACATCCTCGACGAGCCGACCACCGGCCTGCATTTCCACGACGTCGCGAAACTGCTGGAAGTGCTGCACGAACTGGTCGAGAGCGGCAATACGGTGGTGGTGATCGAGCACAATCTGGAGGTCATCAAAACCGCCGACTGGATCATCGACCTCGGCCCCGAAGGCGGCGACGGCGGCGGCGAGATCGTCGCGTCCGGCACGCCGGAAGATGTGGTGCGCGAGAAGCGGAGCTATACGGGGGCGTTTTTGAAGCCGGTGCTGGCGCGGGGTTCGAGCGGCGCGAAGCGCAAGCGGCGGGTCGAGGCGGCGGAGTGAGCTGCCTCGCGGCAGTTGGGGAAATTCTTCAATGGAAGGCCAGTGCCGGCTTTGCAAGCGATACACCGCGTTGCAACTAAGTCACGTGTTGCCTGCATTCACTTTCAGATGGCAGAAAAAAAGCGGTGGCCACATCCGCCATTCCGCCACCATCAATCGGAGAGTTCAAGATGGCGCGAAGGAATACTGGCTTTGTTCAAAGTGTGAGGGGCTTTTCAATGTTTGGGAAACAAACTTCTCAAACGCCATATTCCACCCTGCGAATTGTGATGGCTTGCCAAGCATTTCGTACGGAGATTGGCTGCTAAAGTTTTGCACCTCCGTTTCATGGCGATCTCTACTATATCTTAGACAAAAGACCAGACTGGAACAGCTCACACCAGAACAAAGGAGGCTAGTGGATCAAGCTCACGAGACTTGGGCACTATTTCTGCGTGGAGAGCGCCAGCATCCCAGTGAATTCGAGCAACACCTTGTGCCTTTTGGCCCGGTCAGGATCATCAATCCTGGGATTGAACTACCGTCGAACATAAACCGCTATTTGCTACGCACCATCGAAATCAACTTTGGGCGCAGTCCATCAGCTATGTTTGTATATTCTAAATTCGGTCGGTTTGCGATACTTGGATTTGTCCAATTGGATCATCCGAGGCAGTGGGTCGGAAGCAAGGTGAAGTTGAGAGGTGGCGTTCTGAAACCTCGTGAGTACTTATTTCCAATACAGTTTGGCGAATATCTCGCAGACCGGGCAAGGCGTGTTCGGAGTTTTTTGGACGAAATATCTGAGCCACAACAGCGCAAAGTAGACGAAGCAATCAGGTCTGATCTTGATCGCTTTGCAAACACTGATCTATTCAAAGCAATTCAGCTCGATGTCGAAATGTTTGGACAAGCCGCACTCCGTAAATAGTGCATTGGTTTGGCCGCACATCGCTAGGCTTCATTCGTTGCGTATTCTCCCCGCTGCCAACGCATGACGTGGATGGCCGCAACGAGCCCGGCCATGACGACTTATTCGGTGCAGACAACGAATTGCGATGGCAGCCAGTAGCCCGGAGGGGAGGATTAGCTGAAAGCGTAATCCGCCGTTTTGCAATTTCCCGAGAGCCGAATGGCGGGTTACGGCTCCGCCAACCCACCTTACATCCCACAATTCTTCTGCCGTCATGTCCGGCCTTGTGCCGGGCATCCACGTCTTTTGTACCGCTGCCGAAGCAAGACGTGGATGGCCGGGACGAGCCCGGCCATGACGATTTACTCCGTGCAGACGACGAATTGCGATGGCAGCCCGTAGGGCGGATTGGCAAGCGTAGGGTGGGCTTAGCACAGCGAAGCCCACGCGGCCTTTTCCCGGTGACGCGGACGTGGGCACGGCGCTTTGCGCCTTTGCCCACCCTCATTGTCACGCAGCGTCCGCCGGCCTGACGCGGCGGGCGATCTCCCCCCCTCGTTCGCGCTGAACGACCGCGATGTCGTACTGGCTTTGCAGGTCCAGCCAGAACTGCGCGCCGTTCCCAAAGTAGCGGCCGAGGCGCACGGCGGTGTCGGCTGTAATCGAGCGCCGTGTGTTCAGAATGTCACTGATGCGGCCGGACGGGACGCCGATGTCGAGCGGAAGCCGGTTGGCGCTCAATTCGCGTGTTAGCAGATGATCCATCTCGTCACCACCGGGCTTGACCCGGTGGTCCATGCGACGGCGCGGCACCGTGGATTGCCGGATCAAGTCCGGCAATGACGCATTCGTCATTGCAATGAGCATGAGCGACGAAGCAATCCAGACGACCCGCTGGATTGCTTCGCTTCGCTCGCAATGACGAGTGCCGATCGCCGCCTCGCACACCAGTACCTGGCGATCTCCAGATCACGACCGTGGGTCTCTCCCTGCGCGCGGCAAGCGGGTATGATGCTCTAAACAAACCGCGAGGGGCACGGCATGCTCATTCACCTGTTTATCGGCTCGATACGCCAGGCTCTGTCGGGCGCGTCAAAAATGGCTGCTCTCGTCACCCTGTTAAGTTTAGGCGCGTTGTTCGCGAACGGCCCGAACGACGGCTGAACCGATCGACGTCATTCATCTGGCGCGATTCCGGCGTCAAGATTGTCAGCCCGTCAGGAAAATCCAGCGGAACCGGATTCTTCATCAGCGACGACTACGTCTTGACCTGCTTTCACGTCGTCGCCGCGCTGTCGGTCCAGGGTTCATCGGTCAGCGCCCAGCTTCACCAGGACTTGCAGGTAGAACTGCCGTCCGGCGAAAAAATCAGCGGCACGGTGGTATCGATCCGACACAAGCGGATCAGAGTCCTTTGACGGAGGACTTCGCTTTCGTGAAGCTCAAGGAAAGACCCCGGAAAGCGCACCGTGCGGTGCAGCTCGCCGCACCGGACGAGGCGGTTGACGTGGGGGATGACGTGTTTTTCTCCGGCTACCCGCTTGCCACGCCGGGTATGGTGACCCATCGGGGCATGGTTTCCGGGTCGACGACCCGAAATCCCTGATCTTCATTCAGTCGTCGGTCAACAAGGGCAACTCTGGCGGCGGCCTGCTGAATTCTGCTGGCCACGCGGTCGGCATCGTCAGCATGCGCGAGGGCGGCATTTCGCGCGGGCTCAGCAATCTCACCACGTACATCGACAAGACAGCGCCCCAAGGGAGCGTCCGCATCGCGGGGGTCGATCCCCTGCAGGCGACGAAGGCCATCATTCAAACACTGGACGAATACATCAGCACCGGCATCGGATACGCGCGAGCGATCAAGTTCGCGCGCGAATACGGCGACAAAAATAAGCTGCTGCCGAAATGACAGCCCGCAGGGTGGATTTGCTGAAAGCGCAATCCCCCGCTTTCGCGATTTTCCAGAAGCGGACGGCGGGTTACGGCTTCGCCTAACCCACCCTACACGCCGCACCCTGGAATTCTTCGCCGTCATGCCCGGCCTTGTGCCGGGCATCCACGTCTTTTGTACCGCCGCCGAAGCAAGACGTGGATGGCCGGGACGAGCCCGGCCATGACGACTGACTTTGTGCAGACAGGAATTACGATGCCAGCGCCGGGCGGATTGGCTGGAAGCGTGATCCGTCGTTCAAACCCGGCAACGCGCGGACCGCCTCAATACGGGTGACGATCCTCTTTATCCATCCACGCCTTGAACGACTTCATCGTGGTGTCGCGATCGAAATTTTCCGTCACCGGGATGCGCCGCTCGCTCCAGGGCTTTTTGAAATCCTCGTACTGGAAGGCGTCGTCGAAGCCGATCGCGCTGGTGTCCTTGAGGCTGTTG
>CAVYCI010000008.1:0-181075 GCA_963766925.1 uncultured Alphaproteobacteria bacterium
ATCAGATCCTCTTCGGAACGCCTGCTGCGCTGCGCGGCAATTGCCAGCGCACCGTATTCGATAAGCTGCCTACGTCGACCAGATCGGCGATGTTTTCCCGGGCGGTGCGGCGACCACGGTTGTGCCGCTTGGCGACAGCGGCCTCGCGACCCTCGTCGAGGGTGGCCAGATGGCGCTGGCGGACCTCATCCAGGTCGGCCGCGAGCGATCTAGATCTACTGCAGCCAAAGATGATTCACCGTCCACGCCCGCGCCCGTGCGGATGAACACCAGTAGCGGGTCCCCGGTGCCCACGACCTGCCCGGTGTCACCAGGCTGCGTACCGTACGCAGCGCATCCGGGGGACCAGCACGTGCTGCATCTTCATCGCCTCCAGCCCCACCAATTGCGCGCCGGTGCCGAACTCGGCGTCAGCGGCCGCGACCTCGATGACGGTGCCGCCCATCTGCGCGCGCAGCGCTTCCTCCCCGGGGTAGAACTCGACCGCGGCGACCCGGGCCTCGGTGCTGGTGCGACAGCGCCGCGGCCGCCAGCTCGGGAAGCCTCTGGTCCAAGAAACCGGTGGTGACGACGCCGGATTGGATCTGGTTGCGGTCGGACAGCAGCTCTCGCAGGAATCCGATGTTGGTGCGGATACCCTCGACGTCGAACTCGGCCAGTGCGGTCCGCGCCTTGCGCACCGCCGCCGGAAACGAGGATCCGCGCACGTGGACGATGACCTTAGCCAGCAATGAGTCATAGCGCGGACTGGGGGCCAGGCCCGGCCGGCCGTAGGCGTCGACGCGGACACCGGACCACTAGGTGGCGAGAACACCGTCAGAGTGCCCGCCGCCGGTTCGACGGCACCGTCTGGGCGCGAACGTCTCCATGTTGACCCTGGCCTGAATCGCGATACCGCGTCGGGCAGCGGGCTCGCCGATCACTTCGGTTCCGTCCGAGGCGATTCCGGAAGGCAGGCCCAACTGGTAGTACGACGCGCCACCGGCGATGGCCAACTGCACAGCAACCAGGTCAACCCCGGTGACTTCCTCGGTGACGGTGTGTTCCACCTGGATTCGCGGGTTCACTTCCAAGAAGGCGAACGTCGCCTCGTCCTTTTCACCTGTGACCAGGAATTCGACGGTGGCCAGCCCGCGCAGGCCCACCCGGGCGCACAACCGGACCGCGGCCCGGTGCAGCGCATGCCGGATGTGTCCGAAGTTCTTGGGCAGGAGCGATTTCGACGAGCTTCTGAAACCGCCGCTGGGCGCTGCAGTCACGGTCGCCGAGCGCGAGGGCGCGGGTTCGGTGCCTGACTGGTGCGGCGACGATCTGGACCTCGATGTGACGGGCGTCGTCGAGTACCGCTTCGGCGAACAGCGCCGGGTTGCCGAAACCCAGTTGCGCCTCCCGGGGACACTGGCGGTAGGCGCTGGCTCGATTCGCTGGGCACTGTCCACCTTGCGCACTCCCCTGGCTGCCCCCAGTGGTGAGTGCTTTGAACGTGATCGTGCCGCTTTGGAGCCGAAAAACGCGCGCATGTCCTCGACGCTGCTCGGCCTCTCTGTTTCGGCCACCACGGGAAACCGCGGTGGCGACGGCGGTAGCGCGGGCCGCTCAGCTCATTGCCGACGAGTTCGAGCGCCTGTGGGCTGGGCCCGACGAACGTGAACCCGTCATGGGGGAAGGCGGGCGAAGTTCGGCACTCGGACCGAGGAAGCCGATAGCCGGGATGGATGAGTCCGGCGCCGGACGAACTCGGCTCGCGGCGAATACTGCCGAGGAATGATCCAGGTAAGTTCAAGACCGGCGTGTGCGAGTCCGATCGCTTCGTCTGCCGTGGGCGTGCACGTGCGGACTGTCGGCGTCGTCTTCGGCGTACAGGGTAACGTTTGGATGCCCTATTCTGTTGCCGTGCGGACGATTCGAGGTGGGATCTCGCCGCGGTTCGCAATCAGCAGCGTCGAGCTCATCGGAGTGAGTTGCTCGAGCGCACCTGCTCGTGTAGTTTGCCCTTCAAGAGTTTGCCGGTATGTCGGGCGCCATAGTAGACGTCGCGACGCGGCCGAGCGCGATCTCGCCAGTATCATTTTCTGCTGGGCGAAGAACGTCACGCCCGCGCCGTTGCCCGCGCCATCGTGCGGGCGCGGGGGACGAAGCCGGTCGAAACGACGCGGGCGCTCGCCGACATCGTCGCCCGCGTGGTGCATGCGCGCGAAGGCATGATCCATCCGGCGACGCGGACGTTCCAGGCGCTGCGGATTTTCGTCAACGACGAACTCGGCGAACTGGCGCGCGGACTGATCGCGGCCGAGCGCGTGCTCAAACCGTGCGGCCGGCTCGTCGTGGTGGCGTTTCACTCGCTCGAGGACCGCATCGTCAAGAATTTCCTCACGGAGCGCAGCCGGGCGCCGTCCGCGTCGCGCCATCAGCCGGAGATCGCTGCCGTTCCGCTGAGCTTTCGCGCGCTGACGCGCCGGCCCGAAACGGCCGACGAAACCGAGATCGCCGCCAATCCGCGCGCCCGTTCGGCCAAACTGCGCGCCGCCGAACGCACCGAAGCGCCGCGCGCGAGGCGGATGCCGAAGCGCTTCTGCCGCAGCTCCCGTCGCTCGACGACATCATGCGGGGGCGCCCATGATCCTGCGGATCCTCAATCTCCTGGTGATCGGCGCGCTGGTGATCGCGGCGGCCTACGTCTATCGCATCAAATTCGATTCGACCGTGCAGGCCGAGCGGCTCGCCAAAATCCGCGGCGAAGTCCGGCGCGAGCGCGACGCGATCGCCGGCCTGCGCGCCGAGTGGAGCGAGCTCGACAGTCCGGCGCGCATCCAGGCGCTCGCCAAGCGTTACCTGCCCCTCAAACCGGTCGCGCCGACGCAGTTCGACACGTTCAATCAACTGCCCGAACGCCCGCCGCAGTTCTTCAAGCCTGACAGTCCCGATCCGATCGGCGCAGCCATCGAGAAGCTGGAAGAGCCGGATCGCGCGACCGGAAGTATCGAGCGGCAATCCGGCCCCGCGCCCGCAAACGTGGCTCCGGCAGATGCGATTCCGGCAGATACGGCGCCGGCGGGCGCTGCAACGGCGGACGATGCGTCCGCCGACATGATGCCGTCCGACATAACGCCATCCGACAACGCGGCGGACGAGGCCGGCGAAGAAGAAGCGCCCGCGGCCAAAAGCGGGCGGCTCGACCGATGAGCGTGATGGCACAAACCGCGGGCCAGGGTCCGCTGATTGTCTGGCGCCGGCTGGTGCAGCGGCTGCTCTACGATCCGAAGATCGACCGCGACGCCAAGGCGCGCGCGCGGGTTGGCCTCGCGATCGTGCTGTTCGGCGTAGTCTATTGCATCATCGCGGTGCGACTCATGATGTTCGCCGTGGTTTCGGACGGCCGCATCGTGCATCGCGCCGGTACCGGCGATGCCATCGCCACGGCGCGGCCGGACATTCTGGACCGCAACGGCGAAGTGCTGGCGACCGACGTGCGCGTGCCGTCGCTCTACGCCGAGCCACGCCGGCTGATCGACGCCGACGAAGCGGTGGAGATGCTGACCGCGGACCTGCCCGACCTCGACGCCGCGGAGCTTCGCGAGCGGCTGTCGTCGAAGCGCGGCTTCGTGTGGCTCAAACGCGATATCAGCGCCGAGCAGCAGCGCGAGATTTATCGCCAGGGCCTGCCCGGCATCGGCTTTCTCAACGAGAACAAGCGGAGCTATCCGAACGCCGCCGAGGTTTCCCACGTCATCGGCCACGTCAATATCGACAACCAGGGCATCGCCGGCATGGAGAAGTGGCTGGACGGCCACGGCCTCGCCGCGCTGCACATGGCGGGGCTTGCCACCGACCGGCTGCAAAATCCGGTGCAGCTCTCCATCGATCTGCGGGTGCAGCACGCTTTGCGCGACGAACTCGTTGCTGCCAGCGCCAAATTCAAGACGATCGCCGCGGCAGGCATCGTGCTCGACGTGCGCACCGGCGAAGTCATCGCGATGGAGTCGGTGCCGGACTACGACCCGAACAATCCGCACCAGGCGCTCGATCCGACCCGCATCAACCGGCTGACCACCGGCGTGTACGAGATGGGCTCGACCTTCAAGGCGTTCACCATCGCGATGGCGATCGACTCCGGGAAGGTGTCGCTGAAATCGTCGTTCGACGCGCGGGTGCCGCTGCGTTTCGGCAAGTTCGACATTCACGATTTCCACCCCCAGAACCGCGTGCTCACGGTGCCGGAAATCTTCACCTATTCTTCGAACATCGGCGCGGCGCGCGCGGCACTCGCGGTCGGCATCGAGGGCCACAAGGCATTCCTGAGAAAACTGGGGCAGCTCGACCGGCTGCGCACCGAACTGCCCGAGAGCGCCGAACCGATCGTTCCGAAACGCTGGGGCGAACTCAACACCATCACCATTTCGTTCGGTCACGGCCTTTCGGTCGCGCCGCTGCAGGCGGTGATGGGAACCGCGGCGCTGGTCAACGGCGGCATTCTCATTCCGCCGACCTTCCTCAAGCGCACCGAGGAGGAAGCGAAGGCGCTCGGCAAACGCGTCATCAAGCCCGAAACTTCGGAAGCGATGCGCTATCTGATGCGTCTCAACGTCGAGAAGGGCACGGCCGAAAAGGCCGAGGTCAAAGGCTATTATATCGGCGGCAAGACCGGCACCGCCGACAAGGTCATCAACGGGCGCTATTCCAAAACCAAAGTGCTGACCGATTTCATGGCGGTGCTGCCGGCGGACCAGCCGCGCTACGTCCTGCTGATCATGCTGGACGATCCGCAGGCGACCCCGGAGACGCACGGCTTCGCCACGTCCGGCTGGAACGCGGTGCCGGTCGGCGGCGCGGTGGTTGCGCGGATCGCGCCGCTTCTGGGCATCGAGCCGCGCATGGACCTGCCGACGGCAGACCGCCAGATACTGGCTTCGGTGAGGGAAAGCAGATAAGGCGGACACCGTACGGGCCAGCCGCCATGAAACTTCGCGACATTGTTCCAGCCGACGCCGTGGTCGCGGCACGCTACGCCGATCTGCGGGTCGGCGGCGTGACGGCGGACAGCCGCGCCGTGAAGCCGGGCGATGTGTTCGTCGCCATCGCAGGCGGCAAATCCGACGGGCTTGATTTCGTGCCGTCCGCGCTCGCCGCGGGCGCGATCGCCGTCGTCGCGCAGCGGCAGCCCGAAACGCCGCTCCCGGAGGACAGGGCGTTCGTGCGCGTGGATAACGCGCGGCGTGCGCTGGCGCTGATCGCGGCCCGATTTTTTCCGCGCCAGCCGCCGACCATCGCCGCCGTGACCGGCACGAGCGGCAAGACGTCGGTCGCGGCTTTCACCCGGCAAATCTGGACGGCGCTGGGACACAGCGCCGCAAGCATCGGCACCGTCGGGATCGTCTCGCCACGCGGCGAGACCTATGGTTCGTTGACGACGCCGGATCCGGTCGGGCTGCACCGCTCGCTCGATGCGCTCGCAGCCGACGGCGTGACCCACCTCGCGATCGAAGCGTCGTCTCACGGCCTCGATCAGTACCGGCTCGACGGTCTGAAAATCGCCGCTGGCGGCTTCACCAACATCACGCGCGATCACCTCGACTATCATCCCGGCTTCGAGGCGTATTTCTCGGCCAAGCTGAGGCTGTTCGAAGCGCTGCTCGAACCGGGCGCGACTGCCGTCGTCGATGTCGATCATGAGCACGCCGAAAGAGTTGTGCAGGCGGCAAATGCGCGGAGGCTTGCGGTAATCGGCGTCGGGCGCAACGGCAGCGGAATTCGTCTGGTCGAATCCGCGGCCGAGGGCTTTGCGCAGTCGCTGCTTCTGTCGCATGCCGGCAGGGAGTTTAAGGTGCGGCTGCCGCTGGTCGGCGAGTTTCAGATCGAGAACGCGCTGGTCGCCGCCGGACTCGCCATCGCGACCGGCGACGATCCCGCTGCGGTATTCGCGGCGCTCGAAAATCTCAAAGGCGCAAAGGGCCGGCTCGAACTGGCCGGAACGAGCCACGGCGCGCCGGTCTTTATCGACTACGCGCACAAGCCCGACGCGCTCGCCAAGGCGCTCGAGGCTTTGCGGCCCGCGGTGAGCGGGAAGCTCGTGGTGGTATTCGGTGCCGGCGGCGACCGCGACCGTGGCAAGCGGCCGTTGATGGGGGCGATTGCTGCCGCGCGGGCCGATCGCGTCATCGTCACCGATGACAATCCGCGCAGCGAAAGTCCCGCGGCCATCCGGGCCGCCATCGTCGCCGCGGCGCCGGGCGCCGTCGAGATCGGCGACCGGCGCGAGGCGATCCGTTCGGCGATTGCCGCGCTGCGCGCGGGCGACGTTCTGCTGATCGCCGGCAAGGGTCACGAAACCGGCCAAATCATCGGCGACCGGGTGGTGCCGTTCAGCGATCACGAGGCGGTTGCCGCGGCACTCGGGGAGTCTGCATGACTGCGGCTGCGCTGTGGACCGTCGACGACATGGCGGCGGCGATGAATGCCGGACGCCGCGGTGTGCTGCCGTCCGGTATCTCGGGGATTTCGATCGACAGCCGCAGCATCCGTCCCGGCGAGGCGTTCTTCGCCATCGCCGACCGCCGCGACGGCCATGAGTTCGTCGCCGCGGCGCTTGGCGCGGGGGCAGCGCTCGCCGTCGTCGCCGCCGGCTGGCAGTCGCCGTTGCCGAACGATGCACCGCTGCTGGTGGTGCCCGACGTACTCGCCGGCCTGCGCTCGCTCGCCGCCGCGGCGCGTGCGCGCACGCGGGCGAAGGTGATCGCGGTCACCGGCTCGGTCGGCAAGACCAGCACCAAAGAAGCGTTGCGGCTCGCGCTTTCGAGAGACGGGGCGACCCACGCCTCGGTCGCCTCCTACAACAATCACTGGGGCGTGCCGCTGTCGCTCGCGCGGATGCCGGCGGACACCGCCTACGCCGT
The DNA here is from genome assembly GCA_963766925.1 of uncultured Alphaproteobacteria bacterium. Taxonomy (GTDB): domain Bacteria; phylum Pseudomonadota; class Alphaproteobacteria; order Rhizobiales; family Xanthobacteraceae; genus BOG-931. Next base: position 6,891 of record CAVYCI010000008.1, read on the forward strand.
GCTGGAAATCGGCATGAACCATGCCGGCGAGATCGAACCGCTGACTCGGCTCGCGCGCCCGCACGTGGCGCTGATCACCACCATCGCGCCGGTGCATCTGGAATTCTTCGGCACGCTCGCAAAAATCGCCGACGCCAAGGCCGAGATTTTCGCGGGCATCGAGCCTGGCGGCGCCGCGCTGCTCAACCGGGACAGTTCGCAGTTCAGCCACCTGCGGCGCCGCGCGCGCGAAGCGTCGGTCGCGCGGATCGTGTCGTTCGGCGAACACCCGAAAGCCGACGCGCGGCTGGTCAAATGCGCGCTGCACGCGGATTGCTCGACGGTGCAGGCCGATATTCTCGGCACCGAAGTCGCGTACAAGATCGGCGCGCCGGGCCGGCATCTTGTGCTCAATTCACTCGGAGTGCTGGCGGCCGCCGTCCTCGCCGGCGCCGACCTTGCGCTCGCGGCGCTGGCGCTGGCCGAATTCCAGCCGGTGTCCGGGCGCGGCGGCCTGACGGAGATCGAACTGCCAGGCGGCACGGCGTCGGTCATCGACGACAGCTACAACGCCAATCCGGCTTCGGTCGCGGCCTCGCTCGCGCTGCTCGGCCAGACCCGCATCGGGCCGCGCGGCAGACGCATCGCCGTGCTGGGCGACATGCTCGAACTCGGGCCGAAGGGGCGGTCACTGCATCGCGGACTGCTTGCCGCGGTCGAGGCCAACGCGATCGATCTGGTGTTCTGCTGCGGGCCGCTGATGCACTCCCTGTGGCGGGCCCTTCCCGCCGGCCTTCGCGGCGGCTATGCAGAGAGCGCCGCCGCGCTCGAAGCGCAGGTCGTGTCCGCAATTCATGCCGGCGACGCGGTCATGGTGAAAGGCTCGCTCGGCTCGCGCATGGGGCCGATCGTCAAGGCTCTGCAAAAACTCTCGCCGCGCCGGGACAGTCTCGAAAGCGCGCGCGAAGCCGCAGGCGCATAAGGTTGAACTGATGCTCTACTGGCTGGTCGAACTGTCGGACAAACTCACCGTCCTCAACGTGTTCCGCTACATCACGTTCCGCACCGGCGGCGCGGTCATCACCGCGCTGCTGTTCGTGTTTCTGTTCGGCCAGTTCATCATCAACCGGCTGCGGCTGCTGCAGGGCAAGGGCCAGCCGATCCGCGCCGACGGTCCGCAGTCCCACATCGTCAGCAAGGCCGGCACGCCGACCATGGGCGGGCTGATGATTCTTTCCGGCATGCTGGTCTCGACGCTGCTGTGGGCCAATCCCGCCAACCCTTATGTCTGGGTGGTGCTGGCGGTGACGCTCGGCTTCGGCATGGTCGGCTTTTACGACGACTATCTGAAAGTCACGAGGCAGACGCACAACGCCTTCCCGGGGCGCACGCGCGTGCTGATCGAAGCGATCATCGGCGGGGTCGCGTGTCTCGCGATGGTGCAGCTCGGCAAGGTGCCGTTCTCGACCACGCTGGTGTTTCCGTTCTTCAAGGAACTGGTGTTCAATCTCGGCTGGTTCTACGTGCTGTTCGCGGCCTTCATCATCATCGGCGCCGGCAACGCGGTGAACCTGACCGACGGCCTCGACGGCCTCGCCATCGTTCCGGTGATGATCGCCGCCGCCAGCTTCGGCATGATCGCGTATCTCTGCGGCAACGCGGTGTTCGCCGACTATCTGCAGATCCATTATGTCGCCGGCACCGGCGAGCTTGCGGTGCTGTGCGGCGCAGTCCTCGGCGCGGGCCTGGGCTTTCTCTGGTTCAACGCGCCGCCGGCCTCGATCTTCATGGGCGATACCGGCTCGCTCGCGCTCGGCGGCATGATCGGCGCGATCGCGGTCGCCACCAAGCACGAGATCGTGCTGGCGGTGATCGGCGGCCTGTTCGTGCTGGAAGCGGTTTCGGTCATCGTGCAGGTGGTCTCGTTCAAGCTCACCGGCAAGCGCGTGTTCCGGATGGCGCCGATCCATCATCATTTCGAGCAGCTCGGCTGGACCGAGCCGCAGATCGTCATTCGTTTCTGGATCGTCTCGGTCGTGCTCGCGCTGGCGGGTCTCTCGACCCTGAAACTTCGGTAGTTCAGCCGTGATTCCGGTCACGGCCTTTGCCGGCAAAAAGGTCGCCGTGTTCGGGCTTGGCGGCTCCGGGCTGGTCAGCGCGAGTGCGCTGCTCGCGGGCGGCGCCGACGTGACCGGCTGGGACGACAGTGCGGAAAGCGTTGCGAAAGCCGGAGCCTCCGGGATTCCCGTGGCCGACCTGCGCGGCATCGACTGGGGAAAAATCGCGGCGCTGGTGCTGGCGCCCGGCGTGCCGCTGACGCATCCGGTGCCGCACTGGACCGTCGGGCTTGCGCGGGCGGCGGGCGTCCCGGTGATCGGCGACATCGAACTGTTCTGCCGCGAGCGCAGGCTTCGCGCGCCCGGTGCGCCGTTCGTCGCCATCACCGGCACCAACGGCAAATCCACCACCACGGCGCTGATAGCGCACCTCGCCGCATCGGCCGGGATGGATGCGCAGCTCGGCGGCAATATCGGCACCGCGATCCTCTCGCTCGCGCCGCCGGACGCGAGCCGGGTGCATGTCGTCGAATGCTCGTCCTATCAGATCGATCTTGCGCCCTCGCTCGATCCTTCGGTCGGGATTCTGATCAATCTCAGCGAAGACCATCTCGACCGGCACGGCAGCATGGCGCACTACGCGGCGGTGAAGGAGCGGCTTGTCGCGGGCGTGCAGGCGGGCGGCACGGCGATTGTCGGCGTTGACGACGCATGGTGCCGCGCTGCGGCCGACCGGCTGGAGCAGGCCGGCGGGCGCGTCGTTCGCGTCTCGGTGCGGCAGACGCTGAATGACGGACTTTATATCGACGGGCAGCGCATCGTGCATGCGGTTCGCGGCAACGCTGCCGCAATCGCCGAACTCGGCGGCATCGGCTCGCTGCGCGGCGTGCACAACGCCCAGAACGCCGCCTGCGCCGCGGCCGCAGCGCTGGCGCTCGGTCTTTCGACCGCCGCGATCCAGGCCGGGCTGCGCTCGTTTCCCGGCCTCGCGCACCGGATGGAGGAAGTCGGGCGGCGCGGCGGCGTGCTCTTCGTCAACGATTCCAAGGCGACCAACGCCGACTCGACGGCGCAGGCGCTCGCCTGCTTCGCCGACATATTCTGGATTGCGGGCGGCAAACCGAAGACCGGCGGCATCGAACCGCTGCGCTCTTTTTTCCCGCGCATCCGCAAGGCTTATCTGATCGGCGAGGCGGCTGAGGAATTCGCGGCCACGCTCGGGACCGCGGTGCCGCACGGGATCGCGGGGACGCTCGACCGGGCGGTCGCCGCCGCCGCGCGCGACGCCGAAGCGTCGTCCGCGACTGAGCCGGTCGTGCTGCTGTCGCCCGCCTGCGCCTCGTTCGACCAGTACCGCAATTTCGAAGTCCGCGGCGATGCCTTCCGCGCGCTGGTGCGCGCGCTGCCCGGCGTGGCCGGGAAATAACGCGCGGAATGCAGAAAGCCGGTGCGGGCAGCAACCCGGCCGGCAGCCGTTGGTCCGAAGGAACTCCCGCTCCTCTTCGATAGGGGGCGTTCTTAATCCCCCGGAAACCATCCGGTGCCAGGACTGGTGCGGGACGTTTTTTGGGGACAGTTGGGGACACATGGCTTCCCGCGCGCAGCCCACGCCGCTGAGCGAATGGTGGCGGACGGTCGACCGGCTGACGCTTGCGGCGCTCGGCGCGCTGATGCTTGGCGGCATCGTGCTGTGCCTCGCGGCCAGCCCTCCGGTCGCCGCCCGCATCGGGCTCGACCCGTTCCATTTCGTCAATCGCCAGGTGATGTTTCTGGTTCCTGCCACCGGCGTCCTGCTCGCGACCTCGTTTCTTTCGCCGCACCAGATCCGCAAGCTCGCGCTGGTCGTGTTCTGCATCAGCCTCGTTCTGGTCGCGGCGACGCCGTTTTTCGGCGCCGAGATCAAGGGCGCGCGGCGCTGGCTGGTGATTCTCGGCATGAACATCCAGCCGTCGGAGTTTCTCAAGCCCGCGTTCGTCATCCTGATCGCGTGGCTGTTCGGCCAGTCCGGCAAGCGCCCGGACATGCCCGCCAACTCCGTGGCGCTGCTGCTGCTGCTGGTCGTCGTGAGCCTTCTGGTGGCGCAGCCCGATTTCGGCCAGACCATGCTGGTGACGCTGGTGTGGTGCGCGCTGTTCTATATGGCCGGCATGCGCTTCATCTGGATGCTCGGGCTCGGCGCCACCGCCGCGCTCGGCCTCGTCACCGCGTTCTATACCGTTCCGCACGTGGCGCAGCGCATCAACCGCTTCCTCGATCCCGCCTCCGGCGACACGTTCAATATCGATATCGCGACCGAGTCGTTCGTGCGCGGCGGCTGGTTCGGGCGCGGCCCCGGCGAGGGCACCATCAAGCGCATCCTGCCTGAAGGCCACACCGATTTCGTGTTCGCGGTGGCGGCGGAAGAATTCGGCGTCGTGCTTTGCCTTATTCTGGTTTCTTTGTTCGCGTTCATCGTCATCCGGGCGCTGGTCAAGTCCATGCGCAACGACGATCCGTTTATCCGTTTCGCCGCCGCGGGGCTGGCGATCCTGTTCGGGCTGCAATCGACCATCAACATGGCGGTCAATCTGCATCTGATGCCGGCCAAGGGAATGACGCTGCCGTTCATTTCCTACGGCGGCTCGTCGCTGATCTCGCTCGCCTATGGCATGGGCATGCTGATCGCGCTGACCCGCGACCGGCCGCAGGCGCATCTTGCCGGCGAAATGTCGCTCGCGCCGAGGCCGGTGTGACGGCCGCTCCGGACCGGGCTCCGGTCCTGGTCGCAGCCGGCGGCACCGGCGGCCATTTGTTCCCGGCCGAAGCGCTCGCGGCTGCTCTGGTGGATCGCGGCATCGCCGTCCATCTCGCGACCGACCGGCGGGCCACCCAGTATGGCGGCCACTTCGCGGCGGACGCGGTTCATGTGGTCTCCAGCGCCACACTGCGCGGACGCGATCCGGTTTCCATGGCCCGAACCGCCGCGGCGCTCGGTCTCGGCATCGTCCAGGCCTGGGCGCTGATCGGCAGCCTGAAGCCCGCCGCGGTGGTCGGCTTCGGCGGCTATCCGACCGTGCCGACGCTTCTTGCCGCGGCATGGCGCGGCGTGCCGACGCTGATCCACGAAGCCAATGCCGTGATGGGGCGCGCCAACCGGCTGCTGGCGCCGCGCGTCCTTGCGATCGCCACCACGTTCCCGGATCTGTTGCGGGACGAGCCGAAGCTCGCGGCGAAAGCGGCGCTCACCGGCAATCCGGTGCGCCCGGCGGTGGTCGCGCGCGGCGCAGACTCCCTGGCTGGCGACCGGCCATACCGTCCGTCTGCTCGTGTTCGGCGGCAGCCAGGGCGCGCGCGTGCTGGCCGATGTGGTTCCCGCCGCGATCGGGCTTCTGGAACCCGCCGTGCGGGCGCGCCTGTCGGTCGTGCAGCAGGCACGCGGCGAGGATCTGGAACGGGTGCGGGCCGCTTATGCGAGACTGTCCGTGACCGCCGAAGTCGCGGCCTTTTTCAACGACCTCCCGGCGCGCATCGCCGCGAGCCATCTGATCGTGTCCCGCTCGGGGGCTTCCACCGTCGCCGAGCTGGCGGCGATCGGCCGGCCCTCGATCCTCGTGCCGCTGCCGCATGCGCTCGACCAGGATCAATTCGCCAATGCCGGCGTCCTTGCCGATGCCGGCGGCGCCATCCGGCTGACCCAGGACGCATTCACCCCGCGGCGGCTTGCGCAGGAGATCGCCGCTCTCGCCGGTGCACCGGCGCAGCTTGCGGCCATGGCGGCGGCGGCGCGGTCGCTCGGGCGGCTCGACGCCACCGACCGGCTTGCGGAACTGGTGCTCGAGGTGGCACGAGCCCGCGAAACCAACTAGATACCGCTGCGAATTCCGCTCCGCTTCCGGGGACGGGAACAGGAGAATGCATGAAACTGCCGCGCGACTTCGGGCCGGTCCATTTCGTCGGTATCGGCGGTATCGGCATGAGCGGCATCGCCGAGGTGCTGGTGAATCTCGGCTACACCGTGCAGGGCTCCGACCAGGCCGAGAGCGCCAACGTCAAACGGCTGCGCGACAAGGGCGCGAAGATCGCGATCGGTCATGCCGCCGCCAATCTGGAGGGCGCCAAAGTCGTCGTGGTCTCGTCCGCGATCGCCCAGGACAATCCGGAACTGGTCGCCGCGCGCGCGCAACGGCTGCCTGTGGTACGCCGCGCCGAAATGCTGGCCGAACTGATGCGGCTGAAAAGCTGCGTCGCCATTGCCGGCACCCACGGCAAGACCACGACCACCTCGATGGTGGCGGCGCTGCTCGACGCCGGCGGCTTCGATCCGACCGTGATCAACGGCGGCATCATCAATGCCTACGGCACCAACGCGCGGCTCGGCACCGGCGAGTGGATGGTGGTGGAGGCAGACGAATCCGACGGCACCTTCCTCAAGCTCCCGGCCGACGTCGCCGTCGTCACCAATGTCGATCCCGAGCACCTCGACCATTTCGGGACCTTCGAAGCGGTGCAGGATGCGTTTCGCGCCTTTGTCGACAACGTGCCGTTCTACGGCTTCTCGGTGCTGTGCTCCGATCATCCGGTCGTGCAGAAACTGGTCGGCCAGATCGAGGATCGCCGCATCGTTACTTACGGCGAAAATCCGCAGGCGGACGTGCGCCTGATGGACGTTTCCCACGCCGGCGGCACGTCGCTGTTCACCATCGTGTTCCGCGACCGCTCGGGCCGGTCGCTGCACGAGATCAAAAATATCGCGCTGCCGATGCCGGGTCGCCACAACGCGCTCAACGCAACCGCCGCCGTCGTGGTCGCTCACGAGCTCGGCATCGCCGACGACGTGATCCGGCAGGCTTTGGCAAACTTCGGCGGCGTCCGCCGCCGGTTCACCCGCACCGGAATCTGGAACGGCGTCACCGTGATCGACGACTACGGGCATCATCCGGTCGAAATCGCGGCCGTGCTCAGGGCGGCGCGCGAATCGACGAAGGGCCAGGTGATCGCCGTGGTGCAGCCTCATCGCTACACGCGGCTTGCGGCGCTGTTCGACCAGTTCTGCACCTGCTTCAACGACGCCGACGCGGTGATCGTCGCGAACGTGTATCCGGCCGGCGAAGCGCCGATCCCCGGCATCGACCGCGATGCGCTGGTGCAGGGACTGCGCACCCACGGCCATCGCCGCGTGCTTGCGCTCGACGGCCCCGAAAAGCTGGCCCCGCTGGTCGCGGAGCTGGCGCAGTCCGGCGACTATGTCGTGTGCCTCGGTGCGGGCTCGATCACGCAATGGGCCTATGCGCTGCCGGGCGAACTTGCGGCGGCCACGGCATGACTGCGGGCAGCGTTCGCGGGTTTTCGCGGAACGTAACGCAGCGCGCCCTTTGTCCGGCCCGGTTCGGAACGGCGACGGAGGCGGTGGGGTGAGTTTCGCCGACATTGTCGCGGATATCCGGTCGAAAGCCCCGGCGCTGCGCGGCCGTCTGCTTGCAAACCAGCCGCTCGCCGACCTGACCTGGTTTCGCGTCGGCGGGCCCGCGCAGGTTCTGTTCATGCCGGAAGACGAGGACGACCTCGCCGGTCTGCTGGCCGCTCTGCCTGCCGACATTCCGGTCACCGTGATCGGCCTCGGCTCCAACCTGATCGTGCGCGACGGCGGCGTTGAGGGAGTCGTCGTCAGGCTCGGACGCGGTTTCAGCGAAATCGCGATCGACGGCGTTGCCGTCCGGGCCGGCGCTGCGGTGCCCGACGTCAAGGTCGCGCGCGCCGCCCAGGAGGCCGGCATCGCCGGACTGTCGTTCCTGCGCGGCATTCCCGGCGCGATCGGAGGCGCGCTGCGGATGAACGGCGGCGCCTACGGGCGCGAGACCAAAGACGCGCTGGTCGAGGCGCGCGCGGTCGATCGCAGCGGGCGTGTTCATCTGATGAGCAATGCCGAAATGGGTTTCGGCTACCGTCATTGCAGTGCGCCCGCCGATTACATTTTCACGCAGGCTTTGTTCCGCGGCGAACGCGGCGATCCCGCGGCCATCGCCGCCGAAATGGATAAAATCACGGAGTTGCGCGAGGCGACGCAGCCGATCAAAAGCCGCACCGGCGGCTCCACGTTCAAGAACCCGCCCGGCCACAAGGCGTGGCAGCTCATCGACGCCGCCGGCTGCCGTGGCCTGCGCGTCGGCGGGGCGCAGGTCTCCGAACTGCACACCAATTTCCTGCTCAATCTCGGCACCGCCACCGCTGCCGATATCGAAACGCTGGGTGAGACCGTGCGCAGGCGGGTACTGGAAAACTCCGGCGTCGGGCTGGAGTGGGAAATCCGGCGGATCGGCACCGCGGCCTGACGCGCATCGAAGTGGTCCGGTGGCGTGACGCCCCGTTCGTCATTCGGGGAGCGGCGCGACGAAGCAGCCGCGCACGTGCGGCGGCGCGTGAACCATGGCGGGCCTTTCCAAGACGCGGCAGCTTCGCGAATATGGATGACCGGTCCGGTGTGCGGGCCGGTCCGGGAATGATGGACTGGCAATGGCTGCGGAAAAATCGGTTCTGATCGTCGGCGGCGGGCTTGGCGGGTTGACGACGGCGCTCGCGCTGGCGCGGCGGGGATGGCGGGCGCGGGTACTGGAAGGCGCGCCGCAATTCGGCGCCATCGGCTACGGCATCCAGTTCGGCCCGAACGTGTTTCACGCGCTGGAACGTATCGGCCTGGTCGAGCAGGTTATGTCGATCGCGGATTTACCCCGCGCGCTCCTGCTGATGGATGCGCTGAGCGGGGAGGAACTGGTTCACATCCCGACCGGGGCGTCGTTCCGCACGCGCTTCAAATATCCCTACATCATCGTCCATCGCATCGACGTGCATAATATTCTGCTCGACGCCTGCCGGCAGACCGGTGCGATCGAGTTGGTGCCGGAGGCGATGGTGACCGGCGTCGAGGATCGCTCCGACAGCGTCGCGGTCACCACCGCGGACGGCCGCTCGTTCTCCGGAGCGGCCCTGGTGGCGGCGGACGGCGTGCGTTCGCTGTTCCGGCAAAAGCTGATCGGCGACGGCGATCCGCGACCGATCGGCTATGTCGCGCACCGCACCATCGTGCCGATGGCCGAACTCAAGGCCGACGTACAGCGCGACTGCGTGGCGCTGTGGGGCGGGCCCGGCATGCACGTCGTGCACTATCCGCTCCGCCATCACACGCTGTTCAACATCGTCGCGGTGTTCCGTACTTCCACGCACGGCGAAAAGGGCGACGAGGCGTCGTACCGCGCGGAACTCGAACACACTTACCGCGACGCCCATCCGACGATCCGCGCGCTGCTCGCGATGATGGATCTCGGCCGCCGCTGGCAGATCGGCGACCGCGCGCCGGTGCGGCACTGGCACAGGGGCCGCATCGTTCTGCTCGGCGACGCCGCCCACGCGCCGCTGCAGTCGCTGGCGCAGGGCGCCTGCATGGCGATCGAGGACGGTGTGTGTCTTGGTGAACTGATCGCCTCCGCCGACGGCGATTTTGCCTCTGCGTTCCGTAGCTTCGAGGCGGCGCGCGTGGTGCGCACTGCGCGCGTGCAGCTCGAGTCCAGATCGATGTGGGACTTCTTCTACCATCTCGATGACGGCGTCGCCCGTGACGTGCGCAACGCCACCGTGGCCGACTGGGACGAGGCGCACCTGTTCGACTGCCTGTCGTGGCTCTACGACGGCGCGAAGATGCCGGCTGCAAACGCACAACAGGCTCTCGCCGCGGTCCGCGAATAACGCTGAGGCTTGTGGCGTCCACGGAACCGATTTATTTTGCGCCTCGGGGAACGCAGGCTCCCCGTAAGACGATTTCCGTCCAAGCTTGCGCATCACTCGATCTGTCGAGGGGGCTGCGCATGGACGAAACACATCAACCAGCACGGCAATCGGCTTTGCCAGGTTCTGCGTCTGCGGGCGCGGCGGTGGCAGCCATTGCTGGCGTTCCGCTGCGGGAAGCGGTACGCGTGTGGGCGCGCGTCGCGCTGCTCAGTTTCGGCGGCCCGGCCGGACAGATCGCCGTGATGCACCGCATCGTGGTCGATGAAAAGCGCTGGATTTCGGAAGACCGGTTCCTGCACGCGCTTAATTTTTGCATGCTGCTGCCGGGGCCGGAGGCGCAGCAGCTCGCGACCTATATCGGCTGGCTGATGCACCGCACGCTCGGCGGTCTGATCGCGGGCGTGATGTTTATCGTGCCCGGCATCATCGCCATCATGGCGTTGAGCTACGTTTATGCCGGCTACGGCAACGTGCCGCTGGTGACGGCGCTGTTCTTCGGCCTCAAAGCCGCGGTACTGGCGATCGTGCTGGAGGCCGTGCTGCGGATCGGCCGGCGGGCGCTCAAGTCCGGTGTCGCGGTCGCCATCGCAGCCGTCTCGTTTGCCGCGATTTTCTTTTTCGCGGTGCCCTTTCCCGTCATCATTCTCGGCGCTGCTGCCGTCGGTATTGTCGCGCGATGGGTAGACCAGCGGGCGCCTGAAAGTCCCGGTCGCGAGGCGCCTGCCGGCGCCACCGGCGTCAACGGCACGTCGGCGCCCGCATTGCCTCAAGCGGCCGGCGCGACCGCGCGACGTGCGTTTGCTCTGGCGCTTGTCTGTCTGGTCCTCTGGCTGGTTCCGGTCGCGGTTTTGCTGGCTGCGCTCGGAACGCAAAATATTTTCAGCCAGATTGCGGTGTTCTTCAGCAAAATGGCGGTCGTGACTTTCGGGGGCGCGTATGCGGTGCTGGCCTATGTCGCGCAGCAGGCGGTGGAAACCTACGGCTGGCTCAAGCCGGGCGAAATGCTCGACGGTCTCGGGATGGCGGAAACCACGCCCGGCCCGCTGATCATGGTGCTGCAGTTCGTGGGTTTCATGGCGGCTTACCGGCATCCGGGCGCGCTCGCGCCGATGCTGGCCGGTACGCTCGGCGGGCTGCTGGCGACCTGGGTGACGTTCGTGCCGTGCTTTCTCTGGATTTTCCTCGGCGCACCGTTCGTCGAGAAGCTGCGCGGCAACAGGGCGCTCGGCGCCGCTTTGTCCGCCATCACCGCGGCGGTGGTGGGCGTCATCCTCAATCTCGCGATCTGGTTTGCGGTTCACAGCATCTTCCGCGCGACGGTGCCGGTTCGCATCTTCCCGCTTTCATTCGACGCGCCGGTTGTTTCCAGCGTCGATCCGTGGGCGCTGACGCTTTCGGTCGCGGCGGGCATCGCGATCTTTCGCTTCAAGGCGGGAATGATTCCGGTGCTGGCAGGCTGTTGCGCCGCGGGCGTTATTCTTTTCCTGGCCGGCGCCACCGCATAAGCAGCGGAACCGCACGCGGGCGGTAACGGATACCGATTGTGAAAATATTCCCGGCGCCTCGCCGCCCGGCGAGACTCTCGACGTTTCACCAAATGTCGATTTTATTGGTCTGCCAGCGAATCAGCGCGCCGACAGGGCACTTGAGCTGAACGATGGCCAGACACGTCGCGATATTGATGGGAGGATGGTCGGCCGAGCGCGAGGTTTCGCTGCGCTCGGGCAAGGCCTGCGCGGACGCGCTGACCCGGCTGGGTTACCGCGTCTCGCCGGTCGATGCCGGCCGTGATGTCGCAGCGGTGCTTGCCGCGCTCAAGCCGGATGTCGCGCTCAACGTGCTGCACGGCAGGCCCGGCGAGGACGGCACGCTGCAGGGCCTGCTGGAAATACTCGATATTCCGTACAGCCATTCCGGCGTGCTCGCGTCCGCGATCGCGATGCACAAAGTCTACGCCAAGATCCAGTTTCGCGCGGCCGGTATCCCGGTGGCGGACGACGTGGTGGCGTCGCGCTTCGAAGCCGCGCGGCGGCACCTGATGACGCCGCCCTATGTGATCAAGCCGATCGCCGAAGGCTCGAGCGTCGGCGTGTTCGTCGTCACCGAGGCCCATCCGCATCCGCCGCAGGAGCTGTTTCGCGACGACTGGGCGTTCGGCGACGAAATTCTGATCGAGCGCTACATCCCGGGGAAAGAACTGACCTGCGCCGTGATCGGCGACCGGGCGCTCGACGTCATCGAGATCGAGCCGGCGACGCGGTTCTACGATTATGAGGCGAAATACGCAGCCGGGGGCTCCCGGCACGTGTTGCCGGCGCAAATTTTACCAAATGTTTACCAGGAGGTCCGCAGACTCGCCTTGGCTGCTCATAGCGCTCTTGGCTGCCGCGGCGTGAGCCGCGCCGACTTTCGTTATGACGATCGGGGGACGGGAAAGCTGGTCTGTCTCGAGATCAATACACAGCCCGGCATGACCGAAACGTCGCTCGTGCCGGAGCTCGCTGCCTACGCGGGCATTACTTTCGATGAGCTGGTGCGATGGATGGTGGAGGACGCCTCGACCAACCGCTGACGGGGTCGGGGTTGCAAACTGGGGAACGGGGCGGCCGGCCATCTGCAGCGCGGCGGCGTCCGCGCGCCCGCAAACCTGTTCACCGCGAGCACACCGACCGCTTCCGGTGGTCGTGGAATCATGTTCGCTGGACCCATGCCCGCTTTATCGGGCGCGGACTGCGCTGCGCGCGGCTGCTCCCGCCGGGGGCCGGCATCGCGGCTTCGGTTTTGCTGCTGATCGGCACCCTCAGCTATGGCGCGGTGGCCGGCGGCCACGTTGCCGACGTGATCCAGGGGCTCAAGGATGCCCGCGACGGCGCCGCGAGCGCGGCGGGTTTCCGGATCGCGGCGATTTCGCTCACCGGCCAGCATGAAGTCAGCCGCGAGGAAATTCTCACCACCGCCGGCGTAACCGGCCACGCCTCGCTGCTTTTTCTCGACGCCGACGCGGCGCGGATCAGGCTGCTGGCCAATCCGTGGATCGCCGATGCGGCGGTGCTCAAGCTCTATCCCGACCGTTTGCAGATCACCGTCACCGAGCGGCTCGCCTTTGCGCTGTGGCAGCAGGACGGGCGCGTCAGCGTGATCGCCGCCGACGGCACCGTGCTGGAGCCGTTCGTCGAGGATCGCTATCGCGGCCTGCCGCTCGTGGTCGGCCACGGCGCCGAGCGCGAGGCGAACGCCTTCCTCGGCACGCTGTCGCGCTATCCCGAAATCCGCTCGCAGTTGCGCGCTTCGATCCTGGTCGCGGAGCGGCGCTGGAATCTGCGGCTCAACAGCGGCGTCGACGTGCGCCTGCCGGAGGGCAATGTCGAAGCCGCCCTCGACCGTCTGGTGGCGCTCGACCGGGAAAAGAAGCTTCTGTCCCGCGATATCGTCGCGGTCGATCTGCGTTTGCCGGATCGCGTCACCGTGCGGCTGTCGGACGGCGCGGCGCAGGCCCGCGAGGAAGCGGTCAAGGACCGGAAGAAGAAAAAGGGGAGCGACGCATGAGCGCTCTCAATTACGGCCTCACCCCGAAGATGAAGCCGATTTCGCCGCGCCGCAACGCTCTGGTCGCGGCCCTCGATGTCGGCTCGAGCAAGGTCGCCTGTCTGATCGCGCGGCTGCGGCCGCATCCGCCGCAGCAGGTCCTGACCCGCCGAAGCCACTCGATCGAGGTGGTCGGCTACGGCCATGCGGCCGCGCGCGGTACCAAGGCGGGCGGTGTCGTCAATCTGGCGGCCGCCGAAGAAGCCATCCGTCAGGCGGTCGACGGAGCCGAGCGCATGGCTTCGGTCGAGATCGAGTCCGTCATTCTTTCCATTTCCGCAGGAAGGCTTTCGAGCGAAGCGTTCGCGGCCGAAATCGATATCGCCGGCACGGCGGTGTCCGAGGGCGACATCGCCCGCGTGCTCGCTGCCGGCAACCGGCACTCGCTGCGCGAAGGCCGCGCGGTGCTGCACTCGCTGCCGATCGGCTACTCGATCGACGCCGGCAACGGCATCCGCGATCCGCGCGGCATGCTCGGCAGCCGCTTCGGCGTCGACATGCATGTGGCGACCACGGACGTTGCCGCCGCCCGCAACCTGATGCTCGCGGTCGAGCGGTGTCATCTGGTCGTCGAGGCGATGGCTGCGAGCCCCTACGCGGCGGGTCTTTCAGTTCTTGCCGACGACGAGGCCGATCTCGGCGCCGCCGTCGTTGACATGGGAGCCGGCACCACGACGTCGGCGGTGTTCCTCGGCGGTCGGTTCGCGCATTCGGACGGCTTCGCGCTCGGCGGCCATCACGTCACCATGGACATCGCGCGCGGGCTCAACACCAGCGTCGCCGACGCCGAGCGAATCAAAACATTTTATGGCAGTGTGCTGGCCGGTGGATCGGACGAACGCGACATGATCACCGTGCCGCCCGTCAGCGAAGATGAGCGCGAGCAGGCCCAGTTCGTGCCCCGCTCGGTTCTTGTCCAGATCATCAAGCCGCGGGTCGAGGAAATTCTGGAAATGCTGCGCGACCGGCTGGCGGCGTCTTCGTTCGCCGCGGAACGGCGCGGCAGCGTCATCCTCACCGGAGGCGCGAGCCAGATGGCGGGCCTCCCCGAACTCGCCACCCGTATTCTGGATCGCCCGGTGCGCATCGGCCGCCCGCTCGGCATTGCCGGACTGCCGGACGCCGCAAGAGGCGGCGCGTTCGCCGCGGCGACCGGACTTCTGGTCTATCCGCAGGCGGCGCAACTCGAATATTTCGAAAACCGCGGCAAGCGGTACCTGAGCAACGGCACGGGCGGCTACTTCGCCCGCGTCGGTCAATGGCTGCGCGAGAGTTTCTGATGGCCCCCAGACTCGAAGCGAACACATCACAACGGCCGGTGGCGGACCGGCCGGGGCCGGGCGTTCGTCACGCCCGTGCATGAAACAAGAGGCAAACATGACCATCAATCTGAATATCCCCGACATCCGTGAGCTGAAGCCGCGCATCACCGTGTTCGGCGTCGGCGGGGCCGGCGGCAACGCCGTCAACAACATGATCAGCGCCGGGCTCCAGGGTGTCGACTTCGTCGTCGCCAATACCGACGCGCAGGCGCTCACCATGTCGAAGGCCGAGCGCATCATTCAGATGGGAACGCAGGTCACCGAGGGACTCGGCGCCGGCTCCCAGCCCGAATCGGCCGCGCCGCCGCGGAAGAGGTGATCGACGAGATCCGCGATCATCTGTCCGGCGCGCACATGGTGTTCGTCACCGCCGGCATGGGCGGCGGCACCGGCACCGGCGCCGCGCCGGTGATCGCCAAGAGCGGCGCAGGAGATGGGCATCCTCACCGTCGGCGTGGTCACCAAGCCGTTCCACTTCGAGGGCCAGCGCCGGATGCGCATCGCGGATGACGGCATCACCGAGCTGCACAAGAATGTCGATACGCTGCTGATCATTCCGAACCAGAACCTGTTCCGGGTCGCCAATGAAAAGACCACCTTCGCCGACGCCTTCGCGATGGCGGACCAGGTGCTCTATTCCGGCGTCGCCTGCATCACCGACCTGATGGTCAAGGAAGGCCTGATCAATCTCGACTTCGCCGACGTCCGCACCGTGATGCGCGAGATGGGCAAGGCGATGATGGGCACCGGCGAGGCCGAAGGCGACAAGCGGGCGCTGACCGCCGCCGAAGCCGCGATCTCCAATCCGCTGATCGACGAAGCGTCGATGAAGGGCGCGCGGGGCCTGCTGATCTCCATCACCGGCGGCCGCGATCTGACGCTTTACGAAGTCGATGAAGCGGCGACCCGCATCCGCGAGGAAGTCGATCAGGACGCCAACATCATCGTCGGCGCCACCTTCGACGAAAGCCTCGACGGCATCATCCGGGTTTCGGTGGTCGCCACCGGCATCGACCACGCGCTCACCCAGCGCGCCGTCGCCGCGCCCGCGCAGCCGCAGCAGCAGCCGCAGGCGCCGGCTCAGACGCTGCCGCCGCAGGGGCAGCAGCTGTCGCCCGAAGCGCGTCTTGCGCAGGTCGCGCAACGCCTGCGTGTCGACAATGAGCGTCTTGCCGACGAGCGGCACGAAACCATGAAACCCGCGCCGGCGATGCCGCAATCGTCGGCCACCGACCCGATCGAGTCGGCCAAAGCCGCGATGGCCGCAGCCATCATGCCGCAGAGCACAGGTCCGGACGTAACCATTCGTCCGCTCGCGCCGAAGCCTTCGCTGTTCATCGACCCCCCTCCGGCAGCCGCCGAACAGGATGAACCGGAGACGTTCATTCCCCCGCAGCCCGAGCGGGTGCCGAATCGCACCATGCGCATGCCGCGGATCGACGAGTTGCCGGTCCCGGCGCAGAACGAAATTCGCGCCCGCCGGGGCGAATATCAGCCGCGAGCAGCATCATCCCGAGAAGCGCCGCATGACGCTGCTGCAACGGCTCGCGGCCGTAGGCCTCGGCCGTCAGCGAGCCCGAGATGGAGGAAGAGCTGCCGCCGGCGCCCCGCAGCGCCACGCTGTCTCCCGCCGCCACCGAGCGGCTTCCCGGCCGTCCGCGCGCCGCGATCTGATTCGCGGCCGGAACCGGTCTCCGGAATATGCCAAGCGCGGCGCGCCGCAGGGTCTCGACCCGCATGGCCGGCAGGGCCCTGTGCATAACCGCAGCGAGGAAGACCAGCTCGACATTCCGGCCTTCCTTCGCCGGCAGGCGAACTGAGTTGCCACATTTTACCGGCCCCGGTACCGCGCTACGGCGGTCCCAAATTGGCACCGGGGCCGGTTCCCGTTCGCTCCTGAACACTCAAGCCATTGAATTTGCTGAATTATCCGCCAATAAAGCGGCCGGCCGTGATGCTGTTGCGCGCGGGTGGCCGTGCCGCCGCGCCAGCCGGCTGCCGTTGCCGCGGCGGTGGCGCGAGTGCGGCCGGAAGAAGGTAACAGTCGGTAAGAAACCGTGAGTTGGTTAAAATCCGTGGTCCCGGTATGGTTTGTTCGTGAAGGGGACTGCTGCGTTGGGGAACAGCATGGGGATCAGGGGCTGGCGATTCGCGCCGACACCGTACCCTGTGCACCGACCTTGGCATCCTTCGGGTTGGCTTTGGTCCGATTGCTCGCGGCAGTCCGGCCATGAGGTGTGGGACAAACGCATGACGCGAGGCGTGCACGCCGGCAGGCAGACGACCCTGCGCGAGCAAGTGACCGTCTGCCGGCATCGGCGTCCATTCCGGTTCACCCGGTCACCGTGACGCTGCATCCCGCCGAAGCCGATACCGGCATCGTGTTCTGCCGCTGCGGCGTCGAACGGCGCAGCGGACCGCGAGCTTGTGCGCCAATTACCGTTCGGTGACGGCGACCGAATTCGCCACCGTGCTCGGCGACAAAGCGGCCCGGCGGTCTCGACCACCGAACACGTCTGGCGGCGTTGCACGGCCTCGGCGTCGACAACGCCGTCGTCGAAGTCGACGGCCCGGAAGTCCCGATCATGGACGGCAGCGCCGCGCCTTTCGTCGCGGCGATCGATCAGGCCGGCATCGTCACGCTGTCCGGCGCCGCGCCGCTACATCCAGGTGCTCAAGCCGGTCCGCGTCAGCACAAGGGCGAAAGCTACGGCGAATTGCGGCCGCATCCGCGCGGCCTGCGCATCGAAACCGAAATCGAATTCGATCATCCGCTGATCGGCCGGCAGACCTTCGCCGTCGATGTCGAGCCCGACTGCTTCCGCCGCGAACTGGCGCGGGCGCGCACCTTCGGCTTCATGCGCGACGTGGCGAAGCTCTGGAGCGCCGGCTACGCGCTCGGCGCCTCGTTCGAGAACACCGTTGTGGTCGCCGAGAACCGCATCCTCAATCCCGAAGGCATGCGCTTCTCCGACGAATTCGTCCGCCACAAGGCGGTCGATGCCATCGGCGATCTGGCGCTTGCCGGCGCGCCGCTGCTCGGCGCCTATCGGTCGGTGCGCGGCGGCCACAAGCTCAATCATGCCGTGCTCACGGCGCTGATGGCGCGATCGCGACGCGCGTGGACTTATGTCGAGATGCACGGAGCCGGCCCGCCGCCGCCTGCGCGGCCATGCCGACCTCGCCGCCGGCTTCGCCGGCGCCGGCCTACGGCCCCGACGTCGTCTTGATTTCCTTGACTTTTTCGCCTTAATCCCGGCCGATTGTCGGCCTATCGACGCTTTGGGCCGCCGGGCGCTAAACGCTAACGCGTGAAGCGCGGCAGGGATGTTGGGTCGGCGGGACGGGATTTCATCGGCGCATGATGTTGCGTTCACGAGGATCGCGCGGGTCCGGTTGCAGCCGGCTGGCGCCTTGCCGGGCTGTTTGCGCTGTCGCTGTTTGCCGGCGGCTGCAGCCTGTTCAACAAGGACGACGACTACGTCCCCGAGACCCGGCCGACAAGCTCTACAACCAGGGGCTGTTCCTCCTCAACAACAAGCAGGATTACGAGGACGCGGCGAAGAAGTTCGACGAGGTCGACCGCCAGAACCCGTATTCCGACTGGGCGCGCAAGGCGCTGCTGATGTCGGCCTACTCCTATTATCAGGCGCAGAAATACGACGACTGCATCAATGCCGCGAAGCGCTACGTCACGCTGCATCCCGGCAGCTCCGACGCCGCCTATGCGCAGTACCTGATCGGCGCCTCCTATTACGACCAGATTCTCGACGTGACCCACGATCAGGCGCGCGCCGACAAAGCCATCAACGCGCTCGAAGAGGTGGTGCGGAAATATCCCGACACCGAATATGCCATCAGCGCCAAGAAAAAGATCGACATGGCGCGCGACCAGCTCGCCGGCAAGGAAATGGAGATCGGCCGCTTCTACATGAAGAAGCGCGACTTCACCGGCGCCATCAACCGCTTCAAGGTCGTGGTGACGCAATACCAGACCACGCGCGACGTCGAGGAGGCGCTGATGCGGCTGACCGAGGCCTATGTGTCGCTCGGCATCCTCGACGAGGCGCAGACCGCGGCCGCCGTGCTCGGCCACAATTTCCCCGACAGCCCCTGGTACAAGGACGCCTACAAGCTGGTGAAATCCGCCGGCGGCGAGCCGCAGCGAGAACAAGGGGTCGTGGATCAGCCGCGCCTTCAAAGGCTTCGGCTGACCGACTGACGGGCGAGCGCGGACGCGCTAGTATCCGCCGTACTGGATTCGCCATTCCGGAGCCGGTCCGCGGCAATCCGGCACGGCGAAAGCCGTTTCCGGCCATCGGTCAGTCGTCCGCACCATGCTGGCACGCCTCTCCATCCGCGACATCGTCCTGATCGATCGGCTGGATATCGATTTCGGCTCCGGCCTTGCCGCGCTGACCGGCGAGACCGGCGCCGGCAAATCGATCCTGCTCGATGCCTTCGCGCTGGCGCTCGGCGCGCGCGGCGACGCGGCGTTGGTGCGCGAGGGCGCCGAGCAGGGCCAGGTGACCGCCGCGTTCGATCTCGCAGGGACCATCCGGCGCGGCGGGTGCTCGCCGACAACGATCTGATGGCCGACGCGGACGCCGAGGACGAACTGATCGTGCGCCGCGTGCAGTTCGCCGACGGCCGCACCCGCGCCTTCGTCAACGACCAGCCGGTCAGCGTGCAGGTGCTGCGCGCGCTCGGCGCGGCGCTGGTCGAAATCCACGGCCAGCACGACGACCGCGCCTTCGTCGATGCCGCGACGCATCGGGCGCTGCTCGATGCCTACGGCGGCACCGAGGCCGATGCCGCCGAAGTCGCGCGAAGCTGTGGGACGAGCGGCGCGTCAGCGAAACCGCGGTCGCCGACGCACCGCGCCGAAGTCGAGCGCGCGCAGCGCGAGGCCGAATGGCTTCGCCACGCCGTCGAGGAACTCGGCAGCGCCTTGCGCCCGAGACCGGCGAGGAGACGGCGCTCGCCGACCGCCGCACCGCCATGATGCAGGCGGAAAAGGTCGGCGGAGGATTTGCGCGCGACGCTCGACGCGGTGGCGGGCGCGAACTCGCCGGTGCCGCCGCTGGCGACCGCGGTGCGCCGGCTGGAGCGCCGCGCCGCGCAGGCGCCGGCGCTGATCGAGCCGGCGGTGAAGGCGATCGATGCCGCGCTGACGGCGCTCGACGAAGCGCGGGCGCATCTCGAGCATGCGCTGCGCGTCGCCGAATACGATCCGCACGAACTCGAGCGCATCGAGGAGCGCCTGTTCGCGCTGCGCGCCGCCGGCCGCAAATACAATGTGCCGGTCGACGATCTCGCCGCGCTGGCGCAGCCGCTACGAGGCCGATCTCGGCTTTGATCGATGCCGGCGCCGAGCGCCTCGCGGCACTGGAAGCCGAAGCGCAGGCCGCGGTCACGCGCTACCGCGAGGCGGCGAAGGCGCTGTCGGCGAGCGCGGCGCGCGCGCCGCGCAGAAGCTCGACAAGGCGGTCAATGCCGAGCTCAAGCCGCTCAAGCTCGAGCGCGCGCAATTCACGACGCAGATCGAAAGCCGAAGACGAAGGGCCCGACGGGCTCGACCGCGTCGAATTCTGGGTGCGCACCAATCCCGGCACGCGGCCCGGGTCCGCTGATGAAGGTCGCCTCCGGCGGCGAACTCGCGCGCTTTCTGCTCGCGCTCAAGGTGGTGCTGGCCGACCGCGGCTCGGCGCCGACGCTGGTCTTCGACGAGATCGATACCGGCGTCGGCGGCGCCGTCGCCGACGCCATCGGCGTGCGGCTGGCGCGGCTTGCGTCCGGCGTGCAGGTGATCGCGGTGACGCATGCGCCGCAGGTGGCGGCGCGCGCCGACCGGCATTATCTCATCAGCAAGGATGCGCTCGCCAAAGGCAAACGCGTCGCCACCCGCGTCGCCGAGCTCGAAGCCGAACCGCCGCCGCGAGGAGATCGCCCGCATGCTCGCCGGCGCCGAAATCACCGCCGAGGCCCGCGCCGCCGCCGAACGGCTGATCCGCGCGGCGGGGTTGATTCGCGTCACTGGTTCCATGGCGTCGCGAAGAAAGTCCGAAACGTCCCGTCGACGATCTCGACCGAAAAGCAGGCCAAGGCCGAGCACGCGCGGCTCGACGCCGAAATCGCCGGGCACGATCGGCGCTATTATCAGGACGACGCGCCGAGCGTCACCGACGCCGAATACGACGCGCTGCGCCGGCGCTACGGCGCGATCGAGGCGCGCTTTCCGCAACTGCGCACGCGGACAGCCTGACCCAGCGGGTCGGCGCGGCGCCGTCGGCGCGTTTCGCCAAGGTCGCGGCACGCGGTGCCGATGCTGTCGCTCGACAACGCCTTCGCCGAAGAGGACGTGGTCGATTTCGTCGGCCGCATCCGCCGCTTTCTGCGGCTGCCGGACGACGAGGAGATCGTGTTTACCGCCGAGCCGAAGATCGACGGCCTGTCGATGTCGCTGCGCTACGAGGACGGCGAGCTGGTCACGCGGCGCGACGCGCGGCGACGGCAGCGTCGGCGAGGACGTCACCGCCAACGTGAAGACGCTCGACGACATCCCGCAGCGGCTCAAGGGCAGAAGGCTGCCCGCGGTCTGCGAGGTGCGCGGCGAGGTCTACATGACCAAGCACGCCTTCCTCGCGCTCAACAAGCGGCAGGCGGAGGCCGGCGGGCAGGTCTTCGCCAATCCGCGCAACTCCGCCGCCGGCTCGCTGCGCCAGAAGGATCCGTCGATCACCGCCTCGCGGCCGCTTGGCTTTTTCGCCTATGCCTGGGGCGAGATGAGCGAGATGCCGGCCGACACGCCAGTCCGGCATGATCAAATGGTTTGAGCGCTTGCGGCTTCAAGACCAATCCGCTGACCAGACTGTGCCGGTCGGTCGAGGCGCTGCTCGCGTTTCATCGCGAGATCGAGGAGGAACGCGCCGCGCTCGATTACGACATCGACGGCGTGGTCTACAAGGTCGACCGCCTCGACTGGCAGGAGCGGCTCGGCTTCGTGTCGCGCAGTCCGCGCTGGGCGATCGCGCACAAATTCCCGGCCGAGAAGGCGATCACCGTCGTCAGGGACATCGAGATCCAGGTCGGCCGCACCGGCGCGCTGACGCCGGTCGCCAAGCTCGAGCCGGTCACGGTCGGCGGCGTCGTGGTGCAGAACGCCACCCTGCACAACGAGGACGAGATCAAGCGCGGCTCGGACGTTCGCATCGGCGACACCGTCACCATCCAGCGCGCCGGCGACGTCATCCCGCAGGTGCTCGGCGTGGTCGAGCGACAAGCGGCCGCGCGGACGCCAAGCCGTATCATTTCCCGAAGAAATGCCCGTGCCCGCTGCACACCGACGTGGTCCGCGAGACCATCGCCGGCGGCGACGAGGCGCGCGCGCGCATTGCACCGGCGAGTTCGCCTGCCCGTACCAGACCATCGAGCACCTCAAGCACTTCGTCTCGCGCCGCGCCTTCGACATCGACGGGCTGGGCGAGAAGCAGATCGAGTTGTTCTACGAGCAAGAATGGGTCAACGAGCCGGCCGATATTTTCACGCTGGAAGCGCGCAACGGCAAAATCAGGCTCGAAGAGATGGAGGGTTTCGGCGAAACCTCGGTGCGCAATCTGTTCGCCGCGATCGAGGCGCGGCGCGAGATCGCGCTCGAGCGCTTCATCTATGCGCTCGGCATCCGCCATGTCGGCGAGACCACGGCGGTGGCGCTGGCGCGCGGCTACGGCACCTGGGAGGCTTTCCACGACGCCTGCCTCAAGCTCGCCAAGGGCGACGCGGAAACCAGACGCGGAAATGGATGCGCTCGACCAGATCGGCGACACCGTGATCGAGAGCCTCACCGAATATTTCGGCGAGGCGCACAACCGCGGACCGCGTCGAGCGGCTGGCCGCAGCAGGTGCAAATCCTCGATGCCGAAAAGCCGCGCGCCGATTCCGCGGTCGCCGGCAAGACCGTGGTGTTCACCGGCACGCTGGAGCAAATGACGCGCGACGAAGCCAAGGCGTCGGCGGAGCGGCTCGGTGCCAAGGTGTCCGGCTCGGTGTCGAAAAAGACCGACTATGTCGTGGCAGGCCCCGGCGCCGGCTCGAAGCTTGCCGAGGCCAAAAAGCACGGCGTCACGGTCCTCACCGAAGACGAGTGGCTCAAGCTGATACGCTGATTTGAACTACGCTGACTGCAACTGCGCTGGCCGCAACCGGCGAAGCCGTTGCGGTACGCGAAGCGTCGGGGCAATCCAGCTTTACCGGGCTGGATCGCCTCTGCGCATTCGCGATGGAGCTGCCGGTTGAGGCCCCCTTCTTCAGGGGGCCGTCATCAAATTCTTCCGACAAGAACCAGGATGATGACGATGATCAGAATGAGGCCGAGTCCGCCGCCGGGATAGTAGCCCCAGCCGGAACTGTACGGCCACGTCGGCAGCGCGCCGATCAACAGCAGAATCAGAATGACAATCAGAATAGTCCCGAGCATGACGCTTCCTCGCTCCTGTCCAACCCGGCGAATAAACGCCGATCAGGAACAGAAGTTCCACCAGCCGGAACAAATCAGATCAGGCCGCCGGCAGCGGAATGGTCGCCGCGATCAGCCAGGCGCGCGTCGGAGATCGAGCTGCGGCGCAAGCGCGTCGCGCACCCGCGTGTGATAGGCGTCGATCCAGGCGATCTCGCCCGCGGTGAGCATGGCGGTTTCGATCAGCCGCGCGGTCGATCGGCGCCAGCGTCAGCGTCTCGAACGCGTTGAGCGGCCTTTCCGCGCCGGCCACGTCGGGCGCTTCGGTGACCAGAACGAGATTTTCGATCCGGATGCCGTAGGCGTCGGGCGGTAATAGCCGGGCTCGTTCGACAGGATCATGCCGCGCTTGAGCGTGGCGGTGCCGAGCTTCGAAATGCGCGCCGGTCCTTCATGGACCGAAAGATAGCTGCCGACGCCGTGGCCGGTGCCGTGGTCGAAATCGAGGCCGGCCTGCCAGAGAAACTGTCGCGCCAGCGTATCGAGCTGTGCGCCGCTGGTGCCTTCGGGAAACACCGCCCGGGCAAGCGCGATATGGCCCTTGAGCACCAGCGTGAATTTCCGCCGCATGTCGCCGCCCGGCGTGCCGACCGCGACCGTGCGGGTGATGTCGGTGGTGCCGTCTTCGTACTGGCCGCCGGAATCGAGCAAAAACAGTTCGTCGGGCTGGATGCGGCGATTGCTTTTGCGGCGTGACGCGGTAATGCACGATCGCGCCGTTCGGTCCGGCGCCCGCGATGGTGGGGAACGACACGTCCTTGAGCAGACCGGTCTCGCGACGAAAAGTCTCCATCGCCTCGACCGCGTCGATTTCGGTAAGCTCGCCGCGCGGCGCCTGACGGTCGAACCAGGCGAGAAAGCGCGTCACCGCGGCGCCGTCGCGCAGTTGCGCCGCCCGGGCACCTGCGATCTCGACGGGGTTCTTGATCGCCTTCATTGCCGCAATCGGATCCGGACCGCGCAGCACTTCGCCGCCGTGCGCCGTGACAGTCCGCGCGATCGCCTCCGGGCACGCGGAGGGATCGAGCCGCAGCCGGCAATGATGTTCCCCGAGCGCGGCGAGATCGCGCTCGAACGCGGCATTCGGGCGCACGTCGGCCATGTCTTCGAGCCGCGCGCGGCTTTCGTTGCCGAGCTTGCGCAGATCCACAAAGATGGTCGGGCGGGCATCCTTTCGCACCAGCGCGAACGCGAGCACCACCGGAGTGTGCGGAATGTCGCTGCCGCGGATGTTGAAGAGCCACGACACCGCATGCGGATCGGCGACCATCAGCGCGTCGGCGGAGGATTTTTCCATCTCCGCGCGGACCCGCGCCAGCTTCGAGGCGGTGTCCTCGCCGGCAAAGCGCAGATCGTGCGCCACGATCGGCCCGAGCGGAGGCTCCGGGCGGTTGCTCCACACTGCATCGACCGGATTGTCGTCAACCGCAACGAGACTGGCGCGCGCCGCCGCGCAGGCTTTCGCCAGCCGCTCGGCGCCGTCAACGGTGTGCAGCCACGGTGAATATCCGAACCGCGCGCCGGCCGGCAGGCTGGCTTCGATCCAGACCGGTGGCGGACATTGCACCAGATGCTCGATGGTGAAGATCGAGGTGTCCACTTCCTCGCGCACCTGAACCTGATACCGGCCGTCGACGAACAGCACCGCGCGGTCCGCGAGCACGATGGCCAGTCCGGCCGAGCCGGTGAAGCCGGTGAGCCACGCGAGCCGCTCGGCGCTCGGCGGTACGTATTCGTTCTGATAGCGGTCGGCGCGCGGCACGATGTAGCCGTCGAGTCCGCGGA
This sequence comes from uncultured Alphaproteobacteria bacterium, assembly GCA_963766925.1. Classification (GTDB taxonomy): domain Bacteria; phylum Pseudomonadota; class Alphaproteobacteria; order Rhizobiales; family Xanthobacteraceae; genus BOG-931. Next base: position 31,892 of record CAVYCI010000008.1, read on the forward strand.
TTTTAAGTTCCGCGCGCAGCGCCGCCACGCGCGGCGCGGTTTCACCACGATCGTTGCGATCGTCGAACGACTGGAAGAGTGCTTCGAACATCGGTGCAATCTAGAGCATGATTCCGGAAAACGGAAACCGGATCGCCGCACGCATCGAGTGCGAACAAACAATCAGGTGCGGCGGCGCGGAACCGTTTCCGCCTGCGGTTGCGCCCGCCGCGCGAACACCAGCGTCGTCCAGCCGTCGAGATCGGTGCGGCGCTCGAGCGCGAGCGGGCGATATGCCGCGATCACCGCGTTGGCCTGCGCGGGCACAATTCCCGACAGCACGATGCGGCCGCCGCGCGCGGTCAGCGCGCGCAGCGGAGCTGCGAGCCGCAGCAGCGGTCCGAGCAGGATGTTGGCGAATATCAGGTCGAACGGCGCGCGTCGGCGCAGCGCCTGCGCCGCCACGCCATCGCCGGATACCACTTCGACCATCGTACCGGCGCGATTGAGCCGCGCGTTTGCGCGCGCGACGCGAACCGCGGTGACGTCGATGTCGGTTGCGAGCACGCGCCGATGAAATGCGCGCGCGGCGGCGATGGCGAGCACGCCGCTGCCGGTGCCGAGATCGAGGATGCGCGAAACCGCGCGGAGCCGTTTTGCACAGCGCGTCCAGCGCGAGCAGACAGCCGCGCGTGGTGCCGTGATGGCCGGTGCCAAACGCCAGCGCCGCTTCGATTTCGATGCCGATGCGATTGCGCGGAACAAGCGCGCGGTCGTGCCCGCCATGAACGACGAAACGTCCGGCGACGACCGGCGGCAGGCCGGCGAGACTGGCGTGGGCCCAGTCCGCAGCCTCGACCTGTTCGAAGCGCAGCGCCTTCGCCGCGTCGGCCCCTGCCGCGGACGCAATCAGCCGGCGCAGGGCTTCCCGATCAGGCGAGTTCTCGAAATAGACCGCCACATCCCACAGTCCGCCGCCCGCCTCGGAGAGCGCGGCCGCGACGTCGTCGCCGTCGAAGGTCTCGGCGACGATCGCGGCGATCCGCCGGGCGGTTTGTCCGTCGATTGTCAACCGTGCGACGGGCGTCGCACGCGGGCGGGATGGCATTGACGCAGCTTGCGTTTCTGGAGTTGTCACCGGAGTTCACACCATAGGCGCATGCGGGGCGCCTGGCTAATGGGGGCACCCGATGTCCGCCGGGAACCCCGCCGGTTATCCCCATGCGACGCCGCTGGACTTACCGCGAACATGTCCCTGGCTTTGGCGACGCGAAAACGGCTGACCGCCGGCTGCGCGCGGGCGGATACGATGGGGCGCGCCGCATGGTATGGAACTCCGGCACAACCGGATCCCGACAGAGATGAGCGAGAAGCCGGAGTTCGATTCCGCATTCAGGGCGCGGTTGAAGGATCTCTTCATCTGGCGTCGCGACGTGCGCCGCTTCCGCCACACCGCGCTGCCGGGCGGCGCGCTGGAACGGCTGATCGAAATCGCGTGCCTGGCGCCTTCGGTCGGGCTCAGCGAGCCGTGGCGCTTCGTCGCCGTTGACGATGCTGACGCACGGCGCGCGGTGCGATCCTGCTTCGAGACGTGCAACGGCGATGCGCTCAACGGTTACAGCGGCGAGCGCGCGGCGCTGTACGCCAGGCTGAAACTCGAAGGGCTGACGGAAGCTCCGGCGCAGCTTGCGGTCTTCGTCGAGCGCACGCCGGCCCAGGGTCATGGTCTCGGACGGCGGACCATGCCGGAGACGATCGAGTACAGCGCGGTGATGGCCATTCACACCATGTGGCTCGCCGCGCGCGCCGAAGGTCTGGGGCTCGGCTGGATTTCGATACTCGATCCGCAGCGGATTGCCGCGATCCTGCAGGCTCCACCGGACTGGACGCTGGTCGGCTATCTCTGCATCGGCTATCCCGCCGCCGAGGACGACGCGCCCTCACTGGAACGTGAAGGCTGGGAACGCCGCGAAAAGCCCTTGCTGATCAGGCGTTGACCAGCAACAACGCCGACGGCCGCGCGGCGGCGGCCGCTTTGGCCGTGAGTTGGCCGCAACGTTCGCGTATGTGTTTGGCGCCCCCTCTGTACGGGACTGCGGCGGGCAGCAGAACACGGGGAGCGGCACCATGAACGGCATCGTCAAGCGCGCGACATCGGCAGCTTTGCTGGCCGGCCTGCTGGCGTGTTTCGCCGCGGACGCGGCGCCCGCGCAGTCCGCACCGGATTATGCCGCGTTGCTGGCGGCGCCCGACCGCAGCGACGCCGACCGTCAGGCTGACCAGCGCCGCGACCCGCTGCCGTTTCTGGTTTTCGCAGGCGTCCGCCCCGGCATGAAAGTGCTCGATATGGGGGCGGGCGGCGGTTACAGCACCGAACTGCTGGCGCGCGCGGTCGCGCCCGGTGGCACCGTCTACGCGCAGTATCCGGCGGACGGCAACGAGCGCGCCAGGACCGCGTTCGCGGCGCGCATGCGGAACCCGGCGATGAAAGGCGTGGTGCTGCTGGCGAGGCCGTTCGACGATCCGGTGCCGGCGGACCTGCACGATCTCGATCTGATCGCCTTTACGTTTTACTACCACGACACGACCTACATGAACGTCGATCGCGCCGAGATGGACCGCAGGATGTTCGCAGCTCTCAAGCCGGGCGGCCTGCTGTTGATCGCCGATCATTCGGCGAAAGCGGGCGAGGGGACTTCCGTCGGCAAGACGCTGCACCGCATCGACGAAGCGGCGCTGCGCAAAGAAATCGAGGCAGCGGGTTTCCGGCTCGTCGCCGAGGGCGACTTCTGGCGTCATCCCGAGGATACGCGCGACTTCGTCACCTTCAAGCCGGTCGGACCGATCGACAATTTCGTGCTGAAGTATCAGAAGCCGATGTGAGCGGCGGCGCGTCGCCGCTGCTCTGCGTGCAGACGTCCCGCACGCGGAGCAATCAATACTGGCCGTGCGGCTGGAACAGGTACACCGGCGCTCCGTAAGCCGGCTGCGGCTGCGGCGGGTAGCCCGGCTGGGCCTGCCGGTAATAAACCTGCCCGTTGGGCGCGACCTGGACTGCCTGCTGCTGCGCGTAACCGGGCGGCGGTTGCTGCCGGGCGAAGCCGAACGGGAACTGCGGTCCGTCGTCCGCCGGCTGCTGATAGCCCGCGGCCTGACTGTCATAACCCGGCGCGAGCTGAACCGGCTGGCCGGCGGCATCCCCGACCGGCTGGCGGCGCCGCGCCACTTCCGGCATGCGCCCCACCGGAGCGCGACCCGAAATCACCACCGTGGTTTCCTTCATGCCCTCGGCGCTGACCAGTTCGTAAAGCTGCGCGGCATGTTCCGGCGACAGCCGTACGCAACCGTGCGAGGCGGCGCTGCCGATGTTTCTGGTATCGAGAAATCCGTGAATGGCGTGGCCGTGCAGATCAAAGAAGATCGCATGCGGCATCGGCGCATTGTCCCATTCCTGCGACAGGTGCTCGGCATCCATGCGGTTCGGCCGGAATGTGCCGTTCGGCGTGTCGTAGCCGGCCCGCCCGGTGGAAACCGGCCAGACGTAGCGCGGCGCGCCGTCAACCGTGACGGACATGCTCTGCGTGTTCTTGTCGATATTCACCAGGATATCGGCGCGTGCTGTCGGGCCATAGCCCGTCGCCAGCGCGGCTGCCAGCAGCGAAGCGGGAAGCAGATGAACGGAACGCATTTGAACACCCGAGGGATTGACGCGAGGCAGGCTGAAAGTGCCTACGCCTGACAAGTCTCACGCGGGCCAATGGTTCAATCAAGTGAATAGCGGCGCGGATGCTGCGTGATACCGCCCCATGGTGAACAGGGCATGTCGGTCACACTGTCATTCCGCTGCATTTGCGTTCGGTCCGCCGCGGCCGGAAATCATAACCCGGCGAGCGCCTGAACCGTCGTCGGCCCAGCGCCCGCGCCGTCATCCCGCGGCTACCGGCGCTTGAAGTACTGCACCGCGCGCTCATGCCGCTCGGCCGCCGCCCGCGAATTGAAGGTGCCGAGATTGCGGCGCCTGCCGGTCTTCGGATTCTTCTTCCGCGAATAGAGGCGATATTTGCCGGACGCGAGCTTGCGGATCATGGCGGTCACCGGGCCAGGATGTGCCTGCCCGGTCAAACCGTCTCGCCGCATCCGGTTCCGGTTCCCGTCGCCTTGTCTGCTGCGGCCCGCTCACCCGAATCCGGCGCGCCCGAGGCGGACGATTGCCTGATCGAGCGCGGCGAGAAAGCTGGAGCGGTCGCGCGGCGCGAACGGTTTGGGGCCGCCGGTGATTTCGCCGCGTGCTGCGCAGCGAGTCCATCAGGTTCCGCGTCGCCAGCGTCATGCCGATCGAGTCGGGGGTGAACGGCCGGCCGTTCGGCGCCAGCACCACGGCGCCGGCCTTCACGCACCGGCTCGCCAGCGGTACGTCGGCGGTGATCACGATGCCGCCCGGCCCGGCACGTTCGGCGATCCAGTTGTCCGCTTCGTCCATCCCGGCGCCGACCACCACCCGCTCGATCATCGCGTCGCGCGGTACGGCGATCGGACTGTTGCTGACGACAAAGACCTTGAGCGAAACGCCCTTGAGCAGATGCCGCTCGGCAACGCGATACACTTCCTGCTTCACCGGGCAGGCGTCGGCGTCGATGTAGATCGCGATTGCCTTCACGCGGCCGATTTATCTTTAGCGATAGCCCGACGAACGGCCTTCGGCTCGGCCTTGATCACCTCGATCAGCGTGCGTGCGGCGCCGGACGGCTGTCGCGTGCCGAGCTCCCACTTCCGCACGGTGCCGACCGCGGTGCCGATGAACGATGCGAATTCGCGCTGCGACAGGCCGAGCTTGTGCCGGGCTTCGCGCGCATCGGTCTGGCTCGGGATAACCTGGTGGACGATGGCCCCGGTTTTTTTGCCGGCGACGAAATCGCGCAGTTCTTCCAGGCTGGCCCGAATGTCCCCTGCCAGCCGACCTTTCACTTTCTTCGCCATGACCCCGTGATCTCCCTCAGGGCGGCTGCAAATGCCCTTTTGTCCTGCGACGTCAAATCGGCCTTTTCGTTCTTCGCATAAAGCGCCATGAGCACGAGCGGAAAGTCCGCATTGCAGAAATAGTAGATCACCCGTGCGCCGCCGCGCTTGCCGCTGCCGCCACGCCCGATGCGAACCTTGCGCAAGCCGCCGGTCCCGGGAATGAGATCGCCGCACGTCGGTTCATAGGCGATCAGGTCGATCACCGCGTCCCGCTCGTCAACGGTGAGCAGTTCGTCGGCCCTCCGCCGGTATCCGGCGAGTTCGATCACCGAAACCGGGCGGCGCCGCATGGAGAAACAATACCCCAAAGGGGTACTGTCGTCAACTCCGGCGGTTGCCGCTCATCGCATCGGCGGATTACGCTTTGCCAATCCCGCGTGCCAGGCAATCTGGCTAAGAGCTTTTTGTAGGGTGGGCTGAGCGAAGCGAGCCCACGTGAAATGGATCCAGAGCCGAAGACATGGGCTCGCCGCTTCGCGGCTTAGCCCGCCCTACACTTGCTAGTCTGGACTCCGGATTTCGCCCCGTTCATCCGGGCTATGCTTGTTACATCTTCAAACGCGAAAATAACTGTCGAAACAAAAAGGGGTACGCGATTTCATTCTCTAAGCTCTCGGGCAGACGCAGCGGGTGTGCCCACTCCTTGTACAGAAGCTTGGCGGCGCCACCTGTCGAAGCAATCGGAAACGCCGGTTTGTATGGATTCCTTTGGCGAAATTCGCCAAATTCTTTTTCGATACCGTCCATGCCACCGATAAAAACTCCGGCGACGTAGTTCGGCTCCGTTAGCATCCGTCGACGCATAGTGTGGATGCCGCTATCAACCCAGATTACATGCCGAAAGAAGTCGTTGTCTTTGGGGGCCACATTTTTAAATTCTCGCGACTGATATAGCACGAAGCAATCTGCAACATTTTTAGGGTGGGATGCCGCCAACAGGCGTATCATAGGTGTGATAGAGGGATGTCCACCCCAAATCAGTACGAAATCTGGAATAGCTGCAGCAACCAATGCTTTGATTGAGTCCCGAATAGCAATCACGTCGGCGGTCTCGTGGTAACGCGCTTCTCGATCCGGCGTGGGAATGCTCGCCGATAAAAAGATTGCGGGACGCCTTTCTTTTATGGGATCAAGAGCCATGCCCGCGCCTCGGTTACGTCGATGCCTTTTACTGGCAACTGCGCGTTAAGCCAGTTGAGATGATCTACCCAGCTTGGTAAAAATCCTTGTCTATTATACAGGACAACCTGAGATGCAACATAACGTGGATCGGCATCATATTCCATAAAGGCATCATGATAATTGGTCGAAATCGGCACGCCAACCGTGGGAATGACAGCGACCTTCTTTTTGGTCCCGTTAATCACTTTTTGAACAACAATATGTAAGTTTGACTGTATCGCTATCGCGACGCTCAGCGCCGCAGCTTCGCGTTGAAATGTAGTGATCAAGTAGGCTTGACGCGCGGCGATTGATCTGGCGCGAAAACCTTCCACTGCTCCCGCGATTCGATCTATTGCATCGTCAGTGAGTTCATCGCTTTGAGTAGGCGTGTTTGAACCGGACCTAAAATCACTGCCCGTCAACTGAACTGGAAGACTGAATAGTAGCGTGTCAGTCGCAGGTTGAATCTTCCTACTTGGCCAAAGCAAGCGAATGACACCGATCGATAGTGCGTCTGCGCGTTCATATTCAGCGCGACACCAACGGCTGCTTTCGACGCCGTCACTGTCAAGGAGGACTACAAGATCGGAATCAACCATCGAATGCCAGAGTTGATTTTGAAAATTCGCGGCTGCTGGCACGCTGTGTGTGTCGAGAAATACATCAAAGCCACGCTCGGCCAAGGAACCGAATAACTGCTTGGCTGCGGACCGCGAATCTTTTCTGGCATAGCTTATGAAAAGGCGACGCCTTCGCCGCAGAAGCTGCAGCACTTCTAAGACGGTGTTGATTACGCGGTCGATATGAGCGACCGAGCCATCAAACGGCAAGCCATTAATGGCGTGCAATTGAAGAGGTGTTTGATCACGAAAATTCGTGATGTCGCGAACGATAGGAATGACAGGCTTTGCGGCGCTCAAGAGCGCATCAAGCGCCGCCAGGTGGGCAACATCTGAAGATTTCGAAGATCCCGACCAAACTGCGACGACAGGTGCGGTGGGGTCAAAATTAGCTGCGGCGACATCTTCGAGCACGTCGACGTAATTCCAAATATTATCTCCGAGTTCGTTAACTCTCCGTTGAAGTGCGTCCAATATCGGTGTCCGGTCAGCCTTCGCTTCTGGGCCAAGCAAGACGATCTGGTAACGCCGAAGGCTGCCCGGCACCTATGCCTCACGTTCGTTATTTTCCAGCGGCCTTGGCTGCCGCTTCGATCCAGTTTCCGAGATTTTTGTAACCGTCATCGGTCACGTAGTCATATGTCCGATATATCGACGAAAAAGCCTTCCTTAGAGTGCCCTGGCCAATGCCCCACAAGTCTAACGGATCTGTTCCGGATTGGTCGGTGGCTCCGTTTCTGTCCTTTAGATTATGGATTCTGACCCCGAGAATTCCTTTCCCGAGCTTGTAGCTCTGTTCTATCTCATAGTCGACGTGTTGGCGTGTTGATGTTTGATTTCCAATCAACACAACAGTCACAGACGTTCCGCTCATCTGCTTATCGATCCACCTGTGGATTGAAGCAGCATCGGTCCGTTTTACTTCCTCCCATTCAGCGGCGTCCCAGAATCCGGCGGCGTTTCGATCTTTTGTCACCCAACTATTTCTTACCTGGTTGGCGCGCCAGTTGTCCCGTTGATGATGAAAGCTGAAAAATACCTGTCTCGCCATAATGAGCTCCGATAAAGCATTTCGCGTAAAAATGGTACGATTTCGAATCGGTCGAGAATGTGGCCGCCTCTCACACCCGCTCGACAAAACTGTCCACCACGCGCTTCTCGCCGGCTTTGTCGAAGGCGATGGTGAGTTTGTTGCCGTCGATCGCGGTGACGTTGCCGTTGCCGAATTTGAGGTGGAAGACGCGGTCGCCCAGGGTGAAGGCGGAGACGGTGCCGGTCGATTTGGCGACCAGCTCGCCTTCGATGGTCAGCGGCAGCCGGCGCGGGCTCGTGGGGCGGCGCTCGTCGCGGGCGCGCCACGGCGATGGCGACGGGGTGTCGTCGTCCGGTCCGCCACGGGATTCCGCGTCGCGCGGTCCGCCGGCAGGCCGCGTCTCGCCGGATCGCGCGCGACTGCGCGGCGACAGGTGCGACAGGTCCTCGCCGGCTTCGTAGTCGGGGCCGTCCTCGGAAAATTCGCCGCCGCGCTTTTTTGGCCTGGGCGCGCTGCCAGCCCGGCGTGTTGTAGCTCGAGCCGAACGAGGTCATGGCGTCGAAGCGCGAGGAGCCGTAGCCGGCATAGCCGCCAAAGCCGCCTCTGGATTCGGAAACCTCGACATTGGCTTCCGGCAGCTCGTCCAGAAACCGCGAGGGAATGTTGGTCTGCCACATGCCGTGCATGCGGCGATTGGTGGCGAAATAGATTTTCGCCCGCCTGCGCGCGCGCGTCAGTCCGACATGGCCGAGCCGGCGTTCCTCTTCGAGGCCGGCGCGGCCCTGATCGTCGAGCGCGCGCTGGTTCGGGAACACGCCTTCCTCCCAGCCGGGCAGGAACACGGTATTGAATTCGAGACCCTTGGCCGCGTGCAGCGTCATGATGTTGACGGCGTCGGCTTCGGCGGCCTTCTCGTTGTCCATCACCAGCGAGATGTGTTCGAGAAAACCCTGAAGGTTCTCGAAGTCGTCCATCGAGCGCACCAGCTCTTTCAGGTTTTCCAGCCGGCCGGCGGCATCGGCCGAGCGGTCCTTCTGCCACATCTCGGTGTAGCCGGATTCGTCGAGCACGATTTCGGCGAGCTGGGTGTGGGGCAGCTCGTCGCGCTGGCTGCGCCAGCGGTCGATCGATTCGAGCAGGCCCCGCAGCGCGCCGCGCGGCTTCGGCTTGAGTTCGTCGGTTTCGATCACGGCGCGCGCCGCTTCCGTCATCGGTATGCGGCGTTTGCGGGCGTGATCGTGCAGCAGCTGCACCGTCGCGTCGCCCAGCCCGCGCTTCGGCACGTTGACGATGCGCTCGAACGCGAGATCGTCGGCCGGCGAATTGATGACGCGCAGATAGGCGAGCGCATCGCGGATTTCGGCGCGTTCGTAAAATCGCGGGCCGCCGATCACGCGATAGGGGAGGCCCAGCGTGACGAAGCGGTCTTCGAATTCGCGCATCTGAAACGACGCGCGCACCAGAATGGCGATCTCGTTGAGCGTATGGCCTTCGCGCTGCAATTGCTCGATGTCCTCGCCGATGGCGCGGGCTTCTTCTTCGGAATCCCAGGCGCCGCTGACGGAGACTTTCTCGCCGGGCACATCGTCGGTGCGCAGCGTCTTGCCGAGCCGGCCTTCGTTGTGGGCGATCAGGTGCGAGGCGGCGGCGAGAATATGGCCGGTCGAGCGGTAATTGCGTTCGAGCCGGATCACGGTGGCGCCGGGAAAGTCGTGCTCGAAGCGCAGGATGTTGTCGACCTCGGCGCCGCGCCAGCCGTAGATCGACTGGTCGTCGTCGCCGACGCAGCAGATGTTTTTCGGGCCACTCGCCGCGGCGGGCTCCCTCTCCCCGCGTGCGGGCAGAGCGTCGGGGTGAGGGGGCGTGGCCGCGCGCTCAGGCAGCGAAAGCGCCCCCTCATCCTTGCTGTGCTCGACCTCTGCCCGCACGCGGGCGAGGTGGCGTTCGTCCGCTGCGCCAACAGCCTCAGCCACAAATACTGCGCGACGTTGGTGTCCTGATACTCGTCGACCAGAATGAATTTGAAGCGGGCCTGATATTGGCGCAGCACTTCCGGCTGCTCGCGGAACAGCCGGATGTTCTCCAGCAGCAGATCGCCGAAATCGGCGGCGTTGAGGATCTTCAGCCGCTCCTGATAGGCCTTGTAAAGTTTGAGGCCCTTGCCGTTGGCGAACACGCCGGCTTCGCCGGGCGGCACCTGCTCGGGCGTCAGCCCGCGGTTCTTCCAGCCGTCGATCAGCGACGCCAGCACGCGCGCCGGCCAGCGCTTCTCGTCGATGTTCTCGGCGTCGAGCAGCTGCTTCATCAGCCGGATCTGGTCGTCGACATCGAGGATGGTGAAGTCGGGCTTGAGCCCGACCAGCTCGGCATGGCGGCGCAGGATGCTCACGCCGATCGAGTGGAACGTGCCGAGCCACGGCATGCCCTCGACCACGCCGCCGACGATCTCGCCGACGCGCGCTTTCATCTCGCGCGCGGCCTTGTTGGTGAAGGTGACCGCCAGAATTTCGCCCGGCCGGGCGCGGCCGGTGGCGAGGATGTGCGCGATGCGCACGGTGAGCACGCGGGTTTTGCCGGTGCCGGCGCCGGCCAGCACCAGCACCGGGCCGTCAAGCGTTTCGACCGCCTGCCGCTGTTCGGGATTCAGCCCGGCGAGGTAGGGCGCGCCCGGGCCGCCCGGCGCGGGCCCGCGCGGCAATGCCGCCGGGCGCCGGTTCCGGTGCCGCGGTCTCGAACGGGTCGTTGTCTCGCAGGGGATCAGCCAAAGCGCGGATCGTCCGTGATTCTCACAGCCGGAAGATGGCATCGCCGCACGGCTTTTGCGAGGCGCAGGCGGCCCGAAACAGGCCGCAGCGTGTTACGCAGGCCCGATGCCGGCAGGCACGAAATTCACCGCATGGCGATGCGTCGGCCGGCGCCGCGGGCGCCGGCAGGCTGGCATGCGCGGCCTTCATCCGGGCGAGCCGCTCCATGATGAAGGCGGGAAACGGCGCGCTCTTCTTCGCCGTCATGTCGACGTGCAGCGTCATGTTCTCGGAGGTGGCCGAGAGCCAGCCTTCTTCGGCGTGAAAAAGCTGCTCGAAATAGTGCATGCGCTTTGCATCGAAATCGAGCAGCTGGAAGGTCACGCGCACCGGGTCGCCGGCATGAAGCTCGCGCAGATAGCGGACGTGCACCTCGGCGGTGAAGGTGGAATGCCGGGTCTGCTCCAGATACTGCAGCCCGCAGCCGATCAGCTCGTAGGCTTCGTCGACGGCGCGGTCGAACAGCACGTTATAATAGGCCATGTTGAGATGGCCGTTGTAGTCGATCCAGCCCGGCTCGACGCGTCATCACCGATGAGACGAAGGGCGCGAAGAAAGCGGGTTCCGGATCGGGACGTTCGAGCATAACGCGATTCGGTCTCCAGGCCGGGCAGCCGCGCGCCGGCAAATTTGGCCGATTCCACGTTTGATGCAAGAGCAGGTCCGATGCAAGAGTATGCCGGAATGCGCGGGCGAGTGCGCGAATGGCGGCGTTGCTGATTGACCGGCCCGTCCGACCCGCTACAGGTCGCAGTCCGGGAGTCGCAGTCAGGGAGGCGCAGACATGGTCATGACCGAAACGCGGGAGGGACCCGGGCGCGACCGCAAGCCGGTTGACGCGGTCATCGCGGCGCTTGCGGCGATAGTCGGCAACCGGCTTGTCACCTCCGAAGCGGTGCGCGAGCAGCACGCCAACACGCTCACCTGGATCGCCAATCAGCCGCCGGACGCGGTGGTGTTTCCGCAATCGACCGAAGAGGTGCAGGCAGATCGTGCGGCTGTGCGCGGCCGCGCGGGTGCCGGTCATCGGCTTCGGCACCGGGACCTCGCTCGAGGGCCAGGTCAATGCGCCGCTGCGGCGGCATCTGCCTCGATTTCCGCGACATGAACCGCGTCCTTGCCGTTCACGCCGAGGATCTCGATTGCGTGGTCGAGCCCGGCATCACCCGCAAGCAGCTCAACGAGCATCTGCGCGATCAGGGGCGTGTTCTTCCCGATCGATCCGGGCGCCGACGCCTCGCTCGGCGGCATGGCGTCGACGCGCGCGTCCGGCACCAACGCGGTGCGCTACGGCACCATGAAGGACAACGTGCTGGCGCTCAAAGTCGTGCTGGCGAACGGCGAGGTGATGACGACGGCGCGGCGCGCGAAGAAGATCCTCGTCCGGCTACGACCTCACCCGGCTGATGGTCGGCTCCGAAGGCACGCTCGGCATCATCACCGAACTGACGTTGCGGCTCACCGGCATTCCGGAAGCGATCGCGTCGGGAATCTGTCCGTTTCCGTCGGTCGAGGCGGCCTGCAACGCCGCCATCATGACGATCCAGTCCGGCATTCCGGTGGCGCGCATCGAACTGCTCGACGCGCTGCAGGTGCGCGCCTGCGAATCGCCTATTCGAAGCTCAGTCGCTGCCGGAGACGCCGATGCTGTTCGTCGAATTCCACGGCACCGAGGCCGGCGTCGCCGAGCAGTCGCGGATGTTCGGCGAGATCGCGAAGGAACTCGGCGGCGGGCCGTTCGATTGGGCGACCGTGGCCGAGGAGCGCTCCCGGCTGTGGCAGGCGCGGCATGATGCTTATTGGGCGCAACGCGGCTTGCGTCCCGGCGCCTATTCGCTCGCGACCGACGTATGCGTGCCGATCTCGCGGCTCGCCGAATGCGTGACCGAGACCCAGCGGGACATCGCGGCGAGCAGGCTCTGGCGCCGATCGTCGGTCATGTCGGCGACGGCAATTTCCACGTCGGGATGCATGGTCGATCGCGATGATCCGGAGGAGGTCGCGCGCGTGCACGCATTTCTCGATCGCCTCGTCGAGCGTGCGCTGGCGATGGACGGCACCTGCACCGGCGAGCACGGCGTCGGTCAGGGCAAAATGAAATATCTCGCCGCCGAGCACGGCGAGCCGGCGCTCGACGCCATGCGCGCGATCAAGCGGGCGCTCGATCCGCTCGACATCATGAATCCGGGCAAGATGTTTAAGCTTTAGCCGGGCAAAAGCCTGGGGGACCCGGCAATTTACAACGCCGCCGGGGCGCTGCCCGATTCGACACAGAATCGCCCGCAAATACCGCCAGTCTGCGGCGTTGAGGCGTGCATTGGACCGGAGCTTGCACTAGGGTGCCACGGCGCGGGCGGTGCGTTGCCTTTTTCCCGATCGAGGACAGCCTGGCGTGCAGACAACGCTGCTTGGATTGGCGATTGCCATCATTCTGGCGCTGGTCGCGGCGCTGGTCGCGCCGCTGGTCGTCGACTGGAGCCTGTACCGCTCGGCGTTCGAGCAGGAGGCGACCCGCCTGGTCGGCACCCCGGTCAGGGTCAAGGGCGCCATCGATGCACGCATTCTGCCGACGCCGCGGCTCAAGCTGCGCGACGTCGAGGTTGGCGAAGCCGACCGGCAAAGCCAGCTGCACGCGGGCGCGGTCGAACTCGAAGTCGGGCTGGGCCCGCTGCTTCGCGGCGAGGTACGCGCCACCGAGCTGCGGCTGGTGGCGCCGCAGGTCACGCTCGCGCTCGACAGTTCCGGCGCGATCGACTGGCCGGCGCCGCAACCGTCGTTTCGCGCCGACGCGTTCGCCGTCTCGCGCCTGACGATCGAAGACGGCCGGCTGCTGCTGGCCGATGCCGGGTCCGGCTCGCGCGTCGCCCTGCAAAAGCTGTGGTTCGATGGCGACATCCGGTCGTTCTACGGCCCGTTCCACGGGGAGGGCGCGTTCGTCGCCGGTGACGAACTCTACGGCTACCGGATTTCGGGTGGCCGCTACGACGGGGACAGCGGCCTCAAGATCAAGCTCGGCATCGACCCGTCGAACCGGCCGCTGACCGGCGAGATCGAAGGCACCATCGCCATCAAACAGGGTGTGCCGGAATTTGAAGGCACGCTTGCGCTCGCGCGACCGGTCGGCGCGGCGCTGGCCCGCGGCGAGCGGGTGATGAGCGATCCGTGGCAGTTCAACGGCAAGGTCCATGCGACCCCGGCGGCCGCGTCGCTTCAGGAACTCACCCTGCAATACGGGCCGGAAGAGCGGGCGATCAATCTCACCGGCAAGGCGGAGGTGGCGCTTGGAGCGCATCCGCGCCTTGACGGCACGGTGTCGGCGCGTCAGGTCGATGTTGACCGCGCGCTGGCCGATCCGGACGTTACGCACCGCCCTCCGCTGCTCATGGTCAGGAGTTTTTTCGAGGCGTTCGTGGCTGCGGTGAAGCCGCCGCTGCCTGGCACGGTCGGCGTCACGGTCGATGCGATGACGGTCGGCGGCACTACGATCCAGTCGCTGCACGGCAATGTCCGCTTCGACGATAAAGGCTGGAGCTTCAACGACGTCGCGTTTCGCGCGCCGGGCTTTACCGAGGTCAGTCTGAGCGGCCGTCTCGACAACGGCGCGCAGGGCGTTTCCTTCACCGGTCCGGCAAGGCTCGAATCCGCGGATCTGAAAGGACTGATGGGCTGGCTCGAAGGCCGGAGCGGGTCGATAACGGGTACCGGCGAAAGCCTGACCGCGCGCGCCGACATTACGATCGCGAGCGACCGCTTTACGCTCGACCGTCTGGTGGCGACGCACGATCAGGAGAATGTGGAGGGCCGGCTCGCCTATGCGTGGGCCGCCGGCAACCGGCCGGCCTCGCTGGACGGCCAGCTTCGCGCCGCCAATCTCAACATCGATGCATTCACCGCGTTCGCCCGCGCGGCACTGTCCGACGCCGCCGTCGAAGCGCCGCGCCAGGTTGCGCTGGTCCTCGACGTCGGCAAGGCGACGTTTGCCGGCGTCGAAGCGCGCGGCATCAACGCGCGCCTCAAGTTCGATTCCGGCACGCTGCACATCGACCGGCTCCAGATCGCCGACTTTGGCGGCGGCGCGCTCGATGTCGGCGGACGCATCGACGAGCTGTCGTCGCAGCCGCGCGGACGCCTGACGCTCGATCTCGATGCCAGGACGCTTTCCGGTCTGACCGATATTGGCGGCCGCGTCGCTCCGAAGGTCGCCGACGGCTTCCGGCCGTTCGCCGATCTTCTCGCGCCGGCAAAGGTGCATGGCGTGCTGACCGTGGATCGCGCGCCGACTGCCGGCAGCATGGCGAAGCTCGAGCTTGGCGGCGCGGTCGGCGCGATGCGGGTCACGCTCACCGGCGAGGCCACCGGCGATCCCGCGCACGCCGACGCGGCGCTGCTGCGTCTGTCGTCGCGCTTCGACGCCGATGACGGTGGCGCGGTGGTGCGGTTGCTCGATCTCGATCGCGTTGTCGCGGTCGATCAGTTGCCGGGGCAGTTGACGTTTTCCGCAAGCGGCCCGTTCAACGGCGCCGTCCGTTTCAAAAGCCTCGCTACCGCCGGCGGGTTTTCCGCGGCGGCTGACGGCGCGCTGCGCCTCGGCGAGGAGCAGGGACCGACCGGCAGCGCCCAGATCAAGATGCAGGCCGCCGACGTGCGGCCGCTCTATCGAACCCTGACCGGACAGACACCGGCCACAGTCGCGCCGGTGTTCGCGAGCGCCATCGTCGGCATTGCCGGGCGCGAAATCGCCTGTACGGATCTCAACGTCACCGTGGGCAAGGCCTCGGTGCGCGGCAGGCTCGACGTGAAAACCGGCAAACCCGTCGGCATCGAAGGGCGCGATCGAGGCCGACGACGTGGAAGCGGTCCCGCTTGCGGCGCTGCTGCTGGGCCTGCCGGGCGCAGCACCCGGTACCGGCGCGCTCTGGTCATCGTCGCCGGCAGGACCGGGCGCGTTCGGCGCGTTTGCCGGCGCGGTGACCTTCAAGTTCGGCCGTGCTGCGCTGATCCCCGCGCTGGGCGCGCGCGATCTTAAGGGTGTCGTGCGCTTTAAGCCGGGAGAGATCGCGCTCGCCGATCTCGACGGCACTCTCGCAGGCGGTCATCTCGGCGGTGACCTCACCTTCCATCACGATTCGGATCAATTCGCGCTGCATGGGCGGCTCGAACTGACCGGCGCGAGCGCCGGCGGACTGCTTGGGCCGAACCGGAATGCGGTCGACGGCCTCGTCTCACTGAGCCTTCGGGGCGATAGTCTCGGACCGAGCGCTGAAACTTTGGTCGGCGCGCTGCACGGTGGCGGCTCGATCGCGTTCAAAAACATCCGCATCGCCGGTATCGATCCGGCGGCATTTGACGCCGCTCTCGGCGCGGCGGATGCGGACGGAATGGCCGATCCGGCCAAAGTCCGGTCGGCGGTGAGCGCGGCGATGGACGCCGGGCGGCTGGTGGTGCCGCAGGGCGATGCACCGCTCACCATCACCGGCGGCGAAGTTCATCTCGCCAACGCAACGCTGCACGCGCAGGGCGACGACACGGTTGTGCTCGACGGCGTGCTCGATCTCAACAGGGCGACGGTTGATGCGCGTCTGACGCTGTCCCGCCAGCCGGCTGCCAACGCTTTGATACCGGGCCGCCCGGAAGTGTCCGTTTCCGTCAAAGGTCCGCTTGGCTCGCCGGAGCGGAAGGTCGATCTGGCCGCGCTGACGGGATGGCTGACGATGCGGGCCGCCGAATTTCAGACGCGGAGACTCGAATCCATAGAAGCCAATCGCCGCGACGACACGATCGGGCCGGTGGTGCGCCCGCCGTCACCCGCGCTGCGGTTCATCCCGCGCGGCACGGCGCTGGAGACGCTGGATCACGGCGGGATGCCTGCCGTGCCGCCCGCACGCACGCCTGATCACCTGCGGTCTGAAATTGCACCGACGCCGGGCGGGAGCAGAACAGCAGCGCCGCGGGCCGGCGCCGCCGCCGACAAAACAACTGCTACGGCAGAACAGGATCGGGCGCACAGCACGGCCCCGGCGGCCGTGCCGCACGCGCCGCTGGATTTGCTATTCCGGTCGCAGAACTGACGCTGCGTGCGACGGCACCATCATTATGTCGACAGCCGAAGCGCGACCGGCGCCGTCGGCCGCGGGGCGGCCCTGGTAGAAATCAAGGACGAACAGTCTGATCGCTGACGACAGATTGCCGTGCTGACGATCGGAATCAATCGATCCGACGAGGTCGGAAAGCGTCACGCGGCGGCTGACCGCGATCTGCTTCAGCCCTCGCCAGAAGGCGTCCTCGAGACTAACGCTGGTCTTGTGTCCGGCGATAACGATGGAGCGTTTGATGACCGGAGATTTCATTGCTGCCTGTCTCCCGTTTCGATCCGGTGCTGACTGAGACTCTCCTGGGCTTTGTCGGTACGCGACTGCTCAAGGGTCCGCTCGGCCCTGGAGCGTCCGTGTGCAAGCCGGTTGGACGCGGCGGCCTGTTCGGCCTGGCGTCGTTTCACCCGCTTGCGCGCGGTACGGAGATTGACGAGATCGCCCATAACGAACTCAGCGGTTACCAGATCGGGTTAATTGGCCATCCCGGCCATTGGGCTCGAAAATTACGCCGACACGGTGACGCTGGGACTCGGCAACCGAGCTCACATTCACGAGGTGATTCCAGTTGCCGTGTGGAAGTGTGGCGTTACCGCTAATGTTCGGCAACACACGGCTGTGTGAAAAAAAAGAACACTTCGACGTAGTGTCCTGTATTGGACGGTCAATGTGGCAAAGAATATTTCTATTGTATTTGGGTATTTTACGTTTTACGCGAAACGCAGGACAATCAATGGTCCAAAACTACAATATAACTTGAGAATAACCCTGCGTCAGGACTTGGGTATTTTGTGAATTCATCTTGAATAGCGGTTAAATTTAATCGGCAGCATGGCGGACGAGACGTGCAATCAACGCTCGCGACTGGAGTATATTAAATTAATACAATTACTAGTTGTATTTTCATGAATGACCCAACGTCAGGGCGTGGCTGCGGTCTGTCACAGATTTGCCGAAGACCGGTCATGGATCAGGTCTGGTCATACGCGCCGGCTGAACCAGCCGGTCGAATTCCTTGCCCGAAACGTAGCCGAGTTTGATGGCTTCTTCGCGCAGCGTTGAGCCATTGGCGAGCGCCGCTTTGGCGATTTTCGCCGCCTTGTCGTAACCGATCCGTGGCGCAAGCGCGGTGACCAGCATCAGCGAGCGCTCCATCAGTTCGTTGATGCGCGCTTCGTTGGCGCGTATGCCGACCACGCAGTGATCGGTGAATGAGACCGCCGAGTCGGCGAGCAGCCGGATCGATTGCAGCATCGCGTAAGCGATCACCGGCTTGTAGACGTTCAGTTCGAAGTGGCCCTGGCTTGCCGCGACCGCGATCGTGGTTTCGTTGCCGAACACCCGGCAGCACACCATGGTCAGCGCTTCGCACTGGGTCGGATTGACTTTGCCGGGCATGATCGACGATCCCGGCTCGTTTTCCGGAAGCATCAACTCACCAATGCCGGAGCGCGGGCCCGAGCCGAGGAACCGAATGTCGTTGGCGATCTTGAACAGGTCGCCGGCCAGTGCATTGAGCGCGCCGTGCGCGAACGTGATCGCGCCATGCGAAGCGAGCGCCTCGAACTTGTTGGGCGCGGTGACAAACGGCAGGCCGGTGATGGCGGCGGCCTTCGCCGCAAACAGCCTGGCGAATGGCCGTCTGGAATTAAGTCCGGTGCCGACCGCGGTGCCGCCCTGCGCCAGCGGATAAAGCTCTTTCAGCCCGGCGCGCACCCGCGCGATGCCCGACTTCACCTGTGCGGCGTAGCCGGAAAATTCCTGGCCGAGCGTCAGCGGGGTCGCGTCCTGGGTATGGGTGCGGCCGATCTTGACGATCCCGGCAAACGCTTTTGTTTTGGTATCGAGCGCGGCCTGCAAATGCCGCAGCGCCGGAATGAGCCGCCACGAGATCTCCTGTGCCGCGGCGATATGCATGGCGGTCGGAAAGCTGTCGTTCGAGGACTGGCTCATGTTGACGTGATCGTTGGGATGGATCGGGTCCCTGGCGCCCCGCCCGGCGCCGAGCCGCTCGTTGGCGCGATTCGCGATCACCTCGTTGACGTTCATGTTGGTCTGGGTGCCGGAGCCGGTCTGCCAGACCACCAGCGGGAACTGGTCGTCGAGCTTGCCGTCGACGATTTCCTCCGCGGCGGCGATGATCGCCCTGGCGCGCCGCGCATCGAGCAGGCCGAGCTCCCGATTGGCTTCGGCGGCGGCTCGCTTGACGATCGCAAGCGCATGCACCAGCGAAAGCGGCATCAGCTCGTCGCCGATGCGGAAATTGTTGCGCGAGCGCTCGGTCTGCGCGCCCCAATAGCGCTCGTCCGGTACTTCGATCGGGCCGAAGCTGTCGGTTTCGGTGCGGGTTTTCATGACTGGTCGACCGGTCCGATGCGCCGCCTTTGGGCGCCCTGCAACGCGCGCCGCCCCGGACGCAGTCTGCTATTTCTTGCGGAACCGGTCGAGCCGCACGACCTCGCCTCCGGTGCCGCCGTCAGGCCCGCCTGACGGGGGCGCGCCCGCCGGCGCGGCCGGCGCGGGGGCCGGAAGCTGGTCGGTTTTGGCGGTGAGCGCGCCGGCCGGTTTCGCGGGCACGTTCGCGCCGGCAGCGGCCGGCTCGATGATCTCGAACTGAAAACCGAACTGAACCGCGGGATCGAAAAACGCGGTTACCGCGTCAAACGGGACGCTTATCCGTTCCGGCGAGCCGCCGAACGAGAGGCCGACTTCGAACGCGTGCTCGGTGACTTCGAGGTCCCAGAATTGATGCTGGAGGACGATCGTCATTTCCTGCGGAAAGCGGGTCCGCATGGCGTCCGACAGCCGCACGCCGGGAGCCGGGGTACTGAACGTGATCTTGAAATGATGCTCGCCCGGCAGCCCTTTTTTCGCGGCGTCCGCCAGTACGGTGCGCACCACGCCGCGGAGTGCGGCCTGGGCGAGAATGTCGTAGCGAATGTAGTCAACCGGCATGTTCAGGGATCAGCGATCAGGGGGCCCGGAAATGTGCTTCCGCGTTCAGCGTCGGTGAATAGATAAGCCGCAAATCATAGCGGTCCAGCCCGATTATGTCTCGATCTGTCGCGCATGCGGGAAAGCAGCGGCTTCTGAGAAGCCGAAGCTTGTGAAAAATCAGGCTTGGGGAAAGTGGAGGCTTCTGTTGCCAGGTGCCTCCGAACCCCGCCTGACGGAGCTTAACCCGTCAGGGCTTTAAGGTCGGTTTTTCTAACCGCTTACGCGGCCAGAGCAACCGGAGCATAGTTGTCGTTGGCAACTATGGATTGGCCCGGTAACGGCGGTACCATGCCGGGCAAAAGTACGCCCTTTACGCCCTCGTCGATCCTGTTTCGACCCCGTAATGGTGGAGTCGCCGGGTACTGCCCCCGGGTCCGAAAGGTTTATTACGACGTCCGTTTATCGCCATAGCCGGCTTGCGCCGGCACCACGGAATATAGGCGCAAATGGTTGAGGGAAAAAGGGCTTATAAAGACCGCCGGATGAGAAGGTGAGGGGCGTGCGGGAAACGACGCACAGCGAGGGCTGGTAAAAGGCCGCCGCTGGCGGCCCCGCCGGGTGCCGCCAGCCGCTACTGAAGATTGAGCGCCACGAACCGCGTCTCGCCGTCGCCGTTGGACACCAGCAGCACCGCGATCTTCTTGCCCTGCGCCTTGAGCGCTTCGAGCCTGGTCTGCAGGTCGCCGGGCGTGCCGACGCTCTCGTACTGCACCTCGACGATGACGTCGCCCGGCGACAGCCGCTTGTCGGCCGCCGACGAAGCCACGCTCGCGTCTACCCCGGTCACCAGCACGCCCTTGACGGTGTCGCGGATCTTGAACTTCCGGCGCATGTCGTCCGACAGGCCTGAAAGTTCGAGGCCGAGCGTCTTCTGGACCACCGATTTGCTCTCCGGCGCGCCGCCATTTTTTTTCAGGTCCGCCGCCGCGAGCTTCTCGCCGTCCTCGAGCCGGCCGATCTTGACGGTGTGGGTCTCCTGCTTGCCCTTGCGGATGACGACAACCTCGACCTCCTTGCCGACCGGCGTGTCGGCGACGATGCGCGGCAGATCGTGCATCTCCCTGACGTCGCGGCCGTCGAATTTGATCACCACGTCGCCCGCTTCGATACCGCCGGGCTTGGCCGGACCGCGATCGTCGACGCCGGCGACCAGCGCGCCGCGCGCGGGCTTGACGTTGAGGCTCTCGGCGATGTCGTCGGTAACCTGCTGGATGCGCACGCCGAGCCAGCCGCGCCGGGTCTCGCCGTATTTGCGAAGCTGCTCGATGACGGCGACCGCCGAATTCGACGGCACCGCGAAGCCGATGCCGATCGAGCCGCCGGACGGCGAAATGATGGCGGTGTTGACGCCGACCACGTCGCCGTTGAGGTTGAACAGCGGACCGCCGGAATTGCCGCGGTTGATGGCGGCGTCGGTCTGGATGTAGTTGTCGTACGGCCCCGAATTGATGTCGCGGTTGCGCGCCGAGACGATGCCGGCGGTCACCGTGCCGCCGAGGCTGAACGGATTGCCGATCGCGATCACCCACTCGCCAAGCCGAAGCTTCTCGCTGTCGCCGAACTTCACCGCCTTGAGCGGTTTGTCGGTGTGCACGCGCACCAGCGCGAGGTCGCTCTTGGCATCCTTGCCGACCAGTTCGGCCGGAAGCTTGGTGCCGTCGTTGAGAATGACGCTGATCTCGTCGGCGTCGGCGATCACGTGATTGTTGGTGACGACAAACCCGGACGGGTCGATGATGAAACCGGAACCGAGCGAGTTGATCCGCCGCGGCGCGCGATCCGCGTCGCCGCCCGGTCCACCCTGGCCGCCCTGTCCGCGCCGGTTCTTGAAGAACTCCTCGAAGAATTCCTCCATCGGGGAGCCCGGCGGCAGGTCGGGCATGTTGCCGAGCTTCGCGTCCACCTTCTGCGATGTTGAAATGTTGACGACGGCGTCGATCACCTGCTCGGCGACGTCGGCGATGTTCTCCGGGCCCCTCGCAGACGCGGTCCATGCCGGCAGCGCGATAATGGCCGCCGAAAGGCTGGCCACCGCCGCGGCGCGACGCATCCGATGGAAGAGATGAGAAGCCATGGAAGTCCGTGCTCCTGAAGGATCGATGATGGAAGATGTGCTCCCGCGGCGCTCCGAACGCAAGGCCACGGCGGGGACCATAAAGCACCGTATTTGGGGCGGAAAAGCGTCCCGATCAGCAGGTCCCGGCGCCGGACTTCGGGGCAGAACTGAAATCAGTGACGCACCAGCCAGACGATCGCGACGCCGAGCAGGGCGGACACGAGGCCGATGATCCGCAGCCGGCCCTCGGGAGTGTCGAGGGCGGCCGCCATGGCGCGCTTGGTCCCGAACGGGAAGGCGGCGAACAGAATGCCTTCAAACACCAGAACGAGGCCGAGCGCAGCGAGAAAGTCATACATGGACGCGGCCGCCGCGCTTGGCGTGGATGATGTTGCCGGAGGCTATTTCGGTGCCGCCGGCGTTTTCGGCGCGTTCGCAGAAGAGGAGGCGGCAGCGCCTTCCATCTGGCCCGACGGATTGGAGAAATACCGGAAGAAATCCGAATCCGGCCGCAGCACCAGCCGCGTGTCGCCGTGCTGCATGCTCTTCTCGTAGGCCTGCATCGAACGGTAGAAGCTGAAGAAGCCGGTGTCGCGGTTATAGGCATCGGCGAAGATGCGGTTGCGTTCGCTGTCGCCCTGGCCGCGAACCTGCTCGGCCTGGGAGGTAGCGTCGGCGAGCAGCACGGTCACGTCGCGGTCGGCACGCGCGCGAATCTCCTGGCTCTTCTGGCTGCCCTGGGCGCGGAATTCGGCTGCTTCGCGTTGCCGCTCGGTCTGCATGCGCTGGTAAACTGCCTGGCTGTTTTGCTCCGGCAGGTCGGCGCGGCGAATCCGCACGTCGATCACCTCGATGCCGAACTGCCGGGCCTCGTGGTCGAGCTGGCTGCGAACCTGCGACATCAACTGGTCGCGCGTGTTGCGCACGACGTCGACAAGCGTGGCGCCGCCGAGCACGCTGCGCACCGCCGAATTGAGCAGGATCGCAAGCTGCGAGTTGACGCCGTTTTCGCCGACCGTCTGGTAGAATTTGAGCGGGTCGGTGATCCGGTACCGCGCGAATGCGTCCACCACCAGCCGCTTCTGGTCGGAGGCGATCACTTCCTGCGCGGGCGATTCGAGATCGAGAATGCGTTTATCGACGTAGATGACGTTGTCGATAAACGGCACTTTCACGTTGAGGCCCGGTTCGGTGATGACACGCACCGGGTTGCCGAGGCGAACCACGATCGCCTGCCTGGTCTGGCTCACGGTGAAGAGCGTGCTGTAGCCGACGATGACGGCGATCAGCAGAAGAATGGCGATGACGCCGCTGGCGAGGCTCAGTCTCATTGGGTGCCTCCCGCCGCTGTAGTCCCGCCCGACGAAGGGCCCGGGGCTGCGGCCCGCGACCGACCGGTTTCGGTGAGCGGCAGATAGGGCACCACACCGGGTCCTGCTCCCGGGCCGGTGTCGATGATGGTTTTGTCGCTGCCGCCGAGTACGCGTTCCATGGTTTCGAGATACATGCGCTCGCGCGTCACTTCGGGGGCCTTCTTGTACTGCTCGTAAACCTGGAGAAAGCGCGAGGTCTGGCCTTTGGCCTCGGCGACGGTCTGCTCGCGATAGGCTTCGGCGTCCTGCGTGATCTTGGCGGCGCGGCCGCGGGCTTCCGGCACGATCCGGTTGGCGTAGGTCTGCGCCTCGTTCTGCGCGCGTTCGAGATCGGAGCGGGCAGCCTGCACGTCGCGGAACGAGTCGATGACCTGAGTCGGCGGATCGACCTTCTGCAACTGCACCTGCTGCACCTGGATGCCGGAGCCATAGCTGTCGAGCGTCTTCTGCATCAGGTCCTGCACCGCGGTCTCGATGTTCTGGCGCGCGCCGGTCAGGATCGGCTGGATGGTCGAGCGCCCGATGATTTCGCGCATCGCGGCTTCGGCGACCGCCTTCACGGTGCCTTCCGGATTCTGGATATTAAAAAGATAGTCGCCGACGCCGGTCGGCTTGATTTTCCACAGTACGGAGAAATCCACGTCGACGATGTTCTCGTCGCCGGTGAGCATCAGGCTCTCCTCCGGCACCTCGCGCACCGTGGTGCCGCGGCGGATGTCCTCTACCGGACGCATGCCGATGTCGATCTTGTTGATGCGCAGCGCCGGCGGGGTCAGCGCGCTCTCGATCGGATAGGGCAGGTGATAATTCAGGCCCGGCTGCACTTCGCGGGTGAATTTGCCGAAGCGCAGCACCACGCCAAGTTCGTCGGGCTCGACCCGGAAGAAGCCGGAAAAGCCCCACAGCACGACCAGCACCAGCACGATCAGCGCGATGCCGCGCCCGCCGAGATTGCCGGGCAAAAAGCCGCGCAGCCGGTCCTGGCTGCGGCGCAGGAATTCCTCGAGATCGGGCGGTCGCGAGCCACCGGGCGGCTGCGGGCCCGAGCCCCAGGGTCCCCGCGAGCCGGACCCCCAGGGTCCGCCGCCGCCGGATTGGTTGCTCCACGGCATCAAAGTGCTCCTGACGCCGGCCCCGGCCGGCTTTGATCGAGGGGGGTTATAGGGGAGGGACCCGCCTGTTACAACGCGCAGGTATGCCGCGGACCGCTTTCTTACAAGCGCATTAACCGACGCGCTCGTAGCTGACGAAAGCGAACGACGTCTCGTCGTCGGTTTGCGGCTCGTGCTGCTCGCGGCCGGTTTCGCGCCAGATGGTCCGGTCGATCGCGGGGAAACGGGCATCGCCCTCGACCTGTTTATGCACTTCGGTGATCGAAAGCCGCGTCGCCCGCGTCAGCGCCTGGGCGTAGATTTCGGCGCCGCCGGCCACCACGATGGCGTCCGTGCCACGGCGCAGCGCGTCGCCACGCGCGGCGTCAAAGGCAGCGCCGAGACAGGACGCGACGATTACTCCCGGCGCGGCGAAGTTCTGATCCCGGCTAACGACGATGGTGGTCCGGCCGGCGAGCGGCTTTCCGATCGAGTGGTAAGTTTTTCTTCCCATGATGACCGGCTTGCCCATGGTGAGGGCGCGGAAATGCAGCATGTCGGACCTGAGCCGCCACGGCAGCGCGTTGCCGCGTCCAATGATGCCGTTCTCGGAAACCGCGGCGACGAGGACGACGTGCATTTTTTTTCTACCAGGCGGGGGACGGCCGGGGCGTGCTGCGCCCGCGCTTCAGAGTGACGCAGGACCGGCGCGCATTACACCGCGACGGCGGCTTTGATGTGCGGGTGCGGCTCATAGCCTTCGAGCGCGAAATCTTCGTAGCGGAAGGCGAACAGATCCGTCACCGACGGATTGAGCCGCAGCGTCGGCAGCGGCCGCGGGGCGCGTGCGAGCTGGAGCCTCGCCTGCTCGATGTGATTGAGGTAGAGGTGCGTGTCGCCGAAGCTGTGGACGAAGTCGCCCGGCTCGAGGCCCGAGACCTGCGCCACCATCAGCGTCAGCAGCGCATAGGACGCGATGTTGAAGGGCACGCCGAGAAAGACGTCCGCGGAGCGCTGGTAGAGCTGGCACGACAGCCTGCCTTCGGCGACATTGAACTGAAACAGACAGTGGCATGGCGACAGCGCCATCAGGTCGTTTTCTGCGGGGTTCCACGCGGTGACGATCAGCCGGCGCGACCCGGGGTTGCGGCGGATCTCGCTCAGTACGCCGGCGATCTGGTCGATGCTGCCGCCGTCCGGCTTCGGCCACGAACGCCACTGCCGGCCATAGACCGGCCCGAGATCGCCGTTTTCGTCGGCCCATTCGTCCCAGATCGTGACGCCATGATCGTCGAGATATTTGACGTTGGTGTCGCCGCGCAAAAACCACAGCAGTTCGTAGATGATCGATTTGACGTGCAGCTTCTTGGTCGTCACCAGCGGAAAGCCGCGCGACAGGTCGAAGCGCATCTGATGCCCGAAAATCGATAGCGTGCCGACGCCGGTGCGGTCGCGTTTTTCGACGCCCTCGGCGAGAACACGTTCCATCAGGTCGAGATATTGCCGCATCGGTCTGATCCCGGTCGTCGCGGCCGCAGCGGCCGCAACGTTTATGACGGTCACTTTACAGCGGCGTAAATGCGCCGTTAAGCGGATGGGAACAATTGTTCAGCCAGAATACCACCAGAATTTTCCGCGCATCCGTCATCATGTTCAACCTGAATCCGATCCATTTGCCGATCGCGGCGAAAGCCGTTTTGCTGATCGCAGCCCTCGGCCTGCTGTCGATTCTTGCCAACTGGTTCTGTTTGCAGCAGTTCGACGAACTCGACCGGGTCAACGCGGTGGTGACACAGCATTTCGCGCCGGCGCGGCTCGCGCTCGCCGAGGCAAAGGCAGCCATCGAATCGTTTGGTGTCGCAACCTATAAAATCTGGTCGGCCTCGGATCCCGATCAGGTCAGGGAGTCGGCCGAGGCGATCGAGGGCGAATACGTTGCGGCGAAGAACGCGCTGAACAATGTGCTGATCCGTTATCCGGCCGCTGCGGACGATGTGCGGCGCATATCCGAAAAGCTGGAAGTCGCGCACGAAGTGGCCGCCGGTCTCAAGGCGGCGCTCAAGGCCGGCAACGCCGAAGAGGCGCGGCAAATCATCGATTTCAAATTCGATCCGGCGCGCGACGACGTCACGTTTCAGATGGACCGGCTGATCAATATACTCGGAGCAAAGGCGCGCAGCGCGGAAGCCGAGGCAGCGGACCACAGCGTGCTGACTTACTGGACGACGGCAGGCGTGCTCACCGGAGGCACGGCAGCCGCGCTTGCCGGCGCGTTCCTGCTCGCGCAGATTTTCATCGCCCGGCCATTGCAGCGCATGGCGCAGACCATGACGCAGATGGCCGCAGGCGACCTTCGCGTCCCGATCGACGGCAGCCGGAGCACCGACGAGATCGGCGCCATGGCGCGCGCGGTCGCGGTATTCCGCGACAACGCACTCGCTCTCCGCGAGGCCGAGCGGGAGCGTGCCGCTGAACGCGAACGGGCGGGTGCGGAAAAATCCGCGGCCCTGGAAGCAGTCGCGGTCGCATTCGAGAACGACATTCTCGCCATCGCAGCGGCGGTCGGGCATTCGGCTACCGAGCTTGAAACCTTCGCGTCCGGCATGACCACAGTGCTGGACGAGTCCAATCGCCATGCACGGCGGGCCGCCGCAGTCGCCGACGAAACCACGACCAGCGCCGCGAGCGTCGCGGTCGCGATCGAGGAACTTTCTGCGTCGATCGGCGAGATCGGCGTCCAGGTGGCAAACGCCGCCGGCTTCGTGCAGGAGGCGACACGCTGTACCATCAGCGCGGTCGACAATACGTCGGCGCTCGTAACCACGGTGAAAGACATCGATCAGGTCGCAGCTCTGATCACCGCGATAGCGCGGCAGACCAATCTGCTCGCTCTCAATGCGACGATCGAAGCGGCCAGGGCCGGTGACGCCGGACGGGGCTTCGCCGTCGTCGCCCAGGAGGTCAAGGCGCTGGCGGCGCAGACCACGCAGGCGCTGGCGGGCATCAGGGACCGGACGGTATCGGTCGGGCAGGTAATCGAGGCGGTGCAGGCGGCGAACGAGGCGATGGCCAAATCGATGGTGGAAGTGAGCAAAATCTCGGTCGCGATCTCCAATTCGGTCCATCGCCAGAACGAGGCGGCGCGCCAGATCGCAGAAACCGTGACAGGCGCCGCCGCGCGCACCGAACAGGTCTCGGAGAGCATCGCCGGCGTCAGCGATCTTGTACAGCGGTCCGGAGTGGGCGCCGATCAGGTGCTGGTCGCGGCCAAAGAACTCAGCCGGCAGGCTGCGGTGCTTGGCCGCGACGCCAGCGTCTTCACCAGTCGCGTCCGTGCGACGCCGCTGGTTGCCGACCAGGGCAGGGTCTGAGTCTGGAACGCCCGGCTTCCGGTCAGGTGTGGGTCCTGGTCGGTAAAGCCGCCTTGCAGATGCTGCGCGGTTGCGGGATTTGTTCGTTCTCCTGTTTTGACCTCAACGGTGCGATCCGGCGGCAAGCCGCTCGCAGCCCTTCAGAACGGACCGGCGGGGCGCGTGTACGGGAGGCGTGCGTCAGCCGATCAGTTCGGCGATGAACGCAAGCGCGCGCGCGTAAATTCCGGGCGCCTCGCTTTCGCGGGGACCGCCGACCGCAAGCGCCAGACCGTCACCATGCCGCGCCAGCTGGACCCGAAGCCAAAGCGAAGTCTGCTTGAGCATGTCGGCCTGCTCCAGCTTCGCCACCAGCACCGGCCGCCGATAGCGGTGCGCCAGCTCCTGCGCCAGCGTCGTGCCGGGCGATGCTTCCGGCCCGCCTGCGTCCACCAGAATCATGCACGCGTCGGCGTCGCGCACATTCCATTCGGTGCGCTGCGCCGGATCGGCGAGCGGCGTCTGCTTCAGGTTCGGATAGGCCGCAAGCAGTCCGGGCGGGGCCGGAAAATCCTCGGCCCACCCGCCCTGCGGACACCAGCCGCCATAATCGATGCCGGATTTGATCGCGACGTCGAGTGCAGCGCGATCGACGCCGGTCTGGCCGCCGGAGATGAGTTTCATCCGCTGCTCATGGTGGTCGCGCGCCCGCCGGGTTTGATGGCGTGCGCGAACCGTCATCATGAATGATTTGCCGGGTCATTGCGAGCGGGCGCGTCGTTCCTCCGCAACGATGCGGCGCGGGTGGCGCTTCGGGGTTGCTCATCGGCTGCGTTGCGAATACGTTCCGGCTCCTTTTTTTCGAGGCCGCGCAACAATGCGCATGACAGGAGCCGGAATTCATGAAGCGTAAGTTCGTTCAAACCCTGGCGGTGATCGCGATGCTGGCGACCATGGGGGTCGCTACCGAAGCTTCTGCGCAAGGACGCGCCAAGGTGGGAACGCTGAATTGCAACCTGGCTCCTACCGTCGGTTTCATTGTCGGATCGCGCCAGAAACTGTCCTGCCGCTTCCTTCCGGATGGGCGGCTTCCGACGGAACTCTATGCGGGAACCCTGTCGACGGTCGGTCTCGACATCGGTGTCAATGGCGGCGGACGCATGGTGTGGGCGGTGTTCGCGTCGGCCGGCGCGTATGTTCCCGGCGCTCTGGCCGGCACTTACGTCGGCGCCAGCGCTGACGTCGCGGTCGGCGTAGGCCTCGGCGCAAATGCGCTGGTCGGCGGGAATCGCCGGCAGATGGCGCTTCAGCCGCTCTCCGTCGAAGCAAATACCGGCATCAATCTCGCGGCCGGCGTTTCCGAACTGCGCCTGCATCCGGCGCGCTGACGGACCGGGCGCGGCCGCGGCGTGCGGCTTCGCCCTGCCTCGGTCCTCGCTCGTCAGAGCACCAGACCGCCCGCGGACCCGGCCAGAACGTCAGCGCGCGTTCGGCCGGCCGTTGCGCGATGCCGCTGCGGCATCGGGGTTGTCGGCGCCCGGCCCGATCGCAGTAACATCGATGCAGGCGGCGCGGATCGCATCCATCTGTTCGTCGGGAAAGCCGCCGAGGCCGAGCAGAAAATACATGAAGTGCCGGAAGTCGCGTCCGGCGCCGGCGAGTTCGGGATCTTCGCTCACGTAAAGCCGGACATCGCGGACGCGCATGCGCGCTTCGCTCAGCGTCACGGTTCTCCCGGCCAGTTCGTCGAGCCTTCGCTGCCATTGGGCCGCCTGTCGCCCGAGCCTCGAACTCGGCCTCGAACCAGTCGGGATATTTAGCGTGAAGCGCGCGTGCGTCGTCCTGCTGCGGACGATCGCGCCATGCACGGATCTCTTCCGGCCCGGCGTCGTCATACGCCTTCAGTGCGGCGTGCGCCTGCTCCGCCGCCACCGCGAAATACGGCCGCAGGCAGGCGGCGCCGACCTGCCATCGTTCGTCCTCGTCGATGGCGGTCGCGGCCGGCGCGGCCGCCGAATCCGCGCGCACCGATTGCGGTCCGAAGTTCGGGCCGCTCCGCGTCCGATCGTACCAGGACGCGGCGAACACTGCTGCGCCTGCGACGACGAGCGCGAGACCGATGCGTGCGGGCGTGCGGTTCGGCAAGGCCGATCCCGAACCTCCGGTTCAAGTTCTAGTCGAGCAGATGGCTGACCATGCCGTCGGCGAGCTTCGGTTCGAACCAGGTGGATTTCGGCGGCATGATTGCGCCGGCATCGGCGACCGCCATCAGGTCGCTCATCTGCGTCGGATAGAGCGCGAACGCCACCGGCACCTGGCCGGACGAGACCAGGCGTTCGAGTTCGCCAAGCCCGCGGCCGCCACCGACAAAGTCGATGCGTTTGTCGGTGCGTGGATTGGTGACGCCGAAAATCGGTTCGATGATGTGGCGATGGATCAGCGTCACCGGCAGGCGGTCGAGCGGACTTGCGCCGGCGCCTGGTGCGAATTCCGGGCGCAGCATCAGGCGGTACCAGCGGCCACCAAGCACCATGCCGACCTCGCCGGCCTGCGACGGGCGCACCTCCGGGTCGGACGGTTCGACGGTGTATCGCTGGCCGATTTCGGCCAGCAGCTGATCGGGGGTGCGGCCGTTGAGGTCCCGCATCACGCGATTGTA
Organism: uncultured Alphaproteobacteria bacterium; assembly: GCA_963766925.1. Taxonomy (GTDB): domain Bacteria; phylum Pseudomonadota; class Alphaproteobacteria; order Rhizobiales; family Xanthobacteraceae; genus BOG-931. The sequence continues at coordinate 62,126 of CAVYCI010000008.1, forward strand.
GTCGAGAATGGTCATCTCGGCCTGCGGAAACATCACCGCGAGGAAATAAGAATGCGAACCGGTGCCGCCGCGCTGTTGCGCAACCCGCAATGCCGCCGCCGAACGATGGTGGCCGTCGGCGATGTAGAGCGCGGGCAGCGCGTCCACCGCCCGCGTCAGCGCCGTGATGGTGGCTTCATCCGTAACCGGCCAAAGCTGGTGACGCACGCCGTCATCGGCCGTCACATCGACCGCCGGGGGCCCGCCGGCCGCGCGGGCCAGAAATCGCCTCGATTTCGGGCGCGGACGGAGAGGCGAGCATCACCGGGCCGGTCTGCGCATTGACCGCTTCGATCTGGCGGACGCGGTCGTCTTCTTTGGCAAGCGTGGTCAGTTCGTGTTTGCGGATCCGGTTGCTGGCATACGCGTCGAGCGAAGCGACCGCCGCGAGCCCGGTCTGCACGCGCGGACTCCCCAGCCCGTGCCACGTCAGCCGGTACACGTAATAGGCGGGCCGGTCGTCACGCACCAGCACGCCTTCGGCAATCAGGCGCCGCAGATTGTCCGCGGCCTTCGCATAGACGGCGGGATCGTAGGGATCGGTCGAGAGCGGAAGATCGATCTCGGCCTTCGAAACATGCAGGAAGCTGAACGGCCTGCCCTTCGCGCGCTCGCGCGCTTCCGCGCTGGAGAGCACGTCATAGGGCGGCGCCAGAACGTCGGCCGCGCGCCCCGGCGCCGGCCGCAATGCGCGAAAAGGCTTTATCAGGGTCAAGCAGGTTCCTCGTTCACCGTCATCCTGAAGGTTGATTGACGCGCGCCTGCGGGTGACGGCTGACCAGGCGGGATTTTAATTCGCACAAATCCGCACTACGTCAACCCCGTGAGCACAGCCGAAACCATCCTCATCGCCGGGCCGACGGCGAGCGGCAAATCCGCGCTGGCGCTCGCGCTGGCCGAAAAACGCGGCGGCGTCGTCATCAATGCGGATTCGATGCAGGTCTATCGCGACCTGCGCGTCATTACCGCGCGGCCTTCGACGGAAGAAGAAGGACGCGCTCCGCATGTGCTTTACGGCCACGTCGACGCGGCGGAGAATTTTTCCGCCGGCCGGTGGAGCCGCGAGGCGGCGGCAGCGCTCGCGGCAGCCCGGAGCGAAGGGCGGGCCGCGATCGTCGTCGGCGGCACCGGGCTCTACTTCAATGCGCTGACGCGCGGACTTGCCGCCGTGCCGCCGGTGCCGGCCGACGTCCGCGCGGCGGTGCGTGCGCGGCTCAAAAGCGACGGCGTCGCGGCGCTTCATGCCGAGCTTGCGGTGCGCGATCCGGCAATGGCGGCGCGGCTGATGCCCGCGGACCGCGCCCGGGTCTGCCGCGCGCTCGAAGTCGTGCTCGCCACCGGCCGGTCGCTGGGCTCCTGGCACGCGCAGGACGCGCCGCCGGTTCTCGATCCGTCGGCCGCGGCGAAAATCTTTCTGATGCCGGAGCGCGACGCGCTGCTGCGACGGATCGATGCGCGTTTCGACATTATGCTCGCCGCGGGCGCGCTCGACGAGGTGGAGGCGCTCGCGGCGCGCCGTCTCGATCCCGATCTGCCGGCGATGCGGGCGCACGGCGTGCCGTGGCTTATTCGTCATCTGCGCGGCGAAGTTACGCTTGTGGAAGCGGCCGACGCCGCAAAGCGCGAGACCCGGCAATATACCAAACGGCAGGCGACCTGGTTCCGCAACCAGCTCCCGGAATTCGCCTGGGTCGAGCCGGACCGGGCTCTGGCCGCCGTCGAAGCGCAGTTGCTCGCACTGGCGGGCTGACGACGACTTGCGGACAGCCGGGGAAAGTTAAAAGGACCTTTCCGGACGCTGGCGCTGCATAATATGGGTGCCCGGACGCCGCGTCCGGCGGCGTTCGTCTTGACCCGGCGCGCCACATTCCTTATAAGCAACCTCTCAAAGAGGGCACGTCCCGTGCGGCATTTTGTGTTCATTTCGCTGGTACTCGTAGGAAGGCGCATCGCCGGGGGTGGATGAACCCACCCGCGAAACGTGGCGATGCGCGAAAACAGGGGCTCTTGAGCCCCTTTTTTATTTTCTGAACGAACGGCGTGCAGACAGAGCTTGAGGAAACGGAGTTGGCCATGACGGAAATGACCGGCGCGGAAATGGTGATCGCGGCGCTCGCCGATCAGGGCGTCGAGCACATTTTTGGTTATCCCGGCGGCGCGGTGCTGCCGATCTACGACGCACTGTTCAATCAAAGGAAGGTCGAGCATATCCTGGTGCGTCACGAGCAGGGCGCGGTGCATGCCGCCGAAGGCTACGCGCGCTCGACCGGGAAGGTCGGCACCGTGCTGGTCACCTCGGGACCCGGCGCGACCAATGCCGTCACCGGCCTGACCGATGCTTTCTGCGACTCGATCCCGCTCGTGGTCATCACCGGGCAGGTGCCGACGCATCTGATCGGCAACGACGCGTTCCAGGAGTGCGATACCGTCGGCATCACCCGGCCGTGCACCAAATACAATTATCTGGTCAAGACCATCGCCGATCTGCCGCGCGCGCTGCACGAGGCGTTCCATATCGCGTCCAGCGGACGGCCGGGGCCGGTCGTGGTCGACATTCCAAAAGACATTCAGTTCGCCACGGGCACCTATTCGCAGGCCGAAGGAATTTCAGCATCGGGGCTACCGGCCGAAGGTCAAAGGCGATCTGGAAAAGATCCGGGAGGCCGTCGAGATGATGGCCGCGGCGAAGCGGCCGCTGTTCTATACCGGCGGCGGCGTGATCAATTCAGGGCCTGCGGCCTCGCAGCTCCTGCGCGAACTGGTGAAGCTCACCGGCTTTCCGATCACCTCGACGCTTGATGGGGCTCGGCGCGTTTCCGGCCGCTGACCGGCAATGGCTCGGCATGCTCGGCATGCACGGCACCTGGGAAGCGAACTGGTCGATGCACGACTGCGATCTGATGATCGCGATCGGCGCCCGCTTCGACGACCGGATCACCGGGCGGCTCGACGCGTTCGCGCCCGGCTCGAAAAAAATCCACATCGACATCGATCCGTCGTCGATCAACAAGAACGTCAAGGTGGATCTCGCCATCGTCGGCGACTGCGCGCATGTGCTCGAGGACATGGTGCGGCTGTGGCGGGCGAGCGCGGTCGTGCCCGACAGGAAGGCGCTTGCGGCGTGGTGGAGCCAGATCGGCACCTGGCGCGAGAAGAACTCGCTGGCGTTTCGCAACTCGAACGAGATCATCAAGCCGCAATACGCGATCCAGCGGCTGTACGAACAGACCAAAGACCGCGACGTCTACATCACCACCGAAGTCGGCCAGCATCAGATGTGGGCGGCGCAGCTCTATCCGTTCCAGGAGCCGAACCGCTGGATGACATCAGGCGGGCTCGGCACCATGGGTTACGGCCTGCCGGCCGCGGTCGGCGTGCAGGTCGCGCATCCGAAATCGCTGGTCATCGACATTTCCGGCGAAGCCTCGGCGCTGATGAACATGCAGGAACTGTCCACGGCGGTGCAGCACGACCTGCCGATCAAGGTGTTCATCATCAACAACCGCTACATGGGCATGGTGCGGCAGTGGCAGGAACTGCTCCACGGCGGGCGCTACGCGCATTCCTACACCGAGGCGCTGCCCGATTTCGTCAAGCTCGCGGAGGCGTATCACGCGCACGGAATCCGCTGCGAGCATCCCGGCGAGCTCGACGAGAAAATTCAGGAAATGATCGAGGTGAAGAAGCCGGTGCTGTTCGACTGCGTGGTCGATCCTGCGGAAAACTGCTTCCCGATGATTCCGTCGGGCCGCGCCCACAACGAAATGCTGCTCGGCGATGCGTCCATCCGCGTGGAGGATGCCATCACCGAAGAAGGCAAGGTGATGGTGTGAACCCGGGCCGCTTCGCTCCCCGCCACGGCGGGGGCCCGCATTTTCTTCGAGGAGACCGTCCGTGAATACCGCAGCAACCACCCACTATCCCGCGATGACCACGTCGGAGCAGGTCGAAGCCCGCACGCTGTGCGTGCTGGTCGATAACGAGCCCGGCGTGCTGGCGCGGGTGATCGGACTGTTTGCCGGCCGCGGCTACAATATCGACTCGCTCACCGTCTCCGAGACGGAGCACGAGCGGCATCTGTCGCGCATTACGATCGTGACGCGCGGCACGCCGATGGTGATCGAGCAGATCAAGAATCAGCTCGAGCGTCTGGTGCCGGTGCATCGGGTGATCGATCTGACAATCTCCGGCCCGTCGCTTCAGCGCGAGCTCGCCATGGTCAAGGTGCGCGGCAAGGGCGAACAGCGCATGGAGATGCTGCGTCTCGCCGACGCTTTCCGCGCCCGCGTCATCGACGCCACCAACGAAAGCTTCGTGTTCGAGATCACCGGCGCGAGCGACAAGATCGAGAGTTTCGTCAATCTGATGCTGCCGCTCGGCCTGGTGGAGGTTTCGCGGACCGGCGTGGTCGCGATCGGGCGCGGACCGGAGGGGATGTAGCGTCACTGCGGAGAGCCGGGCGGCCGGGCAATCCGGCCGGCTTTCGTCCCGCCGCAATGACGCCTTGCGGTAACGCCGAGTCAGGCCGCGGAGCGCACCGACGCCGGCGCAGAGAGCCGCGTGACCAGCGAAGCGAACCGATCGAGGAAGCCTTGCAGGAATTTCCGCGTGCTCTCGTCGCCGATCCGGCCTTCGGCGTCCACCAGGTCGGGCTTGAACGTAATGTAGGCCTCTCCGCCCAGAAGGATCATGCCGAGACCGGTCATGACCGAGCGCAGGTGCTGCTGAGCGAGCGCGCTGCCGATGGCGCCTGGCGAGGTGCCGGTGATGAAGGCGGGCTTGCCGGCCCAGGAATTCTTGCCGTAGGGCCGCGAGCCCCAGTCGACGGCGTTTTTCAGGACCGCGGGAATGGAGCGATCATGCTCCGGCGTCAGTATCAGCACGCCGTCGGCCTGCGCGAGTTCGCTTTTGAAACGGACCACTTCGGGCGGGAGGTTGCCTTCATTGTCCTGGTTGTACATCGGCAGGTCGTCGATCCGCACGAACTGCGCATCGAAGGCGTCGGCGCCGAGTTTCGCCATCGCGTGGGCCAGTTTGCGGTTGATCGAATCGCGGCGGTTGCTGCCGACAATGACGGCGATGCGGGGCTTTGCCATATCCGGAACCTCTAGTTAAAATTAAGAACTGACGCTACATAAGTGCCCGTGAGCGGGACGCGCAAGAAGGCACAGCCATGAAACCAGGCAACATCCACTTACCTACCGACTGTCGTGCGATCGGCGACATTCTCGCCCGCGTCGGCGACAAATGGTCGGTGCTGGTCGTCTCGCGCCTCGGCGAGGGGCCGGTCCGGTTCAACGAGCTGCGGCGCTCGATCGGCGGCATTTCGCAGCGCATGCTGACGCTGACGCTGCGGGGGCTGGAGCGCGACGGGCTGATCACGCGCACGGTGTTTCCGACCATTCCGCCGCGGGTGGATTACGAATTGACGGCGCTTGGCCGCGATCTGCTCGTCCCGGTTTCGGCGCTCGGCGCCTGGGCGATCCGCAATCAGGCGAAGATCGCCCGCGCCCGCGAGCAGTTCGACGGGTTATGCGAGCAAATCGGCAAGGCGCCGGTCGGCCGGCGTGCCCCGCGAAGCGGGCTTGTCCAATCCGCTTCCGGAAACTAGAAGCTCCACGGCAGCAATCGGCCAGCATCTGGCCTCGGCAGGGATAAAGAGAACATGCGTGTTTATTACGACCGCGACGCCGACCTGAACCTGATCAAGGGCAAGAAGGTCGTCGTCATCGGCTACGGCAGCCAGGGCCATGCCCATGCGCTCAATCTGCGCGACTCCGGCGTCAAGGATGTCGCGGTGGCGCTGCGCAAGGGCTCGCAGGGCGTCAAGAAGGCCGAGGGCGAGAAGCTCAAGGTGATGGAAGTCTCCGACGCCGCAAAATGGGCCGACGTGATGATGATGCTCACGCCGGACGAGCTTCAGGCCGACATTTACAACAATCACCTGCACGCCAACATGAAGGAGGGCGCGGCGCTGATGTTCGCGCACGGCCTCAACGTGCATTTCAATCTGATCGAGCCGCGGGCCGATCTCGACGTGATGATGATCGCGCCGAAAGGTCCCGGCCATACCGTGCGCTCGGAATATCAGCGCGGCGCCGGCGTGCCGTGCCTGCTGGCCATCCACAAGGACTCCTCCGGCAACGCCCACGATCTGGGTCTGTCGTACGGTGCCGCGATCGGCGGCGGCCGGGCCGGCATCATCGAGACCAGTTTCCGCGAGGAATGCGAAACCGATCTGTTCGGCGAGCAGTCGGTGCTGTGCGGCGGCCTGGTCGAGCTGATGAAGGCCGGCTTCGAAACGCTGGTCAACGCCGGCTACGCGCCGGAGATGGCGTATTTCGAGTGCGTGCACGAGGTGAAGCTGATCGTCGACCTGATCTACGAAGGCGGCATCGCCACCATGAATTACTCGGTGTCGAACACGGCGGAATACGGCGAATACGTTTCCGGCCCGCGCGTGGTCGACGACGAAACGCGCGCCGAGATGAAGCGTATCCTCAGCGATATCCAGACCGGCAAATTCGTCAAGGACTGGATGCTGGAGAACAAGGTCAACCAGACTTCGTTCAAGGCAATGCGTGCGGCAAGCGCCGCGCACCCGATCGAGCAGGTCGGCGCCAAGCTCCGCGCGATGATGCCGTGGATCAAAGACCGCGCGCTGGTCGACAAAAGCCGGAACTGATCTGACGTACTGTTGAAATGCCTGTTGCAGGCAATTTCAATCAACGAGGGCCCGCCATCATGGCGGGCCCTTTTGCATTCAGGACCGCGCGCACATTTGTGCGTCGCGATATAAAAAATTCCATAGGGGTCGTCTGCGCGCCTCCTTGACGGCCGGAGGGCGCGCGGGCGTAGTATGGGGTTGTGCCCACGCGGGGGGCAGTCTCCTGCGGGCGGGCCGGGATTAAAGTGCAACAACAACACGTCGGGCTGCCGCGATGGCGGTGGCCAAAGAACGTGCTCCAAGGGAGGGAAGACCATGAGGACCCCATTGTGGGCCTTCGGGTTGGCGATGTTATTTGCACCAACCGCGATGGCACAGACGGCCGATGAACTGGTAAAGGGCGCTGCCGATACCGGCAACGTTCTCAACTACGGAATGGGCTATCATCTGCAGCGTTTCAGCACGCTGAAGCAGATCAACAAAGACACCGTGAAGCGTCTCGTCCCGGTGTGGAATTACAGCTTCGACGACAATCGCAGCGAAGAATCCCAGCCGCTGGTCTACAAGGGCGTTCTTTACGTCACCACCAACAGCGCCACGATGGCGGTCGACGCCAAAACCGGGCGGCAGATCTGGAAGACGAAGGTCGAGTATCCGCCGGAAACTCCGCGCATCGTCTGCTGCGGCATCATCAACCGCGGCGGCGCGCTGTATGACGGCAAGATCTTTCGCACCACGCTCGACGCCAACGTGATCGCGCTCGATGCCCAGACCGGCAAGGAGCTGTGGCGCAAGAACGCGATCGACTTCAAAACCGGATATTCGATGACGGTGGCGCCCCTGATCGCCGACGGCGTGCTGATCACCGGCATTTCGGGCGCCGAGTTCGGCACCCGCGACTTCATCGACGGGTGGGATCCGAAAACCGGCGAGCATCTCTGGCGCACCTACACCGTGCCTGCAACCGGCGAGCCCGGGAACGACACCTGGGCGGGCGACACCTGGAAGCTCGGCGGCGGATCGACCTGGATCACCGGATCGTTCGATCCGGAACTGCACACGGTCTATTGGGGCATCGGCAATCCCGGACCGTTCAACGCGGCCGGGCGTCCCGGCGACAATCTCTACACCTGTTCGGTGCTGGCGCTTGATCCCAAGTCAGGAAAGATCAAGTGGCACTATCAGTTCTCGCCGAACAATCCGTTCGACTACGACGCAGTCGCCGAGATGGTGCTTGCGACCCTCAACATCGACGGCAAGCCGACGCCGGTGCTGATGGACGCCAACCGCAACGGCTTCTTCTACGTGCTTGATCGCACGAACGGCAAACTGCTCGCGGCCAACCCTTACGTGAAGGTGAACTGGGCGTCCGCGATCGACATGAAGACCGGCCGTCCGGTTGAGACCGACGTGAGCGCCAAAGCCCGCGCCGGCGAGAAGGTGGTGGTCTGGCCATCGATCCTCGGCGGCAAGAACTGGGAGCCGATGTCGTTCGATCCGCAGAACAATACCGCCTACGCCAATACGCTTAATTTCGGCGGTCACTATAAGGCGGTGCCGGCGGAATACAAAGCGGGCGACTGGTATGTCGGCATGGATCTGAGCGATCTGTGGGAGTGGCCGCAGGGTCCGCGCGGCTATCTCAAGGCGATCGACCCGCTGACCGGCAAGACCAAGTGGGAAAACGGAACCGACATTCCGCGCTTCTCCGGCGTCCTGTCGACCGGTGGCGGCCTCGTCTTCTCCGGACAGCTGACCGGCGAGTTCGAGGCTTTCGATGCCGACACCGGCAAGAAGCTCTGGCAGTTCCAGACCGGGTCCGGCATCGAAGGTCAGCCGGTCACGTGGGAGCAGGACGGCGTGCAATACGTTGCGGTGGCTAGCGGCTACGGTGGCGTCTATTCGCTGTTCTCCGGCGATGCGCGGCTGGCTTCGGTGCCTGCCGGCGGATCGCTCTGGGTCTTTGCCCTCGCTTCGCAGTGAAACCTGACGACGGAGGCCGGCGCGTAAATGCGCCGGTTTCCGCCATCATCCCGCAGGCAACATCATGAAGATTTACAGCACGCTCATCGTGGCGGCGCTCGCGGCTTTGCCGGCATGGCAGTGCGCCGCGGGTGAAGAAAACCCGCGCATGGCGGCGGCGCCGGCGAACGGTCATGACGACGCGGAACTGGCCGCAAAGGGCAAGATGGTTTACGCGCAGCACTGCTCGCACTGCCACGGGTTCAACATGGTCAACCCCGGCACCATCTCGTTCGATCTGCGCCGTTTTCCCCCGGACGACAAGGCGCGCTTCGTGCACTCGGTGACCGAGGGCAAGAACGGCCGCATGCCGCCGTGGGGGGACCTGTTGAAGGCGGACGAAGTCGAGGAGCTCTGGGCGTACGTGAAAACCGGGGGTACGCAGTGATAAAGCCCGTGCGGCTTTCGCTCGCGCTGGCCGGTCTGATTGTCGCGGTCGGCCTCGCTCCGGACGGTCGTGCGGAGGAGCAAAAGCAATCCGCGCCGCTGCGCGTCTGTCTGAACGAAAACCTCCCGCCGTTTTCCATGCGCACCAAAGACGGCGGCGCCGGCTTCGATTTCATGATGGCCCAAACGCTCGCGAAACGGCTTGACCGGCCGCTCGCCGTGCAATGGTTCGAGAGCAAGCTCGACGAGGATTCGAGTTCGACGGTCGAGGCCAACGCGCTGCTGTCGGACGGACGCTGCGACCTGCTGGCCGGATATCCGCTGCTCAAGGACACCCTGGGAAAGCCGGGGCTCGAAACCGCAAGGCTGCCGGATTTTGCCGGCGCTCGGCCAGCGGACCGCCGACGCCGTGTAGCGCTTGGCGAACTCGTCGCGACCACGCCGTATCATTTTGCGGGTCTTACCATTGTGCTCGGCAGCAAGGCGCCGGCGAAGAAGATCACGAGCCTCGCCGATCTGGACGGCATGAACATCGTGTCCGAAGCCGGCACGCTCGGCGACGCGATCCTGATGACGTTCGGTCACGGCCGGCTGATTTCCAGCATCTCGCACGTCGTACCGGGGCGCGGTGAGGTGCTGCCACGGCTGGAGAGCGGGGAGTCCGACGCGACGCTGATCGCGGTGCACCGTTACGATGCCTACCGGCTCGAGCATCCGGATTCGCGGCTGGTCACCTCCGGCTATTATCTGCCGATCGGGTTCAACATGGGCTTCGTCGGCCTCGCCGGTGAGGCCGGTCTGATCGCGCAAGCCAGCGCGGTAATCGACGCCATGCTCGTCGGACAGCGAATTGGCTTCGCTCGCATCGGCGGCCCATATGACGTACCTGCCGCCGCAAAAACCGTACGTCCTCGATCACCTGACGTTCCGCGATCTCGCGCAATAATCGTTGCCACAATCGGGTTTGCAGCGGCGGGCGGGCGCGCGTCGTTCGTTACGCCCGGTAACATTTCGTTTGTTACAGGGCGTTTGCTGCGTTGCAGCGCGACGCAGCCGGCGCCCGATGTTATCAACAATATGTGAAGTGGTTTTCGTGAAAAACGGCCTCGTTCGACCGGTCTGTTCAAAAAAGAGAACGGTTCCCGGGCGCCAGCGCGGCGTTTTTCCGCTGCGTGGCCCATTGTGCGCTGCGCAATCGAGGAAGCCGCCCACTGCGTCGCCGGTTCGCGTGTGCCCACTCAATTGTTAGTTGCGAAATGGTCTTGGTAAAGTTCGAACTTACCGGGCCGCGAATCTCGCTGCGGCTCCCCTGAAGCTGCAACCAATGCCGGCGTGACGTGGCCGCATATGACGGTTCACTTCCGCCGGTGCCGAAAACGGCGACGTCACGGAGCTGAGAGGCGGCACTCCGGGACACAAAGAAAACCGCCGACGGAGGAAGTATGGTCACCCTGAATATCAATGGGCATGACCATTCGGTCGATGTACCGAATGACACGCCGCTGTTGTGGGTCGTCCGCGAACATTTGCAGATGACCGGGACGAAATTTGGTTGCGGCGCCGGTTTGTGCGGTGCCTGCACCGTGCACCTGAATGGCGAGGCGGTGCGTTCCTGCCAGACGGCAGTGTCGCAGGCCGCCGGCAAGAAGATCACCACCATCGAAGGCCTGGATCCCAAGGGTGAGCATCCGCTGCAGCGGGCATGGGTGGCCGAGCAGGTGCCGCAGTGCGGATACTGCCAGTCAGGGCAGATCATGCAGGCCGCCGCGCTGCTTGCGAAGAATACCGATCCGACCAAAGACGAAGTCGTCGCGCACATGGACGGCAATCTGTGCCGCTGCATGAGCTACGTGCGGATCCAGCGCGCGATCCTGCGCGCCGCTGCCGACATGCGGGGAGTCTGAGCCATGACCAAACATCAAAAAGTCAACGCGCTCCCGAACCTCGACCGGCGCAGCTTCATCATCGGCACCGCCGCCGCAGGCACGGGCCTGGTGCTCGGCTATGCGGCGCTTCCCGAAGTCGGCAAATCGCTGGCCGCGGCGGGCTCCGGTATCGAGCCGACCGTCTGGGCTTCGATTTCGAACGACGGCAAGGTGTGGGTCACGGTCGGCAAGGCCGACATGGGCCAGCATATCGGAAGCACCATGGCGCAACTCGTCGCCGAGGAACTGGAAGCGTCCTGGAAGGACATGGGGATCGTGCTCGCTTCCAACGATCCGAAATACAACGATCCGGTGCTCGGCGCCCAGGTCACTGGCGGCAGCTGGAGTACGGGCATGAACTTTGACGCGATGTGCCGGGCTGGCGCCGCCGGCCGGCTCACGCTCATCAAAGCGGCCGCGGAAATGATGAACGTTCCCGAGAGCGAGCTGCACGCTCGTGAATCGCGCGTTCACCATGCGAAATCGAAGAAGAGCGTCAGCTTCGCGCAGATCGTACAGAGCGGAAAGGCGAACAAAACCTGGTCGCCGGACGATCTGAAGGCGATCAAGCTGAAGACGCCGGATCAGTACACCAAGATCGGGCAATCGCTGCCGCAGCTCGACATTCCGTCGAAGACCAACGGCTCCTGCAAATACGGCATCGATGCTTTCGTTCCGGGCATGCTGTACGGCAAGCTCGCGCTTCCGCCGGTGCGCTTCGGCGCGACGGTGAAATCGGTGGACGACAGCGCGGCAAAGAAAGTTCCGGGCTTCGTCAAGGCCGTCGTGGTCGACGACAAGACCGGCACCACGTCCGGATGGGTGGTCGCGGTGGCGTCGAGCTACGAAGGCGCCAAGAAAGCTGCCGGCAGCGCTCAAGATCGACTGGGACAAGGGTCCTTACGCAAACGTCTCCGACCAGTCGATCATCGACGAGTCGCGGCGTCTGCAAAAAGACGGGACCGAGGGCTTCCTCTTCGTCAAAGACGGCGATTCAGCCGGCGCGATGCAGAAGGCGGCGAAGGTCATCGAGGGCGAATATCTTACGAGCCTCAACATCCATGCGCCCATGGAGCCGATGAACGCGCTCGCTCTCGAAGAGAACGGCGTGTGGCATATCTACACCGGCAACCAGTTCAACACCCGCACCACGGCGATCGCCGCCGGAGTGGCCGGTGTCGATCCCAAGAACGTCGTCATCCATCAGCATTTTCTGGGCGGCGGCTTCGGGCGCCGGCTGGAGTCTGACATGACCGTTCCCGCGGTTGCAGCGGCCAAGGCCGTAGGCAAGCCGGTGAAGCTGATCTACGCGCGTGAAGACGACATGCAGATGGATTTCACGCGGCCCCTGACCTACCAGAAGGTCAAGGTCGGGCTCGATGCCGATGGCAAGCCCATCGCCATGGAGCACGATGTGATCGGCGCCTGGCCGACCAAGCGCTGGGGGATACCGGCGTTCCTGACGCCGTCCGTGGACAAGAAGGGACCGCATGACTCCTTCACCGTCAACGGCGCCGACTACTGGTACACGATCCCCAACCACACGGTGACCAACTACGAAAACAAGCTGGCGCAAAATGCCACGCCGTCCGGCCAGCTTCGCTCGGTGGCTCCGGGGTGGACGTTCTGGGCGGTCGAAAGCACGATGGACGACATCGCCCACGCGTCCGGCCAGGACCCGGTCGAGATGCGGCTGCGGCTGCTTGACGGCGCCGGCGCCAACGTCGGCGGCGACAAGCCGCAGAATATCGGCGGTGCGAAGCGTCTCGCCAACGTGCTGCGCACGGCGGTGGGCCGCTCCGGCTACGGAGCGATCAAGCTCGGCGAGAACGAGGGTATCGGCGTCGCCTGCGTGAGCTCGCAGGAACGCACCTCGCCGACGTGGACGGCCTGCGTCGCCCACGTGAAAGTCGACCCGAAGAGCGGTGAGGTGAAGCTGAAGAAGCTCACTGTCGCCATGGACGTCGGCACGGTCGTCAATCCCGACGGCGTGCGCGCCCAGATCGAGGGCTCGGCGTTGTGGGGCGCCTCGATCGCCATGCTCGAAAAAGCGACGATGGAAGGTGGCGGCATCCAGCAGACCAACTTCGACGGCTATACGCCGATGCGGTTGAGCCAGGTGCCGGAACTCGACATCAGCATCATCGGCAATGGCGAGCCGGCGGTGGGATGCGGCGAGCCCGCGGTGACGGTGGTGGCGCCGGCGATCGGCAACGCCATCTTCAACGCGGTCGGAGCGCGGGTACGTTCGCTGCCGATTACCGCCGAGGCGGTCAAAGCGGCGATGAAGACCTGATCGCCGAACCGGTTATGCTGTGAAAATACGGAGCGGCACCTTATGGGTGCCGCTCTTTTTTTGGCCGGACCAACCGTATTGCCTTCATGCCTTGCGGCTGATGACATTGAAGCCATCCGGTGATTAATAGCGCCCGATGTCGTCAGGCGCGCGCACTCCCGAACTTGCCAAAATCACCGAAATCGACGATGCGGACATTGCGGTCGCGCCGTACGCGTGGCCGTTTGCGATAACGAGGCGGGCGGAGATCGACCGCAATTTCGCCGAACGGCAGCGACGCCAGCCGGCCCTGTGGAACGGCCGCCTTATTCTGGTCAAAAGCTGGAGCATCGAGGACGGCGTGCTGCGCGCCACGGCGTTCGAAACGGATTACGCCAGCTTTCTCGCGTGGCGGGACTGGGACTTTCCCGACGGCGGGGTGTTCAATATTTTCGCCCCCGCGGCGCTGCGGGCCGCCGATGGTGCGTATCTGGTCGGCGAGATGGCGCCGCATACCGCGAGCGCCGGCGCGATCTACTTTCCATGCGGGACACCCGAACCGCTGGATATCGGCGCGGACGGCAGGCTCGATCTTGCCGGCAGCCTCAACCGCGAACTTCTGGAGGAAACCGGTCTCGACACCGCCACGCTCCGCCTCGCGCGCGGCTGGACCCTGGTGCACGATCGCGGCTTCCTTGCATTGATCAGGGAAGTGACCGCGCCCGAGACTGCGGACGCGCTCCGCGCGCGCGTGATGCAGCACCTGGCGAAAGACCCGCACCCGGAATTTTGCGACATTCACGTCATCCGCGGCCCCGCCGACCTCCGTCCGCGGATGCCGCGCTTCATGGTGGCCTTTTTCGAGGATGTCTGGCGGCGCTGACACCCCCCGACATTTCCCGCGCTCTCACGTTCCGGGGACCCGCCCGGGCGCTTCACACCCTGCGCGGATCAGACTAGGATTTTCACGCCGCAGGCCGGGTGGCGTCCGCGCGGCGGCTCCGTCGTGAAAGTACAATCATGAACAAGGCCGCAACACTGCTTTGTTTGTCCGTTGCGCTGATTGTAACCGGGCTCTCCTCGCGGGCCGGAGCGGCAACGCCCGACCTTGACGGCGTGTGGCTTCCGGACATCCGCGACCAGAAGCGCCAGGAAACGGCCAATATGCCGCCCTGGAAGCCGGAGGTCCTGCCGCAGATCGAGCACATGATCGCCGAGGAAAAGGCGGGCCGACCGTTTCTGGTGCTCAGCCATTGCCTGCCGCACGGCATGCCGGCCTGGATGCTGATCACGCACAATGCCTTTGAACTTTTGACCACGCCCGGCCGCATCACCATGCTGGGCGAGGTCGACGGCAACCGCATGCGGCGAATTTATATGGACGGCCGTTCGCATCCCGAAGATCCCGACCTGACGCTGCACGGTCACTCGGTCGGGCACTGGGAAGGCGATGTGCTGGTGATCGACACGACGTCGATCGCGCCGCAGGCCTATATCGCGATCAGCGAGGCGACCGGCGTTCCAAACAATGGTGACATGCACATTGTCGAGCGGATTCATCTTGCAAAGCCGAACGTGCTCGAAGACGATCTTGAAATCACCGCTCCGAACGTTTTGAGTGCGCCCTGGAAGACCACGCGCATTTTCCGCCGCTATCCGGAGCGCCACTACGAGATCATCGAAGGTGAGTGCGTGCAGGAGGAGCTTGTCCCGGGCAAAGACCGGTTCGGCAATGACATCTTCGTTCCTCACCTCCAGAACCCGGACGGCTCGGTCCGCACGTCGAAATAGGGATGTCATCGATGCGGTCGTTGAAAATTGCCCTCGTTGCGGCCGGCCTGAACTTGAGCCTGATGCCGGGCCTGATCGGCGCGGCGGCGGCGCACCATTCCGGGGCGGCTTACGATAACGAGCATCCCAAAACCATGACCGGCACCGTCAAGACGGTGAACTGGACCAATCCTCACATCACCTTTGTGATCGAGGCCGACGCCAAAGATGGCCAGCCGCCGCAGTCGTGGGTGTTTGAAGTCTCAAGCCCAGGCGTGCTGACGCGATCGGGCTGGACCAAACGGTCGCTCCAGCCTGGCGACCATGCCGTGTTTCTGTATGCGCCGCTTCGCGACGGCAATCCCGGCGGGTTTCTGCTGAAAGTCACTTTCCAGGACGGCAGGGAGCTGAGTTTCAGCCTGGCGCCGCCCGACCAATGATCTCATGATCGACGCCACCGTTGCGGATTTCAGCAAGTGGCTGGCGGCGACGCCGCTGAGCAGCGCGATACAGACGACGGGCTGGATCATTCCGGCGCTTCAGACCGTCCATATTCTCGGCGTCGCGGTGATTTTTTCGTCCGCGGTTCTCGTGGACCTGCGGCTGTGGCGGGTCCTCCAGCGCGACGTTCCGCTGGCTGAGGTCGCCCGGCGGTTTCTTCCGGTGATCTGGCCGGTCCTGCTGATTCTGCTGGTCACCGGAGGCCTGCTGATCATAGGCGAGCCGCGGCGTTCGCTGCTCAACACCACTTTCTGGTTCAAGATGGCGATGCTGGCTGTCGCGGTGACGCTGACCGTCGCGCTCCAGTGGTCGCTGTCGGCGGCGCCGCAATTCTGGGAGAAGAATCCGGCGCGGCGTGCGGCGGCACGGTTCGCGGCCACCGTCTCGATCCTCGTCTGGTGCAGCATCCTGTTTGCCGGACGCTGGATCGCCTACACGCAGGTCGGGTGATGCTGCTGCCGGGGGATCTGATCGCGTATCTCGAGAGCAGCCGGCTGGCGGACAGCATCCGCGAGAACGATCTGCTGTTTCCGCTGATCGAGTCGGTGCACGTGGTCGCGATCTGCCTCGTGGTCGGATCCATTCTCGCCGTCGATCTCAGGCTTCTTGGAATTGCCTGGATCAATCAGCCCTTGAGCCGCATTACGCGCGGGATTCTGCCGCTGACCTGGGGCGCCTTTGTCGTCGCTGTCGGCTCCGGCGGTTTGATGTTCATTTCAAATGCCACCAAATACCTGGGCAACGGCTTTTTCGTCGCCAAGATGCTGCTGATCGGCTGCGCAGGACTGAACATGGTGATCTTCCATATCATCAGCGCCAGGGACCAGCCGCGGTGGGACAGCAAAAAGCGGCTGCCGCTTCCGGCGCGGCTGGCGGGAGGTGTATCGATTATTTTGTGGATCCTGGTGGTCGCATGCGGCCGCTGGATCGGGTTCACGATGCAGGTCGGATGAGATGACGGGCGGGCGCTTCTGTTCCCTGGTTGCGGCTTTGGTCGCGGTGGCCGCCGCCGTTGCTTCGCCGTCGATGAGCGAAGACGCCGCGCCCGCGCCGCCGTTCCGCGCCCATGTCGACATGAAGACCTTCATGGAGCACGTGCTGACGCCGGCTGCGAAGACCGTCTGGAGCGTCAACGGCATCGTTATCGACAAAGACGGCGAGCATGACCTGTCGCCAAAGTCCGACGCTGACTGGGAAGGTATCGTGAGCGGTTCGGCAACGCTGGCCGAGGCGACCAACGCGCTGATGATCCCGCAACGCGCGCTCGATCCGGAATGGAATGTCTATGCCGGGAAACTGGCCGAGGCGGCGGACCGGGCCTGGCGCGCTGCGGAAGCCCACGACCTGAAAGCGGTCTCGGAAGTCAGCGACCGGCTCGACGGCATTTGCGCCGCCTGTCACCGGCATTACGGCGTGGAATGAGCGGGCGCCGCCGCCCTGCGGCGGCTGTCGTCGAGCGGGCTATTCCGCGGCCTCGCCGAGCACATTCGGCGGAAATTCGGTCACGCTTCCGGCTTCGTTGTCGACCACCATCATCAGATCGAAGTAGCGGATCACCGGGGTCGAGCCGGTCCGTTTCTCGATATTGGCGCGCCAGGCGTCGTCGTGGCCGCGCCGGGCAGCCTCTTTGGACGGCCAGATATAGAATGCGCCGCCCTGGCCGTTTTCGTCGGCAATGTAGTGCTTGCGGATCAGCTCTTTGTTGGCGGCCCATTTGGTGGCGGTGGGGCGCGCATCTTCGAGAATCTGCTCGCGGGTCCAGCCCGGCGGATAATTGAACAGGACATACTCGACGATCATTAGGTCAGCCTCCCTGTCTCTTCTTTCATGTTAGCGCAGACGCCGCGCCCGTGCAGCAGGCGTGATGCAGCAAAGTGCTTGCACTTTGGCCGCGCCATCCATTACAAGAGCCGCGGCGTTCAGGGTTAAGGCGGTTTTTACCCTTCTCCGCGACCTTGGGGCCGATGAGGACGTGCATGTCGATCCGCGAGACATTCGACGCGATCGGACGGGGAGCCGCCACGGCTCGGCCCGATGCTGCCCTCATTGTCGGCGGGCTCCTGCTGCTTATCCTCCCCTGAGGGCCGGCTGGGCGCTTGCGCCTGGGCGCTCAGGGGTTGACTGGCAAGCCACCGGACCCACGAGCGCCAAATCCCCGGCAGACCATGATGGCGGGCAGGCGCAGACGAGAAGGACCTGACCAATGAACGTTCCAGCGAAGTCCGAGAAGGACCGCGTCGTCATTTTCGACACCACGTTGCGCGACGGCGAGCAATGCCCCGGCGCGACCATGACGCATGAGGAAAAGCTCGAAGTCGCCGCGCTGCTCGACGAGATGGGCGTCGACATCATTGAGGCGGGCTTCCCGATCGCCTCGGAAGGCGATTTCGCCGCCGTCAACGAGATCGCGAAGCGCACCAAAAATGCGGTGGTGTGCGGGCTGGCGCGGGCTGCATTCAAGGACATTGACCGTTGCGCGGAAGCGATCAGGCCGGCGCGGCGGCGGCGGATTCATACCTTCCTGTCCACCTCGCCGGTGCACATGAAATACAAGCTCCAGAAGGAGCCGCACGAAGTCTACGAGATGGTGATCGCGCAGGTGACGCGGGCCCGCGGCCATACCGACGACGTCGAATGGTCGAGCGAGGACGGCACCCGCACCGAGCACGATTTCCTCTGCCGCTGCGTTGAGGCCGCGATCAAGGCCGGCGCCACCACCATCAACATTCCAGACACGGTCGGTTATGCGGTGCCGGAGGAATATTTCGCGCTCATCAAGATGGTCCGCGAGCGCGTGCCGAATTCCGACCAGGCGCGCTTCTCGGTGCATTGCCACGACGATCTCGGCATGGCGGTGGCGAACTCGCTCGCCGGTATCCGGGCGGGCGCGCGGCAGATCGAATGCACCATCAACGGCATCGGCGAACGCGCCGGCAACGCCGCCCTCGAGGAAGTCGTCATGGCGATGCGGGTGCGCAACGACGTGATGCCGTTCTGGACCGGCGTGAACTCGAAAATGCTGACGCGGGCGTCCAAGCTGGTTTCGGCGGTAACCTCGTTCCCGGTGCAGTACAACAAGGCGATCGTCGGCCGGAACGCTTTCGCGCACGAAAGCGGCATCCACCAGGACGGCATGCTCAAGCATACCGAGACCTACGAAATCATGCTGCCGGAAGACGTCGGCGTGAAGCAGACCTCTCTGGTCATGGGCAAGCATTCCGGGCGGCACGCTTTCGTGCACAAGCTCGAGGAACTCGGCTACCACCTCGCCGCCAATCAGCTCGAAGACGCTTTCGTCCGCTTCAAGGCGCTCGCCGACCGCAAGAAGCACGTCTACGACGAAGACATCGAAGCGCTGGTCGACGAGGAGATCGCGACCGCGCAGGATCACATCAAGCTGGTGTCGCTGTCGGTGGTCGCCGGGACGCGCGGGCCCCAGCGCGCCACCATGAAGCTCGATATCGACGGCAAGTCGCTGATCGAGGAGTGCGAGGGCAACGGGCCGGTCGACGCCGTGTTCAACTGCGTCAAGGCGATGGTGCCGCATGACGCGGTGCTGGAGCTTTACCAGGTGCACGCCGTGACCGAAGGCACCGACGCCCAGGCCGAAGTCTCGGTGCGCCTGTCGGAAAACGGCCGCACCGTGACCGCGAAGGGCACCGATCCCGACACGCTGGTCGCATCCGCGCGGGCCTATCTCGCGGCGCTCAACAAGCTCATGGTGCGCCGCCTGCGCGGCCAGCCGGAGGAGCGACGTCTCCACTCGACGGATGTGGGGTAGCTGCCGTTTCGGGCGCGGGGCGGCACGGTGTGCCGCGCCGCGTCTCCGCGGCCGGCTAGTTGGCCTTGCTGACGGTGAAAGTCCGCTCCGCCAGCATCCGGTCCCGGTACCAGATCTGCGCGGTCCACGGGCCGGGCACGATTTCCCATTCGGTATCGAAGCCGTAACCGAGCAGGCAGAGCGCGCCGATCTTCATGTGCGGGAACGCGACGCGGTTGCTGTACATGGTCTCGCCGGTGTTCGGGTTGCGAATTCCCTGCGGCGGGAACGCGAGCGTGAGATAGAGCGTCACGTCGTCCTGCGCAGGCGAGCCGTCGATGCGGAATTCGATGCCGAAATGGGTACCGACCCTGCCGGGCACTTCGAGCGAATCCGAGGTGAACTGCCAGTGGGCATCGGTGCCGACGGTGCCGGTGGGCGAGAGCTGTCCCGACCGGGCCGGCGCGCTGGTGGTGTCGGCTTTGTAGCTGCCGACGTTGGTGACGGTGATGCCGTTAACGGTCTGCGCCGCGGCGGAACTGACCGCGGCCGCAAGCAGGCCAACGGCAAAAAGGAGCGTCCGCATTGGTTCCCCTGCCTCCCGAAATGCGAATCCCGAAAGCGATACTCCCCGCTTGGATTCCCCGACGCAATGCCCTAAATGTGTTCCGCGCGCCGGGCGGGGTTATCCGCGCCTGGCGGGCCGGCAGGGGCGGAGGGCCCTCCGGCAGGGCCGAGGCGGCGCTGCATCTCTCCGGTGGAACTCTGGCCCACACAATCTTCGGTCAGGGCGCATAGCTCAGTTGGTAGAGCAGCTGACTCTTAATCAGCGGGTCCAAGGTTCGAGCCCTTGTGCGCCCACCAAATTCCCGATTGACTTCAATGATCTATAATGGCGCTCAGGACGGCCATCCGGAGCGTCCGTTTTCGTGTCGCCGCTGTGTCGCGAAATCAAGGCGAACTCGAATTGCACCATAAATTTCTTGAGCCGGGAAAACGGGGACGATCGATGTGAACGGGCGTACGCGCACCGGACGCATCCTAAAGCACGTTTTGCTCGCGCCGAAACGCAAGGAAGGCCAGTGGGACGCCCTCGTTGACGATTTCGGCATGGTGCCCTGGGGCGATTTGCTGCGCCTCCTGGGGCATGAATCCCTGCGCGGTGCCATCGCAGCCATCGTTCGTGATCTGCAGGGCCCCGCTTCTGTCGAGGATGTCGTCGGACTGCTTATGCGGGAGGCCGCGGATGCGGCTTTGGGCAACTTCGGACCACTCGGACGGCGCATCGGTCGAAGATGACCCCTTTCGGAAGTCAGAGTGCAACCAGCTGAGTCCGGGAATACCCCTTCCGAGAGCATCATTTGACTGGTTAGGATGCGTGATCACGCCGCCAATGAACGTACGTTTCTCGCTTGGGTGCGAACCGCCATCGCGGTGATGGCTTTCGGCTTCGTGATAGAGCGATTTGATCTATTTTTGAAATACGCAGCGCCACAGGCGACGCAGGGGATGATCGCTCCGCACGGCGGAGTGTTCGCAAACGCGGCCGGACTCGCCTTTATCGTGCTCGGCGTCGTTATCATCATGGTCGCGGGCTGGCGCTTCGTGCGGACCGCCAAGGACATCGACAGCGAGACGGAGGTGGCTAGCCCCGGCGAGCGCTTCGATGTGGCGCTGGCGGGGATGATCGGGCTGCTTGGCGCCGCGCTGTTTCTTTACCTGTCGCACGCAGTGTTTCCGGTGCTCTGAGACTGAGGAGCACGACCCCAATTACGGAACCCACGTGATCAATCATCCCCTGCCAATTGAAGTATTCGCAGACAATTCTGCGGACCCGCGACGGTGACGCGGGCACGCTCGTCCGAACGCCAAGTGCAGGATTATCTGGGCAGAGATCACGTCGGGTATTGGCCCATTACTGCCCTGTCGAACGACCTGACGAACGTCCGGTGTTGCGGGTAAATCGGACGTGACGCGGACTTCGCTAAAGCGACGCTGTTGACTCACAACCGACATAGCGCGATTTATTTGGTGCGCCGCCCTTTAGTTCCCTAAGGTTGTCGCGCTGGTCCGATCTGCGGCACTCGCACCGGCTTGGCCATGCCGTAGAAAACTACAACGCCTTGGCCGCCGCAGCGGGTTGAGAGTGCCTCGCTAGGCGTCCCGATACAGCTATCAATGTCCTGCCAGTTGTTCGTCATCCAGACGTTCCCTGCGGGATCGATGTCGATATCGACCTGCATCTGGAGACCACCACCGACGTACCCGCCGGGCGGTGAAATCTGGTCGCCGGTCTTCATGCCGGGCGGACAGTTTTCTGTGCGTACCCCGCACAACTGCACAATAGGACTGCTCGGAGTATTGAAGTTGGAGACCCAGACGTTGTCATTACCATCTACGGCCGCTGCCCAAGGGCCAGGGAGACCATCACTTTTGAACGGCGAGCCGGGAAACTGGCTGCCGTCTGGCCGCAACAGTGTGACGCTGCCACCGAAACGACCACCCTTTTGCTCGGACATCGTCTTCGTCAGGTAGTCCGAAGCTGAGGCTACGCCTTTGAGCTTAAGGTGCACGCCCATGTCTATCAAATGGGCCATTCCCAGAAGCCCGGTGCCAAAGCGGTTGGTGACCCAAACGTTGCCGCCGCTGTCAATGGCAAGGCCGCTATTGTTAATTCCGGTTCTGAAACTCTCTGCTTTACTCGGATCCGACGCCGGGAAGCGCGTCACGTGGTCCACACCGCTATTGGACACCCAAATTCGGTCCTGCTGGTCGATACCGAGATGAAATGGCGCCTTAAATGATTTGCATGGTTCAGCACTGTCCCCCTCGCAAACGATCCGGCCCTTCGTCAAATCGCCCTTGGGAAAGTAGACCAGTTGGCTCTTCTCAATGCCCAACACCCAAACGTCTCCGCTCGGAGTGACGATAACGCCTTGCATCAGCCCGAGCTTGCCTTCGAACGTGATCCCCTCGGGGGGCGTCAGCGGCTTGCCGTTCCTGTCGAACACCGCGATCGCCTTACTGCCATAAGTGGTGAACCAAGCGTTGTCATTGGCATCGACAGCCGCGCCGAAGGTGCCGCCTTCCATTCCGCCGCCAGTGAAACCGGTAATATTCGGTGAGATAGGGCGGCCGTTCGGTGCGAACTTGGTCGCGTGACCTTCCCATAGGCTATCCTGCCCCTGCCAACCGACCGTGAAGTTGTCGCCAACCCAGAGGTTGCCCTCGCTGTCGAACATGGCCTTGCCGCCCGCACGATAGCCGCCACCGTCGAACTTGAGTGGCAGCACCCAAGCAGTGGGTGCCCGGCTCAGGTACGGCATGTACGGAACAGGTCGCAGGTTCTTTCCATTCGGCACCGGATAGAATTGGTCCAGAAGGGCGTAGAGCCGCTCGGGCTGATACCACGGAGCGAGAGCAATCGACTGTGCCACCGCCAGTGTGTCGGTCGGGGCTGCGCCCTTCGGCGGCGTGGCCGCTATGAAAAGTTTGTCGCACGCATTGACGGTCACCAGCGTGGCGCATCCGGCCAGTACATCGGCCAGCGTCGCGAAATTGGCCATTGTCGGCGTCTGGCCGCTGTTGAGCGGGTCTGCAATGGCGACCCCCCAGCCGCCTGTTGAAAGATCGACGAAGTTCGGAACATTGCCTGCGGCGACGCGCAGGCCGAGTGCGTGACCCTTGATCGCGGTGCCCTCAAGAAATTGAGCGTTGGTCCACACCGACGCCACGGTGGTCATCTCGTTGATGACGACCTTGTCCGGGGGTCTATTGCCCAACACCGTCAGCAGTGCGATGGCCGGATTGTCGCCGTTACCTTTCACCTGCCCACCCCTGGCGACCAGATATAAGCTGACATCCGTGCCAGGAGTTTCCTGGCTGCGAAGCTGGAAGCTGCCGTCGCTGCCGGACTTCACCTGAGCCAGTTGCCTGGGTTCGCCCACACTCGCAGCCCATAGAGTGACAGTGGAATTTGTGAGGGGAGCGCCACCCGCTTGGACCTGACCTTGAATGCGAACGTCAGCCACAGCCGGGCTACACGCCCAGGCGAGCAGTCCACACACGGTTAGAAATACGGCGATGCTGACTGTACTAATCTTGATCACGTGCGCTCTCCGCTGTGAGAATGATCTGGACGTGGGAGAATTTTAGGGGCGCGCCGCAGATTGTGCCCGGCAAATTGGACAAGCAGCCGCAGGTTATACGAAAATTTCAACTGAGGATGAGGTCTGTTATTGGCCCCTTAGCGACATGCCGTCCTGACACGGTGATCGGTCGCTATCGGGGAACGGCAGACATTGATCTTCACCGGCGCCGAGCCGCTCGGTACCTATTGATCCGCTGCCGAACGTGGCGTGTGTTCGCAGCAGGCGAGCCGCGGGCCGGTGTTGCCAACCGACGTTAGGTGAATAATCCTATACAGTGAGAGTAGATGACAGCGCGACGACAGCCAAATCACGAAAAGCGTATTGACAACGCGCCGCAACCTTTCCGCCAATAGGCGGCGACGGGTGCAAACTGCCGTGCGAGGGCTTCACATGAAAGCGAAATTGTTGAAACCCGTCGCGGGCGTCGCTTCCTGTCTATCCAAAGATGAGTTGTTAATTGCACCAGCGCGCCGTACTCTCGTCATACGCGCGTTACCGGACACGGCTTACGGTGCGGGTCAGTCGGGGGGTAATGCGCAGTCGCCGGATTGATCTCTAGGATGAGGAGGGAATGATGAATCTAAAAACATTGTTCGTTTCCGCCGCCGGGGCGTTACTCGCGGTGACGACGGGCTCTGTTGCCCCTGCGAGCGCCACTACGTGGGACTGGGAGGTCACAAGCGCAGGCGCTTACGATGGATCCGGGACGATCAGCGGGACTGCCTCGTGCGGAGCAGGGTGTTTTGTAATTGGAGGGGCAACGGGTGAGATAGCTGGAGACACTATTAGCGGGATATCGACTTTCGCCGGGGCCGATAATTATCTGTTCCCCGGCGCCGCTGTCCCCTTTCAGATTGACAATAGCGGGATTTCGTTTGCTGTTTCCGGGTTATCGCTTGGCACGGCGGTCAATATCTTTAGCGAGGCAGGCTTCAATATAGATAAGCTGGATCCGGAGAATGGCACGGGGGAAGCATTTGGCACCTTCTCGATTGTGGGAGTGGCGGCCACTCCGCTGCCCGCGGCGTTCCCGCTTTTTGCCGGTGGCCTGGCAATGGTAGGGCTGTTAGGTCGCCATAAGAACCGGAAACCCGCTGCGACGAAAGCCGCCTGAACGAACCAATTATGCAAGACCGCCGCCCGTGAATGCAGGTCGTGTGAAAAGTAAGAGGCTCCGGTGTGCGGAGCCTCTTTTTTCATTGCTCAGGCGAGGCTTTGCCTGAGGGTGACGGCGCCGACCAGATTGATCGCCCGGATGATATTGTAGGCGAGCGCGCTGAGCGCCGCTTCACCCCTGACTTTTTTAAGTCCCCGGGCGAGGAACCGTCCGCCGGCGGTCATTCGTTTTATGGTTCCGAAGGGATGTTCAGAAGCGCATCGGCGCTGGCGGATCATGCTCGGATCGGCCTGGAAACGGGCGTTCATTCGTTCGAACGCATCCTCATGCTGATGGCGACTGACAAAGCGACGCTGTGCGGTGGTACATCGAGGTTTGAGTGAGCAGCCGGCACAATCGCGCGCCACATAGAGGATCATACGATCGCGACGCATCACCTCCTGCTTGCGGGCGAGAACATGACCCGCCGGACAGATATAGGTGTCAGCTTCCGGCTTGTAGACGAAGGCTGACCGGCCAAACAATGTACCGTCGCCCTGACTGTGTATCGACCGATTGGTCGGCACGCAGGCGGTGATGCCGTCAGCCTCGCAGGCCGCGGCAGCCGTGCCACTTGAGTAGCCGGCATAGGCCACGACCGTCACACTTGAAACACCGAGCGTATTCTTTGTTGCCTTCGCCATCGGGTATAGCTGGCGGGTGTCATTGGGCTCGGTAGTCACCTCATGGTGGACGATGAGGCCGGTGTCGGCATCGACGGCCGTTTGCACATTGTAAGACGGCGGCTCGGGTCCCTTGCCGATACCCATCGGTCGGGCATCGAGCTCGCCATCCACCAGCGTGGCGCGCTCATCGGCATCGAGCTTGGCGGCCAGCCGAGCGAGTTCGGCACGTCGTGATTTGAGGACTTGAAGCGCTGCCGCCGTCGCGTTCGGTGCTTCATCAGGTTCGCGGGCGTCGCTCGCATCCAAACCAGCCAGATATTCGGCGATCCGGCGGTCGAGACGGACGGTCTCTCTGCAATCTCTCGCCGGCCCATAACCCGCCTGCTGCTGGCTGCGGCACGGAACTTCGACCCGTCGAGCGCCACCAACCGTGCCGTGAACAGGCTCTGATCCCGGCAGAACAGCACAAAAGCCCGGCATGTCCCCACGATCGCTGTGCCGTTGTCGCGGCGAAAGTCCGCAATCGTCTTGAAGTCGGGCGCCAGCCGACACAGAAGCCACATCACCTCGACATTGCGAGAACACTCGCGCTCCAGCCGACGCGACGAGCGCACCTCGTTCAGATAGCCATAAACATACAGCTTCAGTAAGTCCCGAGGATCGTAGGGAGGCCGCCCGGTTGCTGCCGGCACTGATCGCCCAAACCCGAGCCCATTCACGTCGAGCCCATCCACAAATGCGTCGATCACTCGAACCGGCGCATCAGCCGGCACATAGTCCTCAATCGCGGGCGTCGCGCGCGGTTCGCGAGTACCTCGCAGCTCTCGATGCCGCCCACCATGACGAGGAGACCGGCGCCGATGACGGTGGTTCGAATGGCAGCGGCAATAGAGGCAAGCCGCCGAAACAGGTCTCGCTGACCGATCCGCAGGCGGCATGGGTTGCAAGGAAGAACACTGATCCCTTTTTCGCTTACGACGCCAACTATCTCATCGACAACAAAGTCGGGATCATCGCCGACGCCGAGGGTACACGAGCCAATCGTAGAGCCGAGATTGCCATCACCGAGACGATGATCGAGCGTATCAAGGACCGCTTCGATCTTCAGCCGCGGCGGTTGGCAGGTGACACCGTTTATGGCGCGGTCAGGTGCTCAAGTGGCTGGTGGACCGCAACATCACCCGGCACATCCCAGTCTGGGACAAGTCGGCGCGCACCGATGGCACCTTCAGCCGGGTCGACTTCGTCTTCGACCGACCGCGCAACATCTACATCTGCCCGAATGGAAAGCTGCTGCACACCACCGGAACAGTCATAGACGGCAGTACGCTTCGCTGTGCCTCAAAGCGCGATTGCGATGTCTGCGCGTTCAAAATGCAGTGCTGCCCCCACACGCCTGCGCGGCAGATTCCCCGCGATCTTCATGAGGACGCCCGCGATGTCGCACGCGCACTGGCCAAAACCGAGGCTTTCGAGCAATCACGCCGGGAACGCAAAAAGGTCGAGATGCAGTTTGCGCATATGAAGCGCATCCTCAAGCTCGACCGGCTGCGGCTGCGAGGCTTGAGCGGGGTCAGAGATGAGGTGCTGCTGACCGCAACCGCTCAGAACCTGCGGCGCCTCGTCAAGTTCCTCTGCCGCCCACCGCCATCGGCCGCACTCATCTGTGCGACTTAGCCAGTCTGCCAAGCGTATGAACCGATAACGCCGCTGGGCGCTCTCAGCAGAGAACGCCACAAGATGACCAAGCTCAAATCCGGCCCAGTTGCAAAAAAGCAGACGGGTTTTGCAACACAATCGGGCCATAGCGGACATTGCGGACTTACGCTGGCCCCGGCAGGGAGACATTGCGGACTTCGCCGGCCCAACTGCGCTTCATCACGATACCGTCGAGATACAGATCCAGATACATCTCGGCCAGTGCTTCCTCGACCGAACTCTCCCGCCGGCGGTAGCGTTCGATGATCGCGGTCTCAAAGGTCTGGCGCCGCAGCTTCGGAACTTTGAGATTGACTTCGCCGGCGCTGGTCTGCAGCGACCGCTCGTAACTGCCAGCCCGGGTATCCTGCCGTGCCTTGCTGCGCTCGTAACGTCCAGCTCCGCAGAGTTGGTCCGCCTCGGCATCCAGCATGGCGTTAAGCGTCTCTTCAACACGGTCCCACGAACCATCTCGCCAAGATGATCCCGAATCCGGGCTCCATCGATCTGGATACACTGACCCATCGGCTTCTAGTCACTCATCGGTTGCCCCTCATCTGTAAGAAGCTGTCACTCCTGAAAGTGTGAAAGATTCTGTGCGTTATCGCGGCTTGCCAGGCTTGGGCTTCTTTGCTTATCGTGGGACGAAGAAGAAAACGCTCGCAGCCGCCTGATCAAAACACCTGATAAGCTTTAGGAGAGGACCGCCACGAGACGGTCATTCCTTTTAATGTCGGCTTTCGAGGCATGCAGAAATGGCCTTCAGCTGCCGCGCATGTCGCAAATAACCCGAGTCGGAAGTGGAGTGTTGATCAGAGCATTCCACAACCAGACCGACCAATCGGCTTCTCAAAGTATTCGCGGCTGGATCCTCGCAGGTCGTCGGATAAAGGTGATGACGGTAGAATGACAAGCCGCCCATAAATACCAATTAGGTCCCCTTGCACTGCCGCCAAAATGAGCGTTCAATATTTCGGCCTTGGAGAGGTTGGGTGATTCCCCACCTGCGTGCTGCCGGAAGGCAGTGACCACACCGAAGTCACTGTCCATTAATCGGCAGTTAGTGCCATCGGTAGGCAAACGAATTACATAGAGCCGGGTTAATTTGGGGCCGCCTGCGTTTAGCAGCGTAAAAGGTTGCTTGCATCAAGCAACCAATGCAGGGACCGGCTGTTTGTTTGGAGGTCATGCGATGAGAGGCAAATTACTGGGCGGTATCGCCCTTACTACACCACTTCCCGCTGCCCTTTCACTACCGGCGTCAGGCTTCGGCGCAAAGGGTCTGTTGCCTGGCGCAGAAAGCAGAAGATGCCGCTGCTGTTGCCGCCGTCTAATCGGGCGGGCTGGTACATGAAAAAGCACATAGTGGGTCTCTTTGCCGGCGTAGCAATTGCGGGTCTTTCGCCGATTGGAGCCGCGAATGCTAATACGCTTATCACCTTCAATGTCACCGGTTCGTTCGCATCTGACGAGTATGATCCGCCGGGACCGCCGCTGCCGCCTACCCCAATTCCTTTGAGTGGCACGCTTACCATCGACGTGTCTAACGGAAGTATTGCTGCCGCCGATCTTACAATTCCCGGCTTCGCGCCTTTGACCGTTATAGACAGTCAATTCACGTCGCCAAATTCCACGGGCCTGCTTTACCAGTTAAATGTTAGTGCCACGAACGGGGATTCTGGGTACATCGATCTCATCTACCCAAACGATCAATCAGACCCACTCATAGGCCATAGTATAATCAATATTGACCAAGGCGAATTCACCACTACGTCGGGCCTGATACCCTTCGGCCTTACCGGCGACATCGCAGCAACGCCGCTTCCAGCTGCTCTTCCGCTGCTTGCGTCCGGTCTCGGCGCGTTGGGACTGCTCGGTTGGCGAAGGAAGCGGAAGGCACAAAGGCCGCCGTTCGTACTTGGCAGTAGATGCGATCGGTTGGCGATTGGAAATTGAAGTTGTGCCAGCGAGAGTTGGGGTAACTTTCTTCCTTTTTCTTGGGAGGGTTTCCATGAAATTCAAATTGTTTGCTCTCGTCGCTTGGATCGCACTGCTCGGCGTACCCCGGGTCGAAGCGGCTTCGATAACTTACAACGTAGATATAGTGGGATCAATTTGGGGATCGATTGTCGGCACCATAACGACCGACGGCACGATAGGTCCGCTGGCCGCAGCGGATATTACCAATTGGAACTTGGCGGTTGTTGGCGGCGGCCCCCGTTTGTTCTCTGGTCAGGTTCTCGGCCCGCCGAGCACTTCATCGTATGTCGGCCATGATACTCCACAGGGCATCCTCGTAGGTTCAGCCACAACGCTGACGTTTTCATTTACTGACGGCACTCCCGGTATCTTCGAAATTCAGACCCTTCAAGGCTGCTGTACCCTTACTTCGTTTTCGTTTCAGGATGCGGGCAATGTCAATTTGGCTGGCGGTGAGATTTTCGTTGATGCAGACGGTGTAGTTGGAAATTTATGTTGTGGGGCGCCGTCCGACGTAGTCGGCGCCGTCCAGATCAGCTCCACCCCACTGCCCGCCGCTCTGCCTCTCTTCGCCGCCGGTCTGGGCGGCTTAGGCCTGCTCGGCTGGCGCAGGAAGCGGAAGGCGCGAACGGTCGCTCCGTAAAACAAACAACAACAGCCACTCAGAATTTTGAGGGGATGTCGCCTAATGGCGCGCATAGCGACGGATGACGGCTTGTCGGCAGACGGTAGCTTTCGGCGCGAAGCGGACAAGCTCAAACGCCGGCCGTGGCCACCTCGGTTGAGAATGACCCAAAGCAGTCACCGGCGCTGCAATAGACACCCCCGCTAGCGGGCCCTAAAGTCGCCCAGAGTCGGGGTTTTCCCGAGGAGCAGTTTGCATGGCCGAAGAGCGCCTTCAAAGGCGGCTCGCAGCAATACTGTCAGCCGATGTGGTGGGCTACTCACGCCTCATGGGAATCGAATGAGGCGGGAACGCTGTCCCGGCTGAATGCTCTAAGGCGGGGTCTGATCGATCCGGCGATTGCCACTCATTCCGGCCGCGTCGTCAAGCTCATGGGTGACGGCGCGCTGGTAGAATTCGCGAGCGCCGTCAACGCCGTCACTTGCGCCGTTGAAATCCAGCGACAGTTGCGCGAGCGCCAAGCCGCCGACTCCGAAGTTGATCCGCTCCGCTTCCGCATCGGGATACACGTCGGCGATATCATCATCGTGGGCGAGGATATCCTTGGCGACGGCGTCAACATCGCGGCGCGGATCGAAGGCGTCGCCGAATCTGGCGGCATTTCGATCTCCGAAGACACGTGGCGGCAAGTGCAAGGCAAGGTGGCGGTCAATTTCGTCGATGCCGGTGAGCACAGCCTGAAGAACATCGCGCGTCCGGTTCGCGTCTATCGGGCTGAATTCGACAGGCAAAGCACCGCCGAGGCGGCCGCACCAACATTGCCGCTGCCCGACAAGCCATCCATCGCCGTGCTGGCGTTCCAGAACATGAGCGACGACCCCGACCAGGAATACTTCTCGGACGGAATCACCGAGGACATCATTACCGGCCTCTCGCAGAACCACGGCATTTTCGTCATCGCGCGCAACTCGAGCTACACCTACAAGGCACAATCGGTCGATGTGAGCCGGATCGGCCGCGAGCTTGGGGTGCGCTATGTCCTTGAAGGCAGCGTGCGCCGGGCGGGCGAACGCGTCCGCATCACGGCTCAGCTCATCGAGGCGGAGCGTCGCGCTCATATCTGGGCCGACCGATACGACCGCGAACTCACGGACATCTTTGCTGTCCAAGACGAGATCACGCGAAGCATCGTCGGGACCGTTGCGCCGGAAATGCTCGAGGCCGAAATGCGCCGGGTACGGCGTAAGGAGCCGCAAACGCTGGGCGCCTGGGAATGCGCCATGCGCGCGCAGTGGCATCTGGCGCGCCTCACCCGCGAAGACCTCGTTGAAGCCCATCGCCTCGCAGCGCAGGCAATGCTCCTCGATCCCGGTGCGTCACTGGGATTCAACATCGATGCCTTCACGCACATTCACGAGGTCACCTATGGCTGGAGCACTTCGTTGGCACAGTCGGTGCTGGCTGCCTACCAAGCGGCGACGAAGGCAGTTGCGCTGGATTCGCGGGACGCCGTGTCGCAAACCGCCCTGGGGGCCTGCGAGGTTTTGTTACGTCGCACGGACGACGCGATAGCCCGCCTGAAGATCGCTATCGATCTCAATCCAAATTTGACCTGGGCACGTGGCAACTTAGGGCTCGCACTAGCATCATCGGGCCGTGGCGAGGAAGCCGTGGCGCCACTTAGCGAGGCGATACGATTGAGCCCGCGCGACCAATTCAACTTCCTTTGGCACTATTTGATGGGCTTCGCGCTCTTCGTCGCTTGCCGCTACGAAGAAGCGCTCGCGTGCGCGGATACATCGCTTCGCCAGAATTCGGGTGTCCCAGGCGCCTATCGGGTCCGTGCCGCCTGTCTTAGCCAGCTCGGTCGTATCGACGAGGCAAAGGCAGCGCTCGCTGAACTTCTTCGCCTTGCTCCGGATGCGACCGTTACCTCGACAACAGCGCAAGTGCCGTTGAAGCGGCCCGAGGATATCAAACGTTATATCGACGCCCTCAAGCAGGCGGGGCTGCGCGACAGCTGATCTGGTTTATCGAGGACAAGGTGGCTAGGAAGCTCCAAGCGCGTGGCCCTTGCGGCGGCCCGGCACCGCCAAAGTTAATCCGGCCGCCTGATGTCGGCGTGTGGCCCCTCACGTCAGGGAAGAAATAGTCGCTATTGGGGCACAGCGGACGTGATCCAGGACTGCGCCGGCCCGGCTGCATTCCAGAACGCGACGGGCCCCGAGCCCTTTCGCGCCGCGCAAAAATCCCAGGCCTTTGCGTCTTGATGCGGGTCGCTCGGAAACGGCGGCTTGCTTTTCGCTTCCCGACCGAACTGCTGCGGACAGATGTAAATCGTGGCGTTGGCGACTTCGTCGGCGCTCAGGGTGCGGCCGACTTGGACCGCCTGGACCGTGCTGAGATAGCCGGGCGATACCTGCATGATCTTGGCGCCGAGCCGCTTCGCCATCAGCGCACGTGCATGCGGCTGCGCACGTATTTCAGGCACCTGGCCGGTTTCAGTTTGTCGTTTCGATAAACCGCCAGCGGTTCATGCCGACAAATCCGCTCCTTTCGTTCTCGCTTCAAGCCTCTGGCGTGCGCGCACGCGGCGCTGCCGATTGCAGATTAGCGTATAGCGCTCAATGCGCGGAGTTGGGCGTCGTCAAGTCGGCCTGCGTATTTGTCACCACAATCTTCCTTACGCAGCGCAACAGTCGGGGAGATCATGCGGCGCGTCCGACCCGCATGTCGATTTCGCTGCGGAGCGCCTTGAAGTCGATCGGCTTGGTCAGCAACGCCTCGGCACCGTTCGCAAGTGCCTGACCCCTGGTCTCCGCATCGCCACAGGCGGTTATCATGATGATCGGCACGTCGGGCCGCGCCGCCCTGGCTTTCGGCAGAAGTTCAAGGCCGCTCATTCCCGGCATGTTGATGTCGGACAGGACGAGAATGAGCGAACGGTCGCCGGCATCGGTGATACGCTAAAGCGCCATCGGGCCGGACTGCGCAAACTCCATCGCAAAGCGACCCTCACGGAGGTCGCGCCGGAATTGCCGGCGGAACAGCTGTTCCATATCCGGTTCATCATCGACGACATGAATCATGAGACTCACGCATTTTCCCCCGATCTTTTGATGGCTGCAGTTGCGCGCGGCAGCACGATGCGAAATTCGGTAAATTCACCCGGTCGCGTATCGACCTCGATAGACCCGAAATGCTGCTTGACGACGATGTCGTGGCTCAGCGACAGGCCGAGCCCGGTGCCTTCGCCCGGCGGCTTGGTGGTGAAGAACGGATTGAACATTTTCTCCTTGACCTCGGGCGGAATTCCCGTGCCGTTGTCACGGATTCTGATTTCGATACTGTTCCCGAGGTTTTTGGTCGCCGCCGACAGGGTCGGCTCGTAGCCGCCGCCCGTTTCCGCCTTGCGTTTTGTCGCCGCGTAAAAGCCGTTAGATATGAGGTTGAGCAGTACGCGGGTGATCTCCTGCGGGAACAGGTTCGCACTGCCCGCGTCCGGATCAAATGAGCGTTCGAGCGTAACGTTAAAGCCCTGCTTCTCCGCACGCGCGCCGTGATAGGCGAGGTTGAGGCTTTCCTCCACCAGGACATTGACGTCGATGACCTGATATTCGCCCGAACCCTGGCGCGAGTGCAGCAGCATGTTCTTGACGATCGAGTCGGCGCGTTTTCCGTGCTGCACAACTTTTTCGAGGTTGCCGCGCAGCATGGTCGCCAGCTCGGTAATTTCAGCCCGCGTCCTGTCGTCGACGTAAACCGCCGCGAGGGTCCCCTGCAGCTCGTCGATCAGGTCGGCGGAAAGCGAGGAGAAATTGTTGACAAAATTGAGCGGATTTTTGATTTCATGGGCGATGCCGGCGGTGAGCTGGCCGAGCGAGGCGAGCTTTTCCGTCTGGATCAGGCGATCCTGCGCGGTTCGCAGGTCGGCAAGCGAGGCTGCCAATTCGCGCGTACGCTGCTGCTCGGCTTCGAACAGACGGACATTCTCGATGGCGATGGCCGCCTGATCGGCGAACGTCGAGACCAGCTCGATCTGCTTGTCCGAGAATGGCTTAACTTCTGCCCGAGTTCAGCGCAAACACGCCGACCGGAACGCCTTCGCGCAGCATGGGCACGCCGAGGATGGTGCGAAACTCACCGTGTTTGAGTGCTTCGACGAACCGGTAGTCCGGATCGCTGTGCGCGTCGGGGATATGAACCACTTTGCCTTCAAGCAGCGCGCGACCGCTCGCTGACCGGCGTTCCGGTACGACCGGAACGTCGCGCACGGAATCCATGAAGGCCGCGGAGAACCCGTATGATTCCGCCCGATAAAAAAACTCGCCCTTCTGCCGGGTGATTGTGGCCTTGTCGGCGTCGCAGAGCCGTGCCGCCAACTCGACGAGTGTTTGCAGCACCGTCTGCAGATCGAAGGTCGACCGACTGATCGTTTTGAGCACATCAGACGTAGCGGTTTGTTGCTGTAACAATTCGCGCAATTCGCTCAGCAGCCGCGCGTTCTCGATGGCGATGACCGCCTGTGCGGCAAAGTTCTTGACCAGTTCGATCTGCTTGTCCGTGAACGGCCGCACTTCCCGGCGGTAGATGATGATGGATCCGACCATATCGTTGTCCTTGAGCATCGGCACCCCAAGCACGGTGCGCGCGCCGGCAAGCTCGATGGTCGCAGTGCGCAATTTGTCACCGTGGGCCGGCGCCGCGGCTATGTCGGCGACCTGATAGGTCTCCCTGGTCTGGAGCATTTGCCCAAGCCCCAGGCGGGAATCCACGCGAAACGGTCCTTCGCGCCGAACGAAATCCGCATAAGCCGGCGGGGCGCCATGCGTCGCACCGAACCAGAACGTGTCTGCGTCGCACAATAGCAGGTTGCCGAATTGGGCACCGCAAATGCGCACCGCGTTCTCCAGCAGCGCGTCGAACACCGGCGTCAATTCGCCAGGGGAGCTGCTGATGATCTTGAGGACTTCCGAGGTCGCGGTCTGCTGCTCAAGCGATTCGGTAAGGTCGTCGCTGCGCTGGCGCAGTTCGGTGATCAGCCGCGTATTCTCGATCGCGATGACCGCCTGGTCGGCGAAAGTCTCGACCACCTTGATTTGCTTCCCGGTAAATGGACGTACGGCGGCCCGGTGCAGGACGAGCACGCCAATTGGAGCTCCGTCGCGCAGAAGAGGCACGCCCAGGACGCTGCGAAAGTCGCCGACGCTTGCCAATTCGCGTGAGGTATATTCCGGGTCGGCAAGGACATCGGAGATTTGAACCGATTTGCCCTCCAGCAAGACCCGTGGCACCACGCTACCGCGTCCCGGCACAAATTTCAGATTCTTCAGATGTTCAGCATACTGCGGGCTTTGTTGGTAGCTCGCTGCTGCGTAGTAACTCGCTTCCTTCCCGCTCGGCCGGAGGATTACACCCTTGTCCGCCTGGCATAAAAGAGCCGCGGACTCGACCAGCGTCTGGAGCACCTTCGGCAGGTCGAACGTTGACCGGCTGATAAGATTGAGCACATCCGCAGCGACCGTGTGCTGCTCCAACGATTTGCGCAATTCGCCGAGCAACCGGGCATTTTCATCGGCCGTGGCCGCCTGCCGCTCCAGCGCCTCGTCGCGTTCACGGATGAGTCGCGTGAGCTTTGTTTGCTGGCTGGTCGTGGAGGAAGCCCGACGGCGCACGGCCTTTGGCGCATTGCCCCGCTTCAGCGTTGCCGTCCTGCCGCGTCGCGTTTTGGCCGCTCGGCCACCCGCCCTGGAGCGCCGTCTCACGCCTGCCTCCTCGCTCAGAACGGTGCATTGTAGCCAGTCAGACCATCATTTCGGAAGGGCCTCATCGCAGTGCGCCACATTCGGCTGCTCGGCTTCCGTTCAGGGTCAATCGCTGCCGAAACGCGATGTCCGGGCTGCGTCAGCTAATCGCCCAATCCCGGACACGATCCTGCGGCGCCGCGCACGACGTTTTCCCGTTTCGACATTTTCCAGTTCTCTTCCCGGTTCAATCCCGGAATGAGCGGAGGAAATGTCGAAACGGGCCTGATAACGGAAGCTTTTTTGCTGACTTTTGATCAGCGGGTCCCAGGTTCGAGCCCTGGTGCGCCCACTACTCAATTCAGTGGCCCGGCGACTGCCGGCCGGGCATCCCGACGAGATGGGACAATGCGGGCCCACCGTCCGGCATCGGTCAATCAGACCGTAGCGTATTTTTCCTCTGCCTTCCGTCTGGACACACTGGGCGGCATCGTGAAGTCCAGAACCATGCGTCCTTCGATCTTGCCTGCCTTGAGCCCGGCAAAGATCGCGTTGATGTCGCTCAAAGGTGCTTTGGTTATCTCAGCCTTGACCTTGCCTTCGGCAGCGAACGCAATGGCCTCGTCGAGATCGCGGCGTGTTCCGACGATGGAGCCGCGCACGGTGATGCGTTTGAGCACGACGTCGAAGATCGGGGTCGAGAACTCCCCCGGAGGCAGGCCGACGAGCGCCACCGTGCCCTTGCGACGCGCCATGTGCAGCGCCTGGGAAAATGCTGACGGCGAGACGGCCGTTACCAGGACGCCGTGCGCGCCGCCGCCTGTCGCCTGAAGGACACTGGCGACTGCATCCTTCGACCGGGCATCGATCGCGACATCGGCGCCGCTTTCGCGTGCCAGAGCGAGCTTCTCCGGTGCGACATCGAGCGCCACGATTTTGAGGCCCATTGCTCTCGCGTACTGGATCGCGACATGGCCGAGACCGCCAACACCGGAAATCGCGACCCATTCGCCCGGGCGCGCCTCGGTTTCCTTCAATCCCTTGTAGGTCGTGACGCCGGCGCAGAGAATTGGCGCCATCTGCGCAAAATCAACATTGGCCGGAAGCCGCGCGGTGAAGGCCGCGGAAGCGATGAGGTACTCCGCAAAGCCCCCGTTGCAACTGTAGCCGGTGTCATGCTGGTGCTCGCACAGCGTCTCCCAGCCCGTTTCACAATATTC
The DNA here is from genome assembly GCA_963766925.1 of uncultured Alphaproteobacteria bacterium. Lineage (GTDB taxonomy): Bacteria > Pseudomonadota > Alphaproteobacteria > Rhizobiales > Xanthobacteraceae > BOG-931. The sequence continues at coordinate 98,672 of CAVYCI010000008.1, forward strand.
GCACCGCAGGCATGCGTCATGCAGCCAGGCCACGCCGACCGGATCTCCCTCTTTGAAATCCGTCACGCCGGGACCAAGCGCCGCGACAACGCCCGCGGCTTCATGGCCCGGGATGAATGGCGGCGACGGCTTCACAGGCCAGTCACCATCCGCAGCGTGGAGATCCGTATGGCACACGCCACAGGCGATCACCTTGACGAGAAGCTCGCCCGGCCCGGGGACGGGCACGGCCACGTCCTCAATCACAAGCGGTTCGCCGAAACGGTGAACGACCGCAGCCTTCATCGTTTTTGCCAGCATCGTCGGTTCCTTCGTCCGTTTTTCGGAAAACTGAGGGACAAAGATGGACCGACGCTCACGCGGTTACATTGACCTGCATCAAAGGGAGCGGTTTGACCTAAATCAACACGGTGCCGTTCAGGAAAGTTAGCCTGAAAAACGCATGCTGTTATTTTCTGGTTTCCCGAAACAAATATCCGGCACTTGATAATGATAATGCGGACCTCATAATATGGACCTTAAGGAAGCGATCTACAGCCGTCGCGCCGTGCGTGAATACGCACCTCTGCCGGTCAGCGAACAAATTCTTCGCGATCTGATAGACGCTGCCGTTCAGGCGCCGACTGCAGTCAACGCCCAGCCTTGCACGTTCTGCGTCGTCCGCGATCAGGCGGTGCTCGCCACCATTTCACGGGAGGCGAAAGCGCACATGGTCAGAACGACCTCGGTCGGGCTCATGTCGCATCATTTCAGCGAGATCCTGAACGATCCGAAATTCCACGTTTTTTACCACGCGCCCGTGCTGATCCTGATTTCCACCACGAGCGACATGCCGTGGGCGGTCGAAGACTGCGCGCTGGCGGCGGAGAACCTGATGCTCGCGGCGCGGGGCGCCGGGCTCGGCACATGCTGGATCGGTTTTGCGCAAGGGTGGCTGGCGACGCCCGAGGGAAAGGCGTTGCTGAAAATTCCGGAGACCTTCAGGCCGGTCGCGCCGATCATCGTCGGGCACCCGAAATCGCTGCCGCCGCCGGTGCCGCGGAAGGAGCCCGAAATCCGCTGGATCGGGACGTAAGGGCGTATGCTGCATGGCGAAGCGGGTAAGCGCGATCAGGGAGCTGCCGCTCTCGAAAGTTTACGGGCTGCTGGAGCCGGGACCGGTCGTTCTCATGACAACCGCGCTCAAGGGCCGCGCCAACGTCATGGCGATGTCGTGGCACATGATGATCGAGTTCGAGCCGCCGCAATTCGCCTGTGTCGTCAGCGGCAACGATTACAGTTTTGCGGCCTTGCGTTCCACCGGCGAATGTGTGATCGCCGTCCCGGCGCGCAGGCTGGCGAACAAAGTGGTCGGGGTGGGCAATTCGTCCGGCCGCGACATCGACAAATTCGCGGCCTTCAAACTGACGAAAATTCCGGCCTCCCGCGTCGCGCCGCCGCTGATTGCCGACTGCTTCGCCAATCTGGAATGCAAGGTCACCGACACGCGCCTGGTCAACAAATACAATCTTTTCATTCTCGAAGTGCTCAAGGCCTGGATCGATCCGGCGCAAAAAAATCCGAAAACCATTCATCACCGCGGCTACGGCACATTCGCGGTCGACGGTCAGATCATCAGAATCAAATCGGGAATGCGGTGATGCGCGCCACGGACAATCATGCGGCTGCTGCTTTGGGAAGGCCGCAACACCCTGTCCGGGTGACAGCAAAATGGCCTCCCCGAACGGCCGCGCGCGGATTGACCCCCTGCCGGCAGGTCCTCGACCCCGGGGGCCGGAGGGTGCACTATGCCGGGCAATCATTCGTCGGCTGTCACGGTCGAACCCTGACGGTTGGCGAAAAACGGCGCCCGCCGCCTGCCGGCCAGCACCTTTCGAATTTTCGCGAAACTGCAAGATGAAAACTGCAAATCCACAGGAGCGGTGCAAATGAAAAAGCTGCTTTGTTGTTTGATATTCGCCGGCGCGATGATTCCGGCGTCCGGTCACGCCCAGCTCAAGATCGACATGACCCTCGTAACGTGCGGGCAATATGTTGCGATGCCGCCGGATCAGGCCGGCGTATTCGAGGCCTGGATGAGCGGATGGTTCAATCAGAAAAAGGGTTACACCTACGTCAACCTGAATGCTTACGCTCGCAATATCGCGAACGTCAGACAATATTGCGCCGCTCACCCGGCGGAAACCGTGATGGCTACTCTTCAGCGCGCTACCGCAAATTAGGCGCCCACGCCAAAATTGGAGATCATCAAATGTGTCGTCTGTCTGTCTTTGCTTTCATTGTGCTTGCGGCGTCGGCAGCGGCTTTGCCCGCGAAAGCGCAGGTGATTCTCGAGATGTCGCAAATCACCTGCGGACAGTATCTGGATCTCGGATCTGGAGCGTCGGGCGCTGATAGCCTCGTGGATGAGCGGGTATTTCAGCGCATCGAAAAATCTCAGCATGCTGGATTTCCAGTATGTCGAGTACAACAAAAAAGTGGTCGGGGCATACTGCCGGAAACACAAACGTGAAAAGCTCATGACCGTGATAGCCATGAAAGCGCGATAGCTCTTACGAAGTGTGGCCGATCAACGGTTCGGGCGACTGACCGCCCGGACTTTGCGTAAATCCTCAGAAATTTTGGAGATGCTCATGCCTGGGTTCATTCGTGCATTGAAGTTCTGCGCATTCGTTGCCGCGGTTATGGTGACGCTCGCGGGAGTGTCGACTCCGTCCAGCGCACAGACGGGGACGGTGCGCATCAAAATCGTCAAAGTAGGATTCATCGTCGGCGTCGGAGGCGGCAGCGGCGTCCTGCACTACCACGGCCACACGTACCGGCTGGGCGTGGGCGGCGTGAGCGCCGGCACCATCGGAATTGCGGGGGCGAACCTGGTGGGCACCGCTTACAATTTGAGATCGCCCGCCGACATCGCCGGCACCTACGGGGCGGGATCGGCGAGCGTCGCCGTCGTCGGTGGCCCGAAAGTGGCCCGGCTTCAGAACGAAAAGGGAGTGGTACTCGAACTGCATGGAGTTCAGCTCGGGCTGGAAGCATCCCTCAGCCTCGGCGGCATGACCATCGTTCTCAAATAGCTGCACTTCCGGGCGCGCCTGGCTGCCGCCGGACCTCCTTGCGGATTTGATCCGGCATTCGGCGCGGTGGCCCGCTCTGCGTGGACCACCGGGCCGCGCCAGGTGGTAGCGGGGAGTGTTGACGGGGCCCGCGCGCCCGTTCACGCTTCCTGCGGCATCGCGACCGTTTCAGGGTCCGGCCTGCCGGTTCTGAACCCCGGACAGATTCGGAAAGGGTTCGGGCCATCGGCGGGCGATGCCTGCGATTGACGTCAAAGCGAAGAGGATATGGATGTCCGCGAAATCACGACTGACGAAATTTGCCGGCCTGACGGTTATGGCGGCGCTGGCGTTTGCAGCAGCGCCGGCCCGATCGGAAGAACCCGTCAAGATCGGGTTCGGCATGTCGCTCACCGGTCCGCTTGCCGCCAACGGCAAGATGTCGCTGGTGGCCATGCAGGTGTGGGAAGCCGATATCAACGCGGCGGGCGGTCTGCTTGGACGCCCGGTCAAGCTTGTCTACTACGACGATCAGAGCAAGCCAGCGGAAGTCCCGGCGATCTATTCGAAGCTGCTCGACATCGACAAAGTCGATCTGATCGTGAGCGGCTACGCCTCGACCCAGATCGCGGCAGCCCTGCCGGTGGCGATCGGCAGAAAGAAACTGTTCGTGAGTTTGTTCGGCACCGGCGTCAACGACGCATTCAAATACAACAAATACTTCGCGATGATTCCCAACGGGCCTACGCCGAAGCCGGCGTTCACGCGCGGCTTCTTCAAGGTTGCCGAGGCGCAGAATCCGAAACCGGAGACGGTGGCGCTTGCGTATGCGGACGCCGAGTTCGGACAAAACGCCTGCGAGGGCGCGCGCGAGAACGCCAAAAATTCGGGATTTAAAATCGTTTATGACAAAAGCTATCCGCCGGCGTCGGTCGATTTCACGCCGGTCGTGCGCGCCATCCAGGCCAGAAATCCGGATCTCGTCGTGATCTGCTCCTATCCGCTCGATACCGTCGGCATGATCAAGGCGATCAATGAACTTGGCTTCAAGCCGAAAATGTGGGGCGGAGCGATGGTCGGCCTGCAGGCGACGGCGTTCAAAACCCAGCTTGGGCCGCTGCTCAACGGCGTCGTCAACTTCGAAACCTGGCTGCCCGTCAAGTCGATGGCCTTCCCCGGTTCGATGGATCTGCTGAAAAAGTATCAGGAGCGGGCGGCTGCCGCCGGCACCGATCCGCTCGGCTATTACATGCCGGTATGGGCCTATGCCGACCTTCAGGTGCTGGGCGAGGCGATTGCGGCGACGAAGAGCCTCAATGACGATGTGCTCGCCGACTATATGCATCAGGCCACGTTCAATACCGTCGTCGGCGAGGTCAAATTCGGCCCGGCGGGCGAATGGACGGAAGAGCGTACGCTCGCCGCCCAGTTCCAGAACATCAAAGGCCACAGCATCGACGACTTCCGCGACATGACGACGGAAGTGATCGTCTACCCGCCGCAGTTCAAAAGCGGCGAAGTGATTTATCCGTACGAGAATGCGGTGGTGAAATAGTGCAGCCGCTCCCGGGGCCGCCGCCGCGCCGGGAGCGTATCTCGTCCGCGATCAGTTCTCGCGCGGATAAATGATGATGGAGAGGTAGCGCATCGGAAGCTCGACCAGATCTTCCGGTCCGTGCCGGGCGGCCGCGTCGAAAAACAGCGCGTCGCCCGGCTCCATCAGATAGGTGCGGTCGCCGTGCCGATAGCTGACTTTGCCGGACAGCATGTAGATGAACTCGACGCCGGCGTGCCGGAAGTGCGTGTAGGGCGCCGCGCCTTCGGCGAGCGTGATCAGATAGGGCTCGACCCCGATGGCGCCGCCGAGTGCGTGGCCCAGAAGATCGTAGAGGTGCCCGGCCTTGGTGCCGCGGCGTTCGATGCGGACGCCGGCGCCGCCTTTGACGAACGAACAGTCGCGGCGCTCGTCGGTTTCGGCGAACAGTCGCGTGATCGGCACGTTGAGCGCCTTGGCGAGCGCATCGAGGGTCCCGAGCGACGGCGAGATGCTGCCATTCTCGATCTTCGACAGCATCCCCGCCGAAATCCCGGCGGCCGCGCCGAGTTCGGCGACAGTCAGGTCGATCGCCTTCCGCAGCCGACGAACCTCGAACCCGATGCTCGCTTCGAGCGGTCTCGCGGAAACCTCGCTCGGGGCCTCGGAGCCGGTCAGAAGGTCGGTATTGGACTCGGGCTCGCGCTCTGCCTCGCGTAACGGCGCTGCAGCGTTTGCATCCGGCCGTTCGGTCCGGGCAGGTGGCGCACTTGGGGATCGCGAGGCCATCGGACTTTTCCTGTAAAGAAAAAAAAGTGCCTGTAGGTTGACATGGACCGGGTGCTGGTTACAAGTTCGCGCCAGTTGGGCGGGTTCTTGAGCATCCGGGACATGTGCGGAATTGTTGGCCTGTTTTTAAAGGACGTCACGCTCGAACCGGAGCTTGGCGCGCTGCTCGCCGGGATGCTTGGCACCATGTGCGACCGGGGACCCGACTCGGCCGGTTTCGCCGTGTACCGCGGTGCGACGCCCGGGACGATCAAGCTCACCATCCGCGCGCCACAGGACTTCGACGTCGCGGCCGCCGTTCACCGGCTCAAGGCGTCCGGTATCGCGGTATCGCATGCGGTTCACGGTACCCACTTCGTTCTCACCGTGCCGGTCGCCCAGGAGGCCGCAGCGCGCGCCGGGATTGCCGCCGTGCCCGAACTGACGCTGGTGGGAAGCGGCCGGCGTATGGAAATATTCAAGGAGGTCGGCCGGCCCGATATCGTCGCGAAGCGCTTCGGGCTCGGCGCCATGACCGGCACGCACGCCGTTGGGCACACCAGGATGGCAACCGAATCCGCTGTCACTACCGACGGCGCGCATCCGTTCACCACCGGCGCCGACCAGTGCCTGGTGCACAACGGTTCGCTGTCGAACCACAACGCGCTGCGCCGCGAGCTTGTCCGCGAGGGTCTGTCGTTCCACACCGAGAACGACACCGAAGTCGCGGCGGGCTTCATGAGCTGGCGGCTGCGCAACGGCGACTCGCTCGAACAGACGCTGAACGGGTCGCTCGCCGCGCTCGACGGCTTCTACACATTCGTCGTCGGCACGGAGACCGGGTTCGGCGTGCTGCGCGATCCCATCGCCTGCAAGCCCGCCGTGATGGCGGAGACCGACCGCTGGGTCGCGTTCGGCACCGAATATCGCGCGCTGGTGGATCTGCCCGGCATCGACGCCGCGAGAGTGTGGGAGCCGGCTCCCGCGAAAGCCTATCTGTGGGAGCGGCACTGATGCGGACAGTCGATCTCTCGCAGACCTCGCTGCGCGAGTTCAATGCGACGCTGCACGCGCTTCGCGCCGACACCAATGAAACCCACTGGCGCGTCCTCAATCCGCGCGGGCAGCATGCGCTCGCCGCAGGCCTCACCGTGCCGGTCACGGTCGAGATCGACGGACATGCCGGCTACTATTGCGGCGGCATGAACAAGGAAGCGACCGTCATCCTCAACGGCAATGCCGGGCAGGGCGTTGCCGAAAACATGATGTCGGGAATGGTGCATGTGAAAGGCGACGCCTCGCAGGCGGCCGGCGCGACCGGCTGCGGCGGCCTTCTCGTGGTCGACGGCAATGCCTCGGCGCGATGCGGCATTTCCATGAAGGGCATCGACATCGTGGTCAAAGGCTCGGTCGGGCACCTGTCCGCGTTCATGGGACAGGGCGGCAATCTCGTCGTGCTCGGCGATGCCGGCGAGGCCCTGGGCGATTCGATCTACGAAGCCCGTCTCTTTGTTCGCGGCGGCGTCGCAAGCCTCGGCGCCGACTGCGTCGAGAAGCCGATGGAGGAGCATCACAAGGCGGGTCTTGCGAAACTGCTCACGGCGGCGGGACTGAACGGCGCGGTCGATCCTGGCTCGTTCCGGCGGTACGGCTCGGCGCGCAGGCTCTATCATTTCCACATCGACAATGTCGGATCGTATTGATGGGTAACGACGACCGCTGGATCCATACGCCGCCGCGTCCCTCGGCCACGTTCGACGAATTTCTCGCTCGCCGAAATCAGACGCGCGGCGGCCACGGGCATCTACGACATCCGCGGTTTCGGAGCGAAACGAAAGCTGCCGCATTTCGACGATCTGCTGTTCCTCGGCGCTTCGGTCAGCCGTTATCCGCTCGAAGGCTACCGCGAGAAGTGTGCGACCGATGTGACCATCGGCGCCCGCTTCGCGCGCAAGCCGATCACCCTGAAAATTCCGGTCACGATCGCGGGCATGAGTTTCGGCTCGCTCTCGGCGCAGGCCAAGGAAGCGCTGGGGCGCGGCGCGACCGCGATGGGCACGTCGACCACCACCGGCGACGGCGGCATGACCAATGAGGAGCGCGAACATTCGAGCATCCTCGTTTACCAGGTTCTGCCCTCACGCTACGGCATGAATCCCGATGATCTTCGCCGTGCGGACGCGATCGAAGTGGTGATCGGGCAGGGCGCCAAGCCGGGCGGCGGCGGCATGCTGCTCGGACAGAAGATTTCCAGACGGGTCGCCGAAATGCGAACCCTGCCCGCAGGGCATCGACCAGCGCTCGGCCTCGCGGCACCCGGACTGGACCGGGCCGGACGATCTTGAAATCAAGCTGCACGAGCTTCGCGAGATCACCGACTGGGAGAAGCCGATTTACGTCAAGGTCGGCGCATCGCGGCCGCAATACGACATTCCGCTCGCGGTCAAAGCGGGCGCCGACGCCATCGTGCTCGACGGCATGCAGGGCGGGACGGCGGCGACCCAGGATGTATTCATCGAGCATGTCGGCATCCCGACGCTTGCGGCGATTCCGCCGGCCGTCCGCGCGCTTCAGGATCTGGGCATGCACCGCAAGGTGCAGCTTATCGTTTCAGGCGGCATACGCAGCGGCGCGGATGTTGCAAAATGTCTCGCGCTCGGCGCCGACGCCGTGTCGATCGGCACCGCGGCGCTGGTCGCGATCGGCGACAACGATCCGCGCTACGAGAACGAGTATCGCGCGCTCGGCACCACGGCCGGACGCTATGACGACTGGCACGAAGGCCGCGATCCCGCGGGCATCACCACGCAGGACGAAGCGCTCGCCGGCCGGCTCGATCCGGTCGTGGCAGGACGCAGGCTCGCCAACTATCTCTCGGTGCTGACGCTGGAGACGCAGACCATCGCGCGCGCCTGCGGCAAGTCGCACGTCCACAATCTGGAGCCGGAAGATCTCGTCGCGCTCACCATCGAAGCGGCGGCGATGGCGAAAGTCCCGCTGGCGGGCACGGACTGGATTCCAGGCGATACGCGCGGTTTCCGGAAAACGACGCCGGCTTGACGCTGCGCCGTCCGGAGCCGGACAACGGATTTAGAGGGGCGGGGTTCATGGCATCACTCGGCGGGTTTGCGAAGCAAAAAGGCGTCAAATATTTCCTGGTGTCGTTTGTCGATCTGTTCGGCACCATGCGCGCGAAAATCGTGCCGGCGACGGCGATCGACAAAATCGCGGAAGCGGGCGCGGGCTTTGCCGGTTTCGCCACATGGTTCGACATAACGCCGGCCGATCCGGACGTTCTTGTCATGGCGGATCCGGAAACCGCCGATTCAACTGCCGTGGAAACCGGAAGTCGCCTGGGTCACCGGCGACCTGTTCATGGGCGGCGAGCCGGTCGCAGCAGAATCCGCGCCAGATCCTCAAAAAGGCCGTCGCGCCGCGCGGGCGAAGCCGGTTACGAGCTGAAGTCCGGCGTCGAATGCGAATTTTTTCTGATCGCGCCCGACGGCAACGCGATATCCGACGACGCCGACACGCAGACCAAGCCCTGCTACGACCAGCAGGCGTTGATGCGCCGCTACGACGTCATCGCCGAAATCTGCGACTGCATGATCGCGCTGGGCTGGAAGCCGTATCAAAACGATCACGAGGACGCCAACGGCCAGTTCGAGATGAACTGGGAATACGATTCCGTCCTCAGGACGGCGGACCGTCACGCCTTCTTCAAATACATGGTCAGGTCGATCGCCGAGAAGCACGGCCTGCGCGCGACCTTCATGCCGAAGCCGTTCTCCCATCTCACCGGCAATGGCTGCCACGCCCACGCTGTCGCTGTGGTCGTCAAAGACGGGCGAAAATCTGTTCGCCGATGCCAGCGGCGAACTCGGCCTGTCGGCGCTCGCCTACAATTTCTCGGCGGCCTCGATGCATAACGCCGACGCGCTCACGCGCCATTACCAATCCAACGGTCAATTCCTACAAGCGCATCAATGCTCCGCCGACGCTCTCCGGCGCGACCTGGTCGCCGAACACGGTCACGTACGGCGGCAACAACCGGACCCACATGATCCGGATTCCCGACGCCGGGCGCTTCGAGTTCCGCCTCGCCGACGGCGCCGCCAATCCGTATCTGCTTCAGGCCGGACTGCTGGTCGCCGGTCTCGACGGCATCGACAACAGGCGCGATCCCGGCAGGCGTCTCGACATCGACATGTACACCGAGGGCCACACCGTGAAGGACGTGCGGCGTCTGCCGCTCAATCTGCTCGACTCGCTGCGGCAGTTCGAGAAATCCAAAGTCCTGAAGGACGGATTCGGCGAGGAATTTTCCAGCGCCTATCTCAAGCTGAAATACGACGACTGGAACAAATACGCGCGTCACCTGACCGAATGGGAGCGTGACACCACGCTCGACTGCTGACGTATCGGCAGATGTTTCGAACGCGCGGCCGCGGCTTTGGCGGCCGAAGCGTTATTCGGACCCGTTCTCGACCTGGAAGGAATTGAGAAACCGCTTTCCGAGCGGATTGTCCGGCGGGCCGAGAAACAGCACTTCGACGAAATAGCGGTCAGTGAGCACCGCGCGGATCTGATAAGTGTCCTTGTCCTTGTCCCGCAGGGTGAATTCCCGCGCCGGAAAGCCGCCGATCGGGTCGCTTTTGTCGGACAGGATCGTGTTGCCCTCCGCCATCGCCTTGACGACCGCGTCGAGCACGCCCGGCGCTTCCGCGCCCGGCTTCTCCCTGCGGGCGCGATATTTCACGATGAAAACCAGGTCCGCGCCGGCCACCGATTTGTCGATCGCCACCAGCGCTGTGTGCATCGGCAGCTCGTCGTCGGTCGCCTTGTGGTCGGGCGTGTCCGGCATTTCTACCCGGAAGCCGCCATGGGCCGGCTTGAACTCCTGCCAGTTCTGCTCCGCCCGTGCGGGCGCCGAGAATGCGAGTCCGATGGCCAATGCGGCGATTGCGACGCGCATGAGATTCCCCCGATGTGCTGGCGTGAAAATTCGCCCGCGGAATCGATCCCGTCAACTGCCGGGATTTTCAATTTCGGGAGAGTGTCGCAGCGCGGTCGGGGGGCGCGTTCATGCGGAACGGGCGCGGTGTCGAGGGGACCCCGCGCCCGGCGCGCGTTTCATTACGGCTTCGCGGAAGCCGGACGCTCTTTGACGGCGGTGGCGAGCAGGCTGGTGCGCTGGTTCCACTGAAACTGGCTTTGCACCAGCTGCAACGAGCACGTCGTTGTGCCCTTCGGCAATGTGATGGCGGATCAGCCGCCGGACCGTGCTGGTGCCGATAATGGCGTAAAGCACGAAGCCGCCCACGAGCAGGACGGCAATGAGAGCGCCGCTCACACGCGCTCTCCACCCGCAAGAGCGGCGTGCAGAAAAATTCACATGATGGTGTGCCCCCGAACGGCGATAAATCGCCATATACTCGGGATCGTTTATCCCGGCATGAAATGCGAGGACAAAAATGAAGTTTGCCATCGGTCAGCCCGTTCGGCGTCAGGAGGATTTGCGGCTTGTCACCGGGCATGGCCGCTACACAGACGACATGACGCTGCCCGGCGCGGCGCAGGCTTTCGTGCTGCGTGCGCCGGTGGCGCACGCCCGCATCGCGCGCATCGACGTGACGGCGGCGCGCCGCATGCCCGGCGTGCTGTTTGCAGCCACCGGCGCCGATGTGCAGGCGGACGGGCTTGGCGATATCGCGTGCGGAGCGCCGCTGGTCAGCCGTGACGGCACACCGCGCCACGATACGCCGCGGCCGGTGCTCGCCGTCGGAAAGGTGCGCCATGCCGGTCAGCCGGTCGCGCTGATCGTTGCCGAAAGCCTGACGGCCGCGCGCGACGCCGCCGAAGCGATCGAGGTGGAGTACGAACCGCTGCCGGCGGTCACCGCGGCGAAGGATGCACTCGCACCCGGCGCGCCTCAGCTGTTCGATCACATCCCCGGCAATCAGGTATTCGACTGGGACAACGATCTCGGCGACGCGAAGGCCACGGCGGAGGCGTTTGCGAAAGCGGCGCACGTCGTCGCTCTCGATCTCGTCAACAACCGCGTCGTCGTCAATTCGATGGAGCCGCGCAACGCGCTGGCGGATTACGATGCGGCGAGCGGACGTTCCACGCTTTACACCGCGTCGCAGGGTCCGCATTTCGTGCGCGATCCGCTGGCCGACGGGGTGCTGAAAATTCCCAGGGATCAGTTGCGGCTGGTCACGCCCAATGTCGGCGGCGCATTCGGGATGAAAGCGTTCGCCTATCCGGAACAGGCACTGGTGGTATGGGCGAGCCGCAGGCTCGGGCGTCCGGTGAAATGGCAGGAGGACCGTTCGGAAGGCTTCGTTTCGGACAACCAGGGCCGCGACCACACCACCCGCGTCGAGCTTGCGCTCGACAGCAAAGGACGTTTCCTCGGCCTGCGCGTTTCCATCCTCGCCAATCTCGGTGCGTACCTTTCGCCGTTCGGTCCCTACGTGCCGACCCGCTCGACCGATCTCGTCACCGGCATCTACGACATCGGAGCGGTCCATGTGAACGTCAAAGGCGTCTGCACCAACACCGTGCCGGTGTGCGCATATCGCGGCGCCGGCCGGCCCGAGGCCGCCTATCTGCTGGAGCGCGTCGTTGACGCTGCCGCCCGCGAGCTTGGCATGACGCCTGACGCCATACGCCGCGTCAATTTCGTTCCGCCGGCCGCCATGCCCTACACCTCGGCGACCCGGCTGGTATTCGATTCCGGCGAGTTCGAGGAGGTCATGAATCGCTGCATGGCCGCAGCGGAATGGTCGTCGTTCGCGCAACGCCGGGCGCAAAGCGAGCGCGAAGGCCTGTTGCGCGGCATCGGCATGGCGACCTACACCGAGCGGTGCGGCGGGGGCTTTCCCGAAACCGCCTCGATCGAATTCAAGGATGACCGCGTCGAACTGGTGATGGGCAACCAGGAATACGGCACCGGTCTCATCACGTCCTACAAACAGCTCGTGTCCGATCAGCTCGGCCTCGATGCCGATCGTATCGAGGTCATTATGGGCGACACCAATCGTACGCCGTCGGGCCTGACCGGCGGCTCACGCTCGATCGCTGTCGGCGGCGCAGCGCTTTACGAAGCGGGGCGTTCCATCATCGACAAGGGCACGCAGATTGCAGCGCAGCTTCTGGAAGTTTCGGCTCCGGATATCGTTTTCGCCGACGGGACGTTCTCGGTGGCCGGCACCGACCTGCGCGTCGATCTGATGGACGTTGCAAAGGCGTCGCTTGATCCGGCAAAGCTGCCGCCGGGGATGGAGCCCGGCCTCGACGCGACCCATCACCTTGTGCCGCAGGCGCAGACCTTTCCGAACGGCTGCCACATCGTCGAGGTTGAAATCGATCCCGGCACCGGCGCGGTCGGCGTGGAGCGCTACACCATCGTCGACGACTTCGGCCGCACCATCAATCCGCTTCTGCTGGAAGGCCAGGTCCATGGCGGCATCGTGCAGGGTATCGGTCAGGCGCTGCTCGAACATGCGGTCTACGATCCCGACAGCGGACAATTGCTGACCGGCTCTTTCATGGATTACGCCATGCCGCGCGCCGGCGACGTGCCGAGCTTCGCGTTTTCGACCCACAATGTGCCGTCGACTTCGAACCCGTTCGGCGTCAAGGGCGCGGGCGAGGCCGGTGCGGTCGGCGCACCGCCCGCCATCATCAATGCCATCGTCGATGCCCTGCATCGACGCGCGGGCGTGCGTCACATCGACATGCCGGCAACGCCCGGGCGGGTCTGGGAGGCCCTCAACGGCATCCGTCCGCCACACGGTGCGCCGCTGGAACCGCCCCGGCCCTGAGTGACGACGCGCGCGATTACGGCTAACCTTCCCGACAATACCGGGAGGACGACGTGGTTGTCCGTTTTCTGCGCCACGGCTCCAACGTCTGGCTTGTGCTCGGGCTCGTCGCTCTCGCGGCGGGATTCGCGTTCCGGATTTTTCCGTTTTCGCTGTTCTGGGCGGTGATCGGCGCACTGTCGTTCTATGTCAGCGAATACGGCTATCATCGCTTCGGCTTCCACGCCGAACCGTCGCGGTTCGCTTTCGTTCGCAGGCTGCAACACCGCCTGCACTACGACCATCACGCCGAACCCGACCGGCTCGATTTGCTGTTTCTGCCGGTCTGGTTTCTGATTCCCAATCTCGGCCTGACCGCGCTCGGCTTTGCGCTGCTGTTCGGCTGGAGCGTGGTTGCCTCCGTAATGTGCGGCACCACGCTCGCGATTTTGCATTATGAATGGGTGCATTACATCGCGCACATTCCCTGTCAGCCGCGCACCCGCTTCGGCCGCTGGATCAAACAGTATCATCTGCGCCATCATTTCATCAGCGAGAAGCTGTGGTTCGGCGTCAGCAATCCGTCGATGGATTTCGTCGGCCGCACCTGGAAGACGGCGCGTGACGTGAAGCGGTCATCCACGACCAGACGGCTTTTCGGCTGATTTTCATTTATCCGGATGCGCCGGCGACGCGGATCTCCACGCGCCGGTGCGCCATTGAACGGCGCGGCGTTTTCTGAAACGCTGACGGCAGGCCGGCGCGAAAGCCGGCGTCATCGTTGGGGGGAATTGCTCATGGCCGGCAGCAGCGCCGACTTGCAGGAGCTTCGCCGCGCGACCAATCCGCTGTTCGGCGACCGGAAGCTCAAGCTCGGCACCTTTTGTACCAATCTGCAGGGCGGCTGCGCGATCACCACGATGCCCGGCACGCTGGATGTGACCTGGCCCAACACCCTCCGGCTCGCGCGGATCGCGGAAGACATGGAGTTCGAGGCTTTGGTGCCGGTCGGGCGCTGGCGCGGCTTCGGCGGCGAGACCAACTTCAACGGCGCCGGCTTCGAGTGTTTCTCGTGGGCGGCGGGCATCGGCGCCTCGACCAAATATCCGGCGGTGTTCGCCACCTCCCACATTCCAACCATTCATCCGATCATGGCGGCCAAACAGGCCACCGTGATCGACCACATCACCGGCGGCCGTCACGGGATCAACATCGTCGCCGGCTGGTACAGCACCGAGCTCGAAATGTTCGGTGTTCCGATGATCGAACACGACGCGCGCTACGACATGGCCGCGGAGTGGATCGAGATCATGATGAAGCTGTGGACGATGGAAGAGGATTTCGACTACGACGGAAAATATTATCAGGTGAAAAAGGGCACGCTGGCGCCGAAGCCGTTGCAGAAGCCATATCCCGCCATCATGAACGCGGGCGGTTCAGGCAAGGGCCAGCACTTTTCGGCCAGATATTCCGACATCGCATTCATCCAGTTCGACTACCACGACATCGAATTCGCCAGGAAAAAGGTAGAGAGCTACAAGCGACTCGCGCGGGAGGAGTATGGCCGCGATTTGAAAGTGTGGAGTTTCGGCTACGTGGTGCAGCGCGAAACCGAAAAGGAAGCAAAGGATTTTCTCCACTATTACGTGCACGAAAAAGGCGACTGGGTGGCGGCGGGCAATCTGATCGAGATGCTCGGTCTGAATTCGCGCGCGGTCGAACCGGCGGCGGTTCAACAGCTTAAAGCGCATTTCATGGCGGGCTGGGGCGCGTTCCCGCTGGTGGGGACGAAAGAGCAGGTTGTGGACGGTCTTGCGGCGCTGGCCTCGACGGGAATCGACGGCGCGCTGCTGAACTGGCCGTTGTACGAAGAAGGAATGCTGACATTCCAGAAAGACACTCTGCCTCTGCTCAAACAGGCAGGTCTGCGATAACCGGTTCGATTGTGTCATCCGAACGTCGTGGCGTTTGAGTTCGGGTTGGGCTACCGTCGTATGGGGGCGTCACATGATGCCACCTTCAACTTATTTTCGTTCTAAACAGGGAAAACCCAATGAAGGCAACGTTTGCACTATTCGCAGTTCTGATCGGCCTCGGCCTCGCCTCGTCCATGACGCCTGCGCGCGCGGACGCGGATGACGCGGCATGGATCAAGAAATGCGTCAACGACAACAAGCGTGAAGGTGCATCTCCGGAAGTGGTCGCCGCTTATTGTTCGTGCATGAACGGCAAGATGTCCTCGAACGAAACCCTTTCCATCACCGCCTGGGAAAAGTCGCATCCGGCAGAAATGGCCGCCTGCGATAAAGAGGCCGGCTGGAAGTAATCATGGCTGGCGAGGGGCAGGCTGTCCTGCCTCTCGCGTTTCTCTCGTTCGCGGGTTGCCGTCAGGCCGGTCATTCGATTCGGTTGTTTCGATAAAAGCCGATCCCGCGGGGCAAGAGCGATCTTGCCTTTTCCGCATTGGTAGAACAAAATAAGAACGAGAAATGGCGGCGTGGCTCCGCACGCCGTGGAGACGGGATTTTTGCCGCGACGAACCGGAAGCGCCGATCTGCCGCTGCACAACGGGCATGTGCCGAAGTGGCTCGCCGACCGCATGACCCGGCTCGGCGTCGTGATCGCTCAGGCCATCATCCATCATTACGGCCGCGACGAGTTTCTGCGTCGCCTCGCGCATCCATTCTGGTTCCAGTCGTTCGGCGCGGTGATGGGCATGGACTGGCATTCGTCCGGCATCACCACCAGCGTGCTCGGCGCGCTCAAGCGGGGGCTGGCTCCGCTCGATCGCGAACTCGGGCTGCGGGTCTGCGGCGGGCGCGGCCGGCATTCGCGGCAGACGCCGCACGAGCTCGTCGCGATCGGCGAACGCACCGGTCTCGATGGCGGCCGGCTCGCGACCGCGAGCCGGCTGGTGGCGAAAGTTGACAGTGCGGCGATTCAGGACGGCTTCGAGCTTTATCTGCACGGCTTCGTCGTCGCCGACGATGGACGCTGGGTCGTGGTGCAGCAGGGCATGAACGGCGGGCGCAAACAGGCGCGCCGCTATCACTGGCTGTCCGAAGGTCTCACGAGCTTTGTCGAGGAACCTCATGCGGCGATCGAGGGACACGCGCAGGGCGAGATCATCAATCTCACGGACCGGCGCGCCCAGGCGTCGCGCGGCAGGCAGCTCGAGCTTCTCGGCACGCTCGGTCCCGACGGCATCACGCGGCAGCTCGCCGCGCTGGAGGGAAGCGAAACGCCGTCACAGTCGAGCCTGCCGTTTCTGTCGATGCCCGCGCATCACGACGTGCGCGCGGAAGACATTCATCTGCGGCGGCTGCACGGCAATCTCGCTGCGGCGGCCGAACGCGGGCCGGCCGACTTTGCCGACCTGCTGCTCACGCCGGGAGTGGGCGGCCGTACCGTGCGCGCGCTCGCGCTGGTCGCCGAGGTGGTGCACGGCGCGCCCTGCCGCTTCAGCGATCCGGCGCGGTTTTCGCTCGCGCACGGCGGCAAGGACCGTCATCCGTTTCCGGTGCCGTTGAAGGTCTATGACGAGACCATTCGCGTGCTGAAATCGGCGGTGCAAAAAGCAAAACTCGGCGGCGACGAGGAACTCGCCGCGCTGCAAAAGCTCGACCGGGAATCGCGGAAGCTGGAGCGTGCCGCGACCGGGCCTACGGTCGAACAGTTGATCGCGCATGAGCGCGAGAAATCGGCTGAATACGATGGCCGCAGCGTGTTCGGTTGGGAGCGCGATGTCGTGCAACGCGCTGTCAAAGAGCACGCTGTCGGAGAGCACCGTGTCGAAGAACACCGTGTCGAAGAACACCGTGTCGAAGAACACCGTGTCGCGCCCGTGCGGGAGCCCGAACCTGCAGCGGCAAGGCGGAAATAAGCCGTCCGCCCGCATATCGCGCTTGTCGTATTTTGCGCGAAGGCCGACAATGATCATGGAGGGGCTTCGCGGCGGTTTGACAATCGCCGCGACTTGCCCTCGGGCGGGCGAAATTTTCCGGGCGATCCATGGCTTATGACGCGGACGCAATCGTCGTCGGTGCCGGCCTCGCGGGGCTTGTCGCCGCGGCCGAACTGGTCGAGGCCGGCAGGAAGATCATCGTGCTTGATCAGGAACCCGAGCAATCGCTCGGCGGTCAGGCGTTCTGGTCGTTCGGCGGACTGTTTCTGGTGGATTTGCCCGAGCAGCGGCGTCTCGGCATTCGCGATTCGGTGGCGCTGGCGCTGGAAGACTGGAAGGGCACGGCGGGCTTCGACCGGCAGGAGGATTTCTGGCCGCGCCAATGGGCGGAGGCCTACGTGAATTTTGCGGCCGGCGAAAAGCGGGCGTGGCTGCGCGACCGCGGCGTCCGTTTCTTTCCCGTAGTCGGCTGGGCGGAACGCGGCGGCGACAACGCCAGCGGTCACGGCAATTCGGTGCCGCGGTTTCACATCACGTGGGGGACCGGGCCGGGCATCGTCGCGCCGTTTATCGAGCGCGTGCGCGAAGCCGCGGAGCGCGGACTTGTGACTTTCAAATTCCGCCATCGCGTCAACGAACTGACAAGAACGGGCGTGACGGTGGAAGGCGTGCGCGGCGACGTGCTGGAGCCGTCGCGCGTCGAGCGCGGACACAAAAGCTCGCGTGTCGTCGCAGGCTCCTTCGAACTCAAAGCGCAGGCGGTCATCGTCACCTCGGGTGGCATCGGCGGCAATCACGAACTGGTGCGGCGCAACTGGCCGGCGCGGCTCGGACCCGCGCCGAAGCGGATGATCACCGGCGTACCCGATCATGTCGACGGCCGCATGCTGGCGATCACCGAGGCCGCCGGCGGCTCGGTGATCAACCGCGACCGCATGTGGCATTATGTGGAAGGCATCAAGAACTGGAATCCGGTGTGGCCCGATCACGCGATCCGTGTGATCCCGGGGCCGTCCACCATGTGGCTCGATGCGCGCGGCAGGCGCCTGCCGGCTCCGCTCTATCCCGGCTTTGATACGCTGCGCACGCTCAAATACATCGTGGATTCCGGCCACGATTATTCCTGGTTCATTCTGACCCGCAGAATTATCGAGAAGGAATTCGCGCTTTCCGGCTCGGAGCAGAATCCGGACCTGACCGGCAAGAAATGGAGCCAGGTTCTGGCGCGCGCGCGCAAAGGCGTGCCCGGCCCGATCAAATCGTTCATGGACAAAGGCGAAGACTTTATCGTCGAACGCGATCTCGGGAGGCTGGTGGCGCGCATGAACGAGCTGGCCGGCGGGGCGCCGCTGCTTCGTTTTGAGGACGTCGAGCGCGAGATCACCGCGCGCGATCGTCAGCTCGAGAATCCGGTGTGCAAGGACGCGCAGATCACCGCGGTCCGCGCGGCGCGGCGCTATCTGGGCGACCGGATCTTTCGCACCGTGCGGCCGCATCGGCTGCTCGATCCCGCGGCGGGCCCGCTGATCGCGGTCCGCCTTCACATTCTCACGCGCAAGACGCTGGGCGGTCTGCAAACCGATCTCGAAAGCCGGGTGATCGGTGCGGATGGCGAAGCCGTCCCCGGTCTCTATGCGGCCGGCGAAGTGGCCGGCTTCGGCGGGGGCGGGGTTCACGGCTATGCGGCGCTTGAGGGAACTTTTCTCGGCGGCTGTATTTTCTCCGGCCGCGCGGCGGGCCGCGCCGCGGCGCGTGCCGTCGGATAGCGCGACGGCGCGCGGCCGACGCTGCAGCAGAGCCTGCCCAATGGCGTTCCGGATTTGGACCGCTTGACCTGTAAAAGGCCGGGTTCGTAAAAACATCGGCTGCTTATCGCGTGCCGCCCCGCTCCGGCGTGCCGCGTGAGGAACCCCGATGTGGATTCGTGCCGGAAAGCACGCCAGTTTGGAAGACACGGGAGGCGCCGCGGCCGTCGCGTCCCCGCTCGCGCGGCCGGAAGACGGCGCCACAACGCAGACCGACCAGGCCTATCGCGCGATCGAAGAGCAGATCGTCACGCTCCGGATCGACCCCGGCGCGGTTCTGACCGAACAGATGCTGTCGGCGGCGCTCGGCTTCGGCCGTACGCCCGTGCGGGAGGCTTTGCAGCGGCTGGCGTACGAGGGCCTGGTGGTCATCCTGCCGCGCAAGGGCATTCTGGTGACACAGATCGATCCGCACCATCAACTCCTTGTACTGGAAGCGCGCCGCGAGCTTGAACGGCTGTTGAGCCGGGCCGGCGCAGAGCGCGCCACCGACCCGCAGCGCCAGCGCATGTGGCGGATCGCCCGCGGCATGGACCGCGTCGCGAAGGCGAACGACGAACTCGCCTTCATGCGGCTCGACCGGGAATTCAACCTGCTGATGATCGAAGCCGCCCACAACAGCTATGCGGCCCGCTCGATGAAGCTGTTGCAGGGGCTGTCGCGCCGCTTCTGGTACATGCATTACCGCGAGGCCGCCGATCTGCCGCTGTGCGCGCGGCTGCACGCCGACCAGGCGTGCGCGATCGCCGCGGGCGACGGCGAAGCCGCGGCGCGCGCCAGCGACACGCTGATCGACTATGTCGAGACGTTCACCCGGGGGGCGGTTCCGGTCTGACGGAGAAAGCCGGCCCATGAAGACCTATCAGGGCACGCGCACCATGGACGGACTGGTGGTGACGGTCGACGGAAGTCCGCTGGCCGAGCGCTGCGAGGTGAAACAATTCACCCGGCGCGGCTTCGAATGGACCTATGAAGGAGCAAGCCCGCGGCAACTGGCGTTCGCCATCCTGTTCGATCATCTTGGCGACGCCGGGCGCGCGGTGGTGGAATTGGACGCCTTCATGAAGGCCGTGATCGCCAATCTCGATAACGACTGGCGTCTCACCAGCAGCGACATCGACGCCTTCCTGCGCCGGCCCGGCGCGGATCGGGACCCGATTGAAGCCCGCGGCGGCTTGTGATCCTATAGCTGATATATCAGGGAGGCGCCCGTGATCAGCCAGCGCCAGATCGCGTTCCGCCGGGAATACCGCTCGCGGATCCTCGGCTGGTACGACGGCTATCTTCACGTCGTCATCATCTACGCCATGGGTGCCGCGGCGTTCTATGTTTATGTCGGGCACATTCACAATGTGACCGCGCTCGAATGGCTGACGGTGCCGCTCACCTTCCTGTTCACAAATCTGTTCGAATGGGCGGTGCACAAATTCATCATGCACCGGCCGGTCAACATCAAAGGCCTGCGCGCGGTCTATGAGCGGCATACGCTCAATCATCATCAGTTCTTCAGTGACGACGAGATGCGCTTCCGCGATCACAAGGACTGGCGGGTGACGCTGTTTCCGCCCTACGCGCTGGTGGTTTTCATCCTGATGTCGATCCCGGCCGCGCTCGTTATCGGCGCGGCGTTCACCGCAAATGCCGGCTGGCTGTTCATATCGACCACCACGGCGATGTATCTGATCTACGAGTTCATGCACTTCTGCTGTCATGTCGACGAGAACTGGTTCGTCCGGCATTGCCCGTTCGTCAACACGCTGCGCCGCCACCATACCGCGCATCACAACGCGCGGCTGATGATGGAGGTCAACATGAACCTGACCTTTCCGATCGCCGACTGGCTGTTCGGCACGTCCGACCTCGACCGCGGCCTAATCGGCACGCTTCTGAACGGCTACGACACGCGCTTTCTGAAAAAGACCCTGCGCGGCCGGCCGCGGCTTCCGGACGAAGCGGCGGCGACGCGGGTCGGCGCCAGCTAATTTCTTCGTACCGGAACGCATCATGCCCCACGATGTCAAAGCCGTTCTGTCGGGCATTGTGCTGGCCGTCGCCGCGGTGCTCGCTTACTGGAGCGGTTCGCCGGTTCGCCACGATTTCTCGACCTTTATCATGGTCGTCGCGGTGTTGATGGTCGCGGCGATGTGGGTGTTTCCCGAGGCCGGCGTCAAACAGGGCGGGGCGAAGCGGGCCGATTAGGCGGCTTCGGGGTTCAGGCCAGCGCAGCGCTTCCTCCGCGGCCTTTCAGGTGCTTAAGCAGCCGGCCGGCGTCCGACGCCGATCAGGCGGTCAAGCTGTTCGCGGTCCCGCTTCAACGGTTCGCTCGGGCCGTCATGGATAATCCGGCCGCGATCCATCACCACGATGCGCGGCGAAATATCGAGCGCGAGTTTGGTATTCTGCTCGACCAGGATCAGCGTCAGCCCTTCGGCTTCGGCGAGGCGACGCACCGCCCGCGTCATCTCTTCGACCACCACCGGCGCCAGTCCCTCCGAGGGCTCGTCCATCAGGATCACGGCCGGATTGCCGACGAGCGCGCGCGCGATCGCGAGCATCTGCTGCTCGCCTCCGGAGAGCTGGCCGCCTCCGTTGCGCTGCCGTTCCTTCAGCCTGGGAAACAGCGTGAAAACCGCCTCGATGGTCCAGGCGCCCGGCCGCACCGCCACATCCAGATTTTCCCGCACCGTCAGCGACGGAAAAATCTCGCGCTCCTGCGGCACATAGCCCAGCCCCGCCGTTACGCGGCGGTACGGCGCGAGCTTCGAGATGTCCCGTTCCAGCAGCCGGATGCGCCCGCTGTGCAGCGTGTTGTGACCCATCACGGTAGAGAGCAGCGTGGTCTTGCCGACGCCGTTGCGCCCGATGATGGCAACGGTTTCGCCCGCGTTGACGGACAGCCGCACGTTTTCGAGAATGACGGTCTCGCCGTAGCCTGCCGAGACGTCGTCGAGTTCGAGCGCCAGTTTCTGCCCGGTCATGGCGCTGCTCCGCTGCTCCCGCCAAGATAAACCGAGCGCACGCGTTCGTCGGCGGAGATTTCCTCCGGCGTGCCTTCGGTCAGCACCTCGCCCGCGACCAGCACGACAATGCGGCTCGCGAAGCGGAACACCACGTCCATGTCGTGCTCGATAATCAGGACGGTAATGCCCGGATCGAGCTTCGAAATGACATCGAGGATCAGATGGCTTTCCGAGGACGGCACGCCCGCCGCCGGTTCGTCGAGCAGCAAAAGCTTCGGCCGCTGCGCGAGCGCGATGGCGATCTCGACGAGCCGCTGTCGGCCGTACGGAAGCTCCTTCACCGGCTTGCACGCATCTTCGACGAGCGCGAGCGATTGCAGATGATCGAGCGCTTCGTCGATCAGCGCGGTCTCCTTCGCCGCCGGGCGCCACAGGTGGTTGCAGGCGCCGGTGCGCTCACCGATCGCAAGGTAGAGGTTTTCCAGCACGGTGAGGCCGCGAAACAGCTGATTGACCTGGAATGTGCGGGCGATGCCGCGACGCGTGCGCGCGGCCTGCGACAGCGGCGTGATGTCCTCGCCGTCGAGCAGCACCTGGCCTGCGGATGCGCGCAAGCCGGCCGGTGATCAGATTGACGAGCGTGGTCTTGCCGGCGCCGTTCGGGCCGATCAGCGCGTAGCGGCCGCCGCGCGGCAGCGCAAGGCTGATGTCGTTCGCCACTTTCAGCGCGCCGAAGCTCCTTTGCAGATTGCGGATTTCGAGCGCCGGCGCGTTTGGTACGTGAAGCGTAGTCATTGCGCCGCTCCGAACGGCAGGCGGCGGCCGAAAGCGGCGATTTTGGCAAACACGCCGCGACGCGTCAGAAGGACCACCACGACGAGGATCAGTCCGATGCCGAACTGCCAGAACGCCGGGCTGAGTTTTGCCAGTTCGTTTTGGAGCACCATGTAGAGCGACGGCGCCGACGAACCCGCCATAAAGCCATCCGGCGCCGCCGAGAATGAGCATCATCAGCACCGCGGCCGACTGGTCGAAATCGAACACGCCGAGCGTCACCAGCGTGTTGGTCTGCGCGAACAGCGCGCCGGCGATGCCGGCAAGGCCCGCGGAGATCGTATAAGCCGTGACCAGACGCCAGTGCACCGGCGAGCCGAGCGCGTGCATGCGTCCGACATTCTCGCGGATGCCGACCAGCGCCTGACCGAACGGCGAATTGACGATCCGGCGCACGACCGAGGAACACGACCAGCAGAACGCCGAGGCAATAAAGGTAATATGTGTGGCCGTAGAGGTCGTAGTCGAAATATCCGAACAGGGGCGCGATGTTGATGCCCGGAATGCCGTCGTAGCCGCCGGTGAAATCGCGAAACAGGTTGCCGAGCTGCTGAAGCATGATGGTGGTAGACAGCGTCAGCACCAGCAGCGCGAGGCCCCGATAGCGCAGCAGAACAAGCCCGGAGAAGAGACCGGCGATCGCCGCAACGATCGTGGCGCAGACGAGGCCCGAGATCGGCTCGGTCCAGCCGACGCCGGTGATCAGCAGCGCCGCGGCGTAGGCGCCGACGCCGAAATAGGCCGCGTGGCCGAGCGTGACGATGCCGGCGTAGCCGAGAATGAGATCGAGCGAGAGCGCGAACAGAACCATGATCAGGGTCTGGCTGCCCAGCGTCATCTGGTTCGGGAACAGAAAAAACGCCGCGATCGCCAGAAGCCACGGCAGCGCTTCGGCGGGGTGAAAGCGCTCGCGCCGCGCAAGGAACGCGAAAGCGCGGGCGCGTTCGCCGGCGAACGTGCCGGCCGCCGGCGGCGGGGACTGGCTACTCGCGTCCATAAAGACCCGCAGGCCTTGCGAGCAGGATCAGGACCGCGACGGCGTAGATGCAGAAGCTCCCCGCATCGGCGAACAGGTATTTTCCGGCGGTGTCGCTGATGCCGAGCACCAGCGCCGCGGCGAGCGTGCCCCAGAAGCTGCCGGAGCCGCCGACGGCGACCACCAGCAGAAAGAACACCAGATAAATGATGGCAAAGCTCGGCGTGAGGCCGAGAAGCTGAATGGCGAGCCCGCCGCCGAGCGCCGCAAGACCGCTGCCTACGGCGAACGCAATCGTGAACAGCCGGTCGACATTGATGCCGACCGATTGCGCCATGCGCCGGTTGTCGACCGAGGCGCGGATCTTCGCGCCGATACTGGTGCGCTCGAAGCCGAACCACAGGGCTGCAACCAGAACCGCGCCGACCGCGATGAGAAACACCCGGTAGGTCGGAAACGAACGGCCACCGAGACGAATTTCGCCAAGCAGATAAGTCGGGAACGCGGATTTGATGCGGCAGCGGGCCGTAAAAATAGGTGTAGGTCGCGATCGCCATGAAGGCGAGCCCGATCGTCAGCAGCACCTGGTCGAGCTCGCTCGCGCCGTAGAGCTCGGCATAAAGGGTCCGCTCGAACAGCGACGCTGGCCGCGCCGATCGACCACGAAGGCGATCACGAGAGCGGCGCAGAAACGGCACGCCCCAGCCTGTGGTCGCGGTCACCACGAGGTAGCCGCCGGCCATGGCAAACGCGCCGTGCGCCAAGATTGACGACGCCCATCAGGCCCATCGTGACCGAAAGCCCGACCGAAATGATGAACAGAAACATGGCCCAGGCCAGTCCATCGAACAGGATGCTGACGATGGTATTGGCCACAGGCGGCAAGGGGCGCTTGTTCCGTTGATCTGCGCGCCGGGACCGCCAGCCCCGCTGAAAGCTGCCTCAGGCTGTCAGGATCCGCAACGGCCGACTTTCAGGACCTTGCATTGGTCTTTCACCTGCGGATAACGTCTCCAGCATTTTGACGCCGAGTTTGCCGTCGGGCTTTTTGATGACTTCTTCCGCGTGCTCGTCCTGGATGACGTCGCGCGTTTCCGGATCGATCTGAATTTCGGCCCGCGCGGGCCGACGTGTTGGTCCAGCCCTTGAGCGTGTCGACCACTTTCGCGCCGTCATCGAGATTGCCATGCAGCGTGTTGATGACGTGGAACATGCCGGCCATGGTGTCCCAGCCTGCCGGCCGACATGAAGTCGGGATAGGAATTCGGGCCGTAAGCCTCGTGCCACGCCTTGACGAATTCCTGGTTGACCGGCGTGTCGAATCGTCCGGCATAGCTCGACATCACGATCGAGGCCGATGGCGGCGTCGCTCATCCGCGCGAGCTCGTAGTCGGGAATGAGGTCCATCGGGCCGATCAGGCGAACGCCGGCCTGCCGCATGCCGAGATCGCCGTAGGTCTTCATCACGCCGCCGGCGTGCGAGCCGGACGGGAACGAAGACGTAGAAGCAGTCCGGATGCTCATCTTTTACCCGCTGAAAGAACGGCGTGAAATCGGGCACCGGCCCGGGCGGACCCATGCGCACCTCATCGATCACCTTGCCGCCGGCCTTTTCAAACGCGGTCTTGAAGGCGAGCGTGGAATCCTGTCCGGGCGGGAAGTCGGTAAAGCCGGTGGCCGCGGTTTTGCAGCCCATCTTGGTCGCCGCGTAGGTGCCCATCGGATAGGCCGGGATCCCACATGCTGAACGAGAAGCGCACGATGTAAGGCGACAGGGTGGTGATCCACGCCGTGCCGGCGTTGGCGATCAGCATCGGCATTTTCGCCTGCGTCGCGAGCGGCGCCGCGGCGATCGCCGACGGCGAGAACACGAACGCCGGCGATCAGTTTCACCTTGTCGTTGGTGATCAGTTCGGTGACGACCGTCCGCGCATTGGCGCCGGACGCCGGTCCTTCGTCGCGCTTGACCAGCTCGATTTTGTTGTCGCCGAGATCCTTGGCGTGCAGCTTGACGTAGAGGTCGAACGCTTTGTCGACCTGATTGCCCAGATCCGAATTGGGCCCCGAATAGGGCAGCACGACGCCGACTTTGATGGTCTCGGCGTGGGATGCCGCCGCCCAACAGCAGCAGTCAGAGAAGAGGCTGCAAATGCGCCCGTGAGTTTCATCGAGGACTCTCCTCGGCTTGTTCCGTCCCATTCGCGCGGCATTGTCATCGGCGCACCGGCCCGGCCGCTCTTCGATTTTCCCCACTTTCGCACGTCAAGTTCGGCCAGAGCAAAACCGCATGTTCACAGAACTCCGCGGCGGTGTGACGCATCAAATGCGGGTTCGGCCGACCATAAGACCGCAGGGGTTCAACGGGACTGCTGCATGATCGTCACCAAGCGCATCGACGGCAAGGCGCGCGCCGAACGGCTCCTCGCCGAGGTCGCCGGCGCGACCGCCAAGCTCAAGGCGCAAATCGGCGTCGGCGCCGGGCCTCTGCGCCGTGCTGGTCGGCGACGATCCGGCGAGCCAAGTCTATGTGCGCAACAAGGGCAAGGCGGCGACGTCGCGGCCGGCATTGAGAGTTTTCAGGAGACGCTGCCGGCGACCACCAGCGAAGGCCGAGCTGCTGGCACTGATTGCGCAAGCTCAATGCCGACGATCGGGTCGACGGCATCCTGGTGCAATTGCCGCTGCCGAAGCATATCGATCCGCAGCGCGTGATCGACGCCATCGATCCGCCAAGGACGTCGACGGCTTTCACGCCCAAAATGTCGGGCAGCTCTGGAGCGGCGGTGCGGAGCGCGCGCTGGTTCCCTGCACGCCGTATGGCTGCCTGCTTCTGCTGCGCGAAGTGCTGCCGAAGTCTGGGCGGGGCCGAGGCGGTGGTGCTTGGGCGCTCCAATATCGTCGGCAAGCCGATGGCGGCGCTGCTGCTGGCCGAAAACTGCACCGTCACGATCTGGCGCACTCGCAAAAGCCGACGACCTGCCGGTCGTCCTGCGCCGCGCCGATATTCTGGTCGCGGCCGTCGGCCGGCCGGAGATCGTGCGCGGGCGACTGGATCAAGCCGGGCGCCGTGGTGATCGACGTCGGCATCAACCGGGTCGCTGCGGCGCGAGGGCAAGTCGAAGCTGGTCGGCGACGTCGCGTTCGCCGAGGCGCAGGGCATTGCCGGTGCGATCACGCCGGTGCCGGGCGGCGTCGGTCCGATGACCATCGCCTGTCTGTTGCGCAATACGGTCATCGCCGCGTGCCGGCGCCGCGGCGCGACGGAACCAATTTTCTAACCATATTTATGGGTCGCGAACCCCTGCTTTCGGCTTGACGGCTCGTCTTAATATCAAAAGTAAATTCAGTGGTTTAGTCATACCTGAAGCGGCCAGCGGCTGCGAGGAGTTTCTTGGGCCCGGTGCGGGCGTCACGCGCTCCTTACCAACGCCGAAAAATTTTCCCGTCCGCAGGCGGCCGGCGGACAGGAACCATTCAGGCCGCAAGCACGTTCCGCGTTACGGCTCAGGAGGAGTCACGTGAGGGGGAAGATTCACGCCGGGCTAGCCGGGTCGCGCGGCTGTTCGCCGCGCCTGCGGCCGGTCTGGCGTCGATTTCCGATCGCGATCGTTAAGCTGGCTGTTCTGCGTGCCCGCCGCCCTGTCGGGCGGCGCACGCAATCGCTTCGGAGACTTTCATGCCCCGCACTTCGCAATGAAACCGGCGCCGCCGCAGCAACGGTATCGACGCGCAGCGGCCACCGCTGCCGGTCTGGCACGGCAAGAGCCGCGCAGCGCGCCCTCAACGGCAGCGAGGCTTCGGAACTGCGCGAACTGCTGCACGCGCTTCCAGGCCATGCGGGTCGGCGATTTCTCGGTGCGGATGGCCGGCCACCAGGTCGGCCTCATGGGCAAGGTCGCCGACACCTTCAACGAGATCGTCGCCGCCAACCAGCGCATGGCGAAGCAGCTCGAGCGCGTCGGCCAGGTGGTCGGCCGCGAGGGCAAGACCCGCCAGCGCGTGCGCTTCGGCCTGTCCGACGGCGCCTGGGGCGAGATGGAATCCTCGGTCAATTCGCTGATCGACGATCTGCTTGTGGCCGACCACCGAAGTGACCCGCGCCATCGCCGCGGTGGCGCAGGGCGATCTGCTGCAAACCGTCGCGCTCGACGTCGACGGCCGGCCGCTGAAGGGCGAGTTCCTGCGCTCGGCCGAGATCGTCAACACGATGATCAAGCAGCTCAACGTGTTCACCTCGGAAGTGACGCGCGTCGCGCGCGAGGTCGGCACCGAAGGCAAGCTCGGCGGCCAGGCGCAGGTCGGCGGCGTGACCGGCGTGTGGAAGGACCTCACCGAGAGCGTCAACTCGATGGCGTCGAACCTCACCGCGCAGGTCCGCAACATCGCCGAGGTGACCATCGCGGTCGCCAACGGCGACTTGTCGAAGAAGATCACGGTCGACGTGCGCGGCGAAATTCTGCAGCTCAAGGAAGCCATCAACACGATGGTCGATCAGCTGCGCTCGTTCGCCTCGGAAGTGACCCGCGTCGCGCGCGAAGTCGGCACCGACGGCAAGCTCGGCGGCCAGGCGATCGTGCCCGGCGTCGCCGGCACCTGGAAGGATCTGACCGACTCGGTGAACGCCATGTGCGGCAACCTCACCGACCAGGTGCGCAACATCGCGCACGTGACCACCGCGGTGGCGCGCGGCGACCTGTCGCGCAAGATCACGGTCGACGTGCGCGGCGAAATTCTCGAGCTGAAAGACACCATCAACACGATGGTGGACCAGCTCAACGCCTTCGCCTCGGAAGTGACCCGCGTCGCCCGCGAAGTCGGCACCGAAGGCAAGCTCGGCGGCCAGGCGCAGGTGCCGGGCGTCGCCGGCACCTGGAAGGACCTGACCGACAGCGTCAACTTCATGGCCGGCAATCTGACGGCGCAGGTCCGCAACATCGCCGACGTCGCGACCGCCATCGCCGGCGGCGACTTGTCGAAGAAGATCACCGTCAACGTCTCCGGCGAAATCCTGCAGCTGAAGGAAACCATCAACACGATGGTCGACCAGCTCAACGCGTTCGCCGGCGAGGTGACGCGCGTCGCGCGCGAGGTCGGCACCGAAGGCCGGCTCGGCGGCCAGGCCAACGTGCTCGGCGTCGCCGGCACCTGGAAGGATTTGACCGACTCGGTCAACTCGATGGCGTCGAACCTGACCGCGCAGGTCCGCAACATCGCCGAAGTGTCGACCGCCATCGCCAGCGGCGACTTGTCGAAGAAGATCACGGTCGACGTGCGCGGCGAAATCCTCGAGCTGAAAGACACCATCAACACCATGGTGGACCAGCTCAACGCCTTCGCCGGCGAAGTGACGCGCGTCGCCCGCGAGGTCGGCACCGAAGGCAAGCTCGGCGGTCAGGCGGAGGTGCGCGGCGTCGCCGGCACCTGGAAGGATCTGACCGACAGCGTCAACTCGATGGCCTCGAACCTGACCGGCCAGGTGCGCAACATCGCCGAGGTGGCGACCGCCGTCGCCCGCGGCGACCTTTCGCGCAAGATCACGGTCGACGTGCGCGGCGAAATCCTCGAGCTGAAAGACACGCTCAACACGATGGTGGACCAGCTCAACGCCTTCGCCGCCGAAGTGACGCGCGTCGCGCGCGAGGTCGGCACCGAAGGCAAGCTCGGCGGCCAGGCGCAGGTGCCGGGCGTCGCCGGCACCTGGAAGGACCTGACCGACAGCGTGAACTCGATGGCCGGCAATCTGACGGCTCAGGTCCGCAACATCGCCGAAGTGACGATCGCGGTCGCCAACGGCGACCTTTCGAAAAAGATCACGGTCGACGTGCGCGGCGAAATCCTTCAGCTCAAGGAAACGCTGAACACGATGGTGGACCAGCTCAACCGCTTCGCCGGCGAGGTGACGCGCGTCGCGCGCGAGGTCGGCACCGAAGGCCGCCTCGGCGGCCAGGCCAACGTGCCCGGCGTCGCCGGCACCTGGAAAGATCTGACCGACTCGGTCAACTCGATGGCCGGCAACCTGACCGCGCAGGTCCGCAACATCGCCGAGGTGACGACGGCGGTGGCGCGCGGCGACCTGTCGCGCAAGATCACGGTGGACGTGAAAGGCGAAATTCTCGAGCTGAAGAACACCATCAACACGATGGTCGATCAGCTCAACGCGTTTGCCTCGGAAGTGACCCGCGTCGCGCGCGAGGTCGGCACCGAAGGCAAACTCGGCGGCCAGGCCCAGGTGCCGGGCGTGGCCGGTACCTGGAAGGACCTGACCGACAACGTCAACTTCATGGCGTCGAACCTCACCGCCCAGGTGCGCAACATCGCCGAAGTGGCGACCGCCATCGCCGGCGGCGACCTTGTCGAAGAAAATCACCGTGGACGTGCGCGGCGAAATCCTGCTGCTCAAGGAAACGCTCAACACCATGGTCGAGCAGCTGCGTTCGTTCGCGGCCGAAGTCACGCGCGTCGCCCGCGAGGTCGGCACCGATGGCCGGCTCGGCGGCCAGGCGGTGGTGCCGGGCGTCGCGGGCACGTGGAAGGACCTGACCGACAACGTCAACCTGCTGGCCGCCAACCTCACCACGCAGGTCCGCAACATCGCCGAGGTGACGACGGCGGTGGCGCGCGGCGACCTGTCGCGCAAGATCACGGTGGACGTGAAAGGCGAAATTCTCGAACTCAAGAACACCATCAACACGATGGTGGACCAGCTCAACGGCTTCGCGTCGGAAGTCACCCGCGTCGCGCGCGAAGTTGGCACCGAAGGACTGCTCGGCGGTCAGGCGCAGGTGCCGGGCGTCGCCGGCACCTGGAAGGATCTGACCGACACCGTCAACGTGATGGCCGCCAACCTCACCGAACAGGTGCGCGGTATCGTCAAGGTGGTGACGGCGGTCGCGAACGGCGACCTCAAGCAGAACCTCGCCGTGAAGTCGAAGGGCGAGGTCGCGGCGCTTGCCGAAACCATCAACAACATGACCGATACGCTCGCGACTTTCGCGGATCAGGTCACGACCGTGGCGCGCGAGGTCGGCGTCGAGGGCCGCCTCGGCGGCCAGGCCAACGTGCCGGGCGCTGCCGGCACCTGGAAGGACCTCACCGGCAACGTCAACCTGCTGGCCGCCAATCTCACAACGCAGGTGCGCGCCATTGCCGAGGTGGCGACCGCGGTGACCAAGGGCGATCTGACGCGCTCGATTCAGGTCGATGCGCGCGGCGAAGTGGCCGAGCTGAAAGACAACATCAATACCATGATCGACAATTTGCGGCTCACCACCGACCGCAACACCGAACAGGACTGGCTCAAGACCAACCTCGCGAAATTCACCAACATGCTGCAGGGCCAGCGCGATCTGACCACCGTCGGCCGGCTGTTGCTTTCGGAGCTGACGCCGCTGGTCAATGCCCATCAGGGCGTCATCTATCAGATGGAGAACGACGAGATGCCGGCTCCTGCGGCTGCTCTCGGCCTATGCCGACGACGGCGCGCAGACGGCCATCGCCCTGTCGCTGCGGCTGGGCGAAGGCCTTATCGGCCAGTGCGCGGTGGACAAGCGCCGCATGCTGATCACCGAAATGCCCGACGACTACCGTGCCGATCAGTTCCGCGCTGTTCAAGGCTGACGCCGCGCAACAACATCGTGCTGCCGGTGCTGTTCGAGAGTCAGGTCAAGGCGGTCATCGAACTCGCGTCGATCAACGAATTCACCGCGCTGCAGACCATGTTCCTCGAACAGCTCACCACCTCGATCGGCATCGTGCTCAATTCGATCGAGGCGACGATGCAGACCGAAGGCCTGCTCAAGCAGTCGCAGCAGCTCGCCGGCGAATTGCAGGCGCAGCAGAGGGAATTGCAGCAGACCAACGAACAGCTCGAGCAGAAGGCCCAGCAGCTCGCCGAGCGCAACGTCGAGGTCGAGCGCAAGAACCAGGAAATCGAGCAGGCCCGCCGCGCGCTGGAGGAAAAGGCGACCGAGCTGGCGCTGACGTCGAAATACAAGTCGGAATTCCTCGCCAACATGTCGCACGAGCTGCGCACGCCGCTGAACTCGATCCTGATCCTCGGCCAGCAGCTCACCGACAATCCGGAAGGCAATCTGTCGCCGAAGCAGGTCGAGTTCGCCCGCACCATCCATGGCGCCGGCACCGATCTGCTCAATCTGATCAGCGACATTCTCGATCTGTCGAAGATCGAATCCGGCACCGTCACCGTCGATGCCGAGGAGATCTTCTTCTCCAATCTGCTCGACATGGTGGCGCGGCCGTTCCGCCACGAAGCCGAGAACGCGCCAGCTTTCGTTCGACGTCGAGTTCGATCCGGACCTCGGGCGCAGCCTCACCACCGACTCCAAACGCCTGCAGCAGGTGCTCAAGAATCTGCTGTCCAACGCGTTCAAGTTCACCGGCCAGGGCGGCGTGCGGCTCAACGTCTCCGCGGCGGCCGGCGGCTGGAGCGCCAGACCATCCGGTGCTCAGCCAGGCGGCGCGGCGTGGTCGCGTTCGAAGTCTCCGACACCGGCATCGGCATTCCGCTGGAAAAGCAGAAGATCATCTTCGAGGCCTTCCAGCAGGCCGATGCTTCCACCAGCCGCAAATACGGCGGCACCGGGCTCGGCCTCGCCATCAGCCGCGAACTGGCGAGCCTGCTCGGCGGCGAAATCCATCTGCGCAGCACGCCCGAATTCCGGTTCGAGCTTCACGCTCTATCTGCCGATCAAGTATGTCGGCTCGAGCACAACTGCCGCGGCCCGACGGCGCGGACGCTTTGTCCCTGCGCGCCGTCGTGTCGGCTGAGCGCACCGTCGAGCAGATGCCGGACGACCGGCTGGAAATCCAGCCGGGCGACGCCGATTCTGCTGGTCGTCGAGGACGATCCGCATTATGCGCGGATTCTGCTCGACCTTGCGCGCGACAAGGGCTTCAAGGTGCTGCTCGCCATGCGCGGCGACGATGCGCTCGATCTCGCCAAGCAGTATCAGCCGACCGCGGTATCGCTCGACGTGTTCCTGCCCGACATGCTGGGCTGGAACGTGCTCAGCCAGCTCAAGCAGAATCCGCTCACGCGTCACATCCCGGTGCAGATCGTCACGCTCGACGAAGACCGCCAGCACGGGCTCGCGCGCGGCGCGTTCTCGTTCGTCACCAAGCCGACCACGCGCGAGGGCATTTCCGAGGCGCTCGGCGCGAATCAAGGAGTTCGCGCGAGCCGCGACGCCGGCGGCTGCTGGTGGTCGAGGACAACCGCGCCGAACAGATGAGCATCCGCGAACTGCTCGGTCACGACGATATCGAGATCGTCAGACGCCACGAGCGGCCAGGAGGCGCTCGAAATCCTGCGCCATGAGGCGCTGCGACTGCGTCGTGCTCGATCTTGCGCCTGCCGGACATGTCCGGGTTCGAGGTGCTGGAGTGCATGCGCGGCGAAGCGGCGATGGCCGACGTTCCGGTGGTGGTGTTCACCGGGCGTGAACTGTCGGCAAGCGAAGATGCGCAGCTTCACACCATGGCGCGCAGCATCGTGGTCAAGGGTGTCGAGTCGCCGGAACGGCTGCTCGACGAGACCGCGCTGTTCCTGCATCGCGTGTTTGCCGATTTGCCGGCTGAGAAGCAGCGCATGCTGGAGCGGCTCAATTCTTCGGACGAGGATCTGGTCGGGCGCACCGTGCTGCTGGTGGACGACGACTCGCGCAACATCTTCGCGCTGTCGAGCGTGCTGGAGCGCCGCGGCATGCACGTGCTGACCGCCACGACCGGGCGGGAGGCGATCGAACTGATCGAACAGACCCCCGAACTCGCGATCGTGCTGATGGACATCATGATGCCGGAAATGGATGGCTATCAGACGATCGAGAAGATCCGCCGGCAATCCGGGCTACCGCCGGCTGCCGATCATCGCCCTGACCGCCAAGGCGATGAAGGGCGATCGCGAGAAATGCCTGGAAGCCGGGGCGTCCGACTATCTCGCCAAGCCGGTCAACACCGAACAGCTTCTTTCGGCGCTGCGCATGTGGCTCCATCGCTAGGCACGGATTTCATGGCCGACAAAGTCAACGTACTGCTGGTCGACGATCAGCCCGCGAAGCTGCTCGCCAGCGAGGAGATTCTCCGCGAACTCGGGGAAAACGTCGTCAAGACGTCGTCAGCCCGCGAAGCTCTGGAATTCCTGCTCAAGAACGACGCCGCCGTCGTTCTGATCGACGTTTGCATGCCCGAGCTCGACGGCTTTCAGCTCGCGGCGATGATCCGCGATCATCCGCGGTTCCAGAAGACGGCCATCATCTTCATCTCCGCGATTCAGGTGGACGACGTGGACCGGCTGCGCGGCTACGAGATGGGCGCGGTGGATTACGTCCCGGTGCCGGTGGTGCCCGCGGTGCTGCGCGCCAAGGTCAAGGTATTCGCCGAGCTTTACCGCAAGACCCGCGATCTCGAACGGCTCAACGCCGAACTCGAACGCCGGGTCGCGGAACGCACGGCCGAGCTTGAAGCATCCACCGCGCGGCTTCTGCAAAGCGAGCAGGGCCGCAGTCTCGCGCTCGCCTCGGGACAGATGGGGTCGTGGGACTGGGATCTGCTCACCGGCGAATTGAAATGGGACGAAGGCCAGCACGAAATTTTCGGTGTCGATCGGGAAACCTTCAAGGTCACGGTCGAGGCCATCCGCACGATGATCCATCCGGACGATCTGGAGAAACTGCGGGGCGTCGGGCGCGGGGTGTCCCTCGATCTTCCCACGCTCCAGGCCGAATTTCGCGTGGTGCGGCCCGACGGCAATGTGCGCTGGTGTCAGGTGTCGGCGGCCGCCAGCTTCGATGTCGCCGGCCGCGTCGTGCGAATGAGCGGCGTCACCGTCGACGTCACCGAGCGCAAGGAGGCCGAGGAGCGTCAGGATTTGCTGGCGCGCGAGGTCGATCATCGCGCCCGCAACGCGCTCGCGGTCGTGCAGTCGATCGTCCGGCTGACCCGCGCCAACAGCGTCGAGGATTATGTCGCCGCGGTCGAAGGCCGGATCAAGGCGCTCGCGCGGGCGCATGCGCTTCTGTCCGATTCGCGGTGGCATGGCGCCGACCTCGGCGCGCTGGTGAACGACGAACTGGCGCCCTATCGCGGCGGCGAGGCCGAGAAGGTGGAGATCGCGGGCCTTCCCGTCTCGCTGCCGCCGCACCTGGCCCAGGGTCTTGCGCTCGCGCTGCACGAGCTTGCGACCAACGCGGCGAAGCACGGCGCGCTGTCGTCGATCGCCGGCAAGGTCACCGTTACCTGGCAGGTGCAGCCCGAAGCTCTGATCGTCCGGTGGGTCGAGACCGGCGGCCCGCGCGTTGCGCCGCCGCCGTCGCGCAGCTTCGGCCTCAACGTCATCCGTGCCAGCATCGAAAATCAGCTTGGCGGCAGGGCGGTGTTCGACTGGGATGCGCAGGGCATGCGATGCACCATGTCGATCCCGCGGCGCGAGACCGCCCGGCCCCGGATCGGGAAGAAAAAGGCCGGCGGCGGCAATCGAAGCTCGACGCGGGCGAGGCTTGCCAACAGCCGGCGCGTCCTGCTGGTCGAGGATGAAGCCCTGGTCGCCATGATGATCCAGGAATGTTTGACCGAATACGGTCACTCGGTGGTCGGTCCGATCGCCCGGGCCGCCGAAGCGCTCGCCGCCGCACGGGAGCGCGAATACGATGCCGCGATCCTCGACATCAATCTGGGTGACGGCATGGCCTATCCGGTGGCCGATATCCTTTCGGCGCGCGGCGTGCCATTCGTCTTCATCACGGGCTATGAGGCCGACACGGTCGAAGAACGCTTCAGCCACGTGCCGGTCCTGCAGAAGCCGGTCGAGCGGCATGCGCTGGAGCAGCTTTTCGCACCGGCGAAGACGCCTGCCACGACCGTTGTGGCCGGCGAACGCACGGCGCGATCGCGGGCGCGGAGCTGACCGCGCGACGGACGTTCCCGCGCTGGCGGGACATCCCGTTGAAGGTGGACTGGTTTCGCCCGGCGACAGGTCATAGGATCGCGGCGAAAACCAACGGGACCAGCCGGAATGAATGTGATCGCTGCGGAAACAGTGGGGACACTGAGCGCCTGTCTCGGGAATTACCCGCACACCCAGGCGCTGAAGAAGGGCGAAGTGACCTCGGATCGGGTGAAGCTCAACTTCATCGAGGTCAGTCCGGTCAATCGCGCTTTCCTGATGATGGTGCGCGAGCTGAAGTTCGACGTCTCCGAGATGGCGATCGTCACCTATCTCCAGGCGAGAGCATACGGCAAGCCGCTGATGCTGCTGCCGGCGACGATGCTGGGCCGGTTTCAGCAGGGCGCGCTCCTCTACAATTCCGATCGCGGCGCGCTGCGGGTCGAAGATCTGCCGGGCAAACGGGTTGGCGTGCGCGCGTTCTCGCAGACCACCGGCGTGTGGATCCGCGGCATTCTCTGGAAGGATTACGGTCTCGATCTCAATGCGGTGAAGTGGATAACGTTTGAGGACGCCCACGTCGCCGAATGTCGCGATCCGCCCGGCGTGGAACGTGCCGCTGCCGGCAAGGACATCACCAAAATGCTGCTCGAGGGCGAACTCGACGCCGCGATCTTCGGCGGCGACATGCCGACCGATCCGAGGCTCAGGAGCGTGATCGCCGATCCCGATGCGGCCGGAAAAGCCTGGTATCAAAAATACGGCACGGTGCCGATCAACCACATGGTCGTGGTCAAGGACAGCCTGTCGAAGTCGAATCCGGCGGCGGTGCGCGAGATTTACCGCATGCTGCTGGACAGCAAGAAGGCCGCGGGCCTGCCGAAGCCGGGCGCGGTCGATTTCGTGCCGTTCGGATTCGACGCGGTGAGGCAGGCGCTCGAACTGATGAGCAGCTACGCGGAGGAAATGAAAATCGTTCCGCGGCGCTATTCGGTCGAGGAGCTGTTCGACGATACGACGCGGACCCTGCAGGCCTGACGGGCCGGGCTCGCCGGAAGCCGCGTACTGCGCATCGTGCGCGCGTGCATTTCAGGGCCATAAATCAGAACCGTCAATTCGGGAGACCGCCGATGTGGCAGGCTGACGACGTCACCAGCTTTCCTTTCAAGAACAACGTGCCGGACCCGCTGCTCGCGGGAAAGGAATTGCCGACCTTCAAATTCGCCCTTGAGCAGTCGGAAGGCAAAGTCATGGGCGGCAGCTTCGGCAAGGAAGCGACCGTCGCGCAGTTGCCGATCTCCAAAGGCATTGCCGGCGTCTCGATGCGGCTGGAGCCAGGCGTCACGCGCGAACTGCACTGGCACGCGACCGCCGCGGAATGGGCGTTCGTGCTGAAAGGCCGCGTCCGCACCACCGTCGTCGATCCGTCCGGAAACTCCGAAATCAACGATTTCGATCCGGGCGACGTGTGGTATTTCCCGCGCGGCCACGCGCATTCGCTCGCGTGCCTTGGCGACGCGGCCTGCCATTTCATTCTGATTTTCGACAACGGGTATTTCTCGGAATTCGGTACGTTCAGCATCACCGACTGGCTCGGCCACACGCCGAAGGCGCTGCTGGCGAAAAATTTCGGACTTCCCGAGGCGACCTTCGAGGGATTTCCTGCGGAAGAGGTCTACTTTGTGCGCGGCTCCGTGCCGCCTCCCGCCGCGATGCCGCTGCAAGGGCGGCTGCGTTCGCCGCCCGAGACCCACAAATATCCGCTGCTGTCCCAGGAGCCCCATTCCATTCACCGATACGGGCGCGAATGGCGGGTCGGCGCCGGCCGCTTTCCGGTTTCTCAAACCATGACCGGCGTGGTGCTCGATCTGGAACCGGGCGGCCTGCGCGAACTGCACTGGCATCCCAATGCGGACGAGTGGCAGTACGTGGTTGACGGAGATTTCAGCGTCTCGCTGTTCGGCTCTCACGGCCGCTACCGCTTCGAGACGCTGGGCAAAGGCGACGTCGCCTACATCCCTCAGGGCTACGGCCACTCCATCGAAAATATCGGCAGCCGGAGCGGCCGTATTCTGATCGGCCTGAACACCGGAAACTATCAGGCGATCGATCTTTCTCAGTGGATTGCCGGGACGCCCGCGTATGTTCTCGCCGACCACTTCGGCAAGCCGGAGGCGGTATTCGAGCGCTTCCCGAAAGGGCGGGCCTTCATCTCGCCGCCGGACGGGCAGGGACAGCGCGAGATCAAATGATCTGCCGGGAAGGCACCCCCGCGCACATGGCTGTCAGTTGGCGATGGCTTCGAGCCGGCGCTTGACGACCGCCGGTCCAAATCCGCCGATCACGATGAACACCACCACCATCGCGCCGGCAATGAAGCCGAACACGCCGATGGTGCCGTAGCGGCCGAGGAAGAACGCGATGATGAAGCCGGAAAACACGGCCGACAGCCGGCTCCACGAATAGACAAATCCTACCGCCTGTGCGCGGATGCGGGTCGGATAAAGCTCCGCCTGGTAAGCGTGGAACGAGAACGACAGCCAGTTGCCGCACAGCGTGATCAGCAGGCCGCAGATGATCACGCCGGCGGCGCCGGTCTGCTGCGCGAACAGAAGTCCGAACACGGCGATGCCGATCGCGGACCACGCGATCTGCCATTTGCGCTCGAAACGGTCGGCGAACCGGACCGCGACCAGCGGCGCCACGGGTGCCGCAATGGCGATGATGAAGGTGTAGGCGAGCGACTTCGTGACGCCGATGCCCTGCGAGATCA
Source organism: uncultured Alphaproteobacteria bacterium (assembly GCA_963766925.1). Lineage (GTDB taxonomy): Bacteria > Pseudomonadota > Alphaproteobacteria > Rhizobiales > Xanthobacteraceae > BOG-931. The sequence goes on from CAVYCI010000008.1 coordinate 136,992, forward strand.
GCAACGACGGCACCCAGCTTGAAAAGCCGTAATAGCCGATGGTCTGCACCAGGTTGAAGATCACCAGCATGATGGTGCGGCCGCGATAGGCCGGGCTCCAGATCTCGATCCAGGCGCCGCGCTTGCTTTCTTCCTCGCCTTCGACAGGCTGCGGTGGTGGCAGTTCGGTGCCGGTCTCGCGGCGAATGCGGTTTTCAAGGTCCGCGACGATCTGCTCCGCTTCCGCGATTCGCCCGTGCTGCGCGAGCCAGCGCGGCGATTCCGGCAGCCCGCGGCGAATCCACCAGATCACCAGCGCGCCGACCGAGCCGATGATGACGACCCAGCGCCAGCCATCGAGACCGAGGAAGGTATGCGGCACGAGTTGCCACGACAGGAACGCGACCACGGGGACCGCGGTGTACATGATGAACTGGTTATAGGCGAAGGCCGGACCGCGCTGTTCCTTGGGAACCAGCTCCGAGAGATACGCATCGACATTCACCAGCTCGACGCCGAGTCCGACGCTGGCGATGAAGCGCCAGAGGTCGATCGCTTCCGGCGTCGTCTGAAACGCCATGATGAACACGCCGACCGAATACCACAGCAGCGCGAACGTAAAGATCGAGCGGCGGCCGAAGCGGTCGGACAGCCAGCTGAAAACCAGCGTGCCGATGAACATGCCGCCGAACAGCGCGGCGACGAAGCTGGCAAAGCCGCGCGTGTCGAACAGGCCGCTGGTGGTCGGCGTGAAGATGCCTTCCTTGAACAGGCCGATCGCCACGTAGGCGGTGAAGAACAGATCGTAGAATTCGAACCAGCCGCCCAGCGAAAGCAGCGTGACCAGACGCCGGGTGTGTCGCGACGGCGGCAGGCGATCGAGGCGTGCCGCCACCGTGACGGCGCTGGCTGTGGTCATGTCGTCTCCTCCCGCCCCGTGCCAGGCAGCATTCCTGCGCACGTCCCACGACAGGCATTAGCCGAAGCGGCGTTCGATTAACACCGTCGCCTGAAGGCGGATGCAAGCGCGCCGATCGGCCTGCGCCGGCCACGGCGGGCCATCCGCCGGTCCCGCGGGACGTGAAACGCCTTGCAGCCTTCAATTTACGCATCATCTCCCAAATGATAGAGTTCCACCATCGGCAGGAGAGAGCCGCGATGCATCTCGACGCTCTTGGATATGTCGGCATCCGGGCCAAAGATCTCGACGATTGGGCCAGCTACGGCACCCGGTTCCTCGGCATGCAGATGGTGGACCGGAGCGCCGGATCGCTGGCGCTGCGGATGGACGACCGCAGGCAGCGCGTTCTTGTTCATGCCGACGCGGGCCTCGGCCCGTCTTTCTACGGCTGGGAGGTTGCAGGTGCTGCTGCGCTCGATGCGCTGGCCACGCATCTGGAAGCCCACGGCGTGGCTGTGGCGCGCGGCTCGCGTGCGCTGGCTGATGAGCGCCGCGTCGCCGATCTGATCGTGTTCGCCGATCCGGTCGGCAATCGTCTCGAGGCTTTTCACGGCGCCGAAGTTGCCGCCGATCCGTTCAAGCCCGGGCGCTCGATTTCCGGCTTTCGCACCGGTCCGCTCGGCATGGGGCATGCCGTGCTCACCGCGGAGCGGATCGACGCGGTGCTGCCGTTCTATACCGACGTCCTCGGCTTCCGGCTCAGCGACTATTTCGTGCGGCCGTTCAAAGCCTATTTCTTTCATCTCAATCCGCGCCACCACAGCCTCGCTTTCATCGAGTCCGGGGTGAACGGCATCCATCATCTGATGGTCGAGCTTTGCTATCTGGACGATGTCGGCCAGGCCTACGATCTGGCATTGCGCAAGCCGGACATGATCGGCACCACTCTGGGGCGGCACACCAACGATCAGGTCACCTCGTTCTATTCGTGGTCGCCTTCGGAATTCCTCGTTGAATACGGCTGGGGTGGCCGCAGCATCGATCCGGACAGCTGGACGCCGCAGGAGAGGGCCGACGGCCCAAGCCTTTGGGGCCATGACCGCCTGTGGCTGCCGCCGGAGAAACGCGAAGAGGCGCGCGACCTTCGAAATCAGCGTCGCCGAGGCCGGCGGCCGCGTTCCGCTCAATGTGATGGATGGAAACTATCTGCGGGCGCGCGACGTCTGTCCGTGGTGGAACGCCAACGTCGCCGCCCGCAAATCCGGGTAGGAAAGCCGGACCGGAATAAACCCGGCCGGGGTCAGCTGCGCCGTTCGGCCGCCCACTGGCCGGCGCATTCGCCGGTCGAGGTTTGCCACTGGCCGCGCCCGGTATTGCCCACCAGCCGGCCGGAGCCGCTGGCCGACCGGCCGCCTTCGGCGACCGTCACGCGGATCGCGCCGCTGCGGGCGACGGCGCCCTGGACCTGGTAGCTTTGCTCTTCGCCCAAAACACGGTTGTTCTCGATCCGGAGCGAATAACGCAGCGAGCGGTCACAGTCTCCGCGCAGCGTGTAAATCACGACGCTCCACCGGCCATCGTAGATGCCGGGGGCGGCTGCGTCGGCCTGCGGGCCGATGCTGGTCAACGCAAGCGCGGCGACTGACAGTGCAAAAAACGAACGCAAGACGGCTTTCATCAGTTTGCTCCGGTTCTCTCGATGTTACTCGGTGGCGTGTTTCCCCCCGGATAAGGCGGCAGGTCGGTACCAAACGGCGTTGAGCCGCGCCCCTGTTCGAAGCCGACCTGAAAAAGCGCTCCCATGTAATCGGGGTCGAATGACCCTTTGCTCGGCACGTTGAAGCTCGCCGGCACCGTGGCGACGTTGAACTCGACGCCGCTCCGCTTCGTGACCGCGTAGGCGATGCTGAGCATCAGCCGGGTATCGACCTTCACGGCGGCGTCGATGGTCTGGGTGAGAATGGTCGGAGCAAAACGGTCGACCACCCGGAAATCGTTTTTCAGGTTGGTATTCACCACCACGTAAAGCTGCGTGGCCGGCAGGTGGTAGTCGCTGTTGCTTGCCATGAGCGCCGGCGGTGCCACAAAAAACTGCCCGCCCAGGCCGCCGTCGACATGCATTTCCGCGAACTTCCGGCCGTTGGCTTCGACGTCGATCAGAACCGGCGGGAACGCACCGGGAATCGAGGCTGACGCCAGCAGCACCTTGCGGAACAGGGCGAGGGCTGCGTCGCCGCCATGAGCTGCGATCGCACCCATGTTCCAGATCATCGAGCGCTCGGCGTCGATATCGAAAGTGGCGATGAACAGGCGGCGGCCGCGGCGATGTTCGGCGGCGATGTCCGCAAGCAGCGCGGGCGTAACCTGTTTGGCGATCTGATCGCGCAGCGGCCAGGAGTTGACGAAACTCTCGCTGCTGCCGCCGGCTTCGAAAACGTCGGCCGCGGTGATCTTGGTATATTCGTTACGCAGCGCTTCGTCGTAGCGCGCGCCCGCAAATACGAATGGCGCCATGAGCGAGCCGCTGCTCACGCCGGTGACCACCGCGTAATCGGGTCGCTTGCCGGCCGCGCTCAACCCCGCGAGCAGGCCCGCGCCGAACGCGCCGTCCGAGCCGCCGCTGGAGAGCGCGAGCCAGGGGCCCGGCTGCGAAGGCAGCGCATTCTTGTAGTCGGCCTCGGAATCCGCCCAGAACCGCGCGTCCTCCATCCCGGGGATGGTCGCGGCGGCGCCTTCGGCGGCAGTGTAGGGGATGCGCGGCGGCGGCTCTTTAGAGTTAGAGGCCGCGGGCGCCGGCGCCGGGCTCGGCGCGGACTTTTTGGCTTTGGCTTCCACAACGGGAAGGGGCCGCGCGCCAATGGCGACCGGCGAGCTCAGGCCCTGCGCTGGCGCCGTGGCCGGGCAGGAGAGGAAAAGAGGTGCTGCGAGCATCGCGGCAGCACAGAGGGTCGATCGGCCGGGCAGCATCATTGCCATTGCGGTTGAAAAGTCCCGAAATCCACCAAAGGGTCCGGCCGCTGTTTCGTTCCGTCGATACGTACGACGCCGCGACCAAGGCGACATAAGGCCCATCCGCGCCAAGTTCAATCGGTCAGCCGGAACATTCGTCGCGGTTGGGGAACATACCCATACCCCCGAGCGGGGTTGCCTGCTGCCCGTTCGGGAGGCATTGCGTTCAGGCCTGGCGGTTGGCGACGAATTTTGCCCCTTCGATGAGCAGGGCCGCGTTGGCGCCGAATGGGGCGAGTGCATGTTCGGCGTCCGCCACCAATTCGCGCAGTCGCGCCTTTGCGCCCGCGGCGCCCAGGATGTCGACCATGGTGGCCTTGCCCGCTGCGGCATCTTTGCCGGTCGATTTTCCGACCAGCGCCGGGTCGCCCTCGAGATCGAGCAGATCGTCGGCGATCTGGAACGCCTGGCCGACCGCCGATCCGTAGCGCGCCAGCGCCTTGCGTTGCAGCGGGGTCGCCGATCCGAGCATGCCGCCGGCCTCGCACGCAAAGCGCAGCAGCGCGCCGGTCTTCATGGCCTGCAATGTCAGCACATCGTCCGCGCCGAGCCGTTGCGCCCCGGTGCCGGCGAAGCGCCCTTCGGCCGCCAGGTCGAGGAGCTGGCCGCCAACCATGCCGCCAAGGCCCGAGGCGCGCGCCAGCGCCATGACCAGTTCGATCCGGACCGCCGGATCGGGATGCGTTTCGCGGCGCGACAGAATATCGAACGCGAAAGTCAGGAGCCCGTCGCCGGCGAGGATGGCCGTTGCCTCGTCGTACTTCTTGTGTGCCGTCGGCTGCCCGCGCCTTAAGTCGTCGTTATCCATCGCGGGCAAATCATCGTGGACCAGCGAGTAGCAGTGCACGCATTCGAGCGCTGCGCCCGCCATCAGCGCGTGCGGCCGCGGCACCTCGAACAGGGCGGCGGTTTCGGCCACGAGGAACGGCCGGAACCGCTTGCCGCCGCCGAGGCTGGAATAGCGCATGGCCTCGATCAGCCGCGGCGGGCGGCTGGTTTCGCCCTCCACGGGCGTGGCCGACAGCAGACGGTTGAGAAGTTCCTCTATGTCCTTTGCGGTCGTGTCGAGACGCTGGACAAAAGGACTGGTATTGCCATTCATCAGTTTCGAACCCCCGGCTTTCAGCGTCCCCAATGCCGTTATCCGGCTCTATAATCACCAACCGGAGCCGCCCCGGCATGGGCGCTTCCGCATCAACACCGAGGAATGGCAGGCCCTGGTCCGGGCCGCGCGAGGACTATTTGTGGCCAACGACCTCATAGCGTCAATGGTGCTTGCGATCTGGTTTTACCTCCTCGCCGCACGGGGCGGATTCTGGCTGGCGCGGGAACGCGACGACAATCCCGTTCCGGGCGCAGACCCGTCGCGCGGCATGGCGTCCTGGCCGGCGGTCACGGTGGTGATTCCGGCGCGCGACGAGGCGGAATGCATCGGCGAGACGGTGGGTTCACTGCTCCGCCAGGACTATCCCGGCTCGCTGACCGTAATCGTGGTCGACGATCAGAGCCGCGACGGCACTGCCCAGGTGGCGCGGGATGCGGCGACGGCGCAGGGCGCCGGCGAACGTTTGACGGTGCTGTCCGGGCAGGCGCTGCCAGCCGGCTGGACGGGGAAGCTGTGGGCCCAGCACCAGGGCGTCGAGGCGGCGTCGACGAGGCCCGATCCTTCGGATTATCTTCTCCTGACCGATGCCGACATCGGCTATGTCCCGGATGCGCTCAGGGCGCTCGTCGTGCGCGCGCAGGCCGGTGGATACGTGCTGACGTCGCTGATGGCGAAGCTCCGCAGCGAAAGCCTCGCGGAGCGCATGTTCATCCCCGCCTTCATCTTCTTTTTCCAGATGCTTTACCCGTTCGCCTGGGCGAACGATCCGCGCCGCGCCACCGCGGCGGCCGCCGGCGGCTGCATGCTGGTGCGGCGCGAGGTGTTGCGGCAGGCGGGCGGGATGGCGTCGATCCGCGACGCGCTGATCGATGACTGTGCGCTGGCGAAAGTCCTCAAGGCGCACGGTCCCATCTGGATCGGCGTGACTCGGCGCGTGCGCAGCCTCCGCGCGTATCCCGTGCTGGCGGATATCCGCAGCATGGTCTCGCGCACCGCCTATGCCCAGCTCCGTTACTCGCCGCTGATCCTGCTGGGGACGATCGCGGGGCTCGCGATCACCTATCTTGCGCCGGTGCTGCTCGCGCTGTTCGCGGACGGCGCGGCAAGGCTCGAGGGCATCGCCGCGTGGCTGCTGATGGCTCTCGCTTTCCAGCCGACCCTGCGCTTTTATCGGGTATCGATGCTCTGGGGACTGGCGTTGCCGGCGATTGCAGCAACCTATATGGCCTTCACCCTCAATTCCGCCTATCAGCATGCGCGCGGGCGCGGCGGCATGTGGAAGGGCCGTGCCCAGGCAAACCTCAAGGCCGACCTGAGAGCAGGCGGGCAGGGCGGCGTTTCGGAACTGCGATGAACGATGTGACCACGGCAGTGTCGACGGATCCGGAGGCGAGGGCCGATCGCCTGCGCTCCAGCGTTGAGCCGTTCGACCCGGGGCCGGCCGATTCCGAGGGCTGGCGCTCGGGGAAAGGCCATCGCGATGAAAATTTCCCGGTGGCGTCGTTCCTGATTCACCGCCGGCATCGCAAGGCCATTCTGGCATTCTACAATTTCGTCCGCACCGCCGACGATATCGCCGATCACGCCACGCTGACGCAGGATGAAAAGCTGCGCCTGCTCGACCGGCTCGAGGCGGGACTGCTCGGGCAGAACGACGAAGATGCGGTCGCCGCCGATCTGCGCGCTGCACTCGCGGAGCGCGCGCTTTCGCCGAAGCATGCGCAGGACCTGCTTGCAGCCTTCAGACTGGACGTCACCAAGCTCCGCTATCGCGACTGGGACGATCTGATTTCCTATTGTTCGCTGTCTGCCATGCCGGTCGGCCGCTTCGTCTGCGACGTGCACGGCGAAAGCCGCAGCGTCTGGCCGGCCAACGACGCACTGTGCGCGGCGTTGCAGATCATCAATCATCTTCAGGACTGTCAGGAAGATTATCTCAATCTCGACCGCGTCTATGTTCCGCTCGACACGTTTGCCGCCTGCGGCGCAGGCGTCGAAGCGCTCGGCGAGCCGCAGGCGTCGCCGGCCCTGCTCGCGGGCCTGCATGGCCTCGCACAGCGGACGGAGCGGCTTCTTTCCGAAAGCGACGGGTTTTCGCGGCAGATCGACGACTGGCGGCTCGCGCTTGAAGTCTCGGTGATCAACCGTCTCGCTCACCGGCTGACGCACATGCTCAGGTCCAGCGATCCGCTGCGCGGGCGCATCGAACTTTCCAAACCCGCCATGGCCGGTTTGACGCTGCTGGGCGCGCTTTCGGGAGCATCGCGGCGACTGGGGCGGCGCCCTTCGGCCACAACGCAAACGCCACGGGGTGCGTGAGTGAGCGAGCCCAGTCCCGCAGCGCAGCGCGCCGCCAGCAGTTCTTTCTATACCGGGATGCGGATTTTGCCGCCCGCGCAGCGCGAGGCGATGTTTGAGATCTATTCGTTCTGCCGTGCGGTTGACGACATCGCCGACGATCCCGGTCCGCGCGAGCCGCGCCGCGGGCAACTCGACCGCTGGCGTGCCGATATCGACGCGGTCTACGCAGGCGCGCCACCGCCCGCGCTGGAGGGCCTTGCGCGCGCGGTGCGCACGTTCGACCTGCAGCGCGACGACCTGATCGCCATCATCGACGGCATGGAAATGGACGTGGTGGCGGACATTCGCGCGCCGGACCGCCCTACGCTCGATCTTTATTGCGACCGCGTGGCCTGCGCGGTCGGGCGGCTGTCGGTGCGGATATTCGGTCTGGAGCGCGATGCGGGTCTTGCGCTCGCGCATCACCTCGGCCGCGCGCTGCAACTCACCAACATTCTGCGCGATCTCGACGAAGACGCCTCGATGGGTAGGCTTTATCTGCCGCAGGACGCTCTGCGGGCCGCCGGCATCGAAGGCACCGATCCGGCCGTGGTGATCGCCAGCCCGGCGGTAACTCGCGCCTGCGCGCCCATCGTTGCGATGGCGCAGTCGGAGTTCGAAGCCGCCGACGCGATCATGAAAAAATGTCCGCGCCGGATCGTGCGCGCGCCGCGGATCATGAGCCAGGCCTATCACCTCATTCTCGACGGACTGATCGCCCGCGGCTTTGCGGCGCCGCGTGTCAAAGTCCGGCTGCCGCGCGCGAAACTCCTGTTCATCGTGCTGCGCAACCTGCTGTGATTCGATGAGCGGAACGGTCCACATCATCGGCGCCGGTCTCGCCGGCCTGTCCGCCGCCGTTCGGCTGACGGCGCGCGGCCGTCAGGTCGTGGTCCACGAGGCGACCGCGTTCGCCGGCGGCCGCTGCCGCTCGTACCACGACGCCGCGATCGGCATGACCATCGACAACGGCAATCACCTGCTGCTGTCAGGCAACCGCGCCGCGCTCGACTATCTGCGCAGCATCGGCGCCGAACAGCGCCTGACCGGTCCGGCGCACGCGGAGTTTTCGTTCGCCGACCTCGCGAGCGGCAGGCGCTGGACGCTGCGCCTCAACGACGGGCCGATTCCGTTCTGGGTGTTCGATGCAAGCCGACGCGTGCCGGACACGGGGCCGTTCGACTATCTGCCACTGGCGCGGCTTTTGTGGGCGTCCGCCGGCAAGACGGTGGGCGAGGTGATCTCCTGCAAGGGCCCGCTGTACGAGCGGCTGGTGGAGCCGCTGTTTCTGGCCGCGCTCAATATCGATGCGCCGCTGGGCGCGGCGCGGCTCGCGGGTGCGGTGATGCGCGAAACGCTCGCGCTCGGCGGCAAGGCGTGCCGGCCGCTGATCGCGCGCGAGGGGCTGGGCTCGACCATGATCGAGCCGGCGCTGGCGCATCTGAAAGAGCGTGGCGCCGTCGTGCGGCTCGAGCATCAGTTGCGGGCCGTGCGGTTTGACGGCGAACGGATCGCCGCGCTGGAATTCGGCGGCGAGACCGTTGAGCTTGCCGCCGATGACGCGGTCATTCTCGCGGTGCCGCCCTATATCGCGGCTTCGCTGGTGCGCGGGCTGAAGGTGCCGACGGAATTCCGCGCCATCGTCAACGCGCATTTCCGCATCGAGCCCCCGCCCGGTCTGCCGCCGATCCTCGGCGTCATCAATGCCACGACGCACTGGATCTTTGCGTTTCCGGGTCGCATCTCCGTCACCATCAGCGCCGGCGACCGGCTGATCGACGCGCCGCGCGAAGAACTGGCGAAAACGATCTGGAGCGAAATAGCGCGCATCACCGGATTGCCGGATGTCCTGCCGCCGTGGCAGATCGTGCGCGAGCGGCGCGCCACGTTCGCGGCCACGCCCGCGCAGGACGCAAAACGTCCCGGCGCTGCAACAAAATGGCGCAATCTGGTGCTGGCCGGCGATTGGACAGATACCGGCCTGCCCGCTACCATCGAAGGTGCGATCCGGTCAGGCAACCGCGCGGCTGCGATGATCGCGCCATAATCCTGTAACGCGAAACATCCCTGAACACGGCATCGGCATGAACGACGCGACGCTTGAACAGACAGTCACGGCGGCGAAGCAGGCGCGTCCGCTCGAAGCCATGCTTGAGCCGCACATCCAAGAAGCCTCGCAGGCGCTCCTCGCCGCGCCAGCAGCCGGACGGGCATTGGGTGTTCGAACTCGAAGCCGACGCCACGATTCCCGCCGAATACGTGCTGCTGCGGCACTATCTCGGCGAGCCGGTCGATGCCGCGCTCGAAGCCAAAATCGCCGTCTATCTGCGCCGCATCCAGGGCGACCACGGCGGCTGGCCGCTGTTCCGCGACGGCGACCTCGACATCAGCGCGACCGTGAAGGCGTATTTCGCGCTCAAGATGATCGGCGATTCCATCGACGCGCCGCACATGCGCCGCGCGCGCGAGGCGATGCTCGCGCGCGGCGGCGCCGCGCGCGCGAATGTCTTCACGCGCATCATGCTGGCGCTGTTCGGCTTCGTGCCGTGGCGCGCCGTGCCGGTGATGCCGGTCGAGATCATGCTGCTGCCGAACTGGTTTCCGTTCCATCTCGACAAGATTTCGTACTGGAGCCGCACCGTCATCGTGCCGCTGCTGGTGATGATGGCGAAGAAGCCGCGTGCGCGCAATGCGAAGGGCGTGCGGATCGACGAACTGTTTGTCGAAGCCGCCGGAGACGCGTCGGCGCGGCGCCGAAGGCGCCGCAGCAGAAAGCCTCGTGGTTCTGGTTCTTCCGCGGCGTCGACAACGTGCTGCGCGCGACCGAGCCGTATTTTCCGAAGCGGTCGCGCCAGCGCGCGATCGACCGCGCCGTCGCCTGGGTCGAGCGAGCGTCTCAACGGCGAGGACGGCCTCGGCGCGATTTTCCCGGCGATGGCCAACAGCGTGATGATGTTCGACGGTGCTCGGCTATCCGGAGGATCATCCGCTCCGCGCCATCGCGCGCCGCTCGGTCGAGAAGCTGCTCGGTCGTCCACGAACACGAGGCCTATTGCCAGCCCTGCGTCTCGCCGGTCTGGGACACCGGGCTGGCCTGCCACGCGCTGCTGGAAGCCGGCGGCGACGACGCTACCGGCCGCGGTCAAGCGCGGCCTCGACTGGCTGGTGCCGAAGCAGGTGCTCGACGTGCGCGGCGACTGGATCGCGCGGCGCGCCGATCTGCGGCCCGGCGGCTGGGCGTTCCAGTACGCCAATCCGCATTATCCCGATGTCGACGACACCGCCGTGGTCGCCATGGCGATGGACCGCGATGCAGACCCTGTCCGGGCACAAGGACTATGCCGCGAGCCTCGATCGCGCCCGCGAATGGATCATCGGCATGCAGAGCGAAAACGGCGCCTGGGGCGCGTTCGATGCCGACAACGAATATTATTATCTCAACAACATTCCGTTCGCCGATCACGGCGCGCTGCTCGATCCGCCGACCGAAGACGTCACGGCGCGCTGCCTGTCGATGCTGGCGCAGTTCGGCGAGACGATGGGCAACAGCACGGCGGCTGCGCGCGGCGTCGATTATCTGCGCCGCACCCAGCTTGCCGACGGCAGCTGGTTCGGCCGCTGGGGCATGAACTACATCTACGGCACCTGGTCGGTGCTGTGCGCGCTCAATGCTGCCGGCGTCGAACACGGCGCGCCGGAAATGCGCAAGGCGGTCGACTGGCTGGTCAAAATCCAGAACGACGACGGCGGCTGGGGCGAAGACGGGTCGAGCTACAAACTCGACTATCGCGGCTACGAGCCTGCGCCGAGCACGGCGTCGCAGACCGCGTGGGCGCTGCTCGGGCTGATGGCGGCGGGCGAAGTCGATCATCCGGCGGTCGCGCGCGGCATCAAATATCTCGTCGAGCACCAGGGCGCCGACGGGTTCTGGAACGAGCCGCGCTACACCGCGACGGGATTTCCGCGCGTGTTCTATCTGCGCTACCACGGCTACTCGAAATTCTTCCCGCTGTGGGCGATGGCGCGCTACCGCAATCTCAAGCGCGGCAACGCGCGCACGGTGGCGTACGGGATGTAGGACAAGCGCTACACAGCGCCGCGCCTGCGGTGCGGCGGTCGTGTTGCGGTGCCTGAAATGAAAACGGCGGCCCCCGTCATCCGCAGGAGCCGCCGAAAGTGAAACAATCGCGTTAAGCGGCGCTGGCCGGGCTGTTCGCTGACTCGACAGCAGACTTGGCGGCGGTTTTGGCCGCGGCGGCAGCCTTCGCGGCCTTCTCGCGCGCCTCGTTGGCGCGGATCTGCGACAGCGTCTGCTGCACCTGGCCGTCGAACACGTACTGCGCCGGGCGCTGGTTCTCCATCGAGATTTCCGGCGCCATCGGGCCTTCGGTCTTGATGCCGCGCCAGGAGACCATCGCGGCCTGCAGCGGATGCTGCACGATCGCTTCCGTCGCGGTCGCCTCGTAGCCGCAATGCGCCATGCAGTTGGCGCACTTTTCGTAGCGGCCGGTGCCGTAGGCGTCCCAGTCGGTGGTCTCCATCAACTCGGTGAAGGTTTTGGCGTAGCCCTCGCCGAGCAGATAGCAGGGCTTCTGCCAGCCGAAGATGTTGCGGGTCGGCATGCCCCACGGCGTGCAGTGGAATTCCTGGTTGCCGGCGAGGAAGTCGAGGAACATCGCGGAATGCGTGATGTTCCACTTCTTGCCCTTGCCGAGCGCAAACACCTGGCGGAACAGTTCCTTGGTCTTGCGGCGATTGAGGAAGTGCTCCTGGTCCGGCGCGCGCTCGTAGGCGTAGCCGGGCGAGATCGAGACGCCGACGCCGAGTTCCTGGGTGAGGTCGAGGAACTTGGCGATGTCTTCGGCCGGATGGCCGTCATAGACCGTGCAGTTGACGTTGACGGTGAAGCCCTTGGCCTTCGCGGCCTTGATCGCGGACGACGGCCTTCTCGTAGCCGCCCTCCATGCACACCGATTTGTCGTGGTGGTGCTTGAGGCCGTCGAGATGCACCGAGAAAAACAGATAGGGCGACGGCTTGAACAGGTGCAGCTTCTTTTCCAGAAGCAGCGCGTTGGTGCACAGCGAAACGAATTTCTTGCGGGCGACGATGCCTTTGACGATCTCGCCGATTTCCTTGTGGATCAGCGGCTCGCCGCCGGGAATGGCGACCATCGGCGCGCCGCACTCGTCGACCGCGTCGAGGCATTCCTTGACCGACAGGCGTTTGTTCAGGATGGCATCCGGATAATCGATCTTGCCGCAGCCGAAACAGGCGAGGTTGCAGCGGAACAGAGGCTCCAGCATGAGCACGAGCGGGTAGCGTTTGCGTCCGGTGAGCCGCTGCTTCATCACATAAGCGCCGACGGCAACCTTCTGTCGCAGTGATACAGTCACAATCGTTTCCTTCTTCGTGCGTTTTGCGTTTGCGGTTGCGGCGTTACGAAGCCTTCGCCGCAGCGCGGTTCGGCCGTCCTGCCGTCGATCAGTTCGGGCGGCAGACGAAATTCGATGGTCTCCTGGCGGCCGGTCAGCTCGGAAACCTCGACCGGGCCGAGCCGGCGCAGCGCGTCGATGACGTCCTCGACCAGCACTTCCGGCGCCGAAGCGCCGGCGGTGATGCCGACCGTCTCCGCGCCGTTGAACCATTCCGGTTCGACTTCGCTGCCGTCGGCGATCAGATAGCAGGGCGTGCCGACCTCGTGGCCGATCTCGCGCAGCCGGTTCGAATTGGAACTGTTCTTGGCGCCGACCACCAGAATAACGTCCACCAGCTTCGAGAGTTCGCGCACCGCGGTCTGGCGGTTCTGCGTCGCGTAGCAGATGTCGCGGGTTTCCGGGCCGACGATGTCGGTAAAGCGGCGATGCAGCGCGGCGATGATGCCGCGGGTGTCGTCGACGCTGAGCGTCGTCTGCGTGACGTAGGCGACCGGGGTGTCCGACGGAATGTCGAGCTTGCCGACGTCGGCCTCGGTCTGCACGAGGGTGACCGGCTCGGAGATCTGGCCCATCGTGCCTTCGACTTCGGGATGGCCGGCGTGGCCGATCAGAATGAGGCGGCGCCCCTGCGCGACATAGCGCTTGCCCTGATTGTGCACCTTGGTGACCAGCGGGCAGGTGGCGTTGAGCACCGGCAGCTCGCGCGCGGCGGCTTCTTCCTCGACGCTTTTGGCGACGCCGTGGGCGCTGAAAATGGTGACCGCGTGCGGCGGAACCTCGGACAGGTCCTCGACGAAATGCGCGCCCTTGGCCTTCAGGCTTTCAACCACGTGCTTGTTGTGCACGATCTCGTGCCGCACATAGACCGGCGGGCCGTATTTCTGCAGGGCGCGCTCGACGATTTCGATGGCGCGAACGACGCCTGCGCAAAAACCGCGCGGCTGAGCGAGAATAACCCTCATCAACAACCTCCCGGCCGGTGCCGGACTGCGGCCTTGCGCCGCAAGAGCAAGGCGGGCCGCCTGCCGTGCTCCATGTCCAAATACCTCGGCCGCAACGCCGTGACTACGAAAGGTGGCCACGATGCCGCGACAATCAACCCCGATCTTCGGCTTTTCCCCGCCACATGCCTGCTTTAGCAAGCCTTTATAGCGCACCATTGAGCAGAAATGGGGTCATTGTCCAGCTTCCTTGAGCAACAGCCTTTAAATGCGGAACGGTTGTATAGCCATTTCGCCTCCCGTAATTGGAATAGGAAAATATTCATGATTTCCCTTTTGAAGCGTTTCGGGGCATTTAGGGCCGCCGCGGGCCGGCCGCCGAAGGAGTGTCGGCTGCCCCCGGGTCCCGGCGCGCATGTTTCGCAGCGAAGCCGGCTGCATAAGGAAGGCAATCAGGGGCGAGCGCCTCCATATTGCATCGTCATCATAATGGTCATAAGGCCACAACCGCCGGATTGCTGCATTCATACCCCATGAAAATCATCACCGCTTTTGTCATCCGATCGATTGCGTTCTGCATCGCTTATCCGCGCTGGGTCGTGAGCGGCGCACTCGTGCTCACCATTCTCTGCTCGTGGTACGCCGCCACGCATTTCGCGATGACCACGGACATCAATCAGCTGATTTCCGGCGCCAGTCCGGGGCGGCAGCGCGAACTTGCGTTCGAAAAGGCCTTCCCGCAGTTCGACACGATCATCGCCGTGGTCGATGCGCCGACGCCGGAGCAGGTGTCGCAGGCCGCGCGCGCGCTCGGTGCGAAGCTGTCGGGTGAAAAAGACCAGTTTCGCAGTATCGAGGAATTGCAGGGCGGCCCGTTCTTTTCGCGTAACGGCCTTCTGTTCATTCCCGTCGAACAGCTCGAGAAGCAGACCACCATGCTGTCGCAGGCGCAGCGCCTGATTCAGGTGCTGGCCGCCGATCCGAGCCTGCGCGGTTCGATTCGCGCCCTGCAGTACGGCCTCCTCGGTGTGCAGAGCGGCAAGCTCAAGCTCGATGACATGAAATGGCCTCTCACCTACGCGGCCGAAACCATCGAGCAGATCAATGCCGGCAAGCCCGTGAGTTTCTCATGGGAAACGCTGGTCCAGGGTCACAAGCCGAAACCCGGCGAACTGATGCGCTTCCTGAAGATTCAGGCTGTGCTCGATTATTCGGAGCTGGAACCGGGGCTCAAGGCCAGTAACGCCATCCGCAGGGCCGCGGAAGACCTCAACCTCGCATCCGGTTATCAGGCGCGCGTGCGGCTCACCGGTCCCGTTCCAATGAACGACGACCAGTTCGCCACCATCAAGGAGAACGCCGCGCTCAACGCTGCGATCACGATCGCGGTCGTGCTGTTCATCCTGTGGATGGCGTTGCGATGGTTCCGGATCATTTTCGCGGTGTTCGCCGCCCTGATCGTCGGCCTCGCGGTCACTGCGGCGCTTGGACTGCTGCTGGTCGGCTCGCTCAACCTGATATCCGTGTACTTCGCCGTGCTGTTCGTGGGTCTCGGTGTCGATTTCGGGCTGCAGTTCAGCGTCCGCTACCGTGCCGAGCGGCATGAAGTCGACGGCCTGCATGAAGCGCTTCTGCACACCGGCCGGCGCGCCGGCGCGCCGCTGACGCTTGCGGCGCTCGCGACCGCGGCGGGCTTTCTGGCGTTCCTGCCGACGGCTTACAAAGGCCTGTCCGAACTCGGCCTGATCGCCGGCTTCGGCATGCTGATCGCCTTCCTCACCAGCATCACCGTGCTCCCCGCGCTGCTGAGCATTCTCAAACCGCGCAGCGAACGCCGCCAGCTCGGTTATGCGTTCATGGCGCCGGTCGACGAATTTCTCGAACGTCACCGCATTCCGATCCTGATCGTCACCGCACTGATCATCGTCGGCGCGCTGCCGCTGCTCTACTGGCTGCGCTTCGATTTCAATCCGATGAACCTGCGCAACCCCAACGTCGAGTCGGTCGCCACCTATCTGGAGCTTCAGAAAAACCAGGACGGCGGGTCGAACAACATCGAGGCGCTGGAACCTTCGCTTGCTGTGGCCGACGAAATGGCCGTCAGGCTGCGGGCGCTGCCGCAGGTCGCGCGCGTAACGACGCTCTCGAGCTTCATTCCCGAACAGCAGCAGCAGAAGCTGCCGCTCATTCAGGAGACGGCCGAGACGCTCGACCCCGCGCTCAATCCGCAGAAGATGAGCAACCCCCCGACCGATGCGGACACGGTCGCCGCCATCAACTCGGGCGTGGACGCGCTCAACAAGCTCGCCGCCGCGCAGCCCGGACCAGGAGCCGATGCCGCAAACCGCCTGACCACGGCGCTCGTCGCGCTCGTCGAAGGCCGATCCGGCGGCGCGGCAGCGCGCCGACGCAGCCTTCGGCGAGCCGCTGAAAACCGCGCTCGGCGATCTGCGCAACCTGCTCAAGGCGCAGGAGGTGACCCGCGACAACCTGCCGCCCGAACTGGTGCATCAGTGGGTCACGCCGGACGGGCGGGCACGGGTCGAAGTCACGCCGAGCGGCGATCCGAATGACAATGCGGCGTTGCGGAATTTTGCGCACGACGTGCAGAGGGTCGAGCCAAACGCCACCGAAGGACCGATCTCGATCCTCGAGGCGCGGCGCACCATCATCACCGCGTTTCTCGAAGCCGGCGCGTTTGCGCTGCTGTCGATCGCGATCCTGCTGTGGATCACTTTGCGCCGGCTGGGCGACGTGATGCTGACGCTGATTCCGCTGCTGGTCGCGGGCGTGGTCACGCTGGAAATCTGCGTCGTGATCGATCTGCCGCTGAACTTCGCCAACATCATCGCGCTGCCGCTGCTGCTCGGCGTCGGCGTGGCGTTCAAGATCTACTACATCATGGCGTGGCGGGAAGGGCAGACGCGGCTGCTGCAATCGGTGCTGACGCGCGCGGTGACCTTCAGCGCGTGCACCACGGCGACGGCTTTCGGCAGTCTGTATTTCTCCAGCGATCCGGGCACGTCGAGCATGGGCAAGCTGCTTGCGATATCGCTGCTCACCACCATGACGGCGGCGGCTTTGTTCCAGCCGGTGCTGATGGGCAAGCCGCGCGAGGAAGACGTTCGCGCGCACGCGCGCCGGAAGTCGGCCGGCGCGATCGACTAGCGGGGCGGCGCGCGGGCCGCGTCAATCGGTGCGTTGAAGTTTGGTCTTCGGCGGTGTGCCCGCAGGCTTCTGGGCGGCCGCGCGGTTCGGATTGAAGCGCGGATCGATCTCGTTGTAGGCGGTGTCCGGCAGCCGGTACCAGTACTGGTTCTGGCCGAGCAGCGAGATGCCGAGATAGCCGCGCACGGTCAGCGTCTGGCCGTCCGCCGCCAGTGTCATCGAGGCGTTGTAGATGCTGCCGTTGCGCGGATCGAGAATGGTCCCGTCCTTGTAGCTCAAACCTTCACGCTTCATGCCGCGGATGATGTCGAGGCCGAGCCAGGGCTTGTCGCGGCGGTCGTCTGCGCATTTGTCGCAAACGATCGCGGGGTTCTGTCCCGGCTTCAGATACATGCGCACGATGATGCCGTCGAAGTTCCCGCCCTGGTCGCGGATCAAAAACCAGCCGCTCGGCTGACCGGTGTCCTGGTCGATCGCCTGCCAGAGTCCGGCCGCGTTCGGTTCGGCGGCGATCGTGCCGGTGGCAGCGGCCAGCGACATGAACGCCGCAACCATCAGGTGTCTTGCCCGCATTTGCGTTCTCCGGAGCGGGCGCACCCGCGCACATATCTGTTCCATCGTCCATAGGCTGTGGATTTTTGCAATAGGCCCGGCAGTCAGCGGTTGGCAGGCGCGTGGCGAATCCTGAAACGCGGCGGGCCGGCGGAGACCGGCTGACGCGAAAATAGTGGCCGCGGGCGCAAAGGCGGGATATGACACCGCTGCCGAGGGAGGGTCCGTCATGGCCAACAAAATCATCATCAGCTGCGCGATTACCGGTTCGATTCACACGCCGACCATGTCGGACGCGCTTCCCTACACGCCCGATCAGATCGCGACCCAGGCGATCGACGCCGCAGAGGCGGGCGCTGCGATTCTGCACCTGCACGCGCGCGATCCGAAGGACGGCAGGCCGTCGCCCGATCCGAAAGTGTTCATGCAGTTTCTGCCGCGCATCAAGCAGTCGACCGACGCGGTAGTGAACATCACCACCGGCGGCGCCGTGACCATGACCGTGGAGCAGCGCATCTCGGCCGCGCAGCAGTTCTCGCCGGAAATGTGCTCGCTCAACATGGGCTCGATGAATTTCGCGCTTTATCCGATGGCGAAACGCTACAAGAACTGGAAGTTCGACTGGGAAGAGGCCTATCTGACCAATTCCGATTCCTACATTTTCCCGAACACGTTTCGCGACATCGAGAAGATCGCGAATCTTCTCGGCGAAGGTCACGGCGTCAAATTCGAGCACGAGTGCTACGACGTCGGCCACCTCTACAGTCTTGCCCACTGCATCGACCGCGGCCTGTTCAAGCCGCCGGTATTCGTGCAGCTCATTTTCGGCATCCTCGGCGGCATCGGCCCCGAACTCGACAACCTGCTGTTCATGAAGCGCACCGCCGACCGGCTGTTCGGCGACCAGTATCGCTGGTCGGTGCTGGCCGGCGGCCGGCACCAGATGAATTTCGGCACCAGCGCCGCGATGATGGGCGGCAACGTCCGGGTCGGCCTCGAGGACTCGCTCTATATCGGCCCCGGCAAGCTCGCCAAAAGCAACGCCGAGCAGGTGACGAAAATCCGCCGCATCGTCGAGGATCTCGGCTACGAAGTCGCGACTCCGGCGGACGTGCGCGCCACGCTCGGACTCAAGGGCGCCGATCGGGTAAAATTTTAGCTGCCGCGACGGCCTTGACCCTGCGGGCCGTGCGACGCTACATCCGGGTTTCTGGAGCGGGCGGTTAGCTCAGCGGGAGAGCACATCCTTGACATGGATGGGGTCACAGGTTCAATCCCTGTACCGCCCACCAGCGCCTCCAGCCGGCACGCGTTAACCTGCAAGCTTTCGGTTTGCAGGCCTTCAGTTTGCAAGCCTTCGGTTTGCAAGCCTTCGGTTTGCAGGCCTTCATTTTGCAAGCCTTCAGTTTGCAAACCTTCAGCCTTCAAGCCTTCAACCCGAGCGTTTCGAGCCTGAACGCAGGAAGGCGGCCGCGAGGCCGCCTCCCGGAATGAGGCCTTCGGGACGCTGCTTACATCCCCTCGGCTTTTTTGCGCTTGTCGCACGCGCTCCAGTATTGCGGCCACTTCATGCCGGCCTGGATCTTGCCGGCGGCCTTGTCAGCCTTCCATTCGGCGCCGCAGGCGCGCTCGCGCGCGATCATGGCGGCACGGCCTGGCGACACGGGCTTGGCCGGAGCAGCGCCCGCTGCCGGGGGCGGCATTGTCGTCGTGGTCTTGGGCGGGGGCGGAGCAGGCGGAGGCGGCGGCATCGGTTTGGTTTCGGCGGCCGGCGGGGCGCCCGCCGGTGCCGGCTCGCCCGTCATGCACTGCTTGCTGAAATCCTTGTATTTCATGCCGTTGGTGGTTTTGGCCGCTTTCATCTGCTGCCATTCGGCGGCGCACTCTTTCATGGTCTTCGCCTCCGCGGACATCGATGTGCCGGCGAGGGCTGCAAACAACAGTCCCGACGCGATCAACAGATGTGATTTCATATGATGCGATTTCATGGCCGCAATTCTCCTGTGGCGATAACGTGAATGGGGTGAATATCAATGACGGGGTGCGGCGCCCTTGCCGGCTCAGGTCCCGGTAGCGTCCGACATGCACTTTTTGGTGAAGCTGGTCTGTGCCGCGCCGTGCAGCTTCTGGGCAGTGGCCTGGTCGTTGCAGCACTTCTTCACGAAGCTCGTCAAAGCGGCGCCGTGCAAACTTCTTGCCGGTCGCCTGAACCTTGCAGCTGTCATCGGCCATCGCGACCGATACGAGACAAAATGAAGCGAGAACAACAGCGATCGTTTTCATTTTCCTCTCCTCGTGAACCAGCGTCCGGGATTCGATCCTTTGGTACGCACTTTCTGATATGCACTTGCATGCACGGAGTTTCGGTCCGTGGTGCCCTAGGATGTCTTGAGCGTTCCGTTCGGCGACGCCTTGTCGACGATCTCGGGCAAAAATTTCGCCAGCATGGCCATCGTCTGATCGACCGGCAATCCGAGATGCCGCGCGAACTCCTGCACCTGGGCGTTGCCGAGAACGGCCTCGAGCTGACCTTCGGTGATCGGAATATTTGCGCCCGGGCCGAGCCACGATTGAACCTGGGGGCCGAGGCCGCCCTGCTGAAGGGCCGCCACCAGGCCGTTGAGATCGTGATATTGCGTTTTCGCCAGCACGCCGTTGATCAGGGCGGGCAACGCCGCCGCCTCAACCTGACCCAGCGCGCCCTTGAGCACGTCGCCAAGACCGAGACTGTCCAGCAGACCCATGATCTTTCTCCATGCCACAACTGAAACAGGCTACGCACAAGTCCTGTCAAACCGGCGGATTTCCAGCCTACGCGAAGATCGATGCCCGGACTAGGGCCGCGCGACGGTAACCCAATCACGAATTCGTCGGTCTGCGGACCATGAGTCCAAACACCGCGATTGCCGCCAGCATCAGTGAAATCAGGACATTGTAACCGGCAAGCGACAGGCCGAGAAAACGCCATGCGGCTTCGTCGCAGCGCACAAGATGGACCGACTGCAACTGATCGAGCAGCGGCCCTTTGGCGGAAAAATCGGTGATCGGCCCGGAGCAGTCGGTCGGTCCCGGCCAAAAATGCCATTCGACGCCGGCGTGATACGCCCCGAGCGCCGCGCCGCAGAGTGCGGCCGCCATGATCGCGAGCAGGCCGATCGAGATCAGCGCACGCGGCGCCTGCACGATGGCCGCTACCGCCATCAGCAGCGAGAGCGGGATGATGATGTGGTATGGCAGCCGCTGTTCGAGGCACAGCGGGCAGGGCGCGAGCTTGAGCACGTATTGAAAAAACCAGGCGCCGAGAATGGTCGCGGCGCTGATCGCGAAGATCGCCAGAGCCGCGAGGGCCGTCGGGTCGCGGCGAAGCCGTTCGCTCCAGGTTGCCTTCATGGTCTGCTCTTGCCGTGCGGGCCGTCGGCGTACCGCGGGAAGCAGCAATGTGCCGATCCTGAAGGTGGATGCAAGCCCGGCCCGCAACCGGCTTTGTCCGCTACCTCGCGCGCCGCGGGCGGCAGGCCGCGAATGCCGTGTCCGCCTTTCGCGCGGACGCGGCGGGTGGCTGTCCCGTTCCGATTTTCTTTTTGCCGCGACGCGCCGACCGACGATATAGATGTCGCCCTGGAGCGTGGTCAGGAAAGGCGCAGGCGGTTTTCCGGTGCGATCCTGCTCCGACAGCCCGTGTGGCGGAACTGGTAGACGCGCACGACTCAAAATCGTGTTCCGCAAGGAGTGGGGGTTCGATTCCCTCCACGGGCACCACCCGGATAATTTGATTCTCATTCGTGCTTTCACCCGGCCGACGCAATGGCGATGGCCTGTCACGCGAATACCGCGTCGGGACTCCGTGACGCGGACAACGGGCTTGCCCGGCGGAGACGAGAAGGGCGATTATTTACCGGTCGACTTGCAGTCGGCAAAATTTCAGGCAGGGGCGGGGCGAAATGCGAAAACTGGCGGCGATTTATATTTTGAGCGTGATTGTTTTCGTGCTCGGCGTTGGCGGGATTCTTTATTTCGGCAAGGACTTGTCCGTTCACCCCGCCGAAGGCATTCGGTCGGCGGCTTCGGCTGCAGCGCGGCCCGTGGCAGCCGCGCCCTCCGGCGACGGAGGGTCGATGTGGTCTGCGTTCGAGCAGAACTTCAAGGATCCGCTGGCGCCGCTTCTCCTGCAGTTTATCCTGATTATTGTGGCGACCCGCACGCTCGGCTCGCTCTTTTCGCGCTTCGGCCAGCCT
Source organism: uncultured Alphaproteobacteria bacterium (assembly GCA_963766925.1). Classification (GTDB taxonomy): domain Bacteria; phylum Pseudomonadota; class Alphaproteobacteria; order Rhizobiales; family Xanthobacteraceae; genus BOG-931. The sequence goes on from CAVYCI010000008.1 coordinate 158,658, forward strand.
TCGGTGATCGGCGAGATCGCGGCCGGCATCCTGCTCGGCCCGTCACTGTTTGGCTGGTTGTGGCCGGAGGCCTCGGCAATCGTCTTTGCCAAAGGGTCGCTCGGAATTCTTCAACTGTTCAGCCAGATCGGGGTCTGTCTGTTCATGTTCGTGGTCGGACTCGAACTGGAGATCGGCCAGCTGAAACACAAGGCGCAGGCCGCAGTGGTCGTCAGCCATGCGAGCATCGTCGTTCCTTATCTGCTGGGCGTCGTGGCCGCGTATCTGCTTTTTCCGTCGTTCGGCGCCCCCGGCACGCCCTTCGTCACGTTCGCCCTGTTCATGGGAATCGCGATGAGCATCACGGCGTTTCCGGTGCTGGCGCGCATCCTTGCGGATCGTGGCATCACCCGAACTCCGTTGGGCGTAACGGCCATCGCGTGCGCTGCGGTCGATGACGCGACCGCCTGGGCCATACTGGCCATCGTGGTCGCATTTGCCCGCGCGACCGGTCTCACATCGACGTTCATCGGCTTCGGCCTCGTGATCGTGTTCGTGGCGGCGATGGTGTGGGGCGTGCGGCCCCTCCTGGCGCGCTGGTTCGACAAAAAAGGCATGACGATTACTGCCGGTTCGATTGCTTCGGTGCTGGTCTTCATGACCGCCGCGGCGCTGGCGACGCAGATGATCGGCGTCCATGCGTTGTTCGGCGCGTTTCTTGCGGGAGCCATCATGCCGAGGAACGAGGCCTTCCGCAAAAATCTGACCCTGCGGCTGGAAAACTTCAGCGCGATATTCCTGCTGCCTCTGTTCTTCGCGTTCAGCGGATTGCGCACGCATCTGGGCCTGCTGAACGACGCCGAAAGCTGGCTGATTTGCGGAGGCATCATCGCCATCGCCACGGCCGGAAAACTGGGCGGCAGCATGCTGGCGGCACGACTCACGGGGATGGGCTGGAACGAGTCGTTTTCCCTCGGCGCGCTGATGAATACGCGTGGTCTCGTCGAGCTTATTGCGCTCAATATCGGTTACGATCTCGGCATCCTGCCGCCGCGCATCTTCTCCATGCTGGTGTTGATGGCGCTCTTCACCACGTTCATGACCGGACCGCTGCTGAATTTTGCCCAGCGCTTTCGCAGGCGACTTGAAACGCCGTACCCCGCCGTGGCATAGCCCGGCACGTAGCTGGACCATTCCTCAACGCGCGGACTAAAGCGCCGGTCGCGCTTTGAGCCGCGCGGTGTTCAGTACGTGGATGGCGAAGCACACGACCGCGCCGGCCGCAAACGGCAGTGCCGACCACAGATACAGCGTTGGCAGCGGCAGGCCGACAAGCCAGCCGCCTGCCAGCGGACCCGCGATCGAACCGAGCCGGCCGATGCCGAGTTCCCAGCCGGAGCCGTTCGCGCGCAGCGACGTTGGATAGATCATGGCGCCGACGACATTGATGCCGGTCTGGATGCCGAGCACCAGAAATCCGGCGCAGAACGTCGACGCCAGCAAGGCCGCCGCCGAACCGGTGCCCCACAAGCCGATCGAGCCGACAACCGGCACCGCGATCACGAGCAGGATCGCGATGGCGAAGAAGCGATGCCGCTGCAGCCACCAGCACAGCGCAAGACCGCCGGCCGTGCCGCCGACCTGCAGCAGCGCGCCGGCGAGCGCGGCGGTCGACTGCGGCACCTTCGCCTCGGCCATCAGGGTCGGTGTCCAGCTTATCAGGAAGAAGTAGCCCATCAGGTTGAGCGCGAACAAAAGCCACGCCAGCGGCGTGATCAGCCACAGGCCGTTGCGGAACAGATAAACGGGATTGGATGAAGGCGCCTGCTGCTCGTCCTCGATGACGAAGCGCGCATTGGCGGGCGCCTTGAAATCGGGCCGGATCAACTTGATGACCCGCTCCAGTCTTTGCCGCTGGCTCGGGTGCAGCGTCATGTATTTGATCGATTCCGGCAGCCCCGCCATCGCGGCCAGCGCCAGCGCGATCGGCACGACGCCGCCGATCGTGAACAGGGCGGTCCATCCGTAATGCGGCACCAGCGTCGCGCTGACGAAACCGGCGAGCGCGCCGCCCATCGGCACGCAGCCCGCCGCGATGATCGCCAGCGTCGCGCGCGAATTCCGCGGCGCGGATTCGGTGTTGATCGCCACCAGGTTGGGAATGACGCCGCCGATCCCGAGGCCGGCGATGGTCCGCAGCCAGAACAGTTCGGTGAGGTTGGTCGAATATGCGGCGGCGAAGGTGAAGATGCCGAAGAACACGTTGCAGGCGATCAGCGCGGTCTTGCGGCCGTAGCGGTCACCGACCCATCCGAAGATCTGCGAGCCGAACAGCACGCCGATATTGCTCGCAGTCAGCACCCATTTGAGATCGCCCGGCGGCACATGCCAGTCCTGGATCAGGTGCGGTGCAGCGAACGCGATGGCGCCGATGTCGTAGCCGTCGATCAATGCGATCAGAACGGACCAGATCAGCACCCTGATCTGGAACGGACTCACGCCGCGCTCGTCGAGCAGACGGGAGACCTCGATCACCGCCTCGCCGCTCATCGTTTCCTCTCCGGATTTTTCTTGAGTCCCGCCGGAACGGCGGTGCGCGGGTCGCCCCCTCGTGGAGGGTAGGAGATTTGCGATACCGGGAAAAGCGGACATTCGGGCGCACGCGCACGGCAACCGATCGGCTCGCGCGACCGGGACGCGCGCCCGATCTACTCTGCCGCCGCGTGCCGGCCGGTCCGCCGCGGCTTTGCGCCGCCGCCGTCCGCGCGGCTCTTCATGCGGTTCTTCATATTGGCGTAGACGCGGCGCAGCGACTGTTTCAGCGCCGCCAGTTCCGATGGCCGCAAACCGGCAATGGCCGCCGCTTCGTACTCGCGCGCAAGCGGGAGCAGCCGTGCGAACTGGTTTTCCCCCTTCGCCGTGAGCCTGACCATCACTTCGCGGGTGCTGCTCGGCGAGCGGGTGCGGCTGACGACGCCCATGCGCACCAGCCGCGTCACGATGCGCGACAGGGTCGAGACTTCGATGCTGGTCAGGCCGGCGAGATCGATCTGGCGCTGGCCGCCCTTGTTGGCCAGCACGACGAGGACGCGCCACATCGCGATGCTGAGCCCGTACGGCGCCAGCGCTTCGTCGCCATACTGCTCGGCAATGATGGTGCCGACGCGGTTGACCAGGTACGGAAGGTAGCTGTCGAGGTCGAGCCTGTCGGAATTTTTCACGAATGCGCCTTCGGCCGAAGTAAAACCCGTCTAATGGAATTTGGATTTGCAGTCAAAAACCGGACGGTTCCGCGCGCCGGCGTCAGCAAATCAGTTTTCGTATGCCGCAGCCCGGTTAAGTGCGTTTACAACTGATGCATCTTCAACTAACATGCCGGGCAGCGAACGAAGCTTCAGGGAGGAAATCATGGATTTCGGCTACTTTACGCTGAGCGACAACCACTACGAAAACAATCAGCGCACGTCGAACCAGTTCGTCGCCGACATCACCGCCGAAGCGCTGTATGCCGACAAACTCGGCATGCATTCGGCCTGGATCGGCGAGCATCATTTCAACTCGCTCGGCGTTCTGTCCTGCCCCGACCTCGTTCTCAGCTACGTCGCCGCCAACACCAAAAACATCCGGCTGGCGCCGGCGGTCACGGTGCTGCCGCTGCATCATCCGATCCGCGTCGCCGAACAGTGGGCGACGCTCGACCTTCTCTCCAACGGCCGGGTCGATTTCGCCTGCGGCCGCGGTTACGACGAGCGCGAGTATCTGCCGTTCCATGTGTCGTTCGCGAACAACCAGGGAATTTTCGAAGAAGGTCTGGAACTGGTGCGGCGGCTGTGGGCCTCCGAGGACCGGATTTCGCATCACAGCGAGAATTATTCGTTCGACGATGTCCGCATCACGCCGAAGCCGGTGCAGCAGCCGATCCCGACCTATGTCGGATCGTTCTCGAAGCCGTCGATCGAGCTTGCGGCGCGGCTGGGCTGCGGACTGATCGTCGCCCCGTTCGCCGCGGTCATGAGCTACGGCGGGCTCAGGCAGGTGGCGGACCTGTATCACGAGAGCTGCGCGCGGCATGGTACCAGGCCGGGCCGGCTGATGTGCAGCTATTTCACGCATTTCGCCGACAACAAAGCGCAGGAAGACGCACAGCGGGCGCGCCAGATCCGCTACTACAAGGAGTGCGTGATCCCGGCCTTCCCGGGCGATCCCGAAAACCGCGCCGCCCAGCTATCGCTATTTCATCGACATGGTTGCGAAGCTGCAAAAAGTGAAGCCGGAGGATCTGACCGAAAACTCGGTGCTGATCGGCTCTTCGGCGGGGATGATCGAAAGCCTGAAGAAAGTCGAGGCGGCGGGCTTCGATGAAGTGATCCTCTACTTCAACGTCGGCCTCAAGCCGCACGCTCAGGTCAAGGATGAAATGGCGCGCTTCATGGCCGAAGTGGCACCCGCTCTCGCCGGCGCTCGCAAGGAGCAGGTCGCGTAGGCGCCATATCCGGTTCGTCCCCGCGCAGGCGGGGACGAATCCCGACGGCGCGGTATGCCTGATTTCTGCGGACGTTCTTGCGCGTATTTCTTCCGCACGTCGGACGCAGGCTGCCTGCCAGGCCGGCAGGCGCCTACGGATCGAGCTCGGTGTCCCAGTACAGATAGTCGAGCCAGCTGTCGTGCAGATAGTTCGGCGGGAACAGCCGGCCGTTGCGGTGCAGGTGCTGCACCGAAGGCTGGAACGGTTTTTGCGCCGGCCACATCTTCGACTCGTCCGGCGTCAGGCTGCCCTTGCGCAGATTGCAGGGCGAGCAGGCGGCGACGACGTTCATCCAGGTCGTGTGTCCGCCGCGCGAACGCGGCAGCAGATGATCGAAGGTGAGGTCGTCGTGAGAACCGCAATACTGGCAGCAGAAGCGGTCGCGCAGAAAGACGTTGAACCGCGTGAAGGCCGGATGGGTTGAAGGCTTCACGTAGGTCTTGAGCGAGACCACGCTCGGCAGCTTCATTTCCAGGGTGGGGCTGTGCACCGCGCGGTCGTAATTGGCGACGATGTTCACCCGGTCGAGAAACACCGCCTTGATCGCGTCCTGCCAGGACCAGAGCGAGAGCGGGTAGTAGCTGAGCGGCCGAAAATCCGCGTTCAGAACCAGTGCAGGAAAGCCCGATGGCGATACATGAGCGTTCAAGGTGAAGTTCCCGATTCGACTCACATGCTCCGCGACTTCGCGTGCCGCATTGCGGCATTACCCCCTAGTTTATAAGGGGCCGTGACAGGATTGTGAAGCCGGCCGGGGGGTTACCCCGCCCGGCGCCTGCCGCCGAAGCTGCGCGCCAGAAATTCGCCGCCGTGGCGGAGGCCCTCGGCGTCGATGCCGTGGCCGACGCCCGCGGACAGATGCCATTCCACCGGTACGCCGAATGCGGCGAGGTCCTGGGACGCCTGAAACATGGCCTCCGGCGGGATAAGCTCGTCCTGCTCGCCGTGAACCAGCAGGACGGGGGGGCGCGACGTGATGCCGGCGGCAACGGCCTGCGGGTCGCCGTCGGCCGGCAGAACCAGCAGGCCCGAATAACCGACGATCGCAGCAGGCGCGACGGTGCGACGCAGCCCGACATGGAGGGACATCATCGTGCCCTGGCTGAAACCGACCAGCGCCAGCGCCGAAGCGGGTAATTGATGCCGGGCGAGTTCGGCATCGATAAAACGCTGGAGTCCGGGGGCGGCTTTGTTGACCCCGACCCAGCGTTCGTTCGGATCGCGGAACGTCAGCGCGAACCATTGCCGTCCGACCGGCGCCTGGCCGCAGGGCTCGGGCGCGTGCGGTGAAACGAACGCCGCCTGCGGCAGGTATTGCTGCCACGCCCGGCCGATTTCGATCAGGTCGTTGCCGTCGGCTCCGTAGCCGTGCAGAAACACCACAAGCTGCTCCGCGGGCCCGGAACGCGGCGAAATTCGCGGACCGTCGAGTTCACCCGCCATCACGTCACCTTTTGCATCGATCCGCACTGCCGGCACAGGCGAGGCGCAAAAGCGCCGCGCGCGACCGGCGGTCAAGCTTTAGCCAGCGGACCCATGACGTGTCCATGCCGGAATGTGGCGGTCAGAACGTCGTGTGGAAGCGGCCGGCGAAAATGTTGGCCGGACCGCGGTCGGCGTTGTAGGCGGGATTGGCGATGAACTGATAATCGACGCTCACTTTGGTCGTCGCCGAAAGCGCATAGCTGTAATAGGCCTCGACGATCTGCTCGAGCCCGTAATTGGGCAGCGCGCCGTCGCCGATCAGGATGCCGAGGCCGCCAGCGTTGAAATAGGCGATGTGCACCGGCGAAAGCCCGTTGAGGACGCCCGCCACTCCCACCGTGTCGTCCGGCCGGCCCCACTGCTTGCCCGTGACCGATACGCCCGCCGAAGCGGTGCGGTCGATATCGGCGAAATCCCACGGCTCGACATCGCCGTCGGCCCAGCCCGGCGCGCGCAAATACGCCGACCGTTTCAGTCACCTGCTGTTCGAGATTGAGGCTGACGCCGGGCCGGCTCTGATAGTGGCGCACGGCGGCGAGTGCGTCGGTCACGTCGCCGAACAACGGCCCCGCCTGCTGCGAAAGCGTGAGCGCGTCCTGGAAGCTGCCGGCATTGCCGCGGCTCACGAAGGCCGTGAGCTTGAGCTTGCCGGGCTGGCCCCACAGTTCGTGGCGCTCTTCGATTTCGCCGACGAGCTGAAATTGATGCATGGTGGGATCGAGGCCGTAGGCCTGCGCGTTGTCGCCGCCGCCGGCCGGACTGGCCGAAAGGTCGAACGCGCCGCCGCGCAGCGTGAAGCGGCCCTGATACCATTCGGCCGCGGCGCCGTAGCTGTATCCCCAGGCGTCGCCGGCATAGTCGAAGGTGCCGGCGTTGATCAACGACCAGTTCAGAAAGTCGACCTTCGGGTTGTTGGAGTACCGGTTGGTGTCGAAGATGTCGACGATGGAGAACTTGCCGACCGTCAGGACCAGCCGGTTCGCGGTTACCGAGCCTGGCGAACTGATTGACGTCGGCATCAACTTTTTGCAGTCTCGCCGCCGAGATCGATGGTCTGGCGGACGAAATAGCGCTGGACGCGGGTGTAAGGGTAATCAGCACCGAGTTTGTACGACTCTCCGCTGGGGAAGCCCGCGGCGCCGTGCGTGTCGGCAAAGCCGAAGCCCTGGTCGATTTCCGGATCGACCCACAGCTCGGCGCCCTTCCACAGCCTCGCACCGGCGAACAGCGTGAGGTCGAAAGTCTCGCGGCCCTCGCCGCCGTGCGGCAGACTGTACGGGCCTTCGAACGACGAACGCATCGCGGGGTAGCCCTGCCAGACGAACGTGCTCTGGCCGTGGAAGCTGAATTCGTCGAGCGCGGGCACCGCCGGCGCTTTCGTGACCATCACTCCGGTCGCGGGCGCGTCGCTGCCGAACCTGTAATTCAGGCCGACGCTGAGCTGTTGAAGCGAAAGATCCGAACTGACAGGCTGCGACGCCGCCGAAATACGCGAACGCGCTGTGGCCATAATCGGTGAACAGATATTCGAGTCGCGCGGTCCAGTGCGGCGCAATCGGCACCTCGACGCCCGCGCCGGCGGCCCAGCCCAGCCGCCACAGGAACGGCGTCTCGGTCGCGCCGGTCGCGATCTGCGTCAGCGACTGGTGATCGTAGGTCCAGGCAAATCCGCCGGTCGCGTAAAACAGCCAGTGTCCCGGCGCATAACCGATACGGCCGCGCACCGTGCCGGATGCGAGCACCGTTTCGGCGAAGCTCACCGGGCCGAGCGAGGGCGATGTGAAATGCCGACGAGCCGCCGATCGAAACGCCGAACGGGTTGGCTCCGCTCGGCAGCGTCGGCCAGGCCGGAAACGATGCGTCGGCTTCGACGCCGATCAGAATGCGGTTCGGCAGCATGTAATTGTAGCCGCCCTGCACACCGGCGAAAAAGCTTCCGCCCTCGTCGAACGTATCGATGGTCTGAAACAGACTGGTGGAGCCGCTGACGCCGGGTGACGCCGTCCAGTTGGAGCTGCCCCAGGCGACGCCGAGATGGCCGCCTGCGTAGAAGCCGTTCCAGTTGTAGCCCGCGCCGCTATAGGACGAAGGCGTGGATTTTGTCACCATAATGTCGTCGGCCGCCGCGCCCCCGGCGGCGGCGAAGACGAATACCGCGGCAGAGGCCGCGAGCCGGACTTTGGCCGAACGCGATCTGCAGATGTGTGAGGAGTTGCGGGAATTGCAGAACATGTTGTCGCCCGTATTTGCATGGATAGAACTGCCAGAATTGCGGACGCGGTCAACACGTATCTTTTAGAATTAAATCAGATCAAAAGTGCGGGCACAGGCGCTATCAAGTCGCCCGGTGCGAAATGCATCCGGCGGACGCGACGTTCCAGCGCCCGTTTGCACCGCTCAGGCGCGTGATCGACAGGGGCGCGATGTCGATGCGCCAGAACGACCGCGGCGCGGCCTCAAGCGCGTGAACAATCGCCGCGCGAATAATCGTTGCGTGGGTGACGATGATCAACCGTTGGTGGCCGGGCTGTTCGCCGGCGAGCCATGTCGCGACCCGCTTCATCAGATCGAAAATCGTTTCGCCGCCGTGCGGTGCCGCAGACGGATCGAGCAGCCACGCGGCCACGGCTTCCGGCTCCTGCGCGTTTACCTCGTCGAAGCTGCGACCCCGCCAGTGTCCGTAGTCGCATTCGCGCAGCATCGGTTGCACATCGGCGTTTAACTGCATCGCTTCGGCGGTCTGTCGCGTCCGCAGTTCCGGGCTCGTCCAGCACCGCTCGACGTGCGGCAGATGTCCGGCAAGCGCCGCGGCGTCCTTCAACCCGAGCGCGTCGAGCGGTTCGTCGTCGGGAAATATGGACTTGCGGACGGCGTCCGTCGATGCGTGGCAGATCAGAACGAGGCGCGCGGTCATCGCGGGGCGCGGCGCGTCACGCCGCCAGCCGGCCGTCCCTGAGCGCGCGTGCCGTCATGCCGCCGAACAGCAGGCCGAACGTCGCCCACATGATGAATTGCGCTCCAACCGACGCGATGCGGAATTTCCACAGCACCGCGGCCGGAAACGCGGCCGGCACCTCGTCGATCGAAGGAAGCGCAAACGCGGCGAGCGTCACGAGGACGATGTAGCAGGCGGCGACAAGAAGGATCGCGTTCCATTCACCGAATTGCGGAGTGAGCCAGCGCTTAAGCGTGAGCGAAGCGATCATGGCCGCGAGCGATATCGCGATCATCACAAAATACAGCGCGGTGCGAATCCCGATGGTGTCCGCATCACCCGCCGCCGGAGGATTGGCCGGATACTTCAGACCGGGCACCAGACAGATCGCGACGAAACCGGCCGCCGCCAGGATCACCGCTACGGCCTGCGGCGTGAACGCGCCGGGCAGACGTCCCCAGGCGAATGCGAACGCCAGGCCGAACAGCCCGCCAAATGCAGTGCAGTAGACCATGACCGCGACAAACAGGCCGAGGCCGGCCTGAACCGGGCGGCTGACCAGTTCTGTCTGTTCTTCGCGGGCGCCGGCTTTTTCATGAGCCATCCGGAGACGTGGCGTGATCGTGAGACGTGGCGTGATCGTGAGACGTGGCGTGATCGTGAGACACGGCGCGGGCCACGTCGCGATCCCCTTCATGCGCGGTTGCGTGGGTGTGGCTGTGAATGTTTTCGTCCGCGGCTTTGGCTTCGTCCGTCTGCGTCTCAAACGCGATCGCACGCTCGACCTGCGGCTCGCCATAGACTTTCAGAAAACCAAACGACAGCAGGCCCGCGACGATGCCGGCCAGCATCCCGCGGACCAGAAGCATCCTCACCATGACGCAAAGCTCGCGTCAGTGACAGGGAAAGCCGAGCAGATGCCGTCCGTCGTGCACGAATTCGTGCACATACATGCCGCTGATCAGCGAGGTCGCGCCTTCTTCCGCGCCGACAAAATAGATTGCCAGCAGCAGCAGGAGTCCCGCGAAAATTGCCCAGGGCAGCCATTCGCGAATCGGGATGGCCGTGACCGGAATCGCCGGGGCGTAGGTTGAGGATGTCATGCGGGCCTCCTGGGATTGCGCGTCCCGTTCGAGTAGTGCCAGTCACGAGGAAGGGTCTGACTCTCGACCGCCGGGCGATCGAATACAGTGGCGCGACCGCGCCGGATTTTCACCGGCTTCCTTGCTTCGCGAAGACAAAGGCAGAATACGGACAGGTTCGCGGCGATGTCAACGTGCCGCGGGTGCTTCCCGCGGTTAAAGCGTCCGTCATTGCGGAGCGCAAGCGAAGCAATCCGGTCTCCGAGGGCTGAAGCTGAAATCGTCCGATGTTATAAGGTTACCTCCCGGTAACGCAGCGTTGCTGTTTTTTCGCCGTGATTGTTTCGGCGGTTGCCGAACATACTTATGATCACGGAGCCTTGGGAATCACGCCGCTGCGAACCCGAGAAACCGGCCATGTTGGACTGCACACACAGCCACGTCTTTCTTGGCGAAAGCCACCAGCGCAACGAGCGCCGCACCTGGATGGTGATCGCGCTCTGCACGGTGATGATGATCGCCGAAATCGTCGGCGGTGCGCTGTTCGGATCGATCGCGCTGATCGCCGACGGGCTCCACATGTCGACGCACGCGAGCGCGCTGCTGCTCGCCGCGCTGGCGTACAGCTACGCGCGCCGGCACGCGGAGGACGATCGCTTCAGCTTCGGTACCGGCAAGCTCGGCGATCTTGCGGGTTTCTCCAGCGCCATCGTGCTGGCGATGATCGCGCTGCTCATCGGGTACGAATCGGTGTCGCGCCTGATCTGGCCGGTGGCGATCGATCTCCGCGAGGCGATCCCGATTGCCGCGCTCGGACTGGTGGTCAATATCGCGAGCGCGCTGCTGCTCGGCGCCGGCGGCAGCGAACACGGTCATGATCACGGCCATGGTCATGGCCACAGCCACAGCCATGACACGCATGCTCACGGCCACGGTCGCGAGCACGCGCACGCCTCCTCCCACCGCGACAACAATATGCGTGCCGCCATCGTTCACGTCATCGCCGACGCCGCGGTCTCGGTACTGGTGATCGCGGGGCTGGTGCTGGCGCTGCTGCTTGGCTGGGCCTGGATGGATCCGGTTGTCGGCCTGGTGGGCGCGGTCGTGATTGCCGCCTGGGCCTGGCGCCTGATCCGCGATACCGGCGCCATCCTGCTCGACATGAACCCGGATCGCGGGATGGCCGAACGGATGCGCGCTACGATCGAGACCGACGGCGACCGGCTGACCGACCTGCATTTGTGGCGGCTCGGCCCCGGCCACCTGGGCGCGATCGTTTCGGTGGCGACGGTGCGGCAGCGCGAGCCGGACTATTACCGGTCGCTTTTGAGCCGGTTCCACGCTTTGTCCCACCTGACCGTGCAGGTGCAGCGCCAGTGACTTTGCGCGACTGAGGGGATGGCTTCACGCGCGGTTTGGCGGCGGTCGCGATCCGGTAATACGACCACAAAATGCGCGCGGCCACCGCACGCCAGGGCCGCCACGCTTCCGCGAGCGCCGTCATTTCCTTCGCCGTCGGCCGCGCGGGGAGCTTGAACGCGAAACGTGCGGCTTCCTGGAGCGCGAGATCGCCGGCCGGCCAGGCGTCGGCATGGCCCAGGCTGGACAGCAGATAAATGTCGGCGGTCCACGGACCGATCCCGTGCACGGCGGTCAGCGCGGCGTGCGCGTCGTCGGCCCCGATCGCGGCAAGGCCTGCAAGCGGCAGCTCGCCGTTTTTGACCGCGCGCGCGATCGCCTTTATGGCGCGGATTTTGGGTGCGGACAGCCCAAGCCGGGCGAGCCGGGCCGGTCGCGCCTTGAGGATCGCATCGGGCTCGAACGGATCGAACGCGGCTTCGAGCCGGCCCCAGATCGCGTTGGCGCTGGCGGTCGAAAGCTGCTGCGCGACGATAATCGCGATCAGCGCGGCGAAGCCGTCCTTGCGCCGGCGCAACGGCGGCCGGCCGGCTTCGGCCAAAAGCGGCACAAACCGCGGGTCCGCTTTTCCGAGCGCCGCAAGCGCGGCGTCGAGGTCGGCCTCGGAGTGAATGTAGGAATGCGCCATGGCGACGTTATTTCACCGTCCACCTCAGAAATGTCGCGTCCGCCTGCTTGAGTGAGCAAAATCATCGCGTCAACCCGGCGTCCCGGCAAGTCTGAATTCATGCATACCCGCGTCCTGCGTTTTGCCCCGAGCCCGAACGGCCATCTTCACCTCGGACACGCGTATTCGGCGTTGCTCAACGACGAAATGGCGCGCGAGCGCGGCGGCCGGCTGCTGCTGCGGATCGAGGACATCGACACCGTCCGCTGTCGCCCCGAATACGAGGCCGCGATCTACGAGGACCTCCGCTGGCTCGGTATTGCCTGGCAGGAGCCCGCGCGGCGGCAGAGCCTGCATTTCGACGATTACCGCGCGGCGCTCGAAAAGCTCGAGCAGCAGGGACTGCTCTATCCCGCCTTCGAGAGCCGCAGCGAGATCGCGGCGCTGGTCGCCCAGCGCGAGCGGCAGGGCCGCTGGCCGCGCGACCCCGATGGCACGCCGCTTTATCCCGGCCGCGCCCGCAAGCTCGCGCGCACCGAGGCCGGGCGCCGCCGCGAAGCCGGCGAGCCGTTTGCGCTGCGGCTTGCGACCGACGCGGCGGTGGCGCGGGCCGGCGTGCTCACCTGGACGGAAACCGGCACCGGCCCGCAGGGCCAGTCCGGCCTCGTCACCGCGACGCCGCAGATTTGGGGCGACGTGGTGCTGGCGCGCAAGGAAGTGCCCACCAGCTACCATCTTGCGGTCGTGGTCGACGATGCGCTGGCTGGCGTCACCGACGTGGTTCGCGGGCAGGACCTGTTCTGGTCGACCGGCATTCATCGCCTGCTGCAGGCGCTGCTCGGCCTCCCGGAGCCGGTCTATCACCACCACCGGCTGCTGCTCGATGCGGGCGGCCGCAAGCTGTCGAAATCGACCCAGGCCGCCAGCCTGCGTGACCTGCGTGCCGGCGGCGCCACCCCGGCGGACGTTCGGCGCATGGTCGGGCTCGGCCGCTGAACGACACCGGGTGTGACGATCGAGGGCGTGTTTTGTTTGGTCCGCGGCCGTGGCATGTTCCGTTCCGGCAGGGGTGGCATGGCGCGATCGAAGACCAGAAAGCCGGCCGGCAAGTCGGCCCGAAAACCGGCACGCAGCCGGGTGCGGCCGCGTTCGCCCAAAGCTGCGATCAAGCCTGCAGCCAAATCTGCAGCCAAGCCCGCAGCGAGGTTTGGAGCAAAGTCTGGAGCCAAGCCTGAAGCCAAGCCCGGAGCCGGCCCGCCCGTCAAGGCCGCGACGAAGGCCGCCGGCGCGCTGGAAGCGTCGCTTGCGGCCTACGCCCACGACATCCGCACCGCGCTCACCGGCATTCTGGCCCTCGGCGAACTGCTGGCAAGCTCGAACCTTGGCGACCGCGAGCGGCGCTGGGCTTCGGGGATCACTGTCAGCGCCATGCACCTCGCGGCGCTCACCACGCTCATCATCGACTCCGCCAGGGCGGAAAGCGGCTCGCTCACGCTCCAGCAGGAAGTCTTCGAGCCGCGCCGCCTGATCGACGAACTTTCAGCGTCGCTTTCGGCCCGGGCCGAAACGAGGGGACTGGTCGCCGAAGTCTCCGTTGCGGCATTGCCGCCGCTGCTCGTGGGCGATGCGGTGCGGCTGCGCGCGGCGCTGGAAAATCTGATCGACAATGCGGTGAAGTTCACCGGGCGGGGCGTAGTGCGGCTCGCCGTGCGCGCCACGCGCGCCGCGCGCCGCCGGGTGCGCATCGTTTTCACCGTGACCGACAGCGGCATCGGGCTTACCGGCGAGGAAATCAGGCGGCTGTTCGAGCCGTTTGCGCAGGCCAATGCCGATATCGCGCGCCGCTACGGCGGTGCGGGGCTCGGGCTCGCGGTCGTCAAGGCGCTGGCGAAACTGATGGGTGGCGATCTCACGGTCGCCAGCACACCCGGCCGCGGCTCTTCGTTCCGCTTCTCCGCCGTGCTGCCGGTCGGGCGCAACGATGCGGCGGTGGAATACGGCGCGCCGCGGCGTGTGGCACCGGCACGCCCGCTCGCCGTGCTGTGCGCCGAGGACAATCCCTATGGCCGCGTCATCCTCAACACCATTCTCACCGAGCTTGGCCACCGCGCCGACTTTGTCAGCTCCGGCGAGGAAGCGGTCGCCGCGATGACGCGCGGCTACGACGTCGTGCTGATGGATGTGGCGCTTCCCGGCATCGACGGGCTGGAAGCCACACGGCGCATTCGCGCGCTTGCCGATCCTCGCCGCCGCACGCCGGTGATCGGCCTCTCCGGCGGAACCGGGACCGCCGAAGAGCCGGCCGCGCGCGCCGCCGGCATGGACTTTTATCTGCGCAAGCCGGTCAGCGCGAGCGCGCTCGCCGAGGCCCTCGCCGCGGTGACCTGACGCTGCTAATCAGCCGCCGCGTTTTCGACGATCCGCACGAGGTCCGCCATGATGCGGTTCAGCTCGAAGTCCTTTGGCGTGTAGACTTCGGCGACGCCTGCGCTCCTGAGCGTGGCGGCGTCCTGCGGCGGGATGATGCCTCCGACCACGACCGGAACGCGGCCGAGGCCGGCGTCTTTCATGCGCGCGATCACGTCTGCCACAAGCGGCAGGTGCGAGCCGGACAGGATCGAAAGCCCGACAACGTGGACGTCCTTCTCGGCCGCCGCCGCGGCGATGGCGTCGGCGGTGAGGCGGATGCCGTCATAAACGACCTCCATGCCGGCATCGCGGGCGCGCGCGGCGATCTGCTCGGCGCCGTTGGAATGGCCGTCGAGGCCCGGCTTGCCGACCAGGAATTTGAGCCTGCGGCCGAGTTTTTTCGATACCCGGTCGACCTCGGCGCGGATGTCGTCGAGGCCTTCGGCGTCGTTGCGCATCGCGGTGCCGACGCCGGTCGGGGCGCGGTATTCGCCGAAGGCGCCGCGCAGCGCAAAGCCCCATTCGCCGGTAGTGACGCCGGCCTTCGCGCACTCGATCGAGGCCGGCATGATGTTGGCGCCGCTGCGCGCGGCCTTCCGCAAAGCCGCGAGCGCCGCCGCCACGGCATCGTTGTCGCGCGCCGCGCGCCACGCATTGAGCCGTTCGATCTGCCCGGTCTCGGCTTCCGCCGACACCGTGAGCACCGCGTCGGCGGCATCCGCCAGCGGCGACGGCTCGGTCTCGACGAAACGATTGACGCCAACCACGGTCATGTTCGCCGCGCTCGATCGCCTCGACGCGGCGCGAGTTCGAACTCGACGAGCTGCTGCTTCAGATAACCGGATTCGACCGCGGCAACCGTGCCGCCCATCTCCTCGATCTGCCGCAGTTCCTGCTTCGCTGCGGCTTTCAGCTCGGCCACTTTGGCCGCGATCGCGGGCGAGCCGTCGAACACGTCGCCGTATTCCAGCAGGTCGGTTTCGTAGGCGAGGATCTGCTGCATGCGCAGCGACCATTGCTGGTCCCACGGGCGCGGCAGCCCGAGCGCCTCGTTCCACGCCGGAAGCTGAACGGCGCGCGCCCGCGCGTCTTTCGACAGCGTGACCGCGAGCATCTCGATCAGGATGCGGGCGACGTTGTTCTCCGGCTGCTGTTCGGTCAGGCCGAGCGAGTTGACCTGCACGCCGTAGCGGAACAGCCGCTGCTTGGGATCGCTGACGCCGTAGCGCTCGCGCGTGATCTCGTCCCACAGTTCGGTGAACGCGCGCATCTTGCAGATTTCGGTAACGAAGCGGAGCCCGGCATTGACGAAGAACGAGATGCGGCCGACCACCTCGCCGAACGCTTCGGGCGGGCACTTCGCCCGATGCCTTCACCGCATCGAGCACCCCGATCGCGGTGGCGAGCGCGAACGCGAGCTCCTGCACCGGCGTCGCGCCCGCTTCCTGCAGATGATAGGAGCAGACATTCATCGGATTCCATTTCGGCATTTCCCTGGTCGTGAACACAATCACGTCCCTGGTCAGCCGCATCGACGGCGCCGGCGGAAAGACGTAGGTGCCGCGCGAGAGATATTCCTTGATGATGTCGTTCTGCGTGGTGCCGGTCAGCGTTGTCCGCGGCACGCTCTGCTCGTCGGCGAGCGCGACATAGAGCGCCAGCAGCCACGCCGCCGTCGCGTTGATGGTCATCGACGTGTTCATCGCGCCGAGCGGGATGCCGTCGAACAGGGTGCGCATGTCGCCGATGATGCGAGACCGGCACGCCGACCTTGCCGACTTCGCCTTTGGCGAGCGCGTGGTCGCTGTCGTAGCCGGTCTGGGTCGGCAGATCGAAGGCGACCGAGAGGCCGGTCTGCCCCTTGCTCAGATTCTTGCGGTAGAGCGCGTTCGATGCGCGCGGCGGTCGAATGGCCGGCATAGGTGCGGAAAATCCAGGGTTTGTCGCGCAAAGGCCTCTCGCGTACCGGTTTGTCGTGATGCGGCTGTCCGCCGTCGGCGTCGCACGCCTGGTGGCAAATGACTTCGGCACAACGAATGTGACGCGAATTTTATTGCAACGCAACAAGGCGGGCTCGCCACAGGCCGTTCCGTCCCTGCCTGGCCGCGCTTCGTGGGGGTGGACCACAATGCCCCGTCATGATTCACCCGGCTGCGCGCCGCGCTGCGCGGCCTGCGTTCGCAGGGTGGTAACGAATTGCCGCCACCGCAGCCTGCCTTGCCTGTGCGGTGCAGGCTCGTCGTCGCCAATCCGCCGTTCACGGGGGCGTTCCGGCGTCGGCGCGCCGGCGGCCTCGCGGCGAACTGTTTTGATGCGAACGGGCTTGCGCGGCGACATGATCGTTTTCCGGATTCAGATACTTACTAATAATTTAGAAGTTCAGACTAATTTAAACAAAGAAAAAATAATTATTTTTATTAAGAAAAACTTATTTTGTAACAACTTTCAGTAATCAAAACTGATTGTAGAAATCATGGTCAATTTAACAAACTTGCATGAATATAGAATGCAAGATTTCCTTTCGAGAATTACTTAAGAGGATGTGAGGGTGATTTTAAAAAAACGGATCAGAACGGTGCGTAAACGGCGTTCGCTAGCGGACCGTAAACGGTGCCAGGTAAATCGACCCGTAAAACGCCCCGTAATATATCCGTATCTATATTGTAAACTGATATCGGTATACGAAAAATATCGGGTCTCCGTAAAGCCACCGTTTTTTATCAGTTTACTACCGTTTACGGACCGTTCATGTTGACCTGGGATACGCAACTTCTTCATTAAAATGCTGTTGTAGATCGATTATAATTTGTTGTTTCAAACAATATGTTCTTGTTAACCGTTTATTTTTCTCCTTCACTGCACACTTGAACACCACACACACACACGCACATGAAATCCACGAGTTTATATAGGTTCGTGAGAGACACATGGTCATGGTAATATCCGAGCGCGTTACAGTGAAGAATCCGATGATAGAAGAATAGAGGGAGAAATCCACTCACTGAACAGAACGAGCATATACATATGATAACAGAATGAAAGAAGAGGAAAGAAGAAAATGTATATGTTAGCGTCCAATATGAGATGACGTCCAATCTAAGATTGGCCTAGGCGAATCTAGAATCTCACATTGGACGCGTCCAAACTCGGATTACTGCTATCATCTGTAGTAAAATTCGATTTACTTCACAAATCAAGATAGTTGAGGGGTGAGGATCAGAGTGAGGGTGAAGGCGCAGGTACTCTACCTACTGATGGTCTCAAAATCAAAATTGGAATCAATTTTCAATTTTTATCTAATTTTTTCCAAAATATTGTTATGTTTTCCAAAAACCTCAATAAATATTCGTATCCGATTTCAATTTTGATTCTGAGACCATCGGTAGGTAGAATACCTTCGCCCTCACCCTCACCCTCACACCCTCACACTCACCCTCACACCCTCACCCCACCCCCAAAATACTGAGAAAGCTATTAATTCGATCGTACCCGTTATTTATATCGAGAGTTGATCGAATATATATAATTATGCACGTCTACTATTTATTAACTATTTCATCCTAATTTTTTCATTTTAGCCTTCTTGTTTCCTATAAATTCGAAAACTAAAATTGAAAAACTTTCTCGAATGTTCTGTAATTTCAGTATGCTCTGAAATGTTTCTTTTCTGTTGATTCGATGAGTCAACGGACTTCGTCATTTCATATTGTTTTTGTACTTTTCCATTCTATTCTGCTTCTATCGTTTATTCATTCGTCATTGGTTACTGTATGCATCATTTTCATCGTGGGTGAATTTTTTTCTAACCTTCATCTCGCAGCATCATCTAATGAGTCATTATTACAACAGACAAAGTATATAAACACGATTTTTTTTCATTTCAATTCATTCACTCGCATTTCTTACATAGTTATTTATTCTACTCACTCTATTTGTTATTAACAACAATCATGCAAATTTTCGTAAAAACACTAACTGGTAAAACAATTACACTTGAAGTTGAACCAAGTGACACCATTGAAAATGTCAAAGCGAAAATTCAAGATAAAGAAGGTATTCCACCAGATCAACAACGTTTGATCTTTGCTGGTAAACAACTAGAAGATGGTCGAACACTTAGCTGATTACAACATTCAAAAAGAATCAACACTTCACTTGGTTCTTCGTCTTCGTGGTGGTATGCAAATTTTCGTCAAAACTCTTACTGGAAAAACAATTACACTTGAAGTTGAACCAACTGATACCATTGAAAATGTCAAAGCAAAAATCCAAGATAAAGAAGGTATTCCACCTGATCAACAACGTTTGATTTTTGCTGGTAAACAACTTGAAGATGGTCGTACACTTAGCTGATTACAACATTCAAAAAGAATCAACTCTTCACTTGTTCTTCGTCTTACGTGGTGGTATGCAAATTTTCGTCAAAACTCTTACTGGCAAAACAATCACACTTGAAGTTGAACCAAGTGATACCATTGAAAATGTCAAAGCAAAAATTCAAGACAAAGAAGGTATTCCACCAGATCAACAACGATTAATCTTTGCTGGTAAACAACTTGAAGATGGTCGAACACTTAGTCGATTACAACATCCAAAAGGAATCCACACTTCACTTGGTTCTTCGTCTTCGTGGTGGTATGCAAATCTTCGTCAAAACTCTTACTGGCAAAACAATTACACTTGAAGTTGAACCAAGTGACACCATTGAAAATGTCAAAGCAAAAATCCAAGATAAAGAAGGTATTCCACCTGATCAACAACGATTGATCTTTGCTGGTAAACAACTTGAAGATGGTCGAACACTTAAGTGATTACAACATTCAAAAAGAATCTACACTCCACTTAGTTCTTCGACTTCGTGGTGGTATGCAAATTTTCGTCAAAACACTTACTGGCAAAACAATTACACTTGAAGTTGAACCAAGTGACACCATTGAAAATGTCAAAGCAAAAATTCAAGATAAAGAAGGTATTCCACCAGATCAACAACGTTTAATCTTTGCTGGTAAACAACTTGAAGATGGTCGAACATTAAGTGATTACAACATTCAAAAAGAAACCACACTCCACTTAGTTCTTCGACTTCGTGGTGGTATGCAAATCTTCGTCAAAACTTTAACCGGCAAAACAATTACACTTGAAGTTGAACCAAGTGACACCATTGAAAATGTCAAAGCAAAAATTCAAGATAAAGAAGGTATTCCACCTGATCAACAACGTCTCATCTTTGCTGGTAAACAACTTGAAGATGGTCGAACATTAAGTGATTACAACATCCAAAAAGAAAGTACACTTCATCTTGTACTTCGACTTCGTGGTGGTGATGATCAATAAAAGATCTACATATAATCCAGAGAATTCAATTGAAATGACTCTTTTTTTTATTATTCAAATTATTTCTGATATTCTATACTGTTGTATTACTTCTATCGTATCTCATGGTATTTCTCATTGTCATTTAGTGCATTATTTATTTTGTCTTATCGATAAGTAAACTAATAAAGAAACTGAATGTTTTCCTATGTAAATTTCTGTTCAATTATGAGGAAAGATTAGAAATGAAAAAAGAAAAAAGATATACGATGATGAAAATGATTTGATCTAAAAGTGTTATAGAAACATATATCAGTCTTCATGAACTAAAGCTCGCTTTTTCGTGAGAGGATTGCTGTCTTTAGTGTTCACATATGTTTTCATTGAACAAAATTTGTTTGGTTGATGCTTCTCTGAAAATGTCATCTGATTTGAAACAATGAAATTACTGATTTTACAGAGAGCATCATCTTTTTTTGCAGAAAGGCATTTGAAACAATTACTTTTATGTCTCGTGAAATTTATTACTGATCTTATATCTAATGTTATTGTCAAGCAACAGATTTCTT
Source organism: uncultured Alphaproteobacteria bacterium (assembly GCA_963766925.1). GTDB lineage: Bacteria > Pseudomonadota > Alphaproteobacteria > Rhizobiales > Xanthobacteraceae > BOG-931. The sequence goes on from CAVYCI010000008.1 coordinate 178,981, forward strand.
TATCTAAAATAGAATGAAATAATTATGTGATCTATGCTCACAATGCTTAGTGTCAAAAAAGAAGAAATTCAGTTGTTTAATGAGGAGTATTTGTGTCTTGTGCTATAAAAGAGCGATCGATTACATATCATAACTATATATAACATTTTCTTAATTTTTATGCGATACATCAGTAAAATGGGACATTAACAAGGTTATTAGCACTATATCTGTTTTAATATCATGCATAATCAATAATGATGTATTGATAATGTAACGTTTCCCATCAATTAGATAAAGATTCAATCGCATATACATCATTATGCGCTGTTCATCATCCATGAACTTATTGATTATACGACTTCCTCTTGTTACTTCGTATAATTTCTATATCGTTTGAAATATGTTCTTTTTCTATTCATTCTATGGGTCAGTCGGACTTCTTCATTTCATTTGACGTTGTTGTTGTATTTTTTCACTCTTCATGTTTTTATTGTTTATTCATTCGTTATTGGTTACTTTAGATTTCATTTTTGTCCGTCTGAATTCTTTTTTTTTCTACAGTTATCGTGAAACATTGTCTATTGAGTCATTATTACAACAGATAAAGTATATAAATACCATTTTTTTCATTTCAATTCATTCACTCGACATTTTTTACATATAGTTATTTACCAAGGGGGTAAATGCAGGTTCCAAGCGCCAAAATATGCTTGATGGACCCGGGGTGCTGAGAAGGTGCTGAGGTGCCGGGGGTTCCAAATCTGCACTTTCCCCTTGGATATTGCATTCGTTAATATTAACAATTGACGAGTCAATTAACCGTTAGTATTAAGTTGAGCTTTTTCGGTTAATTTTTAATTTATTTCAATTTAAGTGATTAAACGGCCGAAGTGAGAAAGATACCATTCAATTGCAGCTCTTTCGCTCAAGAAATGCCTGTTTTGCGAAAATAACGATTTTGCACAATAGACTTAAAAACCTCAAATTTTAATGCTGTTAGTCAAGTTTTATAGAAAGCCGTTATTTTAGCAAAATAGATCTTTCCTAACCGAAAGATTTGCAATGGAATAATAAACAGAAAAAATTTAAACCTTATATTAACGGTTAAGTGGCTGGTTAACCGTTATTATTAACAAATTAGGTGGTGTCTGTTGCCTGCTTTTTATTATTATTAAAAAAAAAAAAAAAAAAAAAAAAAAAAAAAAAAAAAAAAAAAAAAAAAAAAAAAAAAAAAAAAAAAAAAAAAAAAAAAAAAAAAAAAAAAAAAAAAAAAAAAAAAAAAAAAAAAAAAAAAAAAAAAAAAAAAAAAAAAAAAAAAAAAAAAAAAAAAAAAAAAAAAAAAAAAAAAAAAAAAAAAAAAAAAAAAAAAAAAAAAAAAAAAAAAAAAAAAAAAAAAAAAAAAAAAAAAAAAAAAAAAAAAAAAAAAAAAAAAAAAAAAAAAAAAACTGGTTTTTCCATTTTCATTCCTTTCTATCCATGGATTATATTCATTCTGTTCGAAACCATTTCAAATTAAACATCGATTAAATTCAATAAAGATGGAGCTAAACATTCAACGCTTATCATTGTTTGAAATATTTGATAGAAAAATGTCTTTCATTTCAATGTATTGTCTTATCGATTTATGTTCGCGCTCGTCATTACAATACAAAAGATCTTGAAAAATACAAAAAAAGTCAACTTGATCTTAAGAAAAGAATTCAGTTGAATATAAATAAGGAAAACCAAGATTTTTGAAGTCTCAAATTCACTTTGTTTTCAAAAATGACTACTTTGACAGGACCGAAGTTTCTAGCAGACTCCGATTTCAATCCTATAAACTCTTCAAAATCGGTCGAACACAACTCTATTTTCAATACTTTTGCCACCAAAAGTGGCCATATTCACGACGATTGTTAAAAAAAGACGTTCTTATTTCCTCTGTCACATAAAGTTATAAGTTCGTTGTGTTGTGATCAAAAATTTACAAGGCGAGCAAAATCATTTACAGAGGGGGCATTGCACCCCCGGTGGCTACGCCACTAGAACTTATGTTTCAACCCGATATACAACACACATATACATTTAAATAAAATTAATTATTTTCATAGATTACTACTTATCACATGTTTTC
>CAVYCI010000009.1:0-366215 GCA_963766925.1 uncultured Alphaproteobacteria bacterium
TTGTTATGTAACATTACTGACTCATCGTATTGCTATCTGACTGGCATCCATGTCTTCAACCAATTGTCCGCTGCCATCCGCGCGAACCTCTACATTTTCCTAGACATCGAGACGAGCGGAAACAAAAGGTCAGGGCTAACGGAAGGTATCTTTAACATCCTCATTGGTATCTTATTTTATTAAAATATGCGACAGCAAATTAGTTCAATCCCCGACGCTAACCTTATAGTGAACAGTAAATATTTACGAATGTGATGGCTGCGAAGAAGCAGAAGTCCCATCTTGTTATTAAAGCGATCGGGGGCCCCGCTAAGGTTCTCTACCGCGATGCTATCGCGGAGTAGCCGGGGTATAGATCTGCAGATAGGGATAACTGGGGTCCGGGAAGAAGGCTATGCGCAGGCCGGTGGTAGGATTGACTAATTCACAGGCAGCGCTCACCAGTTCGGGTTCGTACAAAACAATTATCCAGGAAGGTTTCTCCCAACGGGCGGGCGGTGAGAGAATTCGCCATATTGGGTCAGGCCGCCGGTGGGGACCAGCCGCTCGTCGAAATCCACGATCGCTTCAGAATAGAATTGCAGCTGCCAGTCATTGGCGCTGCCGCCCAGCCGCCAGTAAGGGTGCCAGCCATCGGCGATGGGGATCACCGTGTTCCCCGGTTGGTGACCGTTGTCGTGACCTCGAGATCATTCCCGGGATGCAGCTCGTAGCGTACCTGGCAATGATAGCGGAACGGATAGCCGGGATCGACGTTGTCATAGTCATATTCCATCGCCACCATTGCGGCGCCATCGACGTTCTCCGCCGTGACTGTAAACGGCCGATCATAGAGCAGGCCGTGGATGGCCGTACCGTCGGAAAAGAGGTGGTGGAACCGGTATTCGCGGCCTTCAAAATTATACCTGCCGTCGGGGATGCGGCAGGGGAAGGGTGAGAGTTTGCGATCCCTTGAAAGACCGGGTCAAGTCCTTTTTCAACTCAGCGGCGCTGTGGTAGTTGTCGATAACGTTGAGAATTCTTTTAGTCCTTTTGCCGGACGAGGAATTCATGCAGGGTGGCGCGGTATTCCGGCAAAAGAGAGACTGTTGTAGCATTGTTCTCATCGGTTAATCTCACCAGGTGAAGGCCATTCTGTTCAACATGCCGGATCGTGAAGCTCATGATCGTTCAGGTATATTTCCTGCAATGTATCAAAAAGGCTGAATATATCGTCTGCAGGGCTCCGGCAGGGCGCCGCCGGTTTTAGCAGAGTCCGATCTGGATCTCGGTGATGTGATTATCGGGGTGATCGATGTCTATATGCAAAAAAGATTCCGCATAAATTCCGCTCATTTTCAACTGATTTTCTTTTATGTACTGCATCATTTGCTCGTAGTGATGTGCAATCCCTTCCCCCAGGGACCTTCGTAACGGGATGAAAGACAGCGAAAAGCGGGGATCTGTTTAAAGTAGGGAAGAAGAGCTGTCAGGATGTCTCCTGGATCGGCAGGGCCACTTCGAGGGTAAACCGGGTTTCGGGTCTTCCGTCCACCCCATAATAGAACCAGTATTGGGGACCGCAGACCGGGAGGTCGAGGTCGGCGACATAGCGGTACAGTTCACGGGCGATACTACCTGAGAAGGCCGGCAGATCGGTCAGTTTTGCCTGGCGGGAACTATAGAGGACGGTCATAAAGGGATGCGTGCGAATAAACATGGAGCGTTGGTTTCCTCAAAGGAACAACCGGGAAGTGACAGCATTATGTCAGTAGGACTGGTGATGTGCCAAACATTTTTGGACGTGGTCCAGCAGGAGGGTCTTTAAGTCCGCAGGGGATTCGACGCGGACCCCATCCGAGAACATGACCAGCCAGCGGGCAAAATAGTGCATATTGGCCGTGAGAGAATTCATCCGGACGCCTTCGCCGCACTCTTCCTCAGACACGAAACCGTTGAGGTATTTCTGCTCCTGCAGATATTTTACGACCCGTTTTTCAAATCGTACGACGGCTTCCTGCAGGTCGGAGCTCGTCCTGGATCTGTTCGATGTATTCTTTTATGGAGGGGTGTGCGCTGGGATCAAAGAATTCCTCCTCTACGACGATGCCCAGCATCCGGCTCAGGCGAAAATCCCGGTAATCGTTGCGCAGATGGCACCAGCCGATGAGATGCCAGGCCGACCCATAATGAAGCAGTCCGATGGGCTCTACTTTCCGGCGGGTGACCTCTTCTTTCAGATTGGAGCGATAATGCAGCTGGACCCTTTTTTTGTGGACGATGGCCTGTTGCAGGTGCGAGAGATACTGCTGGGAGAGTCGCTGTCCGGCGTATACCGGGAGACGATCTCGATATGTTCGGTCAGACTTTCGACGTATTCCTTATCGGGAGAGCGAAGGACTCGCTGGAAAGCGCGCCGCAGGACGGAGTCAGGCGCCGCGGATCGACGGCTTCGTCATAGAAGCCTGCGTTCCCTCCGGACCGGCGATCGCGATGACGGTCACCGTCCTGCCGGTCGAGCCCGGCCTGGACGGTCTGTTCCAGTCCCGCTTCGATCTGCATGCCGGCTTATAACCGCGTCCTGTTGCCGTATGCGCAGATCGCCGCGCGGGTCGATCTCGACAGACGGTTCCTCGTTCAGATTGAGCCGATCGGCGAAAAGGCGGTCGGACGCGAGGTGATTTTCGGACTGACCGATTTTGCCGCTTCAACGCGGACGCGAGGCCCGCTTTTGGCCGGGATGACACCGCACCCGTCACCGTCGGTGCGTCACCGGGCAAAGCCGCGCGCACGGCGAAATGCGTGGTGTGGGACCTCGACGACACGCTCTGGCAGGGAACGCTCGCCGAGGACGGTCACGAAGCGCTGAAGCTCGATCCGGTCGCGCTCTCCACAATGGTCGAACTGGACCGGCGCGGAATACTGCAATCGGTGGCGAGCAAAAACGATCCGGCAGTGGCGGAGGCCGCGCTGAGGACGCTCGGGATACGCGAATATTTTCTGTTCCCGCAGATCGGCTGGGGTCCGAAGAGCACATCGGTCAGGCGGATTGCCGAACTGCTGGACATCGGACTCGATACGTTCGTGTTTGTCGACGATCAGCCGTTCGAGCGCGGCGAAGTGAGCGAACGGCTGCCCGAGGTCACCGTCCTGCCCTCGACCGACATTCCGACGCTTCTGAGCAGTCCGCTGTTCGATGTCCCGGCGACCCCGGAGAGCGCAAAACGGCGGGCGATGTACCAGACGGAAGAGTTCCGCCACGCAGCCTTCGCGGGCTCGGAGACCGACTACCTTACCTTCCTGCGCGACTGCGGTATCCGGCTGGAGATCTCCGACCTGTCCGGCGCGCATGAGGAACGGGCTTACGAGCTTTCGCAGCGCACCAATCAGCTCAACGTCTCCGGTACCAAATACACCCGCGAGGAAATCAGGGTGCTGATGGATCCGGCATCGCGACAGCGGGGCTTCATATTGCGCTGCGAAGACCGGTTCGGCGATTACGGGATCATCGGCATGTGCGTGATTGATCGGGACGCGGCGCAGGTCCGGTCGTTCATGATGAGCTGCCGCGTGCAGCGCAAGCGCGTCGAACAGGCCTTTTTCGGCTGGCTCTCTAAAGAGCTGGCCGCAAGGCGCCCGGCGGCATCTCTCACCGTAAGTTACAGAAAAACGCCGCGCAACGGCGCCGTGGTCAAAATGCTCGGGGACCTCGGGTTCGAATACCGGCCGCACGACGGGGATTCGGGAACATTCGTGCGTCCGGTGGACAGGCCCCTTGCCGACGACGACGTAGTCACGGTCGCGGACCTCACGGCCGCACGGTCGCGCGCGTTGAGCGACTGAGCCGTTTCATTCGGCTGTCACACACAAAAACGAAACTCTTGGCCCTTGCGAGGACACGAGGGCTCCCATGAGTGATTTGGCTTTACCCGGCTCGATAGAACCTGCCGCCCATAAGGGACCGGATCTCACCGGTGCCGTTAATCCCCTCACCGCCATTATTTTTGGCGGTGTCATCGCCGCCGTCCTGCTGTTTGTCGCCTACAGCATCTACTCCGATGTCGATGCGAGCGGCGTAACCATCACCAGTTACGCGCCCTTCCTGCTGCTCTTCGTCGCGCTGCTGATCGCGCTCGGGTTCGAGTTCGTCAACGGCTTCCACGACACCGCCAACGCGGTCGCGACCGTGATCTACACGCACTCGCTGCCGGCCAATTTCGCGGTGGTCTGGTCGGGAATGTTCAATCTGCCCGGCGTTCTGGCGTCCTCCGGCGCGGTCGCTTTCGGCATCATTTCGCTGCTGCCGGTGGAACTGATCCTGCAGGTCGGCAGCCGGTGCCGGCTTTGCCATGGTCTTCGCGCTGCTGATCGCGGCGATCATCTGGAACCTCGGCACCTGGCTGTTCGGCCTGCCGGCATCGAGCTCGCATACCCTGGTCGGCTCGATCATCGGCGTCGGCGTCGCCAACGCGCTGCTGCATGGCCGCAGCGGCACTTCGGGCGTCGACTGGACGAAGGCCACCGAGGTCGGCGAGGCGCTGCTGCTTTCGCCGCTGTTCGGCTTCCTGCTCGCCGCCGGGCTGCTGCTGGTGCTCAAATCGGTCATTCGCGTTCCGGCGCTCTATGCCGAGCCGAAAGGCAATCAGCCGCCGCCGTGGTGGATTCGCGGCATCCTGATCCTGACCTGCACGCTGGTGAGCTTCTTCCACGGCTCCAACGACGGGCAGAAAGGCATGGGCCTGATCATGCTGATCCTGATCGGCACGGTGCCGACGGCCTATGCGCTCAACCGCGCGATGCCGGACAGCCAGATCCAGACTTTCGCGGCGACCTCGCGGGCGGCCAGCGCAGTGATCGAGGCGAAGGCTGCAGGCTATAATGTCACCGGAAACCCGCGCCCGGCCGTGACCACATATGTCGCCAGCCACACTCTGACCGAAGGGACGTATCCCCTCGCTGGCGGTTCTGGTGCGGGACATTTCCGAGCAGGTCACACACTACGGTTCGCTGTCGAGAATGCCGGTCGAAACCATCGGCAATACCCGCAACGACATGTATCTTGCCTCGGAAGCCATCCGCTTCCTGATCAAGGACAGCGAGAGCACGCTGGCGCCGGCCGAGATCAAGACGCTGAACGCCTATAAGGGCTCGCTCGATGGCGCGACCAAGTTCATTCCGACCTGGGTTAAGGTCGCGGTGGCGATCGCGCTCGGCCTCGGAACAATGGTGGGCTGGAAGCGCATCGTCATCACCGTCGGCGAGAAGATCGGCAAGACGCATCTGACGTACGCGCAGGGCGCCTGTGCCGAAATCACGGCAGCGGCGACGATCGCGGCGGCCGACATCTACGGCCTGCCGGTGTCGACCACGCACGTCCTGTCGTCCGGCATCGCCGGCACGATGGCGGCGAACGGCTCCGGGCTCCAGTTTTCGACGGTGCGCAACATCGCCATTGCCTGGATCCTCACATTGCCGTCCGCGATGGCGATCTCGGGGATTTTTACTGGGCGTTCTCGGCGATCTTCTGATCTGCCGGCGCGTATTGCCGAATCGGGAAAAGGCCCTCGCGGGCCTTTTCTTTTTTCAGGGACATCCGTTCGGCAAGGCTGGACAAGCGCGGCGGACGGCCGGGCACGCGTCTGCGGCGATCAGCGCGTCTGAAAGCGCGCCATGAGATCGTCCGGTATGGCCTGCGCCCTGATGCCGGCATGTTTCGGATCGCGGATCGCCCACACCCGAACCTCATGACCCTCGACGGCGAGTTCGCCGCCGACCGTCAGCCTGTGCTCGACAGTAAAGCTCGAGCGGCGAAACTCGGTGATCTGCGACGCCTGTTCGACCACATCGCCGAACCGCGCCGGCGCCAGAAAGCGCGCCTTGACGTCGACCAGGGGAATGCCGGCAATCCCGAACGTGGTCGAGAGATCCTGCGGCTTCACGCCCAGCGCCGCCTCGAACAGCATCCAGGTGCCCCAGTCGAAATACTCGAAGAACCGGACGTTGTAGACGATCCCGGCCGGGTCGCAGTGACCCCATTCGATGGTGAAGTGCCGGCGGCTGAGAAAATTGGCCATGAGTCTGTCAGTCCGCCCGCAAAGCCCGGGACCGGCGGTCACACGCGATTGCCCATATTTTCATCAGCGATTCTCTGTCAAATTTGAACGAGTGCCTATGTTTTAGGCCGGCCGCGGAACCGATTCGGATTCAAAATGGGCGCAACCCGCCGTTGCTGCCGATCGTGCCTGCGGATTTATACGTAAAAGCAATGGCTTATACCCCCGGTTTTGTTGGCACGCTCCTTGCGATTTGGCGGTAGCGCGATGGCGACGTGCCGATCGCGCGCGTCTAACAGAGGACATCGCGATGCTCAACTCCACTGGCGCGGTCGCTTGGCGACTGCGGGGCCGCCGCTGGCTTGGTGCCGCGGCCGGTCTTGCCCTCGGCCTCATGGCGGCGTTGCCCGCCCAGGCAGAGGATACAATCAAGGTCGGAATTCTCCATTCACTGTCCGGCACCATGGCCATCAGCGAGACCACGCTGAAGGACGTGATGCTGATGCTGATCGAGGAGCAAAACAAGAAAGGCGGCGTGCTCGGCAAGAAGCTCGAGGCCGTCGTGGTCGATCCGGCCTCGAACTGGCCGCTGTTCGCCGAAAAGGCCCGCGAGCTGATCAGCAAGGATAAGGTATCGGTCGTGTTCGGATGCTGGACGTCGGTGTCCCGCAAGTCGGTGCTGCCGGTGTTCAAGGAGCTCAACAGCATCCTGTTCTATCCGGTGCAGTACGAAGGCGAAGAAAGCGAGCGCAACGTGTTCTACACCGGCGCCGCGCCGAACCAGCAGGCCATCCCCGCGGTCGACTATCTGATGAGCGCGGACGGCGGCTCGGTGAAGCGGTGGGTGCTGGAAGGCACCGACTATGTCTATCCGCGCACCACCAACAAGATCCTCGAAGCCTACCTCAAACAGAAAGGGGTGAAGGACGAGGACATCATGATCAACTACACGCCGTTCGGCTTCTCCGACTGGCAGACCGAAGTCTCGAAGATCAAGGCGTTCGGTTCGGCCGGCAAGAAGACCGCCGTGGTTTCGACCGTCAACGGCGACGCCAACGTGCCGTTCTACAAGGAACTCGGCAACCAGGGCATCAAGGCGACCGACATTCCGGTCATGGCGTTCTCGGTCGGCGAAGAAGAACTCGCCGGTCTCGACACCAAACCGCTGATCGGCCATCTCGCCGCCTGGAACTACTTCGAGTCGATCAAGACCCCGGCGAACGAGGCCTTCATCAAGGAATGGCACGATTTCACCAAGAACCCGAAGCGCACCACCAACGATCCGATGGAAGCTCACGTCATCGGCTTCGCGATGTGGGTGAAGGCGGTCGAGAAGGTGAAGTCCACCGATCCCGACAAGGTCATCGACGCGCTGCCGGGCACCGAGGCGCCGAATCTCACGGGCGGCGTGTCCACGCTGCTGCCGAATCACCACATCACCAAGCCGGTGTTCATCGGCGAGATCAAGGGTGACGGCCAGTTCGACGTGGTGTGGAAGACCAAGGGTCTGGTGCCGGGCGACGCCTGGTCCGACTATCTGCCCGGCTCCAAGGATCTGGAAGCCGACTGGGTGAAGCTCAAGTGCGGCAACTACAACACCGTCACCAAGAAGTGCGGCGGCGCCTCGTAACAGCGACGCTGTAACAACAAACGCGGGAAGGCAGCGTACCGCCTTCCCGCGTCGAGGCCGGGAACCTTTGCGAATGCAATTCAGCCGAGCTTGCCTCGTTGCGCTGTTTTTGGCCTTCAGCTTCGTGGCGGGCTGCCTGTCCGCGCATGCGGCGGCCCTCGACGAGGCGGTTGCCCATTTCACGGCCGACGATTTCAGCGAAACCATTGCCGGCATCAACGATGTCGCGGCAACCGGCGACCCCCGCGCCGAAACCATCATTCGCGCTTTGCAGGAGGGCCGGCTGCTGTTCAGCGCCGCCCGCAAAGCGGTCTACATCAAAGACGAGAGCGGCCGACTGACCGACGCCGCCACCGGAGCGGCCGTCACGGGCGAGGCGCCTGCGGATCTCGACGTGGTCCGTATCAACAACCGGCTGCGCGGAGCGATCGACGCGGCGCTGGGCGGGCTGACGCTGCTCGCCAAAGACCCGGGCGCGCGTTACGACGCCGCACAGTCCGTATTCAAGGCGCGCCGCGCCAGCGCGCTGCCCGCGCTCGAAGCCGCGCTTGCGAAGGAGCAGGACCCCCGCATCAGGCGCGCCATGACCGAAGCGCGCGCCGCGATCATCCTTTCAAGCGACAAAGCCGGCGATGAGGAAAAACTCGCCGCCATCGAGGTTATCCGGGCCCGCGGCGATCAGGATTCGCTCGGCCTGCTTTCCAGCCTGCCGGCCGACACATCCGCGCCGGTCATGAAGAGCGCGGCTGCCGCGATCGCGGCGATCAAGAACAGCCTCACGCTGTGGGAGGCGGTGCAAAACGCCTGGTACGGCGTTTCGCTCGGCTCGGTCCTGCTGCTCGCCGCCATCGGGCTTGCGATCACGTTCGGCGTGATGGGCGTGATCAACATGGCGCACGGCGAGATGGTCATGATCGGCGCCTACGTTACCTTCGTCGTGCAGGAGGTGATCCGCGCTTACAGTCCGGGCACTGTTCGACTATTCGCTGGCCATTCGCCATACCGCTTTCGTTTCTGGTGGCGGGCCTGATCGGCATCCTGATCGAGCGCTGCATCATCCGCTTCCTCTACGGCCGGCCGCTGGAGACCCTGCTTGCCACCTGGGGCCTTTCGCTGATCCTGCAGCAGGCGGTGCGCTCCACGTTCGGCCCGAACAACCGCGACGTCGGCAATCCGTCGTGGATGAGCGGCGCGTTCGATCTCGGCGGCATTACCATCACCTACAACCGGCTGTGGATCATCTGCTTCGCGATTGCGGTGTTCGTCGCGCTGCTCGCGCTGCTGCGCTACACCCGCTTCGGCCTTGAAATGCGCGCGGTCACGCAAAACCGGCCGATGGCCGCGTCGATGGGCATTCGCACCGCCCGCGTCGACGCTCTCACGTTCGGCCTCGGTTCGGGCATTGCCGGCATGGCCGGCGTTGCGCTGTCGCAGATCGACAATGTCAGCCCCAATCTGGGCCAGGGCTATATCATCGACAGCTTCATGGTCGTGGTGTTCGGCGGCGTCGGCAATCTCTGGGGCACGCTGGTCGGTTCGTTCGTGCTCGGGATCGCCAACAAATTCCTCGAACCGTATGCCGGCGCGGTGCTCGGCAAGATCGCGATCTTCGTGTTCATCATTCTCTTCATCCAGAAGCGCCCGCGCGGCATGTTCGCCCTGAAGGGACGGGCGGTCGAAGCATGACCCCGTACATTCTCATCCGCTCGATCGACCGCGGCGCGACGATGTTCCTGGTCGTCGTCACCGCCATCGCCATCCTCGTGCCGGTTCTGAACCTCGCGGTACCGACGACTTCGGCCTTCCATGTGCCGACCTACCTCGTCGCACTGTTCGGGAAATACACCTGTTATGCCCTTCTCGCGCTGTCGATCGATCTGATCTGGGGCTTCGCCGGCATTCTCTCGCTCGGCCACGGCGCGTTCTTCACGCTCGGCGGCTACGCCATGGGTATGTACCTGATGCGCCAGATCGGCACCCGCGGCGTCTATGCCGATCCGGTCCTGCCGGACTTCATGGTGTTCCTGAACTGGAAAACGCTGCCGATCTACTGGTACGGCTTCCAGAACTTCGCCTACGCCGCCCTGATGGTCGTGCTGGTGCCGGGCGCGCTCGCCTTCGTGTTCGGCTGGTTCGCGTTCCGCAGCCGCGTCACCGGCGTCTATCTGTCGATCATTACGCAGGCGCTCACGTTCGCGCTGATGCTCGGCTTCTTCCGCAACAATTTCGGCTTTGGCGGCAACAACGGTCTCACCGATTTCAAGGACATTCTCGGCTTCAACGTGCAGGTCGATACCACGCGCAACGCGCTGTTCGCGATTTCCTGCGTCGCGCTGATGGTGGCGTTTCTGATTTGCCGCGGCATCGTCACATCGAAGTTCGGCAAGGTGCTGGTTGCGATCCGCGACGCCGAATCCCGCACGCGGTTTCTCGGCTACCGCGTCGAATCCTACAAAGTCCTGGTGTTCACGCTTTCCGCCTGCATGGCGGGAGTGGCGGGCGCGCTCTACGTGCCGCAGGTCGGCATCATCAATCCGAGCGAGTTCGCGCCAGGCAATTCCATCGAGGCGGTGATCTGGGTCGCGGTCGGCGGCAGAGGCACGCTGGTCGGCGCGGCGCTCGGCGCCGTCGTGGTCAATTATGCCAAGACCTTTTTCACGTCGGGATTTCTGGCGCCATACTGGCTGTTCATGCTCGGCAGCCTGTTCGTCCTCGTCACGCTGCTTTTGCCGCGCGGCATCATCGGAACGCTGCGGCACTGGACGGCGCTGCGCCGCGATCGCGCCTCGGCCGCGGCCGAGGACGGCGCGACCGACCCGCTGCCGGCGGAATAGGGAATAGCAGCCATGGAAGCGTTGACCAGCGCCCTGCTCTACCTCAACGGCGTCACCGTCTCGTTCGACGGATTCCGGGCGCTCAACAATCTGTCGTTCGCCATCGAGCCCGGCGAGATGCGCGCCATCATCGGCCCGAACGGTGCCGGCAAGACCACGATGATGGACGTCGTCACCGGAAAGACGCGCCCCGACGAGGGCGACGTCATGTTCGACGGCCTCTACAATCTCACGCGTCTCGACGAAGCCGAGATCGCCGAACTCGGCATCGGGCGGAAGTTTCAGAAGCCGACCGTGTTCGAGAGCCACACCGTCAATGACAATCTCGAACTGGCGCTCAAGGCCGACCGCCGCGCACGGGCCGCATTGTGGTGGCGGGAAAGTTCCGCCGAGCGCGACCGCATCGACGAACTGCTGAAAATCATCCGCCTCACCGCGGTGCGCGACCGCCTCGCCGGCAGCCTGTCGCACGGGCAGCGGCAATGGCTGGAAATCGGCATGCTGCTGGCGCAGGAGCCGAAGCTGCTGCTGGTCGATGAGCCGGTCGCGGGCATGACCGATGCGGAGACACGGCAGACCGCCGAACTGCTGAAAGAAATCAACCGCGACCGCACCGTGGTCGTGGTCGAGCACGACATGGCGTTCGTCCGCGATCTCGGCGTCAAGGTGACCTGCCTGCACGAAGGTTCGGTGCTCGCCGAAGGCACGATCGACCAGGTGTCCGCGAACGAGCGCGTGGTGGAAGTTTATCTGGGGCGGTGACGAACATGCTTGATGTCAAAGGCATCGATCTCCACTACGGCGCCGCGCAGACGCTGCGGTCGATTTCGCTCAGCGCCGAGCCCGGCAAGGTCACCTGCGTGCTCGGGCGAAACGGCGTCGGCAAAACGAGCCTGCTCGACGCGCTTGCCGGCCAGCACGCGGTCAGCCGCGGCAACATCGTCTGGGAAGGCGAGGACATTACCGGGCTGCGGCCGCCGGAGCGGGCGCGACGCGGCATTGCCTATGTTCCGCAGGGACGCGAAATCTTTCCGCTGCTGACGGTGGAGGAAAATCTGCGAACCGGTTTTGCGCCGCTCAGGCGTGAGGAGCGCAGCATCCCGCCCGACGTGTTCACGCTGTTTCCGATTCTCAGGGAAATGCTGCGCCGCCGCGGCGGCGATCTTTCCGGCGGCCAGCAGCAGCAGCTCGCCATCGGCCGCGCGCTGGTGATGCGGCCACGGCTGCTGCTGCTCGACGAGCCGACCGAGGGCATTCAGCCGTCGATCATCAAGGATATCGGCCGCGCCATTTCCTGGCTGCGCTCGCTCGGCAAGATTGCCATCGTGCTGGTCGAGCAATATCTCGACTTCGCCCGCGAGCTTGGCGACCATTTCGCGGTCATGGAGCGCGGCTCCATCGTATATTCCTGCACGCGCGACACGCTGGACGAAGGCGCGCTGTTGCGGGCCATGGCGATTTGATTTTAATGGGGGATCGTCGCCAGAGGGGAAGCGGGCTTGTTGGCAAAGGCGCCGGCCGATAGCGGGGTGGTCGCCGGCAATCGCGCGGTGGGCCGCATCGCATTCTCGGTCACGGCCGCCACGGGCACGAACCGTCGCGGGCGGGTTCGGGAATCCGGCTCGCTCCGCGTCCGTTTCCCGAACGTCGCCGCGGGCGCCGCACTTGAGGCCGTAGTCGTCAACACCGCCGGCGGCATGACCGGCGGCGACAGTTTCGATATTGACATCAGCGTCGGCTCAGGCGCGCGGCTGACGGTCACCACCGCGGCTGCGGAAAAAGTCTATCGCTCGGCAGGGGCCGACACGCAGGTCGGGCTGAAGCTCGATGTCGGGCCCGGCGCGACGCTCGCCTGGCTGCCACAGATGACAATCCTGTTCGACCGGGTGCGGCTGCGGCGGACGATCGAAGTGGACCTCGCGCCGGACGCCCGCCTCATTCTGGCGGAGGCCATCGTCTTTGGCCGCGCGGCGATGGGGGAAGAGGTCGTCTCGGGACAGTTCTTCGACCGGTGGCGGGTTCGTGTCGGCGGCAGGCTGGTGTTCGCGGAGAGCCAGCGCCTCGACGGAGCCGTTGCGCGCTCTCTTTCGGAGCGCGCGGCAGCCCGTGGCGGCGCGGCCATCGCGAACGTGCTCAAAATTCCCGGCGACGAAACCGGCGTCGCCGCGGTCCGGGCGCTGGAGCACACTTTCAGGGGCGAGGTCGGCGTTTCCGCCTGGAACGGGCTTGCGTCCGCCCGCCTCGTCGCGCCCGGCGGCGAAGCGCTGCATCACGACCTGACCGGTGTATTGTCGGCCCTGAGCGATACGCCGCTGCCGCGGCTCTGGCTGAACTAGGCATTCCAGAGGACATTCCATGAATCTTACTCCGCGCGAAAAGGACAAGCTGCTGATCGCCATGGCCGCGATCGTGGCGCGGCGGCGGCTCGAGCGCGGCGTCAAGCTCAACCATCCCGAAGCCATCGCGCTGATTTCGGATTTCATCCTCGAGGGGGCGCGCGACGGACGCACGGTCGCCGAGCTGATGGAACAGGGCGCCCACGTCATCACCCGCGCGCAGGTGATGGACGGCATCGCCGAAATGATCCCGGAAATCCAGATCGAGGCGACGTTTCCGGACGGCACCAAACTCGTCACCGTGCACGAACCGATACGATGATGCTTCCCGGCCATGTGCGCGCGGCGGCGCGCGCACACGACCGCATACCGAAAGGGTCGCGACCATGATACCCGGCGAATATTTCATCAAAGACGGCGAGATCGAACTCAACAAAGGACGCAGGACCGCGACGCTCACGGTCTCCAACAGCGGCGACCGGCCGATCCAGGTCGGCTCGCACTATCACTTCTTTGAAACAAACCCGGCGCTGACATTCGACCGCAGAAAAAGCCGCGGCATGCGGCTCGACATTCCGGCGGGAACCGCCGTGCGCTTCGAACCGGGGCAGACGCGCGAAGTGAAACTGGTCGCGCTCGCGGGCAAGCGCGTTGTTTACGGTTTTCGTCAGGAGATCATGGGAAAGCTGGAATCATGACGGGCGAGCTTGCGCAAGCTCCCCCGTCACGCTCTCAGCGCTGCTACCGCGTCTGGGACCAGAGCCGGATCGGCGCTCGATGCAATGCTGGTAGCAGCTTCACACCGAACCAGTCCGAGTCTGGCGATCTCTCTCATTCGGCGGAACCAAACGCGAGCGATCTGACATCAACAATACTGCGCGGACGGCGCGAAGCAAGCAAAAGCGTGCAACCGCGACGAAGCGCGTGACGTGGGGATAACATTGGGGATTTCAAACCGGAGGTCATCATGCCCGCCCATCTGAATCGCTCGGTCTATGCCGACATGTTCGGCCCCACGACGGGCGACCGCGTGCGCCTCGCGGATACTGATTTGATCATCGAAGTCGAAAAAGATTTTTGCACCTACGGCGAGGAAGTGAAGTTCGGCGGCGGCAAGGTGATCCGCGACGGCATGGGGCAAAGCCAGATCACCAACAAACAGGGTGCGGTCGACACCGTCATCACCAATGCGCTCATCGTCGATCATTGGGGCATCGTCAAAGCCGACGTCGGCCTCAAGGACGGACACATCCACGCCATCGGCAAGGCGGGCAACCCCGACATTCAGCCCGGCGTCACCATCATCATCGGCCCCGGCACCGAAGTGATCGCCGGCGAGGGCAAGATCCTCACCGCGGGCGGCTTCGACACCCACATTCATTTCATCTGTCCGCAGCAGGTCGACGAAGCGCTGTATTCCGGCGTCACCTCGCTGCTCGGCGGCGGCACCGGGCCGGCGCACGGCACGTTCGCGACCACCTGCACGCCCGGCCCCTGGCACATCGCGCGGATGATCCAGGCGGCGGACGAATTTCCGGTCAATCTCGGCTTCGCCGGCAAGGGCAACGCCTCGCGCCCCGCCGCGCTCGAGGAAATGATCAAGGCGGGCGCCTGCGCCCTCAAGCTGCACGAGGACTGGGGCACGACGCCCGCCGCGATCGACTGCTGCCTGTCCGTCGCCGACGATTACGACGTGCAGGTGATGATCCATACCGACACGCTCAATGAATCCGGCTTCGTCGACGACACGATCGACGCGTTCAAGGGCCGCACCATCCATGCCTTTCACACCGAAGGCGCCGGCGGGGGCCACGCGCCCGACATCATCAAAGTCGCCGGCCTGAAGAATGTGCTGCCGTCTTCGACCAATCCGACGCGCCCCTATACCCGCAACACCATCGACGAACATCTCGACATGCTGATGGTGTGCCATCACCTCGATCCGTCGATCGCCGAGGATCTCGCCTTCGCGGAAAGCCGGATCCGCAAGGAGACGATCGCGGCCGAGGACATTCTGCACGACATCGGCGCGCTCTCGATGATGTCGTCGGACAGCCAGGCCATGGGACGGCTCGGCGAAGTGATCATCCGCACCTGGCAGACCGCGGACAAAATGAAGAAGCAGCGCGGGCGCTTCAAACACGAGAAGGGCGACAACGACAATGCGCGGGTGAAGCGCTACATCGCCAAATACACCATCAATCCGGCGATTGCGCACGGCGTGTCGAAGCTGATCGGCTCGGTCGAGAAGGGCAAACTCGCCGATCTGGTGCTGTGGTCGCCGGCATTCTTCGGCGTGAAGCCCGACTGCATTATCAAGGGCGGCTCGATCGTCGCGGCGCCGATGGGGGATCCCAACGCCTCGATCCCGACGCCGCAGCCAATTCACTACCGGCCGATGTTCGGCGCGTTCGGCCGCGCCCGCACCGCGTCGTCGGTGGTGTTTGCTTCGAAGGCCGCGGTGAAAGCCGGAACTCGGCAAAAAGCTCGGCATCCAGAAAGAGCTGTATGCGGTGCAGAACACCCGCGGCAAAATCTCGAAGAAAAGCATGATCCACAACGACGCCACGCCCGACATCGAGGTCGATCCCGAGACTTACGAGGTGCGGGCCGACGGCGAACTCCTCACCTGCGCACCGGCGGAGACTTTGCCGATGGCCCAGCGGTATTTTCTGTTTTGATCCTTTTTCCCGCCCCGCGAAAGCGGGGGAGGGGGGACCGCCCGAAGGGCGGTGGGAGGGGCAACGGCGGTGAGGCTGGCCGCAATGCTGCACGCCCCCTCCACCACGCTTCGCGTGGTCCCCCTCCCCCGCTTTTGCGGGGGCGGATAAGCACCGCACCCTCGCGACGCACCCGCAGCCGCGTTATCCGCTGAATTCTGTACGCCGTCCGGCTCGTCCCGCGATGTGACTACGCTTGCGGCTCCTTCGGCGGAACTCCCTCTCCCCGCGCAGCGGGGAGAGGTGAATAAAGTGCCCTTACGCCCCGGTGGCGGTGGCGGTGGCGGTGGCGGTGGCGGTGGCGGTGGCGGTGCGACTGCGGACACACCCAAGTCCTGTCAACCATCGCGCCTTACCGAATCCGCAGCCACGTGAACACCGGCTCACGCGCCGGGATCGAGCGTGAACAGTTCGCGGGGTTGCGACACACCGCGGAGCGCGTAGCGTCCTACCGACACGAGGCGGTGCCGGATTTCGGCGACGTCGGCGAACGCCGACGACATGAGAATGGGCTGGTCCACCGAACGGCACATCGCGGCGATCCGGCTCGCTTCGTTCACGGCCGGTCCGATCACTGTGAAATCCAGCCGCTCACGGCTTCCGACGTTGCCGTAAAAGACTTCGCCGACATGCAGACCCAGATACACGTCGGTAACGGATTTGCCTTCAGCGGCGCGGCGTATGTTCAATTCCGCCACGCCCTCGCGCGCCGCAACCGCAGCCGAGAGCGCCGCGGTGCAGGCATGAACGCGGTCTTCGCCGGTGAAAATGGCGAGCGTTCCGTCGCCGATCAGCTTGAGGACGTCGCCCCCATGCTCATGAATCGCCGACACGACCGCATCGGAATAGTCATTGAGCATGGGGATGACGTGCTCGGGAGCCGCGTCGGTGATCCGCGTGAAGCCGCGCAGATCGCTGAACCAGACCACCGCATCAATTCGCTCAGCGATGCCGCGCACGATCCGTCCGCTGAGCACCCGCCCTCCGGCGCCGCGGCCGAGGTAGGTTTCCATCAGCGTTCGCGTCATGCGCACGAGCGATACCGATTTGATCGCCAGCGCCAGGCAGGGCGCGAGACGCCGCAGCGCGGCGATATCGGTGTCGCTGAATCCCGCGGGCGACCGGGTCGCCCACGACGAATAGATGCAGTCCATCTCGCCAACGATGCCGTCGGGCGCGAAGCTGACGATGATGGCGGCATAGTCGGTCAAGCCCGCCGCGAACCAGTCCGGCAGCAGCGAAAACTCGCGCGCCGCAGGATCGGCGAGGCGCATGCGGAAAAGCGTCTCCCCCTCCTGCAGCATTTTGTGGAACGGGCTCTTCAGCCAGCGGCCGGCGGACTCGACATCCTGCGGATTCTGTCCGGTCGCGGCGAGCGCCTCCGGACTGGTGCGGCCATATTCGAGCAGCGGCGATTCGTCCGGGCCAAAGCCCCAGCGGATCAGACGACCTTCGTGAACGGGATGCAGCGTGTCGATAAACAGATGCGCGCGGTCGAGCGGCAGGCCGACGGCAACGCAGCGTTCGCAGAATCCGGAAACGATCCCGGTTTCGGGCATGCCGCCGAGACCCGCCTGGGTGAGCCACGCCGACACTTCGGCAAAGAACGCTTCACTCATACGGCACGACGTAGAAGCAGAGACGCGGAAACGGGTTCCATAGCCGATTATAGCACCGGCCGGCGATTGAACGAACGGGCCAAGGCAAGCCGGAGCGAGACGCGCCCCGGCGCGCCCGTTACGCCGGGGCGGCTGAAACGAGCGTGGTCTTCCCCGGCCATTTGCACAGATCGGCGATCAGACATTTCTCGCACAGCGGGCGCCGCGCCACGCAGACGTAGCGGCCGTGCAGGATGAGCCAGTGGTGCGCGTGCAGAAGGTAGCGCGCGGGAACCACCTCCATCAGCTTCATCTCGACCTCGAGCGGCGTCTTGCCGACAGCCATCCCGGTGCGATTGCCGACGCGGAAGATGTGGGTATCGACCGCGATGGTCGGTTCGCCGAACGCAATGTTGAGCACCACGTTTGCGGTCTTGCGGCCGACGCCCGGCAGCGCTTCCAGCGCGTCGCGGTCGTGCGGAACTTCGCCGCCGTGTTCGGCGAGCAGCTGTTTCGACAGCGCGATCACATTCTTTGCTTTGGTGCGGTAGAGGCCGATCGTCTTGATCAGATCGCGCACGCGCGGCTCGCCGAGCTTCACCATCTTCGCCGGCGTGTCGGCGAGTTTGAACAAAGCCGGCGTCGCCCTGTTGACGCCGGCGTCGGTCGCCTGCGCGGACAGCACCACCGCCACCAGCAGCGTGAACGGCATTGACGGACTGCAGCTCGCCGCGCGGCTCGGGATTGGCGGCGGCGAAACGCCGGAAAGCTTCCTCGATTTCGGCACTGGTCCATTGCGGCAATTCGCCGTGGGCCGCCCTGGTGTCGGCCTCGTCGCGGGCCTTGCCGCCCTTGACGCGGGCCGCGGTTCCCTTGCGGGCCGATTTCAGGCTTTGCCGAATGGTCCTGCGCGCCATATTTCCCCTATAATGAGCGCCATGGATTCCCGACAACAGCGGCAGCGTCACCGGAGCATCCGCCGAACCTGCGATCTTTTCGGCCGTCATTACGCCGCACCGCTCGCTCGGCTCGACCGGGTTTCTGGTGCTCATGCTCTGTATCGGTGGCGTGAGCTTCGTGTCCGGCATGGTGTTTCTGATGCTGGGGGCGTGGCCGGTTTTCGGATTCCTCGGGCTCGACGTCGCGTTGATTTACTGGGCCTTCAGGGCCAACTTTCGCGCCGCCCGCGCCTATGAGGAAGTCACCGTGACCGCGTCGGAACTGAAAGTGCGCAAGGTCAACCCGCGGGCGGCGCCCGCGAGTGGACGCTCAACCCGGTCTGGGTGAAGCTCGACCGGACCGTCCATGAGGAATTCGGCATCGAAAGCCTGTTCCTGGTGTCACGCGGCCGGCGGCTGCCGATCGCCGCGGCGCTGGGGCCGGACGAGAAGGCCAGTTTTGCAGCGGCGCTGTCGAACGCACTCGGCGAAGCCAGACGCGGGCCGACCCGGACGGTGCTGAACTAGGCAGAAATCGGGTGGTTGGGCCTTCGCCTGCGGCCTAGATGGGAGCAAATGAATGGAGGCACCCATGCTGTCACCCGACCGCATTCCCGATCTTGAGCCGCTCGCCGCCGCAGCCGACGATTACGACGTCGTGCGCCGCGCGATCGGACACATCCGCGACCATTGGCGCGAGCAGCCGGAAATCGACGCCATCGCCGAAGCCTCGGGTGTGACCCCGACCGAGCTTCACCACCTGTTCCGCCGCTGGGCCGGGCTGACGCCGAAAGCCTTCCTCCAGGCGCTGACGCTCGACGGCGCACGCCAGCTGCTGCGCGATTCCGCGAGCGTGCTCGACGCGACCTACGAAGTGGGCCTTTCGGGGCCCGGCCGGCTTCACGACCTGTTCATCACCCATGAGGCGATGTCGCCCGGCGAATGGAAGTCCGGCGGAGAGCGCCTGACGATGCGGTACGGCTTTCATCCGTCGCCGTTCGGCAAGGCGCTGGTGATGGCGACCGAACGCGGCCTTGCCGGGCTGGCGTTTGCCGATCCGGGCGACGAGGCAGGCACCCTCGCCGACATGAAGCGCCGCTGGCCGAAGGCGAACTACGTCGCCGACGCCGCGCAAACCGCGCCGATAGCGCGGCGCATCTTCGATCCGTCGCGATGGCAGCCGGAACAGCCGCTCCGCGTCGTACTGATCGGCACGGACTGGGAAGTGCGGGTCTGGCAGACGCTGCTGAAGATCCCGATGGGCCGCGTCGCCACCTATTCGGGGATCGCCGGCAGGGTGTGCTCGCCGGCCGCCGCGCGCGCGGTCGGCGCCGCGGTCGGCAAAAATCCGATCGCATTCGTGGTGCCGTGTCATCGCGTGATCGGCAAAGCCGGCGACCTCACCGGCTATCACTGGGGCATCACCCGCAAACGCGCCATGCTGGGCTGGGAAGCGGGTCAGACCAGCGCCGCGGCGGCATAAGCCTGCTCCCTCTCCCCGCCTGCGGGGAGAGGGAGGAGTTACGCCGCTAAATCGCGCATTTCGGCGACGGTGGAATCCGCGTTGAGCCGGTAGATCAGCGGAACGCCGGTTGCCACTTCGCGCGCGACGATCTGCTCCGGCGACAGATGCTCGAGCACCATGATCAGGGCCCGCAGCGAATTACCGTGAGCGGCGACCAGAACCCTTTCGCCGCGCAGAACGCGCGGCAGGATCTCCTGAATGTAATACGGCAGAACGCGTGCCGCGGTGTCTTTCAGACTCTCGCCGCCGGGCGGCGGGACGTCGTAGGAGCGGCGCCAGATATGAACCTGCTCCGCGCCCCACTTCGCCCGGGCGTCGTCCTTGTTGAGTCCGGAGAGTTCGCCGTAGTCGCGCTCGTTGAGCGCCACGTTCCTTATTACCGGAATGCCGGTCTGGTCCAGCTCTTCCAGAACCAGATCGAGCGTGCGCTGGGCGCGAACCAGCACCGAGGTGAAAGCGAGATCGAAGCGCAGGCCTTGGGCCTTCAGCCTGCCGCCGGCCGCGCGGGCTTCCGCAACGCCTTTTTCGGTCAGGCCTACGTCACGCCAGCCGGTGAAGAGGTTTTTTTTGTTCCACTCGCTCTCACCATGCCGCACCAGTACCAGCACACGCTCACTCATTCGCTTTGTTCCTGCATCGCGTCAGTTCAGATATCGTTCACACCCAGCACGTCGGCCATCGAATAGAGACCGGGCTTCCTGCCACGCGCCCACAGCGCCGCCCGCAGCGCGCCGCGGGCGAAGATCATGCGGTCCTCGGCGCGATGCGTCAGCTCCAGACGCTCCGACGGGCCTGCGAAGATCACGGTGTGGTCGCCGACCACGGTGCCGCCGCGCAGCGAGGCAAATCCGATATCGCCAGAAGCGCGCGCGCCGGTCAGTCCGTCACGTCCGCGTTCCGAGCGTTGCGCGAGATCGATGGCGCGCCCTGCGGCCGCCGCGCGGCCGAGCATCAGCGCGGTGCCGGACGGCGCGTCGATCTTTTTGTTGTGATGCATCTCCAGAATTTCGACGTCGTAATCCTCGCCAAGCGTATGCGCGACGCGCTTGACCAGCGCGGCAAGGAGATTGACGCCGAGACTCATGTTGCCGGATTTGACGATCGGCGCGCCGCGTGCCGCCAGCGCGACGATCGCGGCATCCTCTTCCGCCGAGTGGCCGGTAGTGCCGATGACGTGCACGACGCCGGCGGCCGCGGTCAGCTCCACGAGCGCCAGCGTCGATGCCGGAATGGTGAACTCGATCAGTCCGTCAGCCGCCTTGAGCAGCGGGGCAACGTCGCTCGTCACCTTCACGCCGTTCGGCCCGAGACCGGCAAGCTCGCCGGCATCGCGGCCGATGACCGCCGAGCCGGGCGATTCCACCGCGCCGGCCAGCGTCACCCCTTGGGTCGCCGCGATGGCGTGAATCAGCGCGCGGCCCATGCGCCCGCCGGCGCCCGCGATCACCAGCCGCATATCCGAACTTGCCGCAGCCATCGGGGCTCGTCTCCGGTTGCTGCGGATATAGCGGGGCGAGGCTGCGCCAGCAACACGGCGAACCGGCAACCGCGCAGGCGATCAGGGCTGTGGTCCGTCGTAGCCTTCGATGATGATCATATCGACGGTCGAATGCGGCTGCCGCACCTTGATGTTGGCCTGGTATTCCGGCGAGTGGTAGCAGGCGAGCGCGGATGCGTAGTCGGGAAACTCGATCACGACGTTGCGCGAAACGCTGGTGCCTTCCGTACATTCGAATTTGCCGGCACGGACGACAAAACGGCCGCCGTATTTGCGAAAGATGGCGGGATTCGCGGCCGCATAGGGTTTGTAACCCTCTTCGTTGCTCACATCGACCCGACCGATCCAGTATCCCTTGGCCATGTCATTTCTCCTCCGCTGCCTGCCCGGCAATGTCGGCGACAATCGCCTCGGCCGCCGCTTTCGGATCGGCGGCGGCAACGATCGGGCGGCCGACTACAAGATAGTCGGCGCCCGCCGCAATGGCAGCGGCAGGCGTCATGATCCGCTTCTGATCGCCGGCCGCAGCACCGGCGGGGCGGATGCCGGGCGTGACAAGCGCCATGTCCGGACCGACGAGCGCCCGCACCGCGGCGGCCTCTTCGGGCGAACACACCAGGCCGTCGGCGCCAAGCGTGCGGGCCAGCCCGGCGCGGCGGGCCACCAGGGCCTGTACGCTGGTGGTGTAACCCGCCTCTTCCAGGTCGGCATTTTCATAGGATGTCAGGACCGTGACGGCGAGGATGCGCAGCCCGCCCGCGCGGGCATCGAGCGCGGCCTTCAGCGTCTGCGGATAGGCGTGCACGGTCAGGAAGCTGGCGCCGAGGCGCGACACGCTTTTGACGCCCTGGGCAACCGTATTGCCAATGTCGTGCAGCTTGAGATCGAGAAACACGCTCTTGCCGGCGCCCGTGAGCTCCGGCACGAAGCCTAATCCGCCAGCGTAAGCGAGCTGATAGCCGATCTTGTAGAACGACACCGTGTCGCCGAGACGGCTCACCAGCGACCGGGCTTCATCAACGGACGACACGTCGAGCGCGACGATCAGGCGCCCGCGGGGTTCCAGCGGCGTTGCCGTTCCAGTCATCCCGTGCCACGTGGCATCAGGCTTGCCATTTCCACGAGGCGGCGTGCAAGCCCCTTGAGGGATTTTGCCAGCGCTTCGTCGGTGAGGTTGTCCATATCGTCGAACGCCTGACTGGCGCGGCCGACTGCGATCTGTTCGGGAATCACCAGCGCGCCGCAGCCAAGTTCGAGCACCTGGCGAAGCGCCATCAGTCCGCGCACGCCGCCGGCTGCGCCGTTTGCAGCCGCACCGAGCGCGAAGACGCGGCCCTTGAACACGGCATAACTAGGCTCGCTGCTGTCGCGGCCGCGCGACATCCAGTCGATCGCGTTCTTGATCAGCGGCGAAACCGAAGCGCTGTATTCGGGGCTGGCGATGAAGACGCCCTGATGCGCCGCGAGCATGTTCTTGAGATCGGTGGCCTGACGGGGCAGACCGCTCCCCGTTATCAGGTCGGCGTCGAACAGCGGCAGCGTGTAGTCGGCAAACGAGATGCGCGTGACATCGCCGTCGGCGAGCGCGATCTCTTTCGCGGCAAGCGCCGCAAGCCGCGCATTGTGCGAGCCCGCGCGCAGCGAACCGGCCATGACGAGGATTTTCGGAGCGGCCATGCTGAAATGTCAGGGCCTGCGATAGACCCAGACCCGTGCCGGAGGCAGATTCATCCAGATACGCTCCGACGCTTCGACCGAAAAGCCGCCCAGCCGTTTCGGCACCGGCGCCGCCACCGAATAGGTGAACTGAACGAACGGTGCGCCGGGGAGCATGAGGTCGAACGCGTCACGGAGCAGGCGAAGCCGCATCTTGATCGGCTTGGTCACCAGCGGCAGACCCGAGACGACCGCAGCGGCCGGCTGCAGAAGCAGCGTCTCGAGCAGCCGGCGCATGCCGTAGGCGTCGCCCTGCACCAGCGTGGCGTCGGGATAGCGCGAGCGCAGAATCCGGCAAAATCCCGGATTAAATTCGACCAGCACGAGACGCGATGGCGCGACGCCGGCCTGGACCAGAGCTTCCGTGACCGGCCCCGTGCCAGGACCGAGTTCGACCACCGGTCCGTCGCTGCGGGGATCGACATAGCGCGCCATCGTCCGCGCCAGCATTTTGCTCGACGGGGCCACCGCGCCGATACTCAGCGGCCGTTCGATCCAGGACCGGATGAAGCGAACCTCATCGTCAAGCCGAATGCCCCGCTTGCGCTCGAACTGCTCGATCTGGTCGTCGATCTTCCGCGCGATGTCGTCCCGCTTCCGCTCGAACAGCCGAATTTGCCGACCGATATTACGCTCGATCATGGTCTTCTTCAGCTCGAGAAGGCGCAGCGGCCGCTCGATCTTCTGTTCGAATTTACGCAGGGCAGGGTGCGACATGACAAATCGGGACAAACCAATACGCCGCTTTTTATAGCATCCGCCGGTGAAGGCCAACAGCAGGCCGGGGAGGCCCGCGCGCGACGGTTATGCGGGATTGGCGGTTTTACCGCCGAAGGCATCGAGGAAGTCTTTGACTTTACCGAAAAATCCGGCGGATTCCGGGTGAGTCTCCGAAGACGACAGCCGGTCGAATTCGGCTAGCAATTCGCGCTGTTTCCGGGTCAGCTTCTGGGGGGTCTCGACCACGACCTGCACATACATGTCGCCGCTCTGGCGTGAGCGCAGCACGGGCATGCCCTTATTCTGAAGGCGGAAACGCTGGCCGGACTGGGTGCCTTCGGTGACCTTCACCTTGGTCTTGCCGCCGTCGATGGTGGGTACCTCCAGCTCGCCGCCGAGCGACGCCGTCACCATCGAGATCGGTACGCGGCAGTGCAGATCGGCGCCGTCGCGCTGAAAGAACGGATGCGAGCCGATCGAGAGGAAAATGTAGAGATCGCCAGGCGGTCCGCCGCGTACGCCTGCTTCGCCTTCGCTGGCGAGCCGGATGCGGGTGCCGTCCTCGACGCCGGGCGGAATATTCACCGACAGGGTGCGCTCGCGCGTCACGCGACCGGAGCCCGCGCACGAGGCGCACGGGCTGTCGATCACCTGGCCGCGGCCCTGACAGCCCGGACAGGTGCGTTCGAGCGTGAAGAAGCCCTGGGCCTGGCGAACCTTGCCCTGGCCGGCGCACATCGGACAGGTCTTCGGCTTGGTGCCGGATTTCGCGCCCGAGCCGGAGCAGGCCTCGCACGTCACCGAGGTCGGAATGCGAACCTGCGCGTTCTTGCCGGAGAACGCCTCGAACAGCGAGATCTCCATGTTGTAGCGCAGGTCGGCGCCGCGCTCGCGGCCGGAGCCGCGGCCGCGACGGCCGCTCATGCCGAACAGGTCGTCGAATATGTCGGAGAATGTGGTGGCGAAATCGGCGCCGAAACCGTGGGCCGCCGTTCCGCCCTGCTCGAAGGCCGCGTGACCGAAACGATCGTAGGCCGCGCGCTTGTTGGGGTCTTTGAGAACCTCGTAGGCCTCATTGACCTCCTTGAACCGGTGCTCGGCCGCATCGTCGCCGGGATTGCGGTCCGGATGCCACTGCATCGCCTGTTTGCGGAAGGCCGCTTTGATATCGCCTTCGCTGGCAGTGCGCTCGACGGTCAGAACTTCATAGAAGCAGCGTTTCGACATTCCCGCTCCAACCCACGCATCCATTGCACGGCGTTATGACCGGGACGTCCCCGATCATGCCTCCATGTGAGAAAAGATGCACCCCCGGGTCAAGCCCGGGGGTAACAGCTTTTGCATATCTGGTGCGAATGCCGGCATGAATGTCGCGCCGGATCAAGCCGACTTCTTGTTCTTCTTGTCGTCGTCGACTTCCGTGAACTCGGCGTCGACGACATCGTCCTTCTTGCCTTCGGGCGCTTCGGGCCCGCCGCCCGGCTGCTCGGAGGACTGTTTGTACATCGCCTCGCCAAGCTTCATCGAAGCCTGCGCGAGCGTGTTGGTCTTGGCCGCGATCGCCTCGGCGTCGGTACCCTTCAAGGCTTCCTTGAGGTCGGCCATGGCGTTCTCGATGGCGCGCCGCTCGGCGTCGCCGATCTTCGAGCCATGTTCGGCCAGGGTCTTTTCCGTAGTGTGGACCAGCGCCTCGGCGTGGTTCTTCGCCTCGACCTCGGCCTTGCGCTTCTTGTCGTCCTCGGCGTGAGCCTCGGCATCCTTCACCATCTTCTGGATGTCGGTCTCGCTGAGACCGCCAGATGCCTGGATCCGGATCTGCTGTTCCTTGCCGGTGCCTTTGTCCCTCGCGGACACGTTGACGATGCCGTTGGCGTCGATGTCGAACGTGACCTCGACCTGCGGCACGCCGCGCGGCGCGGGCGGAAGGCCGATCAGATCGAACGACCCGAGCAGTTTGTTGTCGGCCGCCATTTCGCGTTCGCCCTGAAACACACGGATCGTCACCGCGGTCTGGCCGTCCTCGGCGGTCGAGAACACCTGGCTCTTCTTGGTCGGGATCGTGGTGTTGCGATCGATCAGGCGGGTGAACACGCCGCCGAGCGTCTCGATGCCGAGCGAGAGCGGCGTAACGTCGAGCAGCAGCACGTCCTTGACGTCGCCCTGCAGCACGCCGGCCTGGATTGCAGCGCCGACCGCGACGACTTCGTCAGGGTTAACGCCCTTGTGCGGCTCCTTGCCGAACAGCTGCTTCACGACTTCCTGGACCTTCGGCATGCGCGTCATGCCGCCGACCAGAACCACCTCGTTGATCTCGGCCGCGGTCAGACCGGCGTCCTTGATCGCCTGCCGGCAGGGCTCGATCGTCTTCTGAATGAGATCGTCGACCAGCGCCTCGAATTTGGCGCGGGTGAGCTTCATCGTCAGATGCTTCGGGCCCGACGCGTCCGCGGTGATGAACGGCAGGTTGATTTCGGTCTGGGTCGTGGACGACAGCTCGATCTTGGCCTTTTCCGCCGACTCCTTGAGCCGCTGGAGCGCGAGCTTGTCGCGGCGCAGGTCGATGCCCTGCTCCTTCTGAAACTCGTCGGCCAGATAGTTGACCAGCCGCATGTCGAAATCTTCGCCGCCGAGGAATGTGTCGCCGTTGGTCGACTTCACCTCAAACACGCCGTCGCCGATTTCGAGCACGGAAATGTCGAACGTGCCGCCACCGAGGTCATAGACTGCGATGGTGCCGGTCTTGGTCTTGTCGAGCCCGTAAGCGAGCGCGGCGGCGGTCGGCTCGTTGATGATGCGCAGCACTTCGAGGCCGGCGATTTTGCCGGCGTCCTTGGTGGCCTGGCGCTGGGCGTCGTTGAAGTATGCGGGTACGGTAATGACGGCCTGCTCGACCTTGGAGCCGAGATAGGCTTCAGCCGTCTCCTTCATCTTTTGCAGGATGAAGGCGGAAATCTGCGAAGGCGAATAGGTCTTGCCTTCGATCTCGACCCAGGCGTCGCCATTCGAGGCGCGCGCAATCTTGTACGGGACGAGCTTCTTGTCTTTCTCCACCATCGGATCGTCGTAGCGGCGGCCGATCAGCCGCTTAACCGCGAAAATCGTCCGTTCCGGATTGGTGACTGCCTGGCGTTTCGCCGGCTGACCGACGAGTCGTTCGCCCTCATCCGTGAAAGCGACGATGGACGGCGTCGTCCGCATTCCCTCGGCGTTCTCGATGACCTTCGGCGACTTGCCTTCCATAACGGCGACGCATGAATTGGTCGTCCCGAGATCGATACCGATGACCTTGGCCATGGTTGTTTATCCTCTCTTTAGCGGCAGGTCGGGTCGGCCCAATTAATGGCGCCCTTCATCCGACCCCCTTGTAACTCACTATCGCCGGGCAGTGTTTCCAGACGATTTCCCTTGGCTCATATAGGAGAGCGAGTGCGCCCCGCAAGACAGGAACGGCCGTGCCAGGGAGCCGGAAACGGATGAATTTGCAGCCGAAGTTACAGGGGCTTCGCGTCCATGCGGGCTGGCTCGACCGGGACGCACAGACCGCGTTGCTCGCGGACCTGCGCGCGGTCTTTTCGAAGGCACCGCTGTTCACCCCGCGGATGCCGAAGTCGGGGCGTCCGTTCACGGTGCGGATGTCGAATTGCGGACCGCTCGGCTGGGTGTCCGATCAAACCGGCTATCGCTATCAGCCGACGCATCCGGAGACCGGAATGCCGTGGCCCGAAATGCCCGCGCGGCTTACGGCGGTGTGGGACCGGCTTGCGCGCTACGCGGCGGCCCCGGAAGCCTGCCTCATTAATTTTTATTCAGCGAACGCGAGGATGGGACTGCATCAGGACCGCGACGAGCAGGATTTCGAAGCGCCGGTGGTTTCAATTTCGCTGGGCGACACCTGTCTGTTTCGCGTTGGCGGCCGAAATCGCTCCGACCCCAGCCGCACGCTTCGGCTGGGCTCGGGCGACGTCGTCATCCTGGAGGGAGAGGCGAGGCTTAATTTCCACGGCGTCGACCGGATTTATCCGGGCACTTCAAGCTTGCTACCGGAGGGAGGACGGATCAATCTGACCCTCCGCCGCGTTACGCGCGGCACGCCCGAACCAGCTTCAATTCCGGCCGGCAACAGAGGCACTGCATGATGCGCATTGGCCACGTTCGTTCCATTGGACCAGCCGGCGCCATCCTGTTTGCCGTCGCGTTCGCCGTCGTCGCTGCCGCGATGCCGGCGCGCGCGGCGGACGTGGTCTTCCCGCCCGGCTCCCGCATCGGGCTGGTGCCGCCTGCGGGCATGATCGTGCGCGACAGCTTCATCGGGTTCGCCGATCCGGCCAAGGATGCGGCGATTCTGATCTCCGCGCTGCCGGCGGCGGCTTATGCCCAGATCGAGAAGACCCTCGACACCGACGTGCTCAAGAAGCAGGGCGTCACCATCGAGAAGCGCGAGCCGATCAAACTGGGCGACGGCAAGGGCTTTCTTCTTGTCGGCCGGCAGGCGGTCGACAAGGCGCATTACCGGAAGTGGCTGCTGGTCGCGAACGCATCGGATCTGACCGTGCTCGTCACGGTGCAGGTGCCCGAACAGGACACGGTCTATTCGGACAGCGTGGTGCGCACGGCGCTGGCGACGCTGACTGTGCGTCCCGAAGTGCCGGAGGCCGAACAGCTGGGTCTGTTACCGTTCGCGGTTGGCGATTTTGCCGGCTTCCATGTGGTCGGCGTCTTCCGCGGGCGTGCCCTGATGTTGAGCGACACGCCCGCCGGCAGCCCGAATGGTTCATTTGCCGATATGTCCGAGGACGCGAGCCGCGCGCGTTTTCTGATTACCGCTTCGCCCGGTGGCCCGAGCGAGAACGCGGATCACCCGAACTTCGCGAGGCTCGCGTTCAACGAAATCGGCGGCATCCGCGACATCCATGTCATGCTGTCCGAACCGCTGCGCATCGGCGGCCAGTCGGGCTTTCAGACCATGGCGGAAGCGAAAGACGCCCGGACCGGCGCCCCGGTCATGGTCGTGCAGTGGCTTCGCTTCGGTGGTGGCGGATTTCTGCAAATGGTGGGAATAAGCCCGACCGATGGATGGCCCGGCGTACTCGCACGCATGCGCACGGTTCGCGACAGCGTGGAAGGCCGTTAGACGCAGGCGGCGCAGCGGAAATCCGCCCGCCCGGTTACGATTTTTCGCCGGCGCCGGCCGGGCGCGACGCCGGCGCGACGCGGGGACCGCCCTTTGACACGCCCACCATCGCGGGTCGCAGGACGCGCTCGCCGATCATGTAGCCGGGCTGCACCACCTGAACGATACTGCCGGCGGGCACCGACGGGTCGGGGACTTCGTACATGGCCTGATGGAAGTTCGGATCGAACTTCTCGCCGGCCGGATTGAACTGGCGCATGCCGTTCTTTTCGAGCGCTTTCAAAAGCTCGCGCTCCGTAAGCTCGACGCCGTCAACCAGCGCCTTCACGCCGGGCTCGACGCTGGCGCGCAGTTCGGCCGACACCGCATCGAGCGCGCGTCGCATGTTGTCGGCAACACCCAGCAGGTCGCGCGCGAAATTCGAAACGGCATAAAGACGGGTATCGGCAACTTCACGCGCGGTGCGCGCCCGCAGGTTCTCCATCTCCGCCAGCGTGCGGAGAAGTCTGTCCTTGAACTCGGCAGCAAGCGCTGCCGCATCGCCCTCGGCGGGCGCGGCCGGCTGGGTCGCCGGTGCGGCGCCCTCGCCGGGAGCCGCTGCGTCTTCGGTACGCGCGGTCTGATCCGTCATATCGTTACCTGTCCGTTTGCTGGTCCGCATATCAGGCCTCGCCGGCTAAAAATCAAGCACATGCAGGGCAACCGGACCGTTAACGGGGTCAGCCGGCCAAAAGCTTGCTGACGACCCTGGCGGTATAATCGACCATCGGGATGATGCGGGCATAATTCAGCCGGGTCGGGCCGATCACCCCCAGCACGCCGACGATCTGGCCCGAGGCGTCGTGATAGGGCGCGACGATCGTCGACGACCCCGACAGCGAAAACAGGTTGTTCTCCGAACCGATGAAAATCCGGACGCCCTCCGCCCGCTCGGCGCGGCCGAGCAGGTCGATCACCTCGCGCCTCGTTTCGAGATCGTCGAACAGCAGCCGTACCCGTTCCAGGTCGGCCAGCACCCTGAGGTCCTCGAGCAGATGCGCCTGCCCGCGCACGATCAGCTTGCGCTCGTCGCGCTCACCGCCGGACCAGCTCGCGAGCCCCGCGGAGACGATCCGCTGGGTGAGTTCGTCGAGCTCGGCCTGGCCTTCCGTGACGTGCTGCTCGATCTCCGCCCTGACCTCGGCGAGCGTCCGTCCGCGCATGCGCGCGTTGAGAAAATTCGCGGCCTCGATCAGGGCCGATGTTGGCAGCCCGACCGGAATGTCGAGGACGCGGTTCTCGATCTGGCCGTCTTCCGCGACGAGGACAACCAGCGCGCGCTGGGGCTCCAGCCGCACGAACTCGACATGCTTGATGCGCTGGTTCGACTTCACGGTGAGGACGACACCGGCGGCGCGGCTTAACCCGGACAGCAGCCCCGAAGCCTCCGTCAGCAGCCCTTCGAGCGACTTCGACTGGCCGGACCCCGCAACCTGCGCCTCGATGGCGTTTCGGTCCTGTTCGCTCAGATCGCCGATCTGCATCAGCGCATCGACAAAGAACCGCAGCCCGATCTCGGTCGGCAGCCGGCCCGCGGACGTATGCGGCGCGTAGACAAGGCCGAGCTGTTCCAGATCGGACATGACGTTGCGAACCGACGCGGGCGAGAGCGTCATCGGCAGAATACGCGACAGATTGCGCGAGCCGACCGGTTCGCCCGTCGCCAGATAGCTTTCGACGATCAGACGAAATATCTCGCGCGAACGCTCGTTGAGCTGCGCGAGGCTGAGCTGGCTGCTGACGAGCGGCAGGTCGTGACTGGCCAAGGTGTACTCCTGAACTCTGCCGCAACACGTGGTGAAGTTGCGCCAGCCGTTCAAGGCGAAGGGTACCGGCAATACGCGCCGGGACGCAATCGGAGGCTTCTTTCGGCTTCTTGCGGGTTCTTGCGGGTTCTGGTGGTTTTTAGCGGGCTTGCCGCCCTTGTGGGTCTTACGTGGCACCCCTAAAAGACCTGCCAGCTAGCGGGGATGGCACGACGGACGCCCCGGGGAGGAGAACGGAACATGCGGCCAAGCCGCCGACAGCCTGATGAACTGCGAGCCGTATCGCTCGAGCGCGGCGTGGTGAAATTCGCCGAGGGCTCGTGCTTCGTGCGGTTCGGCGATACGCACGTCCTGGTCACGGCTACGCTGGAGGACCGGTTGCCACCCTGGCTCAAGGGCCAGGCCCGCGGCTGGATCACCGCCGAATACGGCATGCTGCCGCGCGCGACGCTCGAGCGGACGCGCCGCGAGGCCTCGGCGGGCAAGCAGAACGGACGCACCGTCGAAATCCAGCGGCTGATCGGACGCAGCCTGCGCACCGTTGTCGATCTCAAGGCCCTCGGCGAGCGCCAGATCACCATCGACTGCGACGTCATCCAGGCGGACGGCGGCACCCGTACCGCCTCGATCACCGGCGCCTGGATCGCGCTGTACGACTGCCTCGCCTGGATGAAGGCCCGCAACATGCTCCAGCAGGAGGTGATGCGCGACCATATCGCGGCCATCTCCTGCGGCGTATGCGGCGGCGTAGCGGTGCTCGATCTCGACTATGCCGAGGACTCGCAGGCCGAGACGGACGCCAATTTCGTGCTCACCGGATCGGGCAACATCGTCGAGGTGCAGGCCACGGCAGAAAAGGTGCCATTTTCCGAGGAGCAGTTAACGACTCTGCTGGCACTGGCGCGTAAAGGTGTCACCAAGCTGATCGACTTGCAGAAAATGGCGGTGATGTGAGCGATCGGGCGCATCGCCGCCTGAGTGGCCGTGTGATCATCGCCACGCACAATGCCGGCAAGCTGAAAGAAATGCGTGAACTGCTGGCGCCCTACCGGATCGAGGCCATATCAGCAGGCGAGATGGGACTGATCGAACCCGAAGAAACCGGCACCAGCTTTCGCGCCAACGCGCGCATAAAGGCGGATGCCGCTGCGCAGGCATCCGGCCTGCCGGCGTTCGCCGACGATTCCGGCCTCGTGGTCGATGCGCTCGACGGCACGCCGGGCATCCACTCCGCGCGCTGGGCGGGTGCGGACAAGAATTTCGGCCGCGCGATGGAGATCGTCGAACAAAAACTGCGCGAACGCGGCGCGGACACGCCGCAGCAGCGAGCCGCGCATTTCGTCTCCGCACTGTGCGTCGCCTGGCCTGACGGCCACGTGGAAGAATTCGAAGGCCGCATCGACGGCACGCTGGTCTGGCCGCCGCGCGGCGACAAAGGTTTTGGTTACGATCCGATGTTCCTGCCGAACGGCCACGCGCGGACGTTCGGCGAAATGTCGGGCGACGAGAAGCATGGCCTGCCGCCGCGCGGCGCGGGCCTGTCGCATCGGGCGCGTGCGTTTCTCAAACTGGCGGAGGCGTGCCTTGAGTGATCGGGACGAGACCGCCTTCGGCGTTTACGTGCATTGGCCGTTCTGCCTGTCGAAGTGCCCCTATTGCGACTTCAACAGCCACGTGCGCCGCGGCGGCATCGACGAGCCGCGCTTCGTGCGCGCGTTTGCCGCCGAGATTGCCTCGACCGCGGCGCGGGTGCCCGGCCGCACCGTCTCATCGATTTTCTTTGGTGGCGGCACGCCGTCGCTGATGCAGCCATCGACGGTCGGCGCCGTGCTCGATGCCATCGGGCAGCACTGGACGGTCGAGTCCGATGTTGAAGTCACGCTCGAAGCCAACCCGACCAGTGTCGAGGCGACACGGTTTCGCGGCTATCGCGCGGCCGGGGTCAACCGCGTGTCGCTCGGCGTGCAGGCGCTCGACGACCGCGCGCTCGGCGAACTGGGCCGGCTGCATTCGGCGCGCGAGGCGCTCGACGCGGTCGCGACCGCGCGCAGCATTTTCGGCCGCTATTCGTTCGATCTGATTTATGCGCGCCCGCAGCAGACGCCGCAGGACTGGGCGCTGGAGCTTAAGCGGGCGCTCACCGAAGCCGGCGAGCATCTTTCGCTCTATCAGCTCACCATCGAGCCGGACACGCCGTTCGCCGCGCTTTACGACGCGGGCAAACTCAAAACGCCCGACGAGGACACCGCGCGGGCGTTCTACGACACGACCCAGGACGTCTGCGCGGCGCACGGTTTGCCGGCGTACGAGATTTCCAACCATGCCCGGCCCGGCGGCGAATGCCGGCACAATCTGGTCTACTGGCGCGCGCATGAATATGCCGGCATCGGGCCCGGAGCGCATGGCCGGCTGGACATCGGCGGCGAGCGCCACGCGATCGCGACTGAAAAGCG
Organism: uncultured Alphaproteobacteria bacterium; assembly: GCA_963766925.1. GTDB lineage: Bacteria > Pseudomonadota > Alphaproteobacteria > Rhizobiales > Xanthobacteraceae > BOG-931. Next base: position 32,937 of record CAVYCI010000009.1, read on the forward strand.
GCCGGAAACCTGGCTCGCGCGCGTCGAGGCCGAAGGCAGCGGCATTGTCGAGGACGAAATTCTCACGCGGGAGCAGATGGGCGACGAGTTTTTGCTGATGGGGCTTCGGCTCGCCGAAGGCATCGATCCACAGCGGTTCGCCGCGCTGGCCAACCGCCCGCTCGACGCATCGCGGATCGCCGAACTTCGCGGCCACGGCCTGCTCGAGACGACCGGGTCCGGCCATCTGCGCGTCAGCCTTCCCGGCTTTCCGATTCTCGACGCGGTGGTCGCGGATCTGGCGGCGTAAGGCGTCCGGCGACAGCGGTCAGCGGCTCGCTTGCGTTCCGGCCGATCCGAAACTGCGCGGCGGCGGCGAGATCGTCTGCGGTCCCGATGGCGTGACACGCAGCACCGCGAGCCCGCGTTCGCTGGTGCCGTCCGGGCGGAAGCGGAACAGGCCGTCGATCCCGGAAAATCCCGAGGGGTTGGTCAGCGTCTCGGCGGAGAAGCGCTGCGGCCCCTGGGTTTTCACCAAAGCCGCAACAAGCGCGACCGCATCATAAGCCAGCGTCGCCGGGCGCGCCGGCTGGGTCTTGAAGCGCGCGACGTAGCGATTGGTGAAATTGCGATAGCCAACGGCGTCGGGCGCGGCGTACCAGCCGCCATCGAGCGAGGGCGTGGCAAAGGTGCGCGGATCGTCCCACAGGCCGGTGCCGAGAAGCTGGATCTTTTTGTTGTTGAGCCCGCCGGCCGCCAGCGCCTGCATCACATCGGGCAGCGCGTCGCCGCTGTCCGGAATAAACAGCGCATCGGCCCGCGCCGCGGCCTGCGCCACGTTCCTCGCCGGTCCCGCCATCGCCGCCTTGTCGTGCGAATACCGCTCGATCGCAACGATCTGGCCGCCACGGCGCGCGACGTCCTGCCGGAACGCCGCTTCGACCACAGTGCCGTAAGGATTGTCCGGAATGAGCGCGGCGTAGGACCGTTTGCCGGTTGAGGCGGCATACTGGATGATGCGCTCCACGTCCGATTCCGGCAGAAAGCTCAGCAGATAAACGCCGCGCGAGGCGACGTTGGCGTCGGTCGAAAAGGCGATCACCGGAATGTTTCGCGTGCGGGCGATCTGCGCGACCGGACCGACCGACTGCGCGAACAGCGGCCCGAGAATGATCTCGGCGCCTTCATCGACCGCCTGCTGGGCGGCGATCCTCGCACCGTCGGGCGTGCCCGCATCGTCTTTCACGATGAGCTGAATGTTCGGCGCGCTGAATTCGGCGAGCGCCATCTCGGCGGCGTTGCGCATCGACTGGCCGGCGAGCCCGGCATTGGCGCCCGCCGACAGCGGCAGGATCAGCGCAGCCTTGACCTGCCCGGTGCCGATGGTGCTTTCCGGCACCGGCGGCCCGGACGGTCCCGGCTGCGTGGACGACATCGACGGCAGCGAGGAAAAATAATTCGAATTGCCCGAGCAGGCCGCCAGCAGAACGCCAAGGCCGCCCAACAGCATCACCGCCCTGCGGCGCGTCGGCTTCGCCGCCGACTCCTTAACCGGTAACTCCGCGGACACCAGCGGTTCTCCCCTCACAGGCGCTCAAAGCGCCGGAACATAGGGCAGCGCCATTCTGTCATTCTAGAGACGAATGGTTAACCAGGCGAAAAGGATAACGAATCCGGCCCGGACATGACGCCGGGACCTGGCGGCGCTAGGCTTGAGCGGTCATGAACGATGCAGATTCAGAGCCGCGCGGCCACGGCGAACGGGTACCCCGTCGCTATCGAGTCGGCAACCATCTCACCGAAGTTCCGGGACTTTCGCCTGGTCTGCATGTCGTCGCGACCCCGATCGGGAACCTCGGCGATATCAGCCTGCGCGCGCTCGGAGCCCTTGCGGGCGCGGACGTGATCGCCTGCGAGGATACGCGCGTCACCCGCAAGCTGCTCGACCGCTACGCGATCGCAACGCCGCTGACGCCCTACCACGACCACAACGCGGCGACTGCGCGGCCCAAACTGCTGCAAAAGCTCGCTGCAGGCGCGGCCATTGCGCTGGTATCCGATGCCGGCACTCCGCTGGTGTCCGATCCGGGCTACCGGCTGGTGCGCGCCGTGCAGGAAGCCGGGTACGCGGTTACTGTGGTGCCGGGTGCGTCCGCGCCGCTCGCCGCGCTCGCGGTGGCAGGCTTGCCGACCGACCAGTTTCTGTTCGCGGGCTTTCTGCCGCCCAAACAGGGAGCACGGCGCGCGCGGATCGCCGAACTCGCCCGTATTCCGGCAACGCTGGTGCTGTTCGAGAGCGGACCGCGGCTTGGCGCAGCGCTTGCCGACCTTGCCGAAGGCCTGGGCGACCGCGAGGCCGCGGTATGCCGGGAACTCACCAAGATCCACGAGGAAGTCCGGCGCGGCACCCTTGGTGCGCTGGCTCAGATGTATGCGGACGGCGATGTGCGCGGCGAAATCGTGCTGGTGATCGCGCCACCGGGCGCGCCGGAGCGGCCGGCTGAAGCCGAAACCGACGCGCTGCTGCTGGGAGCGATGGCGCGGGTTTCGCTAAAAGATGCCGTCGGCGAAGTGGCGGCGGTGACCGGGTTGCCGCGCCGCGAGCTTTACCAGCGCGCGATCGCGCTTGCGAAACAGCAGAGCGACGGGGCCCCGCATGGCGCGCCGCGCTGAGCCGGTTTCTTCGCGTAAAAGCCCGCGGCCCGATCGCGTCGCCGCGTTCCAGCTCGGCATTTCCGCCGAAAGTCGCGCCGCTTTGCTGCTGATTGCCAAAGGCTACCGGATCGTCGCGCGGCGCTGGAAAACCCCTGCGGGCGAAATCGATATCGTCGCGCGAAGGCGCCGGACGCTGGCGTTCGTCGAGGTCAAGGCGCGCGCGGATGCGGACGCCGCCATGGAAGCGGTGACGGAACGGGGAAAGCGCCGCATCATCGCCGCGGCCGAACTCTGGCTGGCGGCCCACCCGGACGACGGGCAGCGCGAAATCCGCTTCGATGTCATTATGGTCACGCCGGGCACGATACCCCGGCACCTTGCGAACGCCTTCGATGCGTCGCGCTGACAGTCGGTGGCGCGCGGTGCGGTAGCGGCCGCCACGGAAATTGCGTAGACGTAAGCCCCCTCGCCTTTTTTAAAGTGATCTCATGCCCCTGAACGTCGCCGTGCAGATGGACCCGATCGAGCGGATCAACATCCGCGGCGATTCGACATTCGCGCTCCTTCTGGAAGCGCAGCGCCGCGGTCATGCGCTGTGCTACTACACGCCGGACCGGCTGACGCTGCGCGACGGCAAGGTATCGGCGGCGGTGCGGACGCTGACGGTGCGCGACAGCGCGGGGGATCATTTTACTCTCGGCGAACCGCGCACCGTCGATCTCGGCACGCTCGACGTCGTGCTGTTGCGGCAGGATCCCCCGTTCGACCTCGCCTATATCTCGACCACGCACATTCTCGAGCGGATTCATCCGAAGACGCTGGTCGTCAACGATCCCGCCCAGGTCCGCAACGCGCCGGAAAAGGTTTTCGTCACCGACTTTCCGGACCTGATGCCGCCGACCCTGATCACCCGCGACCGCGACGCGATCAATGCGTTTCGCGCCGAGCAGGGCGACGTCGTGATGAAGCCGCTCTACGGCAAGGGCGGCGAGGCGGTGTTCCGGGTCACCCGCGAAGACCTCAATTTCGGCTCGCTGTTCGATCTGTTCACGACGATGTTCCACGAGCCGTGGGTGGTGCAGAAATTCCTGCCGGCGGTGAAGCATGGCGACAAGCGCATCATTCTCGTCGACGGCGAATTCGCCGGTGCCGTCAATCGCGTGCCCGCGCCCGACGACTTGCGCTCCAACATGGTGCGCGGCGGCGTGCCGAAGGCCACCGACCTCACCGAACGCGAACGCGAGATTTGCGCGCGGCTCGGCCCGCCGCTGCGCGAGCGCGGTCTGATATTCGTCGGCATCGACGTGATCGACGGCTTCCTCACTGAAATCAACGTGACGTCGCCGACCGGCATCCGCGCCGTGAAAAATCTTGGCGGCCCCGATATCGCGGCGCTGATCTGGGACACGATCGAGCGGAAGCGCGCGAACTAATCAGCTGGCTGGTCCAGGGCGTAAAGCGACGAACCCGAGTGCTCACCAGGTCGAAAGGCCGCGTGGGCATCGCTTCGCTCAGCCCACCCTACGTAATCGTCACTTTTTAAATTAGCTCCCCGAACCATTCAGCTAACGCGGCGGCCCTGAAGCGGAGTTACCGCTGGCTTTCAATCGGGCGAGCGCCGCGCGGATTGGCGCGAACGGGCCGTATTTGTGCTGCGCTGTACCGAAGCCGTCGAGATAGGGGCCGTAAGGCGTATCCACCGGCTTCAGTGCGAGGTCCGGAAAATCCTTTTCGAGTCCTGGTTTGTTGGGCCGCGGCTGCGATACCACAAAGGCCGCGACGTCCCAGGCATCGGCCGGCGTGAGCACCGGATTGGCGTAATCCGCGCCCTGCGGCATGTTGGAATGGACGAAATTCGCCGCCGTGATCAGACGGTTCATCCCGGCGCCGTCGTTGAAGGAATCCGCTCCCCACAACGGCGGCACGACGTAGCCGAGATCTGTGGTCGGCAGGCTTCGCCGGATGCCCGATCCGTCGGTGTTGTGACAGCCCTGGCACTGCGCGACATAGACGGTGCGGCCGCGCACCGGATCCGCGGCGCGGTCAAGTTCGGGAATGTTTCCGGCGCCGAGTCCCGGAATGCGCTCGCCCGGCGGCACGCCGGTCGACAGAAATTTGATGTAGGCGACAAAAGCCTGCATCTCCGGACCGTCGTCCGGCATGGCGCGGCCGTTCAGGCTGCGCGTCATGCAGGAATTCACGCGCTGCTCGATGGTGATCTCCGCACCCGCGCGCGCGCTGTAATGCGGGAATTCGCCGTAGAGCCCGAAGATCGGGAGTCCGAATTTTTTCGTTCCGGCCTCGAGATGGCAATCGCCGCAGGCCAGATTGTTGCCGGCATAGCGCTTCGACGGATCGCTGACCTCCGGTCCGATATGGGCATAGGTCGCGGTGACGAGATCGCGGCCGCGCCGTACCAGCCGTCCGTAGCTGTCGTCAGGCAGCGCGCCGGTTTCGGGCACGGTCCAGATTGTGCCGACCGGCGGCTGAGCACTCTGGGCGCGGACATGCACCGGCAGCAGCGCCACCAGCGAAGCCGCGGCGAACGTGAGGCCCGCGAAGCCCCGTGTCCGATGATGGCGTTTCATGGGGTGCATCGTCGCCCGCGAAGCCGCGCGTCCCGGTTATCGCCGGGTCAGGCGCGCCATGCGGTTATACAGCATTTCCCCGCACGACAGTTGCGTGCGCGGCCCTAAGCCCGCGCAGGCGAAGGCGTTGCTGCACGAAGCCCGCCGGACGACGGCTTTGCGATCGTCAGCACCAGCCCCGCCGCGATCATGCACATCGCGCCGGCGATAAAGAATGCCGGCAGATAGCTCGCGAACTCCGTGCGCGAAAAGCCTGCGCCGTACGCCGCAACGGCCGCACCGCACTGATGGCCGGCAAAGATCCAGCCAAAAATCATGCCGGTGCGTTCGCGTCCGAAGCGGTCGGCCGTCAGCTTCACCGTCGGCGGAACGGTCGCGATCCAGTCGAGGCCATAGAATACCGCGAACAGCGACAGGCCGTAGAACGAGAAATCGGTGAAGGGCAGAAACAGCAGCGACAGGCCGCGCAGGCCGTAATACCAGAACAGCAGCCAGCGATTGTCGAAGCGGTCGGACAGCCAGCCGGAGCCGATGGTGCCGACGAAATCGAACGCGCCCATCATCGCGAGGATGCTCGCAGCCGCGACCGCCGTCATTCCGTAATCGGCGCAAAGCGTCACGAAGTGGGTCTGGATCAGCCCGTTGGTGCTCATGCCGCAGATGAAGAACGTTGCGAACAGCACCCAGAACAGCGGCACGCGGGAAATTTCGGCAAGCACGCTGAGCGGCGACGTGAGCAGCGGCATCAGGCCAACGACGGCCGGTGGCGGCGGCGCGACTTTGGTTTCGCCGTAAGCCGGGAGATTGAGATCGCCCGGCCGGTCGCGCATCAGCGCCAGCGAGAACAGGCCTCCGACGGCGAGCAGGCCGCAGACGAAGATCAGCGTGACGCGCCAGCCGTAATGTTCGGTTATGGCGGCGATCAGCGGCAGAAACACCAGTTGCCCGGTGGCATTGCTGGCGGTGAGCATGCCCACCACAAGACCGCGGCGCTGGCTGAACCAGCGGGTCGATACGGTCGCAGCCAGCACGACGGCGGTAAGGCCGGTACCGATGCCAACGACCACGCCCCACAGGACGACAAGCTGCCACACCCGCGTCATCCCCAGCGACGCGAGGAGGCCGCCCGCGATCATGATCGCCGACGCCACCATCACCTTGCGCACGCCGAAGCGGTTCATCAGCGCCGCGGCGAACGGACCGAACAATCCGAACAGAAGAACGCGCAGCGCCAGCGCCGAGGAAATCTGCGCGGTGTTCCAGCCGAATTCCTGCTGGAGCGGCACGATCAGCACGCCCGGAGCGCCGAGCGCGCCCGCGGTAACCAGCATGGCGAGGAAGGTGACGCCGACCACGACCCAGCCGTAATGGATGTTGTGGCGGGCAAGCGTTGCGGCGAGACGGGAAGACAGCATGTGGCGGCCCCGATGAAACTGCCCGTCGTGCGGGCGCTGCGGCGTTATATGACGATCATCATCTGTCTTGCATATTGATGACGATCGTCATATAAGAAGTCAAGCTCTTCGGGGCGAAACGCATGACCGGGTTGCGCAATGAAAGTGAGCCGCGAAAAGGCTGCCGAGAACCGTGAGCGCGTCATCGAGGCCGCCGCCGCGCTGTTCCGCGCCAAAGGCTTTGACGGCATCGGCGTGGCCGAGATCATGAAGGCCGCCGACCTGACGCATGGCGGCTTCTATGGCCAGTTCAGTTCCAAGGACGATCTGATCGCGGAGGCGAGCCGCCACACCCTCGAGCGCTCCGCCGCCAAATGGCAGCGCATCGTGGCGGACGCGGGCGGGCGGTCCTATGCGGCGCTGCTGAAAAACTACCTGACACCGCGCCATCGCGATCAGCCGAACCACGGCTGCGCGATCGCCGCGCTCGGCACCGACGTGGCGCGCAGCGGCAGCGAAGACGTGCGCGAGGCATTCGCCGAAGGCCTGGAATCGCTGCTCGCCATCCTCGCCGAAAGCGCGCCGGGCGCCGGCTCAAAGGCCGCACGGCGCCGCAAGGCCATCACCGCGATGGCCGCCCTCGTCGGCGCCGTCACGCTGGCGCGCGCCGTCGGCAATTCCGCGCTGTCCGACGAAATCCTCGCGACGGTGCAGCGGGAATTGCTGGCCGGGACGTAATCTCTCTCGGCCGCGAGAGAGCCCAGCGCTTGTTCCCTAAATGTTCTTGACGGCCGGGCCGGTTCCGTTACTGTTCAATCGAGGACAGGGGCGAAGATGGTCCAGCGCGTCTCTACGGTATCGTTCGAGGGCATCGAAGTCCGGCCGGTGGACGTTCAGGTGCAGGTCGCGCCGGGAATGCCGGCCTTCACCATCGTCGGGCTGCCCGACAAGGCCGTTTCCGAGGCGCGCGAGCGGGTGCGGTCCGCGATGATCGCTTCCGGGCTGGCGCTTCCGGCCCGGCGCATCACCGTCAATCTGGCGCCGGCGGATTTGCCCAAGGAAGGCAGTCACTACGATTTGCCGATCGCGCTTGGGCTGATGGCGGCGATCGGCGCCATTCCCCACGATGCGCTGTCGGGATTTGCGGTGCTCGGCGAACTCGGCCTCGACGGCTCGATCGCGCCCGTTGCGGGCATTCTTCCCGCCGCGATCGGCGCCAACGCGCGCGGCGAGGGTTTGATCTGCCCGGCAGCGTGCGGGCCGGAAGCCGCGTGGGCCAGTCCCGAAATCGAGATCATCGCCGCCGGATCGCTGATCGCGCTCGCCAATCATTTCAAGGGCACGCAGGTGATTTCCCGGCCGCAACCCCGGATCCTCGAGGCGGCGGGCGGCGCGCTCGACCTTGCGGACATCAAGGGTCAGGAAAGCGCCAAGCGCGCGCTCGAAGTCGCCGCGGCGGGCGGCCATAATCTGCTGATGGCCGGACCGCCCGGCGCCGGCAAGTCGATGCTTGCGTCCCGCCTGCCCTCGATTCTGCCGCCGCTCGCGCCCGCCGAACTGCTCGAAGTCTCGATGATTGCCTCGATCGCCGGCGAGATCAAAGACGGGGCGCTTACCAACCGGCGGCCGTTCCGCGCCCCGCATCATTCCGCCAGCATGCCGGCGCTGGTCGGCGGCGGCGTGCATGCGCGGCCGGGCGAAATCTCGCTGTCGCACAACGGCGTACTGTTTCTCGACGAGCTTCCGGAATTCCAGGCGCAGGTGCTCGACGCGCTGCGCCAGCCGCTCGAGACCGGCGAAGTCGCGATCGCGCGCGTCAACCGCCGCGTCACCTACCCGGCGCGCTTCATGCTGGTCGCCGCGATGAACCCGTGCCGCTGCGGCCGCGCCACCGAGCCGGGCTTCACCTGCCGGCGCGGCGCCAACGTGCGCTGCGCGGCCGATTATCAGGGACGCATTTCCGGCCCGCTGCTCGACCGCATCGACCTGCATATCGAGGTGCCGGCCGTGACCGCCGCCGATCTGATTTTGCCGCCGCCGACCGAGGGAAGCCGCGAAGTCGCCGAACGGGTCGCCCAGGCCCGCGAACGGCAGGCGGCACGCTACGCGGCCATCGGCCTGCCGCACCTGCGCACCAATGCCGTGGTCTCGGGCGCCGTGCTCGAGGACGTCGCCCAGCCGGACGCGAGTGGAATGTCGCTGCTGTGCGAAGCCGCCGACGCGATGCGGCTCTCCGCGCGCGGTTATCATCGCGTACTGCGCGTTGCCCGTACGCTCGCCGACCTCGACGGTGCGGATAAAGTCGGCCGCGTGCATCTCGCCGAGGCGCTGTCGTATCGCGCGCTGTCCGACGAGATCAGACGCGCGGCGTGAGCCTCACGCCGGCCCGATAATCCCGCCGCGCACGCCGATCGCCGACAGAAACTCGTGGCGGGTTTCGGCGTGATCGCGAAACACGCCGAGCATGCGGCTCGTGACCATGCTGACGCCGGTCTTGTGCACGCCGCGCGTGGTCATGCACTGGTGGGTCGCCTCGGTGACGACTGCGACGCCGTGAGGCTTGAGCACCTCGTCGAGACAGGTCGCGATTTCCGCCGTCATCTTTTCCTGGATTTGCAGCCGCCGCGAATAGACCTCGACCAGTCGCGCAAGCTTGGAAATCCCGACCACCCGGTTGCGCGGCAGATAGCCGATATGCACGCGGCCGATGATCGGCGCCATGTGGTGTTCGCAGAACAACTCGAACCGGATGTCGCGCAGCACGACGACTTCGTCGTAGCCGCCGGTCTCCTCGAAGGTCCGCTTGAGATATTCGCGCGGGTGATCGTTGTAGCCCGAGAACCATTCCTCATACGCGCGCACCACGCGCCGCGGCGTGGCGAGCAGCCCCTCGCGGTCGGGGTCGTCACCGGTCCAGCGGATCAGCGTGCGCACCGCGGCTTCCGCCTCCTCGCGTGTGGGCTTGCCCACCCGGGAGGCTTCCACGGCGGCTTTGGTCCGCGAACGCTTTGATTTGACTATATTGTCCATCCGATCCTTCTCCGGCACCGCACGTCACGCCAGTTTCCGCCGGACCCATCGGGTCCCGGACGTTAACAAAGCGTCAACCCTCGCTCCAATCGCTCCCATAGATGGCAAGGGATACGCAAGGTTCCTAGGCCAAAATTCGCATGACTGGATAACAAACCGGGCATCGACGCGGTTGTAGCGTGCAACTGCCGTGAGTGTGCCGAGCGGGACGGGGACCATGGGCTCTCGCGCCACCCTTAAGAAGCCCGCCATTATTGGCCGCAGGCTGTTTTCGCTGGTGGTCCGCGCCGCGGTCATCACCTCGATGTCGTTCGCGGTCGCATTCGGTTTCCTTTCCGGAGCGCGATCGCCCGCGGCCCATTACGACCCCCATACCTTCGCGATCGGCGTCGCATCGCTGTTCGGCGCCGCGTGCGGCGCGATCGGTATCCTGATCTCGCGCATTCGCCAGATGAAGCAGGAGCTGCGCGCGCTCGAAACCAGCCTCGACGAGGCGGCCGACCGCAACTGGGAAATCAGCGAGGCGAAGGAGCGCACCACAAGCTTCTTCGAGGCGCAGGACGACGTGATCGTGCGGCGCGACGGCACGGGCATCATCACCTACGCCAACGATGCATTCTGCGCTCTCTCCGGGCGCACCCGCGAACAGCTTCTCGGCACGGCGTTCGCGCTGCCGGTGGTCGAGCAGGGCGAAGCGGGCGTCCGCGCCGACGGCACGCGCGCCAGCGACCAGAAGATCGCCACCGCCGACGGCGGTCGCTGGATCGCCTGGCGCGAAGTCACGCTGCGCTCCAACGGCACGACCGAGATGCAGAGCGTCGGCCGCGACGTTACCGACCGCGTCAATGCCGAACGCGCCCTGGCCGGGACACGCGACCAGGCCGAAGCTGCGAACCGCGCCAAGTCCCGGTTCCTCGCGATGGTGTCGCACGAGATCCGCACGCCGCTGAATGGCATCCTCGGCATGGCCGACCTGCTCGGCGATACGCCGCTCTCGCCCGAACAGGCCACTTATCTGAAGGCGATGAAAACATCCGGCGAGACCCTGCTCGCCCTGATCGAGGAAATTCTCGATTTCTCCAAGATTGAAGCCGGCCGGCTCGATCTGTCGTCGCGGCCGTTTCACCTCGCGGCCTTTGTCGAAGAGGCAGTCGAGCTGCTCGGCCCGCGCGCCCAGGCGAAGGGACTGGAAATCTGCTGCTATGTCGATGAACGCCTGCCGGCGCGGGTGACAGGCGATGCGGCGCGGCTGCGTCAGGTTCTGTTCAATCTCGCCGGCAACGCGATCAAGTTCACCGAGCGTGGCGGCGTGTCGATCATCGTCGAGCCGGGTGCGGACGACACGGTCGAAATCGCGGTACGCGATACCGGCATCGGCATTTCGCCGGAGGACCGGCAACGGATCTTTCTCGAATTCGAGCAGGCGGACGGCGGCCCGACGCGAAAATTCGGCGGCACCGGTCTCGGCCTCACCATCTCGAAACGGATCGTCGAGAGCATGGGCGGCTCGATCGCCGTCGACAGCACGCCGGGCGAAGGCTCGACCTTTCGCGTCACCGTCCCGCTGTCGCGCGCCGGCGATGCGGATGAACCGGCCACAACCGTGCCCGACCTTGCCGGCAACAACATTTTGATCGTCGCGCCGGCAGCGATCGAGGCGTCGCTGATCGCGCGCCACCTGCAACGGTGGGGCGCGCACACCACGATCGTGCCCGACGAGAAAGTCGCAATGGCGCTGCTGCCGGAGCAGTTCTGGAGCGCGATGATCGTCGACCAGGCGCTGGGCCTTCAGGCGGGCGGGGCGCTGGCGCGGAGCGCTGCGGCAATTCCGCGGCGGCTTGTCACCGTGACGCCCGCGATGCGCGGCGAGCTTGCCGCGCTCAAGGAAGCGGGCTTCACCGGCTGGCTGATCAAGCCGGTACGGGCAGCCTCGCTTGCCGCGCGCTTCTCGGCCGATGATGCAGCCGGCGACGCATTCGACCCGAACGCCGCGCACGACGTTACCGAAGCGCCGAAACTCGTGCCCGCGGACGGCGGCGGGCTATCCATCCTCGTGGCGGAGGACAACGAGATCAACGCGATCCTCGCCCGCGCGCTGCTGGTAAAGCTCGGCCACAATCCCACCGTCACGACAAGCGGAGCCGAGGCAATCGACTCCTGGCTTGCAGCGCGGGCCGCCGGCACGCCCTACGACCGCGTGCTCATGGACCTGCACATGCCGGTCATGGACGGCCTCGAAGCCACCAGCCGGATCCGGGCAATCGAGGCCGAAAGCGGTACGCCCCGAACGCCGATCGTCGCGCTCACCGCGAATGCGTTCCTGGAGGACCGCGAGGCGTGCCTTGCCGCCGGCATGGACGGGTTTCTGGTGAAGCCGCTCGACCGCGAACGTCTTGCCGCCGTGCTCAACGCGACCGACCGGGCGCTCGCGGCCTAGCCCGGACAGTCCGGCTACAGCCGGCGCAGCGCCACTTCCTCGACTTCGTGGATCTCGCCCTTTTTCAGAATGAGATCGGCGCGGGGCCGCGTCGGCAGAATATTTTCGTGCAGGTTGACGAGGTTGATGCGATTCCAGATCGAGGTCGCGGTCGCGGTCGCCTCAGCGTCCGACAGGTTGGCGTAGCGGTGAAAATATGACTTCGGATCGGCGAAGGCCGTATCCCGCAGCGCCAGAAACCGCGCGACATACCACGAAAGCAGCACGTGCTCGTCGGCGTCGAGATAGACCGAGAAATCGAAAAAGTCGGAAACGAACGGAACTGCTTTGCCGTCCCTCGGCAGGCGGCCGGCCTGCAGGACGTTGAGGCCCTCGACAATGAGAATTTCGGGGCGGTCGATTTCGATCCACTCGTTCGGAATCACGTCGTAGATCAAATGCGAATAAACCGGCGCGCGCACCGGCCGCCGGCCGGCTTTGATGTCGGAGAGAAACCGCAGCAGCGCCGGGAGATCGTAGCTTTCCGGAAAGCCCTTTTTCTCCATCAGCCCTTCGCGCTCGAGCACGGCGTTCGGGAACAGAAAGCCGTCGGTGGTGATGAGATCCACTTTCGGCACGTTCGGCCAGCGCGCGAGCAGCGCCTGGAGCACGCGGGCGGTGGTGGACTTGCCGACCGCCACCGAGCCGCCGACCCCGATGATGTATGGCATCTTCGCGTCTTCGGTGCCGAGGAAGCCCTGCTGCGCGCGAAACAGCCGCTGCGTGGCGGCGACGTAGAGCGAAAGCAGCCGCGAGACCGGAAGGTAAATCTCCTCGACCTCGGAAATATCGAGCCGGTCGTGCACGGAATGGAGCCGTGCGATCTCCGCCGGCTCAAGCGTCAGCGGCGTGTCCTGGCGGAGGCCCGCCCATTCTGCGCGCGAAAACACGCGGTAAGGCGAGAGGTCGGGTTCGGTGCGCTGTTCCATACGGATCGCTTCTAGCCGCCCTTGCGCGAGGCTTTTTCATCGAGGCCCGACTGGCGCGTGCGCTCGCCGAGCACGGCCTCCACATCGGCAAGCGCGACGCCGCGCATGTGGAGCACGACAATCAGATGGTAGAGGAGGTCCGCGGACTCGGCGACGAGGCGCTCCCGGTCTTCGCCGATCGCGGCGATCACGGCTTCGACGGCCTCCTCGCCGAACTTCTTGGCGCAATGGACGATGCCGCGGTCCATGAGCTTGCGGGTATAGGACACGTCGGCGCCGGCTTTTGCGCGTTCCTGCACCCGCTTTTCGAGGTCATTGATCGTGAACAAGTCCATGTCCTGCGTCCTTAGCATCTCTGCCCCGGTGCGGGGAGAGGCGACCTGCCTGCACATGAGGCCCGGACCCCGGCTGCCGCAACCCCCGGCATGTCACGGATCAAGCCGCATCGGCAGTCCGGCCCGCGCCATCCATGCCTTGGCTTCCCGTACGGAATGTTCGCCGAAATGAAAGATCGAGGCGGCAAGGACGGCGCTGGCGTGCCCGTCGCGGATGCCCTCGACCAGATGGTCGAGATTGCCGACGCCGCCCGAGGCGATCACCGGCACCGTCACCGCGTCGGCGATCGTCCGGGTCAGCGCGATGTCGAAGCCGGTCCGGGTGCCGTCGCGGTCCATCGACGTGAGCAGAATTTCGCCCGCGCCCAGCGCCACCACCTCGCGCGCGTAGGCCACCGCGTCGAGTCCCGTCGGCTTGCGCCCGCCATGGGTGAAGATTTCCCAGCGGTCGGCTTCAGCCGGCTTCGACACTTTTTTGGCGTCGATCGCGACCACGATGCACTGATCCCCGAATTTTTCCGCGGCTTCCTTCACAAAGGCGCGGCGCGACACCGCCGCGGTGTTGATCGAGACCTTGTCGGCACCCGACGACAGCAGCACGCGGATGTCTTCAGTGGTGCGCACGCCGCCTCCGACCGTGAGCGGCATGAAACAGGCCTCGGCCGTGCGCTGCACCACGTCGAGCATGATGTCGCGATCCTCGTGGCTCGCGGTGATGTCGAGGAACGTCAGTTCGTCGGCGCCGGCTTCGTCATAGGCGATTGCGGCCGCGACCGGATCGCCGGCATCGCGCAGGTTAACGAAGTTGACCCCCTTGACGACCCGGCCGTCTTTCACGTCGAGGCAGGGTATGACGCGGACCTTGAACATCTCAGATTGCCTGCGCCGCGCGGATCAGCGAAATCGCCGCCGCCGGATCGAGCCGTCCGTCATAGAGCGCCCGGCCGACGATAGCGCCTTCGAGGTTTTGGGCGCGCGGCTCGAGCAGCGCGCGCACGTCATCGAGCGACGCAAATCCGCCCGAGGCGATCACCGGAATGGAAACCGATTCCGCAAGCGCGATGGTGGCGTCGAGGTTGAGGCCTTTGAGCATGCCGTCGCGGGCGATGTCGGTGTAGATGATCGCGGCGACGCCGGCATCCTCGAAGCGCTGCGCAATGCCGAGCGCGGAGAGTTCCGACGTCTTCGCCCAGCCTTCGACCGCGACCTTGCCGTCGCGGGCGTCGAGCCCGACCGCGATCCGGCCCGGAAAAGCTTTCGCGGCTTCCTTGACCAGCGGCGGATCGCGCACCGCGGCCGTGCCGATGATGACGCGGGCGACGCCTTTGCCGAGCCAGCCCTCGATGCCGGCGCGGTCGCGAATGCCGCCGCCAAGCTGCACCGGGATTTTCACCGCCGCGAGAATGCGCTCGACCGCGGCGGCGTTCACCGGCCGCCCGGCGAACGCGCCATCGAGATCGACGATGTGCAGATACTCGAAGCCCTGCGTCACGAACGCGCGCGCCTGCGCGGCCGGATCGGCATTGAAGATCGTCACGCGCGCCATGTCGCCCTGTTCGAGGCGGACGGCTTCGCCGTTCTTCAGATCGATCGCCGGAAAGAGAATCACGGCTTCCACTTCAAAAAATTGGCGATCAGCGCGAGGCCGAGTTTTTGACTCTTCTCGGGGTGAAACTGGGTGCCGACGACATTGTCGCGCGCGACGATAGCCGTGACCGGGCCGCCATAGTCGGCCTCCGCCACGAGGTCCGCGCCATCCGCCGGCTTGAGCGCATAGGAGTGCACGAAATAAGCGTGGCGGCCCTGCGGCCCGAGCGTGAGGCCCTCGATCAGCGGGTGAGGCCGCCGCACATTCAGGGTATTCCAGCCCATGTGCGGAATTTTCAGCGACGGATCGTTGGGCGCAATACGATCCACGTCGCCAGCGATCCAGCCGAGTCCGTCCGTGGTTTCGTATTCCAGCCCCCGGTCGGCCAGAAGCTGCATGCCGACGCAGATGCCGAGGAACGGCCGCCCTTTTTGCTGCACCACTTCCTTGAGGGCCGGAACCATGCCGGCGACCGCGTCGAGGCCGCGCCGGCAGTCGGCGAACGCCCCTACTCCTGGCAGCACCACCCGCCCGGCGGATGCGACCACGTCCGGATCGCTGGTGACGACGATCGGCTGATCCAGACCCGCCTCGTGGGCCGCCCGCTCGAACGCCTTCGCGGCCGAGTGCAGATTGCCGGAACCGTAGTCGACGATCACGACGCTCACCGGCCGGCCCCCGGCTCGGGGAATAGCCCGACGATTCCGGTCGGCACGGAGGCGCGGGGAACCGCTGGCGGTGCGGGTGGTGAAGGCGGCGGCGGTGGCGGCACGCGCGAGGAAGCGTCCCCGCCCTCGCCGGCACGGCCGTGAACCAGGCTGCCGAAAAAGCGCCGCTCGGCGTCTTCAAGATCGACCGCGCTGACGACTCCGACATTCTTCCAGCCCCGGCGCGCCAGCTTGAGACGCCGCAGCGTGCTCGCCTCCAGACCGACCAGCAGCGAGACCAGCAATACCGCGACGCTCAACGCCGTATCGGAAGCGCCGAGCGCACGCAGTCCGGCTTCGAGCACCGCCACGACCACAATGTAACCGATCAGCGCCAGCCACAGCCGGTGCCAGATCAGCCACAGCAGCGAAAACACGAACGCCCAGAAATGGAATCCGTCGCGCACGAACACGAAACGGTCGGGATCGGGCGACGTTTCCCGGCCGCGCAGCGGCGGTTCGTGGACTGTGTAAACGCTCATGCCGTCATTCCATAACAAAGCGTGAAACGGCGTCCTGCGCCCCTGCGCAGCAGCGCCGGATGGCTCAGCCGCCGAGCGTACCCTTGGTCGAAGGCACTTCGTGCGCAGCGCGCTGATCGATCGCAACCGCCGCGCGGAGTGATCGCGCCAGACCCTTGAAGCACGACTCCGCGATGTGATGGTCGTTGCCGCCGTACAGCGTCGTGACGTGCAGCGTCACGCCGGCGTTGATGGCGAATGCCTGAAACCATTCCTGCACCAGCTCGGTGTCGAACGGGCCCACCTTGTCGCGCACGAATGCGACATTGAAGACCAGGAACGGCCGCCCCGAGATGTCGATCGCGACGCGCGTCAGCGCCTCGTCCATCGGCATATGCACGTCTGCATAGCGGGTGATGCCGCGCATGTCGCCCAGCGCCTGCTTCACCGCCTGGCCGAGCGCAATGCCGACATCCTCGGTGGTGTGATGGTGATCGATGTGCAGATCGCCCCTGGCCTTGACCTCGATATCGATCCGGGAATGGCGCGCCAGCAGATCGAGCATGTGGTCGAGAAAACCGATCCCGGTCGCGACCGACGACTTCCCTTCGCCGTCGAGGTTGATGACAACCTCCACGCTGGTTTCTTTGGTGGTTCGTTTCACGGATGCCGTGCGCATGGCGATCTCCAGACGCGGCGCTTTTATCAGGGCTTGGCCGGCTTCGCCATCGTCCGCTTGCGCGCATTTGCAATACCGGCGGCCAGGTCATAGATCATGCGCGCAACAAAGGCTTTCAAGCGCATGGCAGCAGCCGAATCCGGCCCCTGGCACGGCACGACCATCCTGACCGTCCGCAAAGGCGGGCTGGTAGCCGTGGGCGGCGACGGTCAGGTCTCGATCGGCCAGACCATCGTCAAGGCGAATGCCCGCAAGGTCCGGCGGCTTGCCGGTGGCGAGGTGATCGGCGGCTTTGCCGGCGCGACCGCCGACGCTTTTACCCTGTTCGAACGGCTGGAATCGAAGCTCGAGCAGTATCGCGGCCAGCTCATGCGGGCCGCGGTCGAACTGGCCAAGGACTGGCGCACCGACCGCTATCTGCGCCGGCTCGAAGCGATGATGATCGTCGCCGACCGGGACGTATCGCTGGTGCTCACCGGCACCGGCGACGTGCTTGAGCCCGAGGCCGGCGTGGTCGGCATCGGTTCCGGCGGCAACTACGCACTGGCCGCCGCCCGCGCGCTGATCGACGGCGCGCTCGATGCCGAAGCGATCGTGCGCCGTTCGCTCGATATCGCCGCCGACATCTGCGTCTACACCAATCGCAATGTCACGATAGAAACGTTGAAAAGCGCCTGATCCGCTCCGGCCCGTTTCCGCACTTGCGGTCCGCGGGCCGTGCCCGACCCCTGACCGAGACCCGTCCGCACAGTTCGCATGGTACCCGTCGCATGAGTGATTTTTCTCCCCGTGAAATCGTCTCCGAGCTCGACCGCTTCATCGTCGGGCAGGGCGACGCCAAGCGCGCGGTCGCGATCGCGCTGCGCAACCGCTGGCGCCGCCTGCAGCTTGACGACCGGCTGCGCGAAGAGGTCCTGCCGAAGAACATTCTGATGATCGGCCCGACCGGCGTCGGCAAAACCGAAATCTCCCGCCGGCTCGCCAAGCTCGCGGGCGCGCCGTTTCTCAAGGTCGAGGCGACGAAGTTCACCGAAGTCGGCTACGTCGGCCGCGATGTCGAGCAGATCGTTCGCGACCTCGTCGAGATCGCGATCACGCTGACGCGCGACCGCAAACGCAAGGACGTGCAGGCGCGGGCCCAGCAGGCCGCCGAAAACCGGGTGCTCGATGCACTGGTCGGCGCCAATGCCAGCGCGGCGACCAAAGAGACGTTTCGCCGCAAGCTGCGCGCGGGCGAACTCAACGACAAGGAAATCGAGATCGAGGTGCAGTCCTCCGGCGGCATGCCGCTGTTCGAAATTCCCGGCATGCCGGGCGCACAGGTCGGGGCCATCTCGATCGGCGACATTTTTGGCAAGCTCGGCGGCGGCCGCACCAAGACCCGGCGCGTCAACGTGGTCGATTCCTACGAAATCCTCATCAACGAGGAATCCGACAAACTGCTCGACACCGAGCAGCTCACGCAGGAAGCGATCAGGACGGTCGAGAACAACGGCATCGTGTTTCTCGACGAGATCGACAAGATCTGCGCACGCGACGGACGGATGGGCGGCGACGTATCCCGCGAAGGCGTGCAGCGCGATCTGCTGCCGCTGATCGAAGGCACCACGGTCGCGACCAAGCACGGCTCGGTGAAGACCGATCACATCCTGTTCATCGCTTCGGGCGCGTTCCACACGGCGAAGCCGTCCGACCTGCTGCCTGAACTGCAGGGCCGCCTGCCGATTCGCGTCGAGCTGAAAGCGCTGACGCGCGACGACATGCGGCGCATCCTCACCGAACCCGAGGCGTCGCTGATCAAGCAATACATCGCGCTGATGGGGACCGAGGGCGTGACGCTCGAGTTTTCCGAAGACGCGATCGACGCGGTCGCCGACACCGCGGTCGCGGTCAATTCCAGCGTCGAGAATATCGGCGCGCGGCGGCTGCAGACCGTGATGGAGCGCGTGCTCGACGAAATCTCGTTCGCCGCGCCCGACCGGTCAGGCGACACCGTCAGGATCGATGCCGATTACGTGCAGAAGCACATCGGCGATCTGGCGAAAAACGCCGACCTGAGCCGGTTCATTCTTTAGCAGCTCCGGCGGCGGCTGCCCGGGCGGCTTTGGTGGCGAGCAGTTTTCCGGTTTTTATCTCAGCCGGAAAGTATGCTTCGCCCCTGCCGCTCGCGGCTGATCTCGCGGATGATCGCCATCCACTTCTCAACCTGGGCCAAAGCCTGCTTGTCCGCGGTTTCGCGCGTCGCGTTCGGCTTCGATTTGAGATCTGCGGTATCCGGCATCACGGTACTCCAGTGACGGAGACCGATTTTTTACCGTACGGTCTGAATGATTATTTGCGGGCTGCCGGTATTCCGCTGGTTATGGTTAACCGCGGGTTACTTTTGGCGCCGCAGCCGGACATAGAGCGCCCCTTCCCCGCCGTGCCCAACATGGGCGTCGTCGAATCCGACCACCAGCGACCGAAATTCCGGCAGCGCCAGCCATAGCGGTACCTGCCGCCTGAGCACGCCGCGTTCGGTCGCGGCATCGCCCGCCGCGTCTCCGACCCTTCTGGTGCCCTTGCCGGTGACAACGAGCACCATGGTGACGCCATCGGCCTGGGCGCGCCGCAGGAAACGCATCAACTCCGCATGCGCCTGCGACTGCGTCATGCCGTGCAGATCGAGCCGGGCGTCGATCGGCTCACGTCCGCGCGCCACGCGCTTCTTGAGCCGTCGCTCGAGCGGCGCCAGCGGCGGCGCCTGTTTCGCCGGCGGCGGCTTTACCGAAGGCTGTCCGCGAGGAACCGCCGCGCGCGGCGGCGGCTTGAGCGGTTCGGGAATGTCGGGGTCGGCCGGGGGATCCGCGGCGCGATGCGCGCCTGCGTCGAGCGGCGTGATTGAACGGGCAACGCCGGTCCACAGTGCACGTTCTTCGTCGCTCAAAGAACGCCGGCGGCTCATGGTTTTCGCTGCGGCTTCGCTTTGGGATCAGGCGCTATCGCAGGCCTCGCTTCGGGCAACGGCACGTCCTCGGCGGTCGGGATCGATCATGTCGCCGGCCTGGAACTGCGCGAAGAAGCCCGGCCGTTCCGGCGGTAGCGGAATGTCGGCCGCCGCCTCGACCGGATCGAGCTCGCGCGGCAGCAGCATCACGAACTGTCCGGGGTGGCGAATCCGCCCGGCGATGCGGCCGGCTTCGTCGCCGGCGCCGAAATAAATATCGGCGCGCGCCGGCCCGACAATGGCCGAGCCGGTGTCCTGCGCGAACATCAGCCGGCGAAATTTCGTCGCCGCCTTTTCGTTGGCGATCGGCAGATCGGCGGCGATGAAGAACGGCGTACCGTAGAGCATGCAGCGCAGCGATCGACCGCGATCGAGCGCCCCGGCATCAGCGGCACGCCCTGGGCGCCAACCGCCTCGTCCTGCTCTGGCAAGATCGGTGATGCGGAAGAACACGTACGACTTGTTCTGCCGCCGCACGTCCTTGGCCTGATCGCGGATTGGCCTCCATCCAGTCGCGGATGCGCTGCATCGTCACTTCGTCCTTGGTGCAGAATCTTGCGCTCGACGAGCGCGCGGCCGACCGCGCGTGTAGGGCCAGCCGTTATGCGAGTCGTAATTGACCCGCAGGATGGTGCCATCTTCGAGCCTGATGCGCGCCGAGCCCTGGATCTGCGCGAACAGCACGTCGAGCTGGCTGCGCAGATAGCAGATTTCCAGATGCCAGCCGTCGAGTGCGCCGTCCTCGATCTCGCCGCGATCGTAATACGGCGCTATCTTCCGGCGGCCGACGCGACGGCCGACTTTGACGCCCTTGCTCGGAAACGCATCGCCAAGCTTTCGCCGGCCTGAAATGACAAGGTTCGGCGGCCGCCGGTATAGCGGCGCCGGTGAATTCGCCGGTCGGCACCCGCGAGCCTTCCATGATCGGCTCGTAATAGCCGGTGAGAAACCCGTCGGTATCGCCAAGCCTGCTGATGCGCAGCGGGCGGAAATTGTCTTCGAAGAATTTGCGCGCGCCGTCTTCTTCGAGCGGGACGGCGGCAAACCGCGCGTTCGCAGACCGGCTTGAGCGCGTCCGCAATCGCAACCGCCGCCACGACCGGCTGTTTGCCCGACGTTGACCGCGCGGCAGCTTTCGAGAAAGGCGGCAAACGCGGTGGCGTGATCGTCGCTGGCCCAGCCGTCGATGTCGGCCAAGTCACCGGCTGGTATTGCGTATCGGGAAATCTGATCGGCTCGCTGCGTCGGCGGCGTCACCGGCAGTGGCGGCGGCTGACCAAGCCATCGCCGCAAGAGCAAGGATGACCTCGGCACGCGCTGCGGCCATCGGGCTCACTGTCCGGCTTCGGTAGCGACAACCTTCCAGTTGGGATCGCGCGAGGAGATGTCGCGCGCAAAAGTCCAGACGTCGGTGACGTCGGTGACCTTTTCGGCATTGCCGTCGATCACGGCGCCGGATCGGTCGCGGGTTGCCGAGACCAGCTTGGAGACGAAGCGGATAGTGATCTGGGCGGTGCGGCCGCGCAACTTCGACGGCGGTGATGGTGGAGCCGTCGATCGAGACGAAACGGGTCTCGGCGGTTTCGCCGCGGCCTTCGCGCTCGCTGATGGCGGCATCGAAGCCGTCGATACACCTCGCGCGACAAAAGGTTGCGCAATTGGCGGCGGTCGCCTTCGGCGAAGGCGGTGACGATCATCTCGTACGCGGCGCGCGCGCCGGCGATGAAATGCTTGACGTCGAAAGTCGGGTCCGCGGCCGACAATGGGCGTCCAGCCCGGTCGGCGGCACGCGATCCGGTCTCGGCGACGCCCTTCCAGCGGTCGGCCGGCTGCGGTGCAGGCCGTCGACCGGCCGGGTCGGCGGCGGCTGTTCCGCTGCCGGCCGTGGCGGCAAAGCGTCACGACTTTGTCGCTCGCAGGGCTTCGCACCGCATCGCGCGCCGAATACGGGTCGATACGGCGGGCGCTCGCGCCCGGTGCGTTGCCCCAACACGCTGCGAAGCCGCAGGAAAATGAAGACTGCGAGCGCCAGGAAGATGATGGTGTAGATATCGAACACTCAATTCTCTCGGCGTCGAGGTACGGGACCCAAGGTCAGAACCCAGGGACAGAACCCTAAATCCCGATAGCGGCCTCCAAGTGGCGACACGGGAGGCGGCTGTCCCCGCACTATGTAGTCACGCGCGGAGAGCCATCCAGTAGCAGACGCAGCTTAAATGATCACCCCCCGCCGCGCCAACATCGTCACTTTTGAGCGTCGCGGGCGCCGCCATTGTTCACTTTCGCCGCCTATGTTAGCGAAGCCCTTAACGTCGCTCCCCGGAGATCATCATCATGTCGACCACCAACGGCGGTCCGCAGCCGCAGGCGGCGATGCCGCACATCGGCGTCCTCGCCCAGTACGTAAAGGACCTGTCGTTCGAAAACCCGAACGCGCCGCGCTCCATGGCGCCGGGCGGGCCGCAGCCGAGCATCAACATCCAGGTCAATGTCGAAGCCGCGCCCATGACCGGCAGCGATTTCGAGGTGACGCTGCGCCTTGAGGGCAAGGCCGAGGCGCAGGACACGCTGCTGTTCGGCTTCGAACTGGTGTTCGGCGGCGTTTTCCGCGTCCAGAACGTGCCGCCGGAGAGCCTTCAGGCGATGGTGATGATCGAATGTCCGCGGCTGCTGTTCCCGTTCGCCCGCGAAATCATCGCCACGGCGGTACGAAACGGCGGCTTCGCGCCGCTGCTGCTCGATCCGATCGACTTCGTCGGCCTCTACCGGCAGCGTCTCGCAGGCATCCAGCCGATGCCGCCGGCACAGCCGGCTACGCAGAACTGACGTAATCGTTCCAGATGGCGGCCTCGCCCAGGGTGGCGATAAACGCCCGGTGCGCCGCGC
The DNA here is from genome assembly GCA_963766925.1 of uncultured Alphaproteobacteria bacterium. Taxonomy (GTDB): domain Bacteria; phylum Pseudomonadota; class Alphaproteobacteria; order Rhizobiales; family Xanthobacteraceae; genus BOG-931. The sequence goes on from CAVYCI010000009.1 coordinate 55,630, forward strand.
GCTCGTCCGCGGTGACGGCCGCCGCGACCGGCACAGCACGCTCGCGCACGATAATGGGCTCGCCGGCACCTGCCCTGGCACCGTGCCCTGCGACAGGACCAGCTGCGCCTGACGCGCCCCGATCAGCTCGACATAGACTTCCGCGAGCAGTTCCGCGTCCAGCAGCGCGCCGTGCCTCGTGCGGCGGGAATTGTCGATGGCGTAGCGCGCGCACAGATCGTCGAGGCGGTTCGATCCGCCGGGGTGCTTGCGGCGGGCCAGCAGCAGCGTATCGATCAATCGCTCGCGCCCGAGCAGCGGCCGCCCGGCGCGTTCGAGTTCGGCATTGAGAAAGCCGAGATCGAAGCTGGCGTTGTGAATGACCAGCGGCGCGTCGCCCAGAAAAGCGATCAGGTCGTCTGCGACCTCGGCGAAAAAGCTCTTGTCCCTGAGAAAGTCGTCACCGAGTCCATGAACCGCGAAAGCCTCGGCCGGCATGCTGCGCTGCGGATTGAAATAGCAGTGGAATGTCTGACCGGACGGGATGCGGTTGACCAGCTCGATGCAGCCGATTTCGACCAGACGGTGACCGTCCAGCGGATCGAGGCCGGTGGTTTCGGTATCGAGCACAATCTCGCGCATCGGATCTTCTGGACCGGCGCCGGTTCGCGAACCGCTTCACGAATCACCGGCGCCCGCGCGCATTTTAGCCACTGCCTGCAAAATGTCGCGAACTTGGGCGCGGGCGTGGTCGAACGACTGCGAACTGTCCACGATAAAGTCGGCGCGCCGGCGCTTTTCGGCGTCGGGTATCTGTTTGGCAACGAGCGCGGCGAATTTCTCGGCGGTCATGCCGGGCCGCTCGAACGCGCGCCGGCGTTGAATCTCCGCCGGCGCCGACACGACGACAACGGCGTCGCAGCCGCGCTCGCCTCCGGTTTCGAACAGCAACGGAACGTCGAGCACCACCACCGGCTCGCCGCGGGCCTGCGCCGCCGCGAGGAACCGGTCCCTTGCGTCCCGGACCAGCGGGTGAACGATGGCTTCGAGCCGGGCAAGCGCTGCGGGATCGCCTACAACGATCGCCGGCAAGTCTGGCGCGGTCGACCTTGCCCCCGACTGTCGAACCGGGAAATGCGCTCTCGATCAGCGGCGCGGCTTCGCCCGCATAAAGCGCATGCACGGCCGCGTCGGAGTCGTGGACCGGCACGCCTGCTTCGGCAAAGAACTCCGCGGTCTTCGACTTGCCCATGCCGAGCGAGCCGGTGAGACACAGCACAAAGGGCCGCGCGCCGCTCATGGAACGCCGCTCATGGAACGAGGTAGCCGGCGCTGCGGAGAAACCCGAGCGTCGCCAGCAGAGGCAGTCCAAGGATCGTGAAATAGTCGCCGTCAATGTGCTCGACAAGCTGAACGCCCGGACCTTCGATCTGATACGCGCCGACGCTCGCGGTCGCCGCGTCGCCGGCGGTATCGAGATAGCGGTCGAGCAGCAGGTCGGACAGCGGGCGCATCGTCAGCCGCGCGGTATCGACATGCTCAAACAGGATTTTGCCGTTTTGCACGAGCGAAACCGCCGAATGAAGCTCGTGGGTGCGGCCGGACAGCGCCCGGAGCTGCGCGCGGGCCGCTGCGCGATCGGCCGGCTTGGAAAAACGCCTGTCGCCCAGCGCGAGTGTCTGGTCGGCGCCGAGAACAAGACGGCCTGGCCGCGCCGTCGCAACCGAAGCGGCCTTGGCCCGCGCCAGAAATCCCGCGATCGCCGCCGGCGCCTGCGATGGCGACCCGGCTTCGATTGCGCGCTCGTCGAGGTCCGCCGGATGCGGCTCGATCGGAACGCCGGCCGCTTCAAGCAGCATGCGCCGCGCGGTACTTCGCGAAGCGAGCATCAGCGGATCGGAAGCGAGCCAGAGCGACATCGTTCATGAAGCCGTCTGCCGGCGGCGTTCGCCAAGGAGCGCAAGCACCGCGGCAGCGGTCTCTTCGATCGAGCGCCGCGTCACATCGATGATCGGCCAGTTGTGCCTCGCGCACAGCCGCCGTGAGGCGGAGACTTCCTCCGCAACCGATTGCTGGTCGATATATTTGTCGTCGTCGCGGTGGGCCTTGAGCCCGAGCAGCCGGTTTTGCCGGATCTGCACGATGCGCTCCGGCGTGGCGAACAGGCCCACGATCAGCGGGTGTTTCAGCCCCTCGATTCCCGGCGGCAACGGCACATTTGGCACCAGCGGCACGTTCGCGGTTTTCACGCCGCGGTTGGCGAGATAGATCGACGTCGGCGTCTTCGACGTCCGCGATACGCCGACCAGCAGAACGTCGGCCTCTTCGAGATCGTCGGCCAGCTGCCCGTCATCGTGCATCATCGTGTAGTTGAGCGCATCGATGCGCCGAAAATACTCAGCGTTGAGCGTGTGCTGCGCGCCGACCTTGTGGGTCGATTCGGCGCCCAGATACGACTGAAACAGATGCAGCACGGGGCCAAGGATCGAAAGGCACGGCAGGCCGAGTGCGCGGCATTTTTCTTCGAGCTTCGCAGCAAGGTTCTGCTGCAGCAGCGTGTACAGCACGATGCCCGGCGATGCTTCGATTTCAGCGAGCACCCGGTCAAGCTGCTTCGGGGTGCGGATCAGCGGGTGCATGTGCTCGACCGGCATCACTTTCGCATATTGCGCGGTCGCCGCGCGCGCGACCGTGATCAGCGTTTCGCCGGTAGAATCGGAAACGAGATGCAAATGAAAATAACCCGCCGCGAGCGCCATGAAACCTTTGGATAAGTTGCCTGTCAGTGGGGAGAAGGCCACGGCTTTCGGTACCGCGCAAGAAATATAGGCTTAAGGGTCGCGGATTCGTCCACACCCGTGCCGTCCGGACAATTCGGCCCGCGTCTCGCCGGCACAGTGGTGATATGTGGACAGAAACCGGACAAGGGCGCCAGAAGGACCGCGAAACCCTGCCTAAACGCCGATTCCCCGCGCGGTAGTCCGTCGACCGTATTGCCGGGACTATGTGGGCAATTCATGGATCGCATGTGGGTAGAAAAGTATGAGTCCAATCCACGGCAACACTACCAACAACAGATTCTTTTAGACTTGTTTTGGTTTAGAGTGGGCGCGTGAAGGCATTACCCGGGAACAAAGCGCTGCTGCGCGTCCTTGACGGCGGGCGGGAACCGATTCCGCCGCTCTGGCTGATGCGGCAGGCGGGACGATACCTGCCCGAGTATCGGGCCATTCGGAGCAAGGCGAAAAACTTTCTGGATTTGTGCTTCGATCCGAAACGTGCAGCGGACGTAACGCTGCAACCGGTCAGGCGGTTCGGTTTTGATGCCGCGATTCTGTTCTCCGATATTCTGGTTGTGCCCCACGCGCTCGGTGTGAGGGTGACGTTCGAGGAGGGTGAGGGGCCGAGAACTCGATCCGGTGATGGATGCCGCGGCGGATTGATGCACTCGGGCGCGGGATGGATCATTCAAAGCTCGCCCCGGTGTACGAAACGATTGCGCGGGTCAGGCAGGACCTTTCGGCGGACACGGCGCTGCTGGGATTTTGCGGTGCGCCCTGGACGCTCGCGACTTACATGATCGCCGGACGCGGAACGCCCGATCAGGCTCCGGCGCGGCTGTTTGCGTACGCGTTCCCCGACGCGTTTGCGCGGCTGATTGACGTTCTGGTCGAGGCCTCGGCGAGCTATCTGGTCGCGGCAGTTTGCAGCCGGGGTGGATGCGGTCCAGATTTTTGACAGCTGGGCCGGTGTTTTGCCGGCCGGGGAATATCGGAGATGGTGTGTCGAGCCGTCGGCCCGGATTGTCGCCGCAGTGCGAGAGCAGGTCCCTGAAGCGAAAATTATCGGTTTTCCACGCGGGGCCGGCACCGGTCTCGAATCGTATCTCGAGGCGGTCGCGGTCGATGCGGTGGGTCTGGACTGGACGGTCGATCTTGAGTTCGCCCGCGATCGTATTCAGTCCCGACGGCCAGTCCAGGGTAATCTCGATCCGCTTGCGCTGCTGGTCGGAGGCGCGGCGCTGGATCGTTCGGTCGATGCCATCCTCGAGGCGCTCTCGGCGGGGCCGTTCATCTTCAATCTCGGCCACGGCGTCTTGCCGGACACGCCGGTTGCCCATGTCGAGCAGTTGATCGCGCGCGTGCGTGGCGCGTCGGGCTCCGGGGTGGAGGCCGATGATGCTCTACCTCTGGGTCAAGGCCTTCCACATCATGGCGGTGATCGCCTGGATGGCCGGGATGCTCTATCTGCCGCGGCTGTTCGTCTATCATTGCGCCGCGGAAGCCGGCTCGACGCAGTCGGAAACCTTCAAGATCATGGAGCGCCGGCTGCTCCGCGCCATCATCAACCCGGCGATGGTCGCGACGTGGGTTTTGGGCCTGGCGCTGGCGTGGATGGGGCCTGATTCCCGGTACGGCTGGTTCGATTCCGGGTGGCTGCAGGTTAAAATCCTGCTGGTTGTGGTACTTTCCGGGCTGCATGGGATGTTCGCCCGCTGGGTGCGGGATTTTGCCCTCGACCGCAACCGGCACAGCCAGAGATTCTACAGGATTATCAATGAGGTACCTACGGTCATATTGATTCTTGATCGTGCTGCTTGTGGTGTTGAAACCGTTCTGAATCCGGCACGTTTATGCAGCAGTGACCGTATTGCCTCTTGCCTGTTGCAAGGTCTTTTCATATCTTTGCGCTATCCCACCGAACGTAGGCGGATGCAGTTGAGTTCTGGCTCCAATGGATCGGAGCCGACTTGGCATCGGGTCCGGGGGCTCATTGCCCCAGCTGTCCAAGACCTGCGACTCTGTTTCTTCCTCTTCCCGCCAGCGCCCTTAGTCCAATCCCTGCCGCTGGCGCCATTTCCATAGGATATTCCTGCATGCGGGAAATGAAACTCCAGGAACTCAAAGCAAAGAGCCCGGCTGAGCTGGTCTCGTTTGCCGAAGAGCTCGAGGTCGAGAATGCCTCGACCATGCGCAAACAGGAGCTGATGTTCGGCATCCTGAAGCAACTCTCCGCCCGCGAGACCGATATTGTCGGTGAGGGCGTGGTGGAGGTGCTGTCGGACGGCTTCGGCTTTTTGCGCTCGCCGGAAGCGAACTATCTGCCCGGTCCGGACGACATCTACGTTTCGCCCTCGCAAATCCGGCGGTTCGGGCTTCGCACCGGCGATACGATCGACGGCCACATCCGCAGCCCCAAGGAGGGCGAGCGGTATTTTGCGCTGCTCAAGGTCAATTCGCTGAACTTCGAAGACCCCGAGAAGGCGCGCCACAAGGTCAACTTCGACAATCTGACGCCGCTCTATCCCGACGAGTGGCTGAAGATGGAATTCGAGGATCCGACCAAGAAGGATCTCTCGGCCCGCGTCATCGACATCGTCGCGCCGGTCGGCAAAGGCCAGCGCGCGCTGATCGTGTCGCCGCCGCGCACCGGCAAGACCGTGCTGCTGCAAAACATCGCGCACTCGATCACGCACAATCATCCGGAATGCTATTTGATCGTGCTGCTGATCGACGAGCGGCCGGAGGAAGTGACCGACATGCAGCGTTCGGTGAAGGGCGAGGTGATTTCCTCGACCTTCGACGAGCCCGCGGTGCGCCACGTTCAGGTCGCCGAAATGGTGATCGAAAAGGCCAAGCGCCTGGTCGAACACGGCCGCGACGTGGTTATCCTGCTCAACTCGATCACCCGTCTCGGCCGCGCCTACAACACGGTCGTTCCGTCCTCGGGCAAGGTGCTCACGGGCGGCGTCGACGCCAACGCACTGCAACGTCCGAAGCGCTTCTTCGGCGCGGCGCGCAACATCGAGGAAGGCGGTTCGCTGACCATCATCGCGACCGCGCTGATCGATACCGGCAGCCGCATGGACGAAGTGATTTTCGAAGAGTTCAAGGGCACCGGCAACTCGGAACTCATCCTCGACCGCAAGGTGGCCGACAAACGCACCTTCCCGGCGATGGACATCACGCGTTCCGGCACGCGCAAGGAAGAGCTGCTGGTTCCGCCCGATCAGCTCAAGAAGATGTACGTGCTGCGCCGCATCCTCAATCCGATGGGGACGATGGATGCGATCGACTTCCTGCTCGACAAGCTGCGCAACACCAAGAACAACAGCGAGTTCTTCGAACTCGATGAATACCTGAACGCAGCGCCACGGATAAGGGCGGGCACCGGCCGTGTCAGCCCGAGTGGCCTGCGTCTTTGATCCGCGTGACCGACGTGCCGTGTTTGATCAGGAACGCGGTTTCGGGATCGACAAAACAGACGCCGCCTTTGCCGACCGAGCTCTCGCATTCGCCGGCGCTGGACCAGCCGCATTCGATCATGGCTTTGGCGTGTGCGGCGTAGCCGCACCAGTCTTCGGCATGCGCGGCCGTCGCGATTAAGGTCGCCAGCGCGGCCGTCCAGAAAATTCCCGCCCGGATCATTCGATTCTCCCTGCTGCCGCCGCCGCCCGCGAAACATAAAGCGCGACAGTCGATGGATGCAGGGTCAACGATGTCGCATGGTCTCAAGGGTGTGAACAGAGTCCGGCAGTGTCGGTGACCGGCAGCGAACAGGTTTCGCCGACGCAGACGAACGCCCGGGCCTCGCCTTTCGCCGCCGCAAGCTGCGCGCGTGCGGGGTGCGCCGGCGGCAGATCGGTGCCGGAACGGGTGCGAAGCACGATTCTGTCGAGCGGCGGCAACGCGCGGGCGAATGCCAGCAGCGCATCGGCTTGGGGCCCCTCTCCCGTCACGACGATTTCGGCGGCGCGCAGCCGCAGATCGACTGCATTGAACAGCGCCATGTGCATGTAGATGTTGTCGACCGCCACAGGCGCGATCGCCGCAATGAGCCGGTCAGCCTGTTGCCGCCATCGGTCGTCGCCTGAAAGCAGCGCAAGCCGGATCAGATTTTGGGCGGCAACCGCGTTGTGGTTCGGCGTGGCCTCGTCGGCGGTCGATGCGGGACGGATGACGAGACCTTCGGCATCGGCGGCGGTGAGATAATACGTGCCGGTCTGCGCATCGGCATAGTCGCGGTCGAGCGCGCGCTGCCAGGCGAGAGCCTGATCGAGGTAGTGTGGCTGGCCGGTGGCCTCGTACAGCGACAGCGCGGCGCGGATCATGGCTGCGAAATCGGATGCAAGCCCCGGAAATTTGAGCTGGCCCCGCCGCCAGGAATGACCGAGCCGGTCGCCCCTGGTCATGGCGTCGGCGATGAAGTCGAAGGCGCGCTGCGCTAGCGTTAGCCATGACGGTTCGTCGAGCATCCGGCCGGCATTGGCCAGTGCCGCGATCATCATCCCGTTCCAGTCGGCCAGCACCTTGTCGTCGAGGCCCGGGCGTACGCGGTGCGCGCGCGCTGCGAACAGCTTTGCGCGGAGCGCTGTCAGGCGTGTTTCGTCGTCCGTGGTGCGCGGCAGGTTCTCGAGGCGATTGAGAATGTTGTGATGCTCGAAATTTCCTGCGGGTGTCACGTCGTAATGCCGCGCGAAGAATGGGCCGTCTTCCGCGCCGAGGACTTCGATTACCTCGTCGTACGACCAGATGTAGAACTTGCCCTCCTCGCCTTCGGAATCGGCGTCGAGCGAAGCGGAGAAGGCGCCCTCGCCGGTCACCATTTCGCGGATGAGCCACGCGACGGTTTCAGTTGCCCGCTGGCGGTAAAGCGGTTTGCCGCTGTGCAGATGCGCGATCGCGAGCAGTTCGAGTAGCTGCGCATTGTCGTAGAGCATTTTTTCGAAGTGCGGGGCGAGCCAGCGTTCGTCGACCGAATAGCGCGAAAAGCCGCCGCCGAGGTGGTCGTAGATGCCGCCCTCGCAGATATGATGGAGCGTGACATCCACCGCTGCGAAATAGCGCCGCTCGCCGGTGCGCAGCCCTGCCCGCCACAGCATTTCGAACAGCGCGGCCTGCGGAAATTTCGGGGCGCCGCGCGTGCCGCCATTGACCGGGTCGATAAGGCCGCCGAGCTGCTGCGCCGCGTTGTCGAGTTCCGCCTCGCCGATCGTCACCGTGCCGGCCTGACGTGCCCTGCCGGCAAGCCGCTCCATCAGGGCCGCGCGATTATGCTCGACGCGCTGCGGCTCCTCGCGGAACAGGCGCGCGATCTCGCGCAGCACTTCGACGAAAGCCGGTTTGCCGTAGCGTGACGTATCCGGAAAATAGGTGCCGCCCCAGATCGGCTCGCCGGCGGGCGTCAGAAACATCGTGAGCGGCCAGCCGCCCTGCTCGCCGAGATGATGCAGGGCCGCCATGTAGATCTGGTCGATGTCCGGGCGTTCCTCGCGATCGACTTTGATGTTGACGAACAGCTCGTTCATTACCCGCGCGGTGGCTTCGTTCTCGAAGCTTTCGTGCGCCATGACGTGACACCAGTGGCAGGCCGCGTAACCGATCGAGAGCAGGATCGGCTTGCCGGTGCTCCTGGCTTCCGCCAGCGCGTCCGGCCCCCAGGCCCACCAGGCGACGGGATTGTCCTTGTGCTGAAGCAGGTACGGGCTCGTTTCGTGTGCGAGCCGGTTTTCGGACGAGGCGGAGGCGGGGGGTGACGTTGACATGGCCGCAGCGTAGCAAGTAGCCCGCGATCAGCGAAGCGCCGGCCGGGCGATCATCCTGGGCAGCCATTCCAGGTGGCTTTCGGGGGGAGTTATCCGGGCAGTCATTTCGAACAGTCAATTCGAGCAGGCATGGCCGATTCACGTCCTACCATTTTTGCGCTGTCGTCCGGACGACCGCCGGCGGCGATCGCGGTGGTTCGCATATGCGGGCCGCGGGCGGGTGTTGCGCTGGAGCGGCTGACCGGGCGCGTGCCACGGCCACGGCAGGCGGCGCTGGCGCGGGTGCGCCATCCGGTTTCGGGCGAGATCATCGACGAGGCGCTGGCGTTGTGGTTTCCGGGGCCGCGCAGCGAGACCGGGGAGGACATGGCCGAGCTTCAGCTACACGGCGGGCATGCGGTCATCGCAGGCACGCTCGATGCGCTGGGCGCTCTTGATGGCTGCCGGCCGGCGGAAGCGGGGGAGTTCACCCGCCGCGCGTTCGAAAACGGGCGGCTCGATCTCACCGCGGTGGAGGGGTTGGCCGACCTGATCGTGGCCGAAACGCCGGCGCAGCGGCAGCAGGCCTTTTTGCAGCTCAAGGGCCTGATCGGGGATCGCGCGGATGCGTGGCGGCGGCGGCTGATCGAGGCGCAGGCGCTGGTCGAGGCCGGGATCGATTTTTCCGATGAGGCTGATGTACCAGAGGAATTGGTCGCGCCCGCGCTTTTTGCTGCGCAGCAATTGCGCAGCGAGATCGCTTCGGTGCTGGCTGACAGTGCCCGCGGGGAGCGATTGCGGGACGGGCTTGTGCTGGCGATAGCCGGGCCGCCCAATGCCGGGAAATCGACGCTGCTGAACCGGCTGGCGCGGCGCGAGGTCGCGATCGTGTCGCCCTATCCTGGTACCACACGCGACGTTATCGAAGTGCACCTCAACCTCGATGGCTACCCTGTGATCCTGCTCGATACGGCCGGCATCCGCGAGAGCGACGATCCGCTGGAGCAGGAAGGCATCCGCAGGGCCACCGCGCGAGCCGCCCAGGCTGATTTGGTGCTGTGGGTCATTGACGGATCAGTCAGTGGATCACTATGTGGGAAAAAACCAGAATAATATTGATAAAACAAATACTTGGGCGGTAATCAATAAGGCCGATCTGATTGTGGATAAGCAGTGGATATTCAGTGAATCACGATCCATTCCTACGGAGCGTCAATTCGAGATTTCCGCGGCTACGGGGACTGGCCTCGATGCGCTTGTGCAGGCGCTGTCGGATTTCGCCCGTAGTTATTTTGACCAGGGCGAACCGGCGCTGGTGACGCGGGCGCGCCACCGCCATGCGCTCGAGGAGACCGTGGCGGCGCTGGATCGCGCCCTGACCCAGGGGGCGGAGGGCGGTGAGGAGTTGATCGCCGAGGAGCTGCGGTCGGCTGCCATGACGCTCGGCCGGCTCACCGGGCGGGTGGACGTCGAGGATATTCTCGACGTGATTTTTCGGGATTTCTGCATCGGCAAATGACGGCTGATCATGGGCTGGCGACCGGGGTGGCCGGAATGTTTCACGTGAAACATCCGCTCAGTTCAGTCGGGCTTTTCGCTCAAAAATCGGATACAAGGCCGCCGAAGGCGGAGCGCGGTAATGGGCGCGGATTTTGATGTGATCGTCATCGGCGGTGGCCACGCGGGCTGCGAGGCAGCCGCCGCCGCCGCACGCATGGGCGCGCGGACCGCGCTGCTGACGCACACATTCGCGACCGTCGGCACCATGTCCTGCAATCCGTCGATCGGCGGTCTCGGCAAAGGCCATCTGGTGCGCGAAATCGATGCGCTGGATGGCCTAATGGGGCGCGTGGCTGACGCCGCCGGGATTCAGTTTCGGCTGCTCAACCGCCGCAAGGGACCCGCGGTGCGCGGCCCCCGCGCCCAGGCCGACCGCAGGCTCTATGCCGCGGCAATGCAGCAGGCGATTCGGCTGACGGCGAATTTGACTGTCATCGAGGGTGAGGCCGACGACCTCACCATCGCCGGAGGTCGAGTGACCGGCGTATGTCTCGTGGACGGACGGGTGTTTGGAGCTGCGGCTGTTGTCCTGACCACCGGCACTTTCCTGCGCGGCCTCATTCATATCGGCGAACGCCAAATTCCCGCCGGCCGGGTGGGCGAGGCGCCGTCCTTGGGGCTCTCGCAGACGCTTGAGCGTGCAGGCTTTACCCTCGGCCGACTCAAGACCGGCACGCCGCCGCGGCTTGACGGCACCACGATCGACTGGGCCGAAGTCGAGCCCCAGCCGGGCGACGATCCCCCTGAGCCGTTTTCGATGCTCACGGAACGCATCACCAATCCGCAGGTGGCATGCGGTATTACCCGGACTACGCCGGCCACGCACGCCATCATTCGGGAGAATGTGCACCGGTCGCCGATGTATTCCGGCCAGATCAAGAGCAGCGGTCCCCGCTATTGCCCTTCGATCGAGGACAAAATCGTGCGCTTCGGCGAGCGCGACGGACACCAGATCTTTCTCGAACCGGAAGGCCTCGACGACAGTACGGTCTATCCAAACGGCATTTCGACCTCGCTGCCGGAAGATGTGCAGCGCGCCATTGTGGCCTCAATTCCCGGCCTCGGGCGGGCCCGGTTGGTGCGGCCCGGCTATGCGATCGAATACGACCACGTCGATCCCCGTGAACTTTCCCCGACGCTGGAGACGAAACGGCTGCCGGGCCTCTACCTCGCAGGCCAGATCAACGGCACCACCGGCTACGAAGAAGCCGCGGCCCAGGGGCTGATTGCCGGCCTGAATGCGGCGGCGGGAGCGGGCGGGGGAGCGCCGATCGTGTTCGACCGGGCCGAAGGCTATCTCGGCGTCATGGTCGATGACCTCGTAACCCGGGGTGTCACCGAGCCCTATCGCATGTTTACGTCCCGGGCCGAGTACCGCCTGACGTTGCGGGCGGATAACGCCGATCAGAGGCTGACCGCGAAGGGCGTCGCGCTGGGGTGTGTCAGCCCCACGCGCAGGCAGGCCCATGAGGCCAGGATGGCCGCGCTGACGGATGCCCGCGCCCTCGCGGCTTCGCTCTCGATAAGCCCGACCGAAGCCGTGCGGCAGGGCCTGTCGGTTCGCAAGGACGGCCAGCGCCGGACGGCTTTCGAGCTTCTGGCGTACCCCGGCATCGGCACCGCGCAGCTCGCGCCAATCTGGCCTGCGTTCGGCGCGCTGGAGCCGAAGGTCGCCGAACAGCTCGAAATCGATGCGAAATACGACGTTTATCTCTCCCGGCAGGCCGTTGACGTCGAATCCTATCGTCGGGACGAACACCTCGCGCTGCCGGATGACATCGACTATGCGGCCGTACCGGGCCTCTCGAACGAGGCGCGCCACAGGCTCTCGCTGCATCGCCCGCGCACCATCGGTCACGCCGGTAGGCTCGACGGCATCACCCCGGCGGCACTGACCATCCTTCTGGCTTACTTGCGCCGGCGCGGCCCGAAGCTCGCCGTTGGGGCATGAGCGCGACCGGCTCCGGCGGAGCGGGGCCGGGCGACGGTTCGTCGCCACAGTCGGCGCCTGCCAGGAGCGAAGAGCCCGCAGACCTCCACGCCGACCGGGAGCGATGCCTCGCGCTCACGCCTGTTTCACGTGAAACATTGGCCCGCCTCGACCGGTTCGTCGCGCTGCTGCTCGACCGGCAACAGCGGATGAATCTGATCGCACCCTCCACTCTGGGCATCGTCTGGACGCGCCACGTCGCCGATTCTCTCCAGCTTCTGCCGCTGGCCGGCGAAGCCCGGATGTGGGCCGATTTGGGCTCGGGCGGCGGATTTCCGGGCGTGGTCATCGCCTGCGCGCTCGCGGACGTGCCCGGAGCGCATGTGCACCTGATCGAGAGTGTGGGCAAAAAGGCGACTTTCCTCCAGGACGCCGTCCGGGAACTCGGTCTCCCCGCCGCCGTTCACGCGGTTCGCATTGAAGAATTCGCGGCGAAATCGCCGGAACGCATTGACGTTGTGACCGCAAGGGCGGTGGCGCCGTTGCCGAAACTCCTCACCGAGGCTTTTCCGCTGTTGAAAACCGGAGCGCTCGGTCTGTTTCCGAAGGGACAAGATGTAGATCGCGAATTGACCGAAGCCGCTAAATATTGGAACATCAACGCCAGTCTGGCCGAAAGCCGGACAGATCCGAAGGCGCGCATCGTGATCGTGCGCGGGCTCGAACGTAAACATCGCACGTCGCGCCGGTAGGAATCGGGCTATGATCTGCCGACTGGCAGAACAGTGGGAATCGGCGCGATGAACGACGCAGTATCGTTGGAACAGGCCGCCAGCCTGGTGCCGTCAACCGATCCGGCCGCGCCGAAGCCCGGAATTGCAAGGCAGCCGCGGGTGCTCGCGGTCGCCAATCAAAAGGGCGGGGTCGGCAAGACCACCACCGCGATCAATCTGGGCACCGCGCTCGCCGCCATCGGCGAGGATGTGCTGATCATCGACCTCGATCCGCAGGGCAACGCGTCCACCGGACTCGGCATCGACCGGCGCAGCCGGCGTTACTCCACCTACGACGTGCTTGCCGGCGAGACCAGTTTGCGCGACGCGATCGTCGCAACCGCCGTACCGCGCCTGCACCTCGCGCCCTCGACGCTCGATCTTTCGGGGCTCGAACTCGAAATCGGCCAGGCCCGCGATCGCGCATTCCGTCTGCGCAGCGCGCTCGAGCAGCTCAAATCGCCGGCCGCGGGTGAAGTGAATTTCAGTTACGTACTGGTCGACTGCCCGCCGTCGCTCAACCTGCTCACGGTCAATGCGATGGCGGCCGCGAACGCGATCCTTGTGCCGCTGCAGTGCGAGTTCTTCGCGCTGGAGGGACTTTCCCAGCTTCTCAAAACCGTCGAGTCGGTTCGCGAGCAGCTCAATCCGGGTCTCACGATCCACGGCATCGTGCTGACGATGTACGATTCCCGCAACAATCTCTCCGGCCAGGTCGTGGCCGACGTGCGCGAATTCATGGGGTCGAAGGTTTACGACACCATCATTCCGCGCAACGTGCGGGTGTCGGAAGCGCCGTCGTACGGCAAGCCGGTGCTGGTCTACGATCTGAAATGCAGCGGCAGCGAAGCATACCTGCGGCTCGCGACGGAGATTATTCAGCGCGAAAAGGAACTGTGTGTCGGCTGACATCCGGGCAAACGTTTCCCGCAGCAATGCCGTCGCCCGACAGGACCGCGATCTCAGACCCGGAGTGCGCATGACCGAAAGCTCAGGAGAAACCGCAATGGCGGAGGAGGGCACCCGGTCGCGATTGGGACGCGGACTGGCCGCATTGATCGGTGATGTCGGCGACGAAAATTCGTCGGAGCGTCCGCGCGCGCAGCGGCGGCTGCCGACCGGATCGCTGCGGCCCAATGCACGCAATCCGCGACGCACGTTCGCCGCGGCCGAGCTTGACGAACTGGCCGCTTCGCTGCGCGAACGCGGCATCATCCAGCCGATCATCGTGCGCCCGCTGCGCGGTGTGCCGAACGGCTATGAGATCATCGCCGGCGAGCGGCGCTGGCGGGCGGCGCAGCGCGCCGGGCTGCACGATGTGCCGGTCGTCGTCGTTGAAGCGACCGATGCTGAATCGCTGCAGCTTGCGATCATCGAGAACGTGCAGCGCGCCGATCTCAATCCGCTCGAAGAAGCCGAAGGCTATCGCGCGCTGATGGACGAATTTCACAACAGCCAGGAAGAGATCGCAAAATTCGTCGGCAAGAGCCGCAGCTATGTCGCTAACACGCTGCGCCTGCTGAAACTCTCCGATCCGGTGAAAGCCTACATTCACGACGGCAGACTGACCGCGGGCCACGCGCGCATGCTGGTCGGCGAACCGAATGCGGACGCGCTCGCCGAGGAGATCGTCGCGCGCGGCCTCAATGTGCGCCAGGTCGAGGCGATGGCGCGCGAGCGCAGCAGCACCGGCGGCACCAAACAAAAAGGCGGTGCGCATTCAAAGCCGGAAAAAGCTCCCGACACGATCGCGCTTGAAAAGCGCCTGTCCGATGCGCTTGGACTTTCTGTCAGCGTCGATCAGCGGCGCGGCGGCGGAACGCTCAGCATCCGCTACCGCGATTTCGATCAGCTCGACGATCTCGTCAGGCGGCTCGAGCGCGGGCAGTAAATCAACAAAATCCACGGGCCGGCCGGTTTACCGCCGCCGCTCGCGCGCCCGATCGATACGTTCGATCAACTGGCTGATGACGGGGCTCATGGAAAACGGGATGAAGCGCACCGGCGCGCAGAACGTGATCTGTTCGCCAAAGACCGTCGGCTTTCGCAGCGACAGCGTTGCGCGCGGCGGATTGATGAACGGCGAATAGTTGACGTTTTTGATGTCGCTGAGTGCGACGCGCACCTCGTCGCCGCGATTTCTTATGACCAGCGCGTCGCCGTCGTCCCACACTTCGTCGACAAGATCGAAAATCAGCTTTTTCATGATGAAAAAGCCGAACGCCATCATGGCGGCCGGCACCAGCAGAAACGGCACGATCACAAACCGGCCCGAGCGCAGGCCGACGAATGTCTGGGTGATCAAAAACAGACAGAGAAA
The DNA here is from genome assembly GCA_963766925.1 of uncultured Alphaproteobacteria bacterium. Taxonomy (GTDB): domain Bacteria; phylum Pseudomonadota; class Alphaproteobacteria; order Rhizobiales; family Xanthobacteraceae; genus BOG-931. The sequence goes on from CAVYCI010000009.1 coordinate 70,716, forward strand.
TCCGAACCAGATCGCCGGAAACATGCGCTTGTAAAAGAACGTCCACCGCGAAGAAATGCGCTGCATGAGGCGTCATTTCATGCGGCTCACCCTACTCGGCCGCGGCTCTTCCCGCGCTGCCCGCGCCGAACCGGCGCTCGATGTAATCCACCACGATCTTCTGAAAGTCCGCGGAGAGCGTCGGACCGCGAAGCGTCATCGCCTTCTTGCCGTCGATGAACACCGGTGCGGTCGGCTGTTCGCCGGTGCCGGGCAGCGAAATGCCGATGTCCGCGTGTTTGCTTTCACCCGGTCCGTTGACGATGCAGCCCATCACCGCGACGTTGAGGCCTTCCACGCCGGGATAGCGCGTCTTCCATTCCGGCATCGATTCGCGAATGAAGCTCTGGATGCCGGACGCCAGTTCCTGAAAGGTCGTGGACGTCGTGCGGCCGCAGCCCGGACAGGCGGCGACCAGTGGCACGAAGGTGCGCAGGCCGAGCGTCTGCAACAATTCCTGTCCGACCCGCACTTCGAGCGTGCGGTCGCCATTCGGCTCCGGCGTCAGCGAAACGCGGATCGTGTCGCCGATCCCCTGCTGCAACAAAAATCCCATCGCCGCCGACGAGGCCACGATGCCCTTCGAGCCCATGCCGGCTTCGGTCAGGCCGAGATGCAGCGCATAGTCGGAGCGCCGCGCGATCTCGCTGTAAACGCCGATCAGATCCTGCACCGCAGACACTTTGCCGGAGATGATGATTTTGGAACGCGGCAGGCCGATCTCCTCGGCGCGCGCAGCCGACAGCAGCGCCGACTGCACCATCGCCTCGCGCGTCACGTCGCGGGCGTCGACCGGGCGTTCGGAGCGCGCATTCTCGTCCATCAGGTGCGTGAGCAGTTCCTGATCGAGCGAGCCCCAGTTGGCGCCGATGCGCACCGGCTTGTTGTACTTGATCGCCGTCTCGACGATCGTGCTGAACTGGCGATCCTTCTTTTCCTTGAAGCCGACATTGCCGGGATTGATGCGGTACTTGTCGAGCGCCTCGGCACAGGCCGGATGATCGGCCAGCAACTTGTGGCCGATGTAATGGAAGTCGCCGACCAGCGGCACGTCCACATTCATCTGCAGCAGCCGCTCCTTGATGTGCGGCACGGCAGCCGCGGCCTCGTCGCGGTCAACGGTGATGCGCACCAGTTCCGAGCCGGCGCGCGCGAGCGCTGCGACCTGTCTCGCGGTGCCTTCTGCATCGGCCGTGTCGGTGTTGGTCATCGACTGCACCACGACGGGTGCGCCGCCGCCGACCGTGACTTTGCCGACCTTGACGGCGACGGTTCGGTGCCGTGGGGCCGGGCCGGAGAATTCCATCATTGGGCCAATCCCTTAGGGGCTCCGTACAATCGTTAACGCCGGCAGGAGCCGTCTGCCGTTATTTCAGCAGCTTCGATATAGCCTCACCGCGGCCGGTTTACGAGCACTAAGCCGGCCGCGACAAACGCCACCGCGAAGGCAAAAGCCGGGCTCAGTGGTTCGTCAAGCACCAGCCAGCCGGCGGCGACGCCGAACAGGGGGGTCAGAAAGGTGAACGCCGACAGCCGGCTGGCCGAATAGCGCACGATCAGCGCGAACCAGATGACAAAGGTTACGGACACCACCCAGATGGCCTGATAGGCGAGCGCCCCGATCGCGAGCGCCGAAGGCGGGCCGGGAAAATGCTCGCCAAAGATCAGCGCCAGGAGCGCGAGCACGGGCGCGGAAACCACCAGCTGATAGAGCATGGTCTTTTCGGCGCTCACTTTGTTGAGCGGGCTGGTCTTGATGAGCAGCGTCGTCGCCCCCCACGACATCGCGCCGAGGATCATCATGACATCGCCGAGCGTCTGGTTCGGATCGGCTGCGGGCGTGGGCAGACCGAAGGCAATGACAATGCCGATGAACGACAGCAGCAGGCCGAACCATTGGGACGGATAAAACGGATCGCCCGGAATGAGCCATCGTGACCCGAGGACCACGAAAAACGGCGCGAGATAAATGAACACCACGGCGCGCGTCGCCGTGGTCCACAGCAGCCCGCGATAAATGAAAATGAATTCGAGCGTGAACAGGGCGCCGGCGGCCAGTCCGGCGACGAGCGTGCCGTCGCGCGCCAGCAGCGTCCCGCCGCGAAGCCGCACCCAGGCCGCCACCAGGACGGCGGCGACGGCTGAACGTATCGCCGCCTGCGTCAGCGGCGGAATGTCATGAATCGCGAGCTTGATGGCGACCTGATTGAAGCCCCACGTCAGACACAGCGCGATCGTAATCGCGATCGCGAGTGCATCGAGCGGGCGCGAGTTTGCTGAAGGAGTCACTGATAATCGGATCACTGTCGGAGAATGCACATGCGACGTTCAGCGGCAGGCAGTCGCGTCAACGCTCGCGGCAATGCGAACACAGCCCGGCGATTTCAATCAGCGGACTTTTGGGTGAAAAGCCTGCCGCCCGACAGGATTCTTTGAGAGCTTCCGCAACCGCGCCGCCGGGAGTCTCCCCCACCGCGCCACAGCGCTCGCAGATCAAAAACACCACCGGATCCTTGCCTGCGTGCGTATGTACGCAGGCGACGAATGCGTTGCGGCTCTCGATGCGGTGGACGAGGCCGTTGTCCCGCAGAAAATCGAGCGCGCGGTAAATCGTGATCGGCGCCGGACGGCCGTGGCCGGTGAGCCGGTCCATGATCTCGTAGGCGCCGAGCGGTTTGTGACTCGCGAGCAGCGTTTCGAGCACGTGACGGCGCATCGGGGTGAGCCGCCGCGCCTGGGTCGCGCACAACTCCTCGGCGTGGGCCAGCGCCGTACTGGCGCAGGTCCCGTGGTCGTGATCCGGGGCCGGGAAGATTGCCTGTGTCACGTCGCTGTCCCGCGTCATATCGTTACGTCTCAAGTGCGTCTTCCTGGAATTCGCCTGCCATTCGTCACAGCGCCGCTGCCGAAAGCGCTATTGTAGCCGCAGTTTCGCATGGCGGGAACGCGCGGCCGCCGGGAGTTTGATGTTGCGCCGCAGCAAATTTCGTCTCACATTGCCGCGGCCTTGCGCGAAAGTCACGCCGCAAGGCGTTTTTTCACCGCGCCAGTTCTTCAAGTGGAGATTGTCATGCTGAAGGGAAAGGCTGCCTTCGTCACCGGATCGACGTCGGGCATCGGGCTCGCCATTGCGCGCGCGCTCGCCGAACAGGGCGCCAGCGTTGGGATCAACGGCTTCGGCGACAAAGATGCCATCGAGCAAATTCGCGCCGGCATCGAAAAGGATTTCGGCGTCAAAGCGATCTATTCCGCAGCCGACATGACAAAGCCGGCGGAGATCGCTGACGGCGTGCGGCTGGTTGAGAAGACGTTCGGCACGCTTGATGTGCTGGTCAACAATGCGGGCATTCAGTACGTGTCGCCGATCGAAGAATTTCCGATCGAGAAATGGGACCAGATTCATCGCGATCAATCTTTCGTCCGCGTTTCACACCATCCGCGCCGCCGTCCCCGGCATGAAATCGCGCAAATGGGGCCGCATCATCAACACCGCCTCGGCGCATTCGCTGGTCGCTTCGCCGTTCAAGGCCGCCTACGTATCCGCCAAGCACGGGCTCGCGGGACTCACCAAGACGGTAGCGCTCGAGGTCGCGACCTTCGGCATCACCGCCAACTGCATCAGCCCCGGCTACGTCTGGACGCCGCTGGTCGAGAAGCAGATTCCCGACACCATGAAAGCGCGCGGCATGACCGAGGAGCAGGTCAAGCACGACGTGCTGCTCGCCGCGCAGCCGACCAAGGAATTCGTCACCGTCGACGAGGTCGCGTCGCTGGCCGTCTATCTGTGTTCCGACGCGGCAAAGGCGATCACCGGCGCCAACCTGTCGATCGACGGCGGCTGGACCGCCGCATAATACCCGACTCCAAAATGCCGGCGCGGGTTGCACGAACCTGTCATTTCGTGGCAGTGGCCCGGGCTCACGCAAGCGCGCCCCGGGAATGATGCGACCATGAAAAATCCAGCCGGAACGTTGCCGGGCACGCGGCCGGACGGGCCGAACAAGCCGAACAGCAAGAGGATCAATCTCGCGCTGCAGGGCGGCGGTGCGCACGGCGCCTTCACATGGGGCGTGCTCGAATACCTGCTCGAAGACGGACGCCTGCATGTCGAAGGCATTTCCGGAACCTCCGCCGGCGCGGTCAATGCGGTGATGTTTGCCGACGGTATGGCGCGCGGCGGTCCGCGACGAGGCCCGGAAGCGGCTCGCCGATTTCTGGCGGGCGGTCAGCAACAACGGCAATTTGCCGCCCATGCAGCGCGCCGTGATCGAGCGGCTGCATTCGTTCATTCCGCTCGAAGACTCGCCGATGCAGGCGTGGTTCGACATGATGTCGCGCTATTTTTCGCCGTACGATTTCAATCCGCTCAACATCAATCCGCTGAAGGATCTGTTCGACCGGTTCGTGGATTTCGAAGTGGTGCGCGGCTTTTCCGATTTGCAGCTTTTCATCTCGGCGACGAACGTGCAGACCGGCCGCGTGCGGATTTTTTCGCGCGAAAAGATCACGGCCGAAGCGCTGATGGCGTCGGCCTGCCTGCCGTTGCTGTTTCACGCCGTCGAGATCGACGGCGTGCCCTATTGGGACGGCGGCTATCTCGCCAATCCGGTGATCTTTCCGTTTTTCGGAACCACCACGACGGAAGACGTGCTGGTCGTGCAGATCAATCCGCTGGTGCGGCAGGCGATGCCGACTTCGGCGACCGAAATCATGAACCGCATCAACGAGATCACGTTCAACTCGTCGCTGCTCGCCGAGTACCGCGCCATCGATTTTGTCGCGCGCTTGATCGATCAGGGCCGGCTGCCGCGCGGCATGGGGCAGGGCGAATATCGCCGCATCAACGTCCACCGCATCGTGCTCGACCGGTTCGGTACGCAACTCGACGCTTCAAGCCGCGCCTCGACCGATTACGATTTCTTTGAAATGCTGCATCTCGACGGCAAGCGCGCCGCGCGGCGCTTTCTCGACGATCATTTCGAGGATATCGGCGTGAAGAGCACCGTGGATCTGCGCGCCGAAGCGCAGGCCGAATGGGCGTGATGCGCGCATCCGCGTCGTGATAAATTGTGGCCGTGGCAAACCCGCCGGCTCTGCTGTCCGCTGAAATCGGTTCGACGCTTGTGCACGTCTGCGTGGCCGATATCACCACGCTTGCGCTCGACGCCATCGTCAATGCCGCGAACCGCAGCCTGCTCGGCGGCGGCGGAGTCGACGGCGCGATCCATCGCGCGGCGGGGCCGGAACTGCTGCAGGAATGCCGGACGCTGGGGGGCTGCGAAACCGGCGATGCCAAGAATCACCCGCGGTTACCGGCTGCCGGCGAAGCATGTCATTCACGCTGTCGGCCCGGTCTGGGCCGGCGGCGGTAACGAAGAGGACGACCTGCTTGCATCCTGCTACCGCCGCGCGCTTGGGCTCGCCACCGCGCACCGACTTTCGTCCATAGCGTTCCCGGCGATCTCGACGGGCGCTCTACGGCTTCCCGGCCGAGCGGGCCGCCCGCGTCGCCGTTGGCACCGTCGCCGGCCATATCGCCGCGTCGCCGGGCGGCCTGGCGCAGGTGGTCTTTTGCTGCTTCGCCGGCGGGGCAGCCGACCATCACATGACCGCCTTCGCGGATCTCGGCCTCGTCTGACTACTCACGCTTGCAATGCTGCCCTGCACCTGACGCGATAGCCATTATGTAAGCTGGCTCATATTATGCTAAGCCGGTTATTCCACGAGGCGTCAGATGCAACCTGCAACCCCCAACCGTGAATTCGCATTCATGCTTCATGACGTGGCGCGCCTTCTGCGCACGTATGCCGACCATAAAGCCGCGCAATTCGGGATGACTCGTGCTCAGTGGGCGGTGCTCGTTCGAATAGACAGATCGGAGGGACTCAACCAATCGGAGCTCGCCGAGCTGCTGGACCTGCAACCTATTACCTTGACCCGCCTGCTCGACAAGCTCTGCGACAGCGGCTTGATCGAGCGTCGGCCGGATCCCGCCGACCGGCGCGCCAAGCGGCTTTTTCTCACCCCGGCCGCCCACCCGCTGCTCAAGCAGCTCGGCAGGCTCGGCGAGGAAACCATGGCGGACGCGCTCGTCGGCCTGCACGGCGACAGCCTTCAGCACATCGTCTCGGAACTTGCCGTCGTGAAGGAAAATCTGCGCCGGCTGATCCAGCAACGCACCGGCCATGGGGGCCGTGCTGCGGCGGAAGGAACACTTGCGTCGGAAGAACGACACTATGGCTGAACCGCTCCGCAAATCCGTTCCGCCCGCGCGGGACGAAGCTCCGGACTCTCCGCGCCCGTCCATCGCGCCGGTCGCTCCCGGCGACAAGCGTTCCGGCGACAAGGCATCCGCGGCCGGGCAGGTTCGCAGGCTGCGGCGCCGTGACGGCATCCGGTGGATACTGTTTGCTCTCTTGCCGATCGCGCTGATTGCAGGCGGCTACTGGTACGTAACCGGCGGCCAGATCATGTCCACGGACGATGCTTACGTCGAAGCCGACAAGGTCGGTCTCTCGACCGACGTGTCGGGCATCGTGCAGGAAGTCCTCGTCAAGGAGAACGATCACGTCGCTGCCGGCCAGGTTCTCTACCGGCTCGACCCGCGCCAGTTCCAGATCGCGCTCGACAACGCAAAGGCCAATCTGGCGCAGACCGCGCTGACGATCGAAGCGATGAAGCAGGATTACCGGCGAATGGTGAGCGACACCGCCGCCCAGCAGGCGCAGGTCGATCTCGATCAGCTTAATTTCGACCGCAACGCCATGCTGCTGAAAACGCGCCACCATTTCGCAGTCGGTCTACGACCAGACGAGATACATGCTCGACAACGACAAGAGCAAACTCGCGGCATCGCGCCAGGCTGCCCAAATGCAGCTCGCCAAGCTCGGCGGCGATCCCGATGTTGCCGTGACGGAACATCCGCAATACCGGCAGGCCCAGGCCCAGGTCGACGAAGCGCAGCGCCAGCTCGAGCACACGGTCGTCAAGGCACCATTCGCCGGCATCGTCACCAACGTGCCCGCGATCGCGCCCGGAAAATATCTGGCCGCTTCGACGACGGCGTTCTTCCTCGTCGACACCGACAACGTCTGGGTCGACGCCTCTCCGAAAGAGACGGAGCTGACCTACGTGCGCGTCGGCCAGCCGGTGACTGTCAATGTCGACATCTATCCGGATGCCGAGTGGCACGGCGTCGTCGAAAGCGTCAGCCCCGCCGCGGCGCAGGAGTTTTCACTGTTGCCGGCGCAGAACACCAGCGGCAACTGGGTCAAGGTGGTGCAGCGCGTACCGATGCGCGTGAAGCTCGACACCAGCGACAAAAGCCTGCCGGTGCTCCGCGCAGGCCTCAGCGTCGAGGTTGAAGTCCATACCGGACACGCACGCGGTCTGCCGCGCTTCCTCACCAACCTGTTTGGCCGGTCGCATCAGGCTCAGTAATGGGCGGCGAACTCTCAACGCAGGGCACAAATCGCGGCGCGCTCACGGTATGCGTCATCCTCGCGACGCTGATGCAGGCGCTCGACACCACGATCGCCAACGTCGCGCTGCCCTATATGCAGGGCAGCGTTTCGGCGAGTCAGGACCAGATCGCCTGGGTCTTGACCTCCTACATCGTCGCCGCCGCCATCATGACGCCGCCGACCGGCTTTCTCGCCAGCCGGTTCGGATTAAAGCGTCTCTTCATCGTCGCCGTCGCCGGGTTCACGGTGGCATCCATGCTGTGCGGCATGGCGCAGACGCTCAATCAGATCGTGCTGTTCCGCGTCCTTCAGGGCGCGTTCGGCGCGGCACTGGTGCCGCTTTCGCAAACCGTCCTGCTCGGCAGCTACCCGCGCGAGCGCCAGGGCTTCGCCATGGCGCTGTTCGGCATCGGCGTGATGATCGGCCCGGTGCTCGGTCCGGTGCTCGGCGGCTGGCTGACCGAAAATTACAGCTGGCGCTACGTGTTTTACATCAACCTGCCGATCGGCATTCTCGACCTGATCGGCATCATGATCTTTCTGCCGGATTTTCCGAGCAACGCGAAAACCAAACTCGACTGGTTCGGCTTCGGCACGCTGAGCGTCGCGCTGGGCGCACTTCAGATCATGCTCGACCGCGGCGAGCAGCTCGACTGGTTCGCATCGGGCGAAATCATCATCGAGGCGATTGTCGCGGCCGGCGCGTTCTATCTGTGCATGGTCCACACCTTCACCGCAAAAAATTCCTTTATACGGCCGGCCATGTTTCGCGACCGCAATTTTGCGGCCGGCGTGATGTTCATTTCCATTGTCGGCCTGACCTATTATGCATCGATGGCTCTTCAGCCACCCTATCTGCAAAATCTGATGGGCTATCCGGTCATTACCGCAGGCCTCGTCATGGGGCCTCGCGGTCTGGGCACGATGGCCTCGATGCTGATCGTCGGCCGCCTCGTCGGGCGAATCGACACCCGCTATATGCTGATCATCGGGCTTTCGCTCACCGCGTGGTCATTCTACCAGATGACAGGATGGACGCCCGAGGTGTCGCAGGGCACCATCATCGGCGTCACCATGGTGCAGGGCGCGGGCCTCGGCTTTCTGTTCGTGCCGCTGAGCGCGGCGACGCTGTCGACGCTGCCGGTCTCGGAACGGACCGAAGGTGCGGGCTTCTTCAGCCTGTCGCGCAACATCGGGTCCAGCGTCGGCATTTCGATCATGAACAGCATGCTGGTGTATAATACGCAGGCCAACCACGCCTCGATCGCGCCGCACGTTAATGCCGTCAATCGCGGTTTTGACAGCCCGATGGTCGCGCAGATGTGGAATCCGGCAACAGCCGCCGGCCGCGCGGCGATTGACGCCGTCGTCACGCGCCAGGCCGAGATCATCGCCTACATCGACGATTATAAATTTCTCATGCTGGCGACCATCGCGGTGATCCCGCTGCTTCTGGTGTTCAAAAGGCCGCCGGCGCATCGCCCTCCGGCCGAACATCTGGTCATCGAGTGACCTGACCGCCGGTGCAACAAAAAAGGCGGCCTCGAAGGGCCGCCTTTTTATTTGTTTGAGGCCGAACGTCGGTGAACGGGGTTACTCCCCGGCGGCCGCCGTCTCGTGGGTGCTCACCCTCGGCTTTCTGCTTCGCTTCGAGGTCCTCGCCGGTTTCCTGATCGACGACCTTCATCGACAGCCGGACCTTGCCGCGATCGTCGAAGCCGAGCAGCTTCACCTTCACCTTGTCGCCTTCCTTGACGACGTCGGAGGTCTTCTGAACCCGGCGCTGGGCGAGCTGGCTGATGTGAACGAGGCCGTCCTTGGCGCCGAAGAAGTTCACGAACGCGCCGAAGTCCATCACCTTGACCACGGTGCCTTCATAGATGTGGCCGACTTCCGGCTCGGAGGCGATCGACTTGATCCAGTTGATCGCCGCCTTGATCGATTCCGCCGCTGGCGGACGCCACCTTGACGGTGCCGTCGTCCTGGATGTCGATCTTGGCGCCGGTCTTCTCGACGATCTCGCGGATCACCTTGCCGCCGGAACCGATGACTTCGCGGATCTTGTCGACGGGGATCGAGAACACCTCGATGCGCGGCGCGTGTTCGCCAAGCTCGGCGCGGGCCGAGGTCAGCGCCTTGCTCATTTCGCCGAGAATATGCAGGCGGCCGTCCTTGGCCTGGGCAAGCGCGATCCGCATGATCTCTTCGGTGATGCCGGCGATCTTGATGTCCATCTGCAGCGAGGTGACGCCGCGCTCGGTGCCGGCGACCTTGAAGTCCATGTCGCCGAGATGGTCCTCGTCGCCGAGGATGTCGGAGAGCACGGCGAAGCGCTTGTCTTCCTTGATCAGTCCCATGGCGATGCCGGCGGTCGGCCGCTTGAGCGGCACGCCGGCGTCCATCAGCGCGAGCGAGGTGCCGCAGACGGTTGCCATCGACGACGAGCCGTTCGATTCGGTGATCTCCGAAACGACGCGGATCGTGTAGGGGAATTCGGTCTTGTCCGGCAGCACCGGGTGGATCGCCCGCCAGGCGAGCTTGCCGTGGCCGATCTCGCGGCGGCCGGGCGCGCCGACGCGGCCGGTTTCACCGACCGAGAAGGGCGGGAAGTTGTAGTGCAGCAGGAACAATTCCTTGTAGGTGCCCTGCAGCGCGTCGATCCACTGCTCGTCCTCGCCGGTGCCGAGCGTGGCAACCACGAGCGCCTGGGTCTCGCCGCGCGTGAACAGCGCGGAGCCGTGCGTGCGCGGCAGTACGCCGACCTCGCAGACGATCGGACGGACGGTTTTCACGTCGCGGCCGTCGATGCGGTTGCCGGTGTCGAGAATATTCCAGCGCACGATCTTGGCTTCGAGTTCCTTGAACACGCCGGCGACCTGAAGCTTCGGATATTTCGGGTTCTCGACGCCTTCCGGAAGAAAGTGCGCCATGACCTTCGCTTTGGCGGCTTCGACGGCCTTGTGACGCGCCATCTTGTCGGGAATGGCGTAGGCCGCGCGCAGGTCCTTTTCGACCAGGCCGAGCATTTCTTTTTCGAGCGCTGCGTTGTCGGGCAGCTTCAGCTCGCGCGGCTCCTTCGCGGCCTTTTCGGCGAGCTTGATGATGGCCTCGATCACCGGCTGGAAATGCCGGTGGCCGAACATCACGGCGCCGAGCATGATCTCCTCGGACAGCTCCTTGGCTTCCAACTCGACCATCAGCACCGCGTCCTGCGTGCCGGCGACGACCAGATCGAGCTGGCTCTCGGCCATCTCGTCGATCTGCGGATTGAGCACGTATTCGTTGTTGATGAAGCCGACGCGCGCGCCGCCGATCGGGCCCATGAACGGCGCCCCGGAAAGCGTCAGCGCGGCGGACGCCGCGACCATCGCCACGATGTCGGGATCGTTCTCGAGATCGTGCGACAGCACGGTCACGATCACCTGGGTGTCGCAGCGCCAGCCGTCGGCGAACAGCGGCCGGATCGGCCGGTCGATCAGGCGCGAAGTCAGCGTCTCTTTCTCGGTCGGACGGCCCTCGCGCTTGAAATAGCCGCCCGGGATGCGGCCGGCGGCGAAATATTTTTCCTGATAGTTGACGGTCAGCGGCAGGAAATCGATGCCTTCCTTGGGCTGCTTGGCGGCGACCACGGTCGCGATGACGGTGGTGTCGCCGTAAGAGGCGAGCACGGCGCCGTCGGCCTGGCGGGCGATCTTGCCGGTCTCTAGCGTGAGGTGGCGGCCACCCCAGTCAAGTTGCACACGATGAATATTGAACATTGCGATTGTCTCTCATGGTTTTCGCGAAAGCGCGAAAGCCATAAGCAAGACGGCAAGACGCTGCTCGGCGCAGCATGCTGCAATGCCGGTCAGCGTCTGGCGATCCTGCCATGGCCTTCGGACCTTCCTGTGATATGAACGGGCAATGGCCCGTTCCACGGATCGGCAGCCTGTGCTGCCGGGCAAAGGCGGGCGCATGACGCGCTCCGCCAATGAACGCGCGGGTGTTTCCCGCGCGCAAACCTGGTTCAACGGCGAATACCCAGCCGCTCAATCAACTCTTTGTAGCGCCCTTCGTCGGTGCGCCGAAGATAGTCGAGAATCTGACGCCGCTGCGACACGAGCTTGAGCAGCCCGCGCCGCGAATGGTTGTCTTTGACATGGGTTTTGAAGTGTTCGGTCAGGTTGTTGATCCGCTCCGAGAGGAGCGCAACCTGTACTTCGGGCGAACCCGTATCGCCGGACTTGGCGGCGAACGTCTTGATGACTTCCGCCTTACGCGCGGTCGTAATCGACATCGTCATTTACCCTTTTTGTCTGCCGGCGCGACCTGTCATGCCGGTCAAATTGAACACGCGTTTGGGGACGATCTCGCCGCGGTCGACCTCGGCGATGGCGACGAGCTGACCGCTCGCAGCGACTTGGACCATGCCGCTGATGATGGCGGCGTCCCGTCCGCGCAACAAAACGGCTTGGCCCCTCTGGAGCCTTGCCGCATCTGCCGGGCTAACGGCCAGCGCCGGGATGTCGTCCAGCGCGGTCTCGACCGGCAGTAGAAGATCGGCGAGGTTTCCCTCGCCAGCGGCCGCTCTATGGCACAAAGACTCGAGCCGTTCCAGCGAAATCATGTCGCCTTCGGCGAACGGCCCGACGCGGTTGCGGCGCAGCGCGCAAACATGGCCGAACGTCCCGAGCGCCCGGCCGAGGTCGCGTGCGATCGCGCGTACATAGGTTCCCTTGCCGCATTCGGCGGCGAGCACTGCATGATCCGGATCCGGCATGTCGACCACGCACAGCGAGTGGATGGTTACCGGGCGCGGCGCGATTTCCACCGTTTCGCCGCTCGCGCGCCAGATCGTAGGCCCGCTCGCCTTCGATCTTCACCGCGGAATAGCGCGGCGGCACCTGCTCGATGGTGCCGATGAAGCGCGGCAACAGCGCCTCGATCGCGCCGCGGTCGGGCCGGCGGTCGCTGCTGCTCACGACCCGGCCCTCGGCATCGTCGGTGTCGCGCTCTTCGCCCCATCGCACCGTAAACAGGTAGGTCTTGCGGCCGTCGAACACGAACGGCACGGTCTTGGTCGCTTCGCCGAGCGCGATCGGCAGGCAGCCGGACGCCAGCGGATCGAGCGTGCCGGCATGGCCGACGCGTTTTGCCGTAAACAAATGCTTGATGACCGCAACGGCATGGGTCGACGTCATGCCGATCGGCTTGTCGAGCACGACCCAGCCGTGCACGTCGCGCTTCGGCCGTTTTTTGTTGCCGCCCTTTTGCTGCTTCTGCTGTCCCTGCGGCGGCTCGCGTTCGGCCACCGCCACGACGTCGCCCGCGCCCTGCGCCTCCACCGGTGCGGCGGAAAAAATATTATTCGCTGCTGACATCACGCGCCCTTTTTGTCGCTCGAATCGTGTTCGCCGTCCGATTCGCGCCCGTCTTCTTGCTGGAGATCGCGTTGAACCTGCGGTGTTCTCAAAAGCTTCTCGATTCGTTCTGCTTCGTCGAATCGTTCGTCGGCGCGAAACCGGATTTCAGGTGCAAATTTCAGGTTAACGCGCTTCGCGATCTCGCCGCGCATGAAGCGTTTGTTGGCTTCGAGCGCGGCCAGCACCTTCTCTTCGTCGCGTCCGCCGAGCGGCATGATGTAGATCGTCGCGAGCCGCAGGTCCGGACTCATGCGCACTTCCGGCACGGTGATCATGTGTCCCTCGATCACCGGATCGTGGATTTCGCCGCGCGACAGCATGTCGGCCATCGCGTGGCGGACCAGCTCGCCGACGCGAAGCTGACGCGGCGAACCGCCTGCGGACTGCTGACGTTGTTTCTGTTGACGGGCCATTTTCTTCAATGTCGTGCCCGGTCATGCGCGCGGGCATCGCTTTCGACCTTTTCAACCAGAGGTCTGCTGCACGGATGGCGGCTCAAAAAGCGCCGCCGCAATGCTTCACAGTTTTATCCGGCAATAATCGGCAATGACGGGTGATTCGCGGAACGTCGAGTATTGGACTCACAGCGTCCGCTGCACGCTCTCCACCCGGTAACATTCGATGTTGTCGCCGGCTTTCATGTCCTGGTAGTTCTCGAACGCCATGCCGCATTCCTGGCCGGCGGCGACTTCGCGCGCATCGTCCTTGAAGCGCTTGAGCTGCGAGAGCTTGCCCTGATGAACGACGACGCTGTCGCGAATCAGACGCACGTTGGCGCCGCGCTCGACCACGCCGTCGGTGACGCGGCAGCCGGCGACGTTGCCGACCTTCGACACCTTGAAGACTTCGAGAATGACGGCGTTGCCGAGCATCGTCTCGCGCAGCGTAGGCGCGAGCAGGCCCGACATCGCTTTCTTCACGTCGTCGATCAGGTTGTAGATGATGTCGTAGTAGCGGATTTCGATGCCGGCCTGTTCGGCGGCCTCGCGCGCTTCCTTGTGGGCGCGCACGTTGAACGCGATGACGGCGGCGCCCGAGGCCTCCGCCAGCGTCACGTCGGACTCGGTGATGCCGCCGGCGCCGGCATAGATGATGCGTGCGGCGACTTCTTCGGTCGAAAGCTTGTCCAGCGCGCCGACGATGGCTTCGATCGAGCCCTGCACGTCGCCCTTGATGATCAGCGGGAAATCCTTGCGGCCCGTTGTCTTGAGCTGCGACATCATCTGCTCGAGCGAACCGCGCATGCCGGTTTGCCGCGCCGCCTGAATGTCGCGCTTCTGCCGCGCACGGTAATCCGCAATTTCGCGAGCGCGCGCCTCTGTTCCGACCGCGGCAAGGCGGTCGCTCGCTTCCGGCGTTCCGTTGAAGCCGAGCACCTCGACCGGCATCGACGGTCCGGCCGCGACGACGGCATGACCGGTATCAGACATCAGCGCGCGCACCCGGCCCCACTCGGAGCCGGCCACGACGATATCTCCCGGACGCAGCGTGCCGCGCTGGACCAGCACGGTCGCGACCGGGCCGCGGCCGCGGTCAAGCCGCGCCTCGATCACGGTGCCTTCGGCCGGCCGGTTCGGATTGGCGCGCAATTCGAGCACTTCGGCCTGCAGCGCGATCATGTCGAGCAGCTTGTCGAGGTTGGTCTTTGCTTTGGCCGACACTTCGATTTCGAGCACGTCGCCGCCCAGCGATTCGACCTGGATTTCGTGCTGCAGCAGTTCGGTGCGCACCCGGTCGGGCCTCGCGTCGGCCTTGTCGATCTTGTTGATGGCGACGATGATCGGCACCTTCGCCGCCTTGGCGTGGTGGATCGCTTCAATCGTCTGCGGCATCACGCCGTCGTCGGCGGCAACCACCAGCACGACAATGTCCGTGATCTTGGCGCCGCGCGCGCGCATCGCGGTGAACGCGGCGTGGCCGGGCGTATCGACGAAGGTGATCCGTCCGCCCGAGGGCGACGTGACCTGATAAGCGCCGATATGCTGGGTGATGCCGCCCGCTTCGGCGGCGGCGACGTCGGTCGAACGGATGGCGTCGAGCAGCGAAGTCTTGCCGTGATCGACGTGACCCATGATGGTGACGACCGGCGCGCGCGGCAGCAGGGTCGCCGGATCGTCCGGAGCGTCGAACATGCCTTCTTCGACGTCGGACTCGGCGACGCGGCGAACGGTGTGGCCCAGTTCCTCGGCGATGAGCTGCGCGGTATCGGCGTCGATCGTATCGGTGATCTTCGCCATATGGCCCTGCTGCATCAGGATGCGGACCACGTCCACCGAACGCTCGGCCATGCGGTTGGCGAGTTCCTGGATGGTGATGGTTTCCGGAACCGTCACCTCGCGGGCGATCTTTTCCTTGGGCTCCGCGTCGCGATGCCCGGTGATGCGCTGCACGCGGCGGCGGAACGACGCGACCGAGCGCTCGCGGACTTCGTCGGCAGAGAGTGCGGTGACGACGGTCAGGCGGCCGCGGCGTTTTTCATTGCCTTTCGGCGCCTTGGGTGCCGGGGCCGGACGCGCGGGCGCGCCGCCGGGGCCACGGCGCGCGGTCCGCGGCGCTTCTTCCTCTTCAGCTTCGAGCACCGGACGGGCAGCGCCCGGCTTTGCTCCCGCAGCCGTGGTGTCGGCGCCGAACCGCTTCTTGGCGAGTTCGTCGGCCTTGTGTTTGGTCGCCTCGTCCTGGGTGCGGCGCTCTTCTTCCTTGCGCTTGCGCGCTTCGGCAGCCGCGCGCTCGGTGCGCTCGGCTTCCTCGCGGGTCTGGCGGATGCGCGCTTCTTCTTCGGCGATTTTTCGTTCTTCCGCCTCGCGCAGGCGCGCGTCGGCGAGCGCATGTGCGCGCGCGCTCCGCTCTTCGTCGGTGAGCGTGCGCAGCACGACGCCGGACGGCTTCGGAGCATATGATGCGGCGCCCGAAGACGGGCCGGGAGATGACGGCGCGACCGGGGCTCTCGCGGCGGGGGCCGTCGCCGGCGTGGCAGTGGCAACGCGCTTCGGCGCAACGGCGCTGCGCTCCGGAGCGGGAGCAGCTTCCTGCCTCGGCTTCGCCCGGGCCGATGCGGCGCTTCACCTTTTCCACGACCACGGCCTTGCTGCGGCCGTGACTGAAGCTCTGGCGCACGACGCCCTGCTCGACGCCGCTGCGTTTGAGCGTCAGCGTCTTGGTCGGCGTAACGCTCAGCTTCTCGCCGGCATTTTTGTTCGAGTCAGTCATACGCATCGCGTCCCTGGCCGGATGAATTCGGCGTAGCCTGTCCGGTCCGATTGTGCTGGTCGCCGGTGCGAAACCGTTCGAGGCGCCGACAGCGCTCCAGAAAGGTCTCGCTTACGGGTCCGGCGAGCAGGGCAGCATGTATCACATTTGGGCGGCCCAATGCCAAATCCAATTGTGCCGAGGTCAGGAATTCGATGGCATTCGACGGCTGGCCGCCCCGCTCGCGCCGCCATGCCGCATCGAGTTTGCGGGTGCCGTCCGGCGCAGCCCCCGCGGCATGCACCAGCGCGACGACCTTGCTGTGGGCCAGCGCCTGTTCCGTCTTGGTGAAGCCGGTCGCGACCAGGCCGCCCTTGCCCGCCATCGCCAAAGCATCGGTCACGGCGCGCTCGAGCAGCGCCTCGGTATGGGCAACGAGATCGGGGCCCACGCGAACCTCCCGCCGAAAGCCGCGGGAAAAGGCCCTGCGCCTGATGGCTTCATTGAGCGCGTCCCGGGTGGCCGTAACCCAGAGGCCGCGGCCCGGAAGCCTGCTTTTGATGTCCGCAACCACCTCGCCCTCCGGCCCGATCACGAACCGGATCAGTTCGGAAACCGGCCGGACGGTACGGGTGGCGGCGCAAAGCCGTTCGCGATTGCGCACGTGCGGTCCGCCATCGGTCTCGATGACGGCAGGGATTTCCTGAACGGCCGGTTGGGCTTCGGCGATCATGCGTTCCCGTTGGTCGAGGCCCGCCTTCAGGCCTGAGCCTCAGGCTGCGCGGCTTCCTCGGCCGGCGCAGGCGGTGCCAGCGCCGCCTCGTCGACCCAGCCGGCCTTCAGCCGTGCCTGCATGACCAGGCTTTCGGCCTCCTCGCGCGAAATCTCGAAGCCGTCGAGAATGCCGGGCTCCCGCACGGACTCGCCGTCCTTGCGTTCGGTCCAGCCGACCAGATCGTCGGTCGCGCATCCGGCGAGGTCCTCGACCGTTTTGATCTGGTGCTCGCCGAAGCGGACCAGCATGGCGGTGGTGACGCCCGGCACTTCCTTGAGCGCGTCCTCGACCCCGAGTTCCCGGCGCTTCCCGTCCAGCTCGGCCTCGAGCTTGGCGAGATACTCGCTCGCGCGGGCCTGCAGCTCGGCGGCGGTATCGTCATCGAACCCTTCGATGCCGGCGATTTCTTTAGTGTCGACCACAGCGAGCTCCTCGACCGATGTAAAACCTTCAGACGCCAGCAACTGTCCGATCACTTCGTCGACATTGAGCGCGTCGATGAACATGCGGGTGCGGCTTTCGAATTCGGCGTGACGGCGCTCCGATTCCTCCTGCTCGGTGAGGATATCGATGTCCCAGCCGGTCAGTTGCGACGCCAGCCGGACGTTCTGGCCACGCCGCCCGATGGCGAGCGAAAGCTGCTGATCGGGGACCACGACCTCGATACGCTCGCGTTCTTCGTCGAGCACCACCTTGGCGACTTCGGCCGGAGCGAGCGCGTTGACGACGAATGTCGCGATGTCCTGCGACCACGGAATGATGTCGATTTTTTCGCCCTGCAGCTCGTTCACGACCGCCTGCACGCGCGAGCCGCGCATGCCGACGCAGGCGCCGACCGGATCGACCGACGAGTCCCGCGACACCACTGCGATCTTGGCGCGCGAGCCCGGATCGCGCGCGACCGCCTTGACCTCGACGATGCCGTCGTAGATTTCCGGCACTTCCTGGGTGAACAGCCTCGACATGAATTGCGGGTGCGTGCGCGACAGGAAGATCTGCGGCCCGCGCTGCTCGCGGCGCACGTCGTAGATGTAGGCGCGGATGCGGTCGCCGTTGCGGAACACTTCACGCGGCAGCATTTCGTCGCGGCGCACGATGGCCTCGCCGCGTCCGAGATCGACCACGACGTTGCCGTATTCGACCCGCTTGACGATGCCGTTGACGATGTCGCCGATGCGATCCTTGTATTCGTCGTACTGACGGTCGCGCTCTGCCTCGCGCACCTTCTGCACGATCACCTGCTTGGCCGACTGCGCGGCGATACGGCCGTATTCCAGCGGCGGCAGCGAGTCGGCGATGGTGTCGCCGACCTGGGCTGCGGGATGGCGCTTGCGGGCTTCGTCCTGGCTGATCTGGAACGAGGGATTCTCGACGGCATCCACCACCAGCATGTGGCGGGACAGCCGCAGCTCGCCGCTTTTCGGGTCGATCTCGGCCCGCACTTCGGTTTCGCTGCCGTACCGCGAGCGTGCCGCCTTCGCGATCGCGTCCTCCATCGCCCCGAGCACGATCTTGCGATCGATGCCCTTTTCACGGGCCACGGCCTCCGCGATCTGGAGGAGTTCGAGTTTGTTGGCGCTGACAGTCGCCATCGGTTCAGTCTCCCTTGCGTTCGTTCGCGCGCCGGTCTTGCTCCGGCGCGGGGTTCATCTGTCGCCGCCGGCGAGGGCCCTGCCTGTCGTCGGTGCGGGCTTCGGCAATCCGCTCTTCGAGTTTGCCGCCGTGTTTGCTTCGCCGCAGCGAAGCCGAAATGAGCGCATCGGTAAGGGCGAGCCGTGCGTCGGCCATGTCGTCGATCCGCAGCGATACGTCGGGATTTTCTGCGACGGCGGCCTCGCTGCGAAGCCGCACATGGTCGCCTTCGACACCGAGCAGCACGCCACGAAACCGTTTGCGGCCCTCGACCGGCGCGGCCATCTCGACGTGGGCGACATGGCCGGCATAGCGCTCGAAGTCAGAACGCCGCACCAGCGGCCGGTCGATCCCCGGGGAAGAAAGTTCCAGCCGGTAAGCGCCTTCGATCGGATCGGCGGCGTCAAGCACCGGCGAAAGCGCGCGTGAGGCTGCCTCGCAGTCTTCGATCGCCATCGAGCCGTCCGGCCGTTCGGCCATGATCTGAACGGTACAGCCGGCAGACCCCGAAACCCGCACGCGCACCAGCCGATAGCCGAGCCCGGCGAGCACAGGCTCGGCGAGAGCGGCGACGCGCGCTGCGCGTCCTGGCTCGATAATGAGTCGTGGTTCTTCGGCAAAGGCGGTCAGCCTGTCGTCCATGCTCGTGCGACTGCTATTCGTGCTCGTGTGTCCGTCATGCCGCCGGGCCTCAGGTAATAAAAAAGAGCGGGTCCCGGAGGGCCCACTCTCAAAACCGTTCGGTTAGCCGACCGCTATGAGATATCCATTTACGGACGGCGCGAATATAGCGGTTCTAGCGAACGTTGCAAGGGTGCAGGGGGGTAGCGAAGGCCGGTTTCCGGCTCCGGCCCTGCGGGATTGATGCAAGGTTTCCTTCAGAATTTTCGCTTTATTGTCAGGAACCGGGCACCGCACGGTTTGCCAAAAGTGATGAGTTCGCGATGGGTGCCAATTTCTCCCTGCTGCCCGAACTTGAAGCGGTCATCGCGCATGGCTCGCGGGAGAAGCGCGTCGAGACGCTGCAACGCATCACCGCGCTCTTTCTCAACGGCGCCGATCAATATCACGACGAGCACGTCGATCTGTTCGACAGTGTTTTCGGTCTGCTGATCAACGAGATCGAAGCCCGCGCCCGCGCCGAGCTTTCGAGCCGTCTCGCTCCCGTCAGCAACGCTCCGGTCGGGGTGCTGCGCACGCTCGCGAGGGATGACGACATCAAGGTCGCGGGTCCCGTGCTCAAGCTTTCCGTGCGGCTTGCTGAATCCGACCTTATCGATGTCGCGGAATCGAAGGGCCAGGCGCACCTTCAGGCGATCTCGGTGCGCCGCGCGCTTGGCGAGGCGGTCACCGATGTGCTGGTGCGCCGGGGCGACCGGGACGTCGCCCGCCGCGTCGCCGATAACCGTACCGCGCGAATTTCCGAGAACGGGTTTCATCGTCTCGTCAAACGCGCCGAAGAGGACGGCATCCTCGCCGAGAAAGTCGGGCTTCGTCCGGATATCCCCGCGCCGATGTTCCGCGAACTGCTGATCAAGGCGACCACGGTGGTCCACAAGCGGCTGATTGCTTCGGCAACGCCGGAATTGCGCACTGCGATTTGCGATGTGCTGGCGAAAGTGTCGCAGGAAGTCGGCGCCCGCGTCGGTCCGCGCGACTACCGGCCGGCCCAGCGCACCATACTGAGCCTCGACCGCGCGCGGCGGCTCGATGAACCGACGCTCGCGGCGTTTTGCAAAGAAGGCCGGTACGAGGAAGTCGTGGTCGCGCTCGCCACGCTGTCCAAAGTGCCGATCAAGATCGCCGACCGGCTGATGGGCAGCGATCGGCCCGATCCGGTGCTGATCCTGTGCAAAGCCGCCAATCTTAACTGGTCAACCGTCAAGGCGCTGATCATGGCCCGCGGCGAGGGCGCCGGAACGTCGTCGCATTCGCTGGACATGGCGTACGCGGAGTACGGGCGGCTCTCGACCTCGACCGCGCAGCGCGTGGTGCGGTTCTGGCAGGTTCGGCCGAACTAAATTAGACGCTCCACCCATAGCTCCTGAAACGAAAGCCCTGATGGCCGCCTCGAACACATGATGGCTGCATGACCGAGGCGATCAGCCTCACGCGACCGTCAGCACCATCTTGCCCTGGATGTGTCCGCGGGCGGCTCGCTCGTGTGCCGCACGCGCATCGGCAAGCGGATACGTGCTGTCGATGGCGACGCGCACCGCGCCGCTATCGAGCAGGCGTCCGAGCTCTGCGAGCTGGGTGCCGTTCGACCGCACCTGCGTCATCGAGACCGTGACGCCGCGGTTTGCGGCCTCATGGGCGTCGGAGAAGCCAGGAAACACCGGGAAAAGCGCACCGCCGCGCTTGATCGTTCGCAGGAAGCGACCAGTGGTGGGGCCGCCCTGGGTATCGAGGACAAGGTCCACCTCGTGCGCGGCGTTCTCCGGTGCGCTCCTGGTGTAGTCGATAAATTTGTCAGCGCCGAGATCGCGCAGAAACGGCTCGTGCGTTCCCGACGCGACCGCGATGACCCGCGCACTTTTCCATTTCGCAAGCTGGACCGCGAAATGCCCAACGCCGCCCGCAGCGCCGTTGACGAGCACCGTCTTGCCTGCGAGCGGCACCGGCTGGTGCCTCTCCGCTTGCAGCGGGTTAAGTTCATTGTGGCCCAGCTCAATCAGGAACTGCCACGCGGTGAGTCCCGCCATGGGCGCGGCGGCGGCATGGATGTGATCGATGCCGGAGGGCTTGCGTGCGAGGTCCGAGGCCGGCGCCGAGACGTACTCGGCATAACCGAAGCTCCCACCGTAGCTGGGGAAGCGGACCAACCCAAAAACCTCATCGCCGGTCGAAAAGCCCTGTACATCATTGGCAACAGCTTCGACAACGCCAGATATGTCCGACCCAGGAATGACCGGCAGGGGCACTGGCGGCCGGAACTCGGGCGGCAGCATCCTGTAGCCGTCGCGCAGATACCAGTCAGGCGGATTGATACCAGCCGCATGAACGCGGACCAGGACCTCACCCGCCTTCAGCTCAGGCCTCGGTGCATCCTCATATCGCAGCACTTCAGCGCCGCCGAACTGGTGCAGCCGGATCGCCTTCATTGTCTTATTCGACACAGCTTTCTCCTTGGCGGCAGTTGGGTTATGCTTATCGGAGCGGTGCTCCAGATATATTCGGAGCAGCGCTCCGATTGTCAATGGACCTATGCGAGCAGACGCCCAAAAGAATTACGACCAGTTGCTTGGGGTCGCGCGCGAGGTCGTCACGGAGCAGGGTGCCGATGCATCCCTGCGCGACATTGCTCGCAGGGCGGGCGTCGGTTTGGGCACCCTCTACCGTCACTTCCCCACGCGCGAGGCGTTGCTCGAGGTCCTGCTCCGCGCATGCTTCGATGAGCTGACGGAAACGGCAACCCGTCTGGAAGAGTCGAGCTCACCCGGAGAGGCCCTCACATCGTGGCTGCGAGAGGCCGTGGCGGTGGCTACGAACTATCGGGGCGTGACGGATGCGATGATGGCGGCGATTGAAGACCCGGATTCTGCGCTTCATGCGTCTTGCGTCACGATGCGCGCAGCAGGAACGCGGCTCCTCCACCGTGCTCAAGCAGAAGGCACGGCACGAACCGAGATTGATGGCGCAGACCTCTTCGCGCTGGTCGGAGCGCTCGCCCGGCTCGGCGATCAGCCGGCGCTCAGGCCACGTTCCGGCCATCTCTTTAGCGTGATCGCGAGCGCGATCTTAACGGACAGGACAGAGCGGCGATGCCGGATCGGCGAACTAATTTAGCTCCCGCCCGAACCTGCGAGGGAAAATAGTCGGTCCACAAAGTTGCCGGTCCGGGCCGTTTGCACCCGATCGCCCTCTCAGAAGGCCGTGGGCGTGGCCTCTCCGGCGCTTATTCAGGACCCTACCGGCAGACGGCGACAGGGCCGCGCCGTCTCAGCGCCTTCGGAAAATCAGAAAGCAGGGCGGGCGCTCGGCGCGCCCGGCTTTGGCGTGGTAGCGGGTGACGCCGAAGCCGGGCCAGGCCTTTCGCCAGTCATCGGCGGTTCGCGCGGTCCATTCGAAGCCGTCAGCCCGTAAAAAGCGCTGCAGCGTCCAGGCCGCGTAATCCGCAATGTCGGTGACGAACCGAAATTCGCCGCCGCTCCGGATGATGCGGGCGAACTGCGTGATGGTCGCGTCCTGCACAAAGCGCCGCTTCCAGTGCCGCCGCTTCGGCCAGGGGTCGGGATGAATCAGATCGATCCCGGCCAGTGATGCGTCGGGCAGCCAGGCGATCAGGCTGGTGGCGTCGTCGAAATGCAGGCGGACATTGCGCAGCGCGGTGGTCTCGAGCACCGAAAGCGCTTTCGCCATGCCGTTTTCGAACGGTTCGACGCCGATGAAACCGGTCCGCGGCCGTGCCTGCGCCTGCGCGATCAGGTTTTCGCCGCCGCCGAACCCGATTTCGAGCGAAACCTCGTCCACGGGTACGGGAAACATGGCCGGCAATGCGGCGGGCGGGGGCTGCGACAGGTCGAGCGCAAGCCGCGGCAGCAGCGTGGCAAACAGCTCCGCCTGCCGCTTTCGCAGTTTATGACCTTTGCGGCGTCCGAAGAAGGCGCGCGCCTGGTGCGGTCCGGTTTCCATCGCCGCCGTGATGTACGGCAGGACGAAAACAATTTCACGCTACTTCCGCGGCAGCTTTTCAGTGCCAGTCGTCGAGATGCCGGTCGTCGTGGTGCGCGTCGTCGTGATGCCAGTCGTCGCCAGGCGGCGGATTTTGTGTCGCCTTTGCATCCTTTTTGGCGGCCTGGTGGCGGCCGACCAGGCAGCCCGCGGCGGCGCCGAGAACAGCGTGATGTCCGCGCGTAATGCCCGGCGATGCCGCCAATCACCGCCCCCCTGATGCAGCCTTTGGCAGCGGCCGGGGCGGGGAGGGCCAAGGGCGCTGATGCCAGCGCCAGCGTCAATGCCAAAGCCCGAAAAACGTTCATGGCGGCACGGTCTCCGTTGCTACCGGTAAACCGCGCCGCCATTTTTCGTTCCGGACCGCTGCGTCGGCAGCGTCCGATCAGCGCAGCGCGCGCTTGAGCGCGTCGGCGAGGTCGGTCCGCTCCCACGAGAAGCCGCCGTCCTTGTCCGGAGCCCGGCCGAAATGGCCGTATGCCGAGGTGCGGCGATAGATCGGCCGGTTGAGCTTGAGCGCCCGGCGGATATTGGTCGGACGCAGCGGAAACAGTTCCGGAAGCAGCTTTTGCAGCTTTGCCTCTTCGACTTTGCCGGTGCCGTGCGTATCAACGTAGACCGACATCGGGTCGGCAACGCCGATCGCATAGGCGATCTGGATGGTGCAGTTGGTCGCAAGCCCTGCAGCAACAACGTTCTTGGCGAGGTAGCGCGCGGCATAGGCGGCCGAGCGGTCGACCTTGGTCGGGTCCTTGCCGGAGAATGCGCCGCCGCCGTGCGGCGCATAGCCGCCGTAAGTGTCGACGATGATCTTGCGTCCGGTCAGGCCGCAATCGCCGTCGGGACCGCCGACCACGAAGTTGCCGGTCGGGTTGACCAGGAAATCGGTCGCCCTTCCCGGCATCCAGCCTTCCGGCAGCGCCGACTCGACGGTGTCAGCGATCAGCTCCTTGACCATCGCCGGCGTATATTTCTTGCCGTTGCGGGTCTGCGCGTTGTGCTGGGTGGATACGACCACCTTGGTGCAGCCGACCGGCATGCCGTCGACGTAGCGCACCGTCACCTGACTCTTGGCGTCCGGCTGAAGATCGAACAAAGCACCGGAGCGGCGCTTGTCCGACAGCACCTTGAGGATCTTGTGCGCGAAATAAATCGGCGCCGGCATGAACGAGCCTTTTTCGTAAACCTCGCTCTCGGTGCAGGCGTAACCGAACATCATGCCCTGGTCGCCGGCCCCTTCTTCTTCGGCGCCTTTTTTCTTCTTGGCATCGACGCCCATCGCGATATCGGGCGACTGACCGTGCAGCAGCACTTCGACGTCGGAGCCGTAGAACGAGAAGCCGTCCTGGTCGTAGCCGATGTCCTTGACCACCTGGCGGGCCGTCTCGACGATCAGCTCGCGATTGATGACGGCCTTGTCGCCGTGTTTGTGGAACAGCGGCGCCTGACCGCGGCCTTCGCCGGCAATGACGATCTTGTTCGTCGTGCACAGCGTCTCGCAGCCGAGCCGGGTGTTTACCTTGCTCTCGTCGGCGATCCCGAGCTTGATATCGTTCTCGAGGAACGCATCGAGGATGGCGTCGGAAATCTGGTCGCAAACCTTGTCCGGATGACCCTCGGACACAAACTCGCTGGTGAACAGATAGTTTGAACGTTGCACTGCGAAAACACTCCCCTCTTAGGTTTCCCGTCGCCGCCTCACCGTTTGGTATGATGAGGTCCTGCGCTGCGCGCGGTCATGGTTGTTGCAGCGTCGCTCAACGCGGTCAAGATGTGGGCGAAATGTGGGCGGGGGCGCGCCGGGAACGCACGCCGTGCGTCTGCTAAAGCTTGTCGGTGGTCGCGATCTGCTCGACGAGATCAACAATGCGGCGCCGCAGCTTGGAATCCTCGATACGCATAAAAGCTTTGGTGAGCGCCAGACCATCCGACGTCGCGAGAAAATCCGAGACGTAGGTCGGCGACGGCGCCTCGCCAAGGCCGTCCAGATGCGCAAGCGACGCGACGGCGGGGGCGCCTTCAAAAAAGAACGACACCGGCACCTGGAGGATCTGCGAGATCTGCTGCAGGCGGCTCGCGCCGATGCGGTTGGTGCCTTTCTCGTACTTTTGAACTTGCTGAAACGTCAGGCCCAAACTGTTCCCGAGCTTCTCCTGGCTCATCCCAAGCATCATGCGACGCATGCGCACGCGACTGCCGACATGCTTGTCGATCGGGTTCGGTGCCTTCTTCGCCATCATATTCACAACACTCCTGTGCCTCACCTTTTTACCGCAATAACTTTAGAGTTCAAATCTCTATCGACTAAATACTGGCGCACAAGCCATTTTCTGCTGGTTTTTCCACTTTAGAATCATGCGGCGATACTTTGGGCCCAATATTAGCAAGTATTTTCTGCTTGCCGCGTTGCGCGGAAAGGTTGAAAACCCACTACGTTCTACATCTGATAGTCGATATCACAGGCAGAAAAGCCTGTCCGCCCCACCTCTTTACCGTAAGACTGTTAGGATAAACTTTTAATTTCTGTATCCGTTAAGCTTTACGACACGCGGTTGTAATCTTATGCGGATAATCGCAAACAGTGCACTTACCACCAGCAGACCCGCCGGCACGTCCCCGACTCTCGCGTATACCGTTCTGGCGACCGGCCCCGGCAATGGGGAATCGATCACTCCGTCAGTTCCCAGTGGCAGCGAATTAATGATCCTTCCAACGGGATCGACAACGGCGGAAATGCCGGTGTTCGCAGCGCGGACAAGCGGAAGTCCCTGCTCGATGGCAAGCACCCGCGATTGTTGCAGGTGCTGGAAGGGGCCGCTCGAGATTCCGAACCAGCCATCGTTGGTGACGTTGACGATCCAGCCGGGCCGTTTTCCCTCCGGCATGGCTTCGTCCGGGAACACGATCTCGTAGCAGATCAGCGGCAGCGCATCCGGCGTGCCCGGAATGGCAATCAGCCTGCGCCGGTCGCCGGCGACGAAGCCGCCGCGCTGCCGGGTCAGCGCCTGCAGGCCAAGATTTTCAAGCAGCCGCTGCAACGGCAAATATTCGCCGAACGGAACGAGGTGGACCTTGTCGTATATCGAGACCATCGAACCGGTGCGGTCGATGACGTAGATCGAGTTGTACACGCCGGGGTCGGCGGGGTTGACCGGCTCGGCAAGCCGCACCGCGCCGGTGACAAGCACCGTGCCGTCGCGGAGCAGCCCGGTGATCTGAGCGAGCGCGTCGGGCTCGCGCGCAAGGAAAAACGGAAACGCGGATTCCGGCCAGATCAGATGCGTGACGTCCCGCGCCCCGGGTGACTGCGGGCCGGCGGTGCCGCCGGACAGGGCGATGTAGCGGTCCACTACCTGCTGTTTCGCCGCATAATTGAATTTGACGTCCTGCTGAAGGTTGGGCTGCACGATGCGCAAGTGGACGCCTTCGACCAGCGTGGTCGGGTGGCCCGCCAGCCGGAACACGCCATAGCCGGTCATGGCCAGAAGGACGGCGATCCCGAGCGCGAGCGGAAGCCACCGCCGGCGCGTTTCGGCGCGCTCGTCGGCCAATGCGGCCGGGGTCGCGCAAACGGCGATCGTAATGAATGTGAGCGCCCAGATACCGACCAGCGAAGCGGTTTGCGCCAGCACCAGCGGCGTCGTCAGCGCGTAGCCCAGCGTATTCCACGGAAAGCCCGACAGCAGATGGCCGCGCAGCCATTCGGCGGCAGTGAGCGCCACGGCAAGCGCGAGGATCCGCATGGCGCCGCGGGCCCATAACAGGCGCGCCGCCACCGCGCCGAGCGCCGTATAAATCGCCAGATAGGCTGGCAGGCCGATCACCGCGAACGGCATCAGCCAGGCGAAGGTCGGCGCATCGACCAGGAAGGCGTAACCGATCCAGTAGAGACCGGCGACGAAGTAGCCGAAGCCGAACCACCAGCCGGTCGCCGCCGCCACCCGGATCGCGCGCCAGCCGCCGGCACCGATGCCGTCGATCAGCCAGACCAGTGTCGGCAAGGTCAGAAACAGCACCGGCCAGAAATTGACCGGCGCCATCGCCGCGGCCGAGAGAACGCCGGCCGCGAAGGCAATGAGCCATCGCCGCCATCCCCAGGACAGAACGATTGCGTCGATCAGGCCGCGTGCCGTCACGGCGGAGGCTGGAGGTTCGAAATCGGCCGCCCGCTGTCGTCGCGCGCCAGGCGCGGCCCAGGCAGTTTGCCCGGCGCGACCGGTTCGCGGGCGCCGGGACGACGGTTCTTGGCAAGATAGATCTTGACCCGTTTCACCCGGCGCGGATCGGCGTCGAGCACCTCGGCCTCATAGGAGCCGGGGCAGGGAACCAGTTCGCCGCGCACCGGAACGTGGCCGGCGCGCATCACCAGATAGCCGCCGAGCGTATCGACGTCCTCCGCCGCGTCGCCGACGTCGAATTCCTCGCCAATCACCGCGCGGACCTGTTCGAGGCTCGCGCGCCCGATGGCGAGAAACGAGCCGTCGCTCTGGCGTATCACCGCCGGCTGCTCCGCCTCGTCATGTTCGTCGGCGATGTCGCCGACGATCAGCTCGACCAGGTCTTCCATCGAGATCAGGCCGTCGCTGCCGCCGTATTCGTCGATGATCAAAGCGAGGTGAATGCGGGTCGCCTGCATTTTGGCGAGCAGGTCGAGCGCCGGCATCGAAGGCGGAGCGTACAGCAGTTCGCGGATGATGCGGGTCGCCGCAAGCGACATCGACAGATCGATCTTGGACAGATCGAGGTTCGCGGGATCGGGAGCGCCAGCCGCCGCGGTGTCCTGTCCGCTGTCGGAAGATGGCCGTCCGATCGAGGCGCGGGCCGCCATGAACCCGATCAGATCGCGGATGTGGACCATGCCGCTCGGATCATCCAGCGTGTCGTTATAGACCACGAGGCGCGAATGGCTCGCGCCCGCGAAGATCGACAGCAGTTCGCCGATCGTGATGTCCTGCTGTACCGCAACGATATCGGCCCGCGGGATCATCACGCTCTCGACCCGGCATTCCCGCAGCCCCAGAATGTTCTTGAGCATCGCGGCTTCAGCCGGCGAGAAGCCCGATCCGGTCTGTTCGCCGGTGAGAACCTGCTCGAGCTCGGCACGCGTCGCCGCGGATT
The DNA here is from genome assembly GCA_963766925.1 of uncultured Alphaproteobacteria bacterium. GTDB lineage: Bacteria > Pseudomonadota > Alphaproteobacteria > Rhizobiales > Xanthobacteraceae > BOG-931. Next base: position 99,005 of record CAVYCI010000009.1, read on the forward strand.
TCCAGCCGAACAGAATGCGCATGACGCGCGAGATCCATCCCTCATGCACCTCGCCGGGCTTCGGCAGGACCATGGGAAGCGTTTCGTTCGGCTCGTGTCGCGGCGGGGCGTTAGTGGCGTTGGTCATGGCGGACGTCATGGCACAATTCAGCCCGCGCGCGCGAAACGGCGGTTTTTCGCCGTCTTCCGCTCCGGCACACGGTACGGATCGGGGATGGCCAGCCGCCGCAGGATGTCGCGTTCGAGGCGTTCCATCGTATCGGCGGCCTTTGCGCGCTCGTGATCGTAGCCCAGCAGATGCAGAAACCCGTGGACCGCAAGATGGGCAACATGATGGGTGAAGGGCTTCGCCTCCGCCGCGGCCTCCGCCGCGATGGTTTCGTAGGCGAGCGCGATGTCGCCGAGCAGCAGCGGCTCTCCGGCGGTCTGTCCGGCCGGAAACGACAGGACGTTCGTGGCGGCATCCACGCCTCGCCAAGTTCGGTTGAGCGAACGGATGGCAGAATCATCGCTCAGCAGAATAGCAAGCTCCGCCCGGGGTGTTGACAGCAATGCCGCGCTCTCCATGACCGCCCGGCGGATCATCGCCCTGACATCCCGCGTCCGCGTCCACAGGTCGGACCCGACCAGTACATCGATCTTGAGTGCCGCCCGGGGCTTTCGCGCCTTCTTTGGCTTTCGCACGGCCCTGGCTTTTCGCGCCGTCTTTGGTTTTCGCACCGCGCCGGGTTTTCGCGCCGCACGCGCCATCAATTTGGCCCGCGCTTCGCCGCCGCCGCCCTGTCGTAGGCCTCGACGATGCGTGCGACCAGCTCGTGGCGAACGACATCGGCTGCCGAGAACGTCACGTGGGCAATGCCTTCGATACCATCGAGCAGCTTCACCGCGTCTGCGAGACCGGAGGTCTGGCCCGGCGGCAGGTCCACCTGGGTAGGATCGCCGGTCACCACCAGGCGGCTGTTCTCGCCCAGTCGCGTCAGCAGCATCTTCATCTGCATCGCGGTGGTGTTCTGCGCCTCGTCGAGAATGACGGCTGCATTCGCGAGCGTGCGGCCGCGCATGAACGCCAGCGGCGCGATTTCGATCTCGGTGGTTTGCAGCGCGCGCTCGACGATGCGCGCGTCCATCAGATCGTACAGCGCGTCGTAGATCGGCCGCAGATACGGATCGACTTTCTCGCGCATGTCGCCCGGAAGAAAGCCGAGGCGCTCGCCGGCCTCGACCGCCGGACGCGACAGCACGATGCGGTCGACTTCCTTGCGCTCGAACAGTTGTACTGCGTGCGCCACCGCGAGCCAGGTCTTGCCCGTGCCGGCCGGCCCGGTGGAGAAGACGAGAGCGTGCCGCTTGAGTGCGCGGATATAGGCATCCTGCGCGTGCGTCCGGGCGCGTACCCGCCGCTTGCGAAGATTAATCTCGGAAAATCCGTCCTTCGCGATTGCCGGATCGAAATCGAACAGCGAACCCTGCGACAGAGCGAGCCGGATGGTGCCATCGACGTCGCCCTGCGCCACCTCGTCGCCGTGGGTCAGCCGCTCGTAGAGGCTTTCCAGCACGCGCCGCCCCTGCTCGCAGGCTTCGCGCGGGCCTTCGAGCGTCACCTGATTGCCGCGCGACGTTGCGACTACGCCAAGCCGGCGCTCGATCAGCGCGAGGTTCTGTCCGTATTGTCCGAACAGCGAGGATGCCAGACGATTGTCCTCGAAGGTGAGCACGATCTGTGCCGTATTGTCGGGCGCGACGATGAGGGTTTCATCCGTCCTGGTTCGCATTCAGGCTCCTGTGCCGACCGGAGTCGGCTGCTGCGCCAGCGTGCCGAACAGACTGTTGCTGGACAACTCGGTGATGGTGACGGCGGCAATCCCGCCGATCAGCGAAACCGGCGCTTCGATCTGTACCGGCTGGAGCCAGGGCGAGCGGCCGACGATCTGGCCGTGATGGCGGCCCGCGCGCTCGAACAGCACCTCGAAACTGCGGCCGACGCAGCTTCGGTTGAAGGCCTTCTGGTTTCGATCGATCGCCCCCTGCAGCCGGTGCAGACGGTCGGTTTTTGTTGCTTCGTCGATCTGCCCGCCCAGGTCGGCGCCTTTGGTGCCGGGGCGGGACGAGTATTTGAACGAAAACGCGCCGGAGAACCCGATCTCGTCGATCAGGCTGAGCGTCTCGGCAAAATCGTCTTCGGTTTCGCCGGGAAAGCCGACGATAAAATCCGACGTCAGCGCCATGTCGGGCCGCTCCTTGAGGAAGCGCGCGACCACCGCGACATATTCGGCGCGGGTGTGACGGCGGTTCATGGCCTCGAGCATGCGGTCGGAGCCCGACTGCACGGGCAGATGCAGCTGCGGCATCAGCGCCGGCAGGTCGCGATGCGCCGCGATCAGATCGTCCTGCATGTCGAGCGGATGGCTCGTCGTGTAGCGAAGCCGGCCGATGCCGGGAATGTCCGCGAGCCGTTCGAGCAGGCGGGCGAGCGACCACGTCCGGCCATCAGGTCCGGCGCCATGATAGGCGTTGACGTTCTGCCCGATCAACGTGACTTCGCGAACGCCCGCGTCCGCCAGCCGTTCGACTTCCTCAACGATCTGTTCGACCCGGCGCGAGGTCTCCGCGCCACGCGTAAAGGGCACAACGCAGAAGGTGCAGAACTTGTCGCAGCCCTCCTGCACGGTGACGAAGGCGGCGACGCCGCGGGCGCGCATTGCTGTGCGGCTCGGCGCGGCGAGGTGATCGAACTTGTCGTCGAGCGGAAATTCGGTATCGACCGCGCGGCCCTCGCGCCCGGCGCGGGCCAGCAGATCGGGCAGGCGATGATAGTTCAGCGGCCCGACCACAAGATCGACCACCGGCGCGCGGCGGATGATCTCGGCGCCCTCGGCCTGGGCGACGCAGCCTGCGACGGCGATCGTGAGCTGCCGGCCGGCCGCTGCATTTTCATCTTTCAGGACGCGCAGCCTGCCGAGTTCGGAATACACCTTGTCCGCCGCCTTCTCGCGAATGTGGCAGGTGTTGAGGATGACGAGATCGGCGTCCTGCGGCGTGGCGGTCTCGACATATCCTTCGGGCGCCAAAGTGTCCGCCATACGCTGCGCGTCGTAGACGTTCATCTGGCAGCCGAATGATTTGATGTAGAGCCTGCGCGAATCCTTCATTCCGGTGGTTTTTCCGAAGCCTCTGATGCTGCTTTGATCATACTTTGTCTGCACTGATGCGTCAGCACGCCTGTTCATTGCAAATCGCGGCGCAGGGTCAGCGCATTCACGCCGCTGTCATAATAGCCGTGGCCGCCGGCCAACCTCGTAAAACCCGGCCCGCCCGTATAGCCGGCGGGCCGGCGGTTATTCTCGCCGACTTCAAGAAACACGGTCCGGACGCCGAGGCCGGCGAGACGCCGCAGATGCAGATCGAGCAGCGGGCGCGAAAGCCCGCGTCCGCGCCAGGCCTGCGCAATCGCGACCGACAGGATTTCCGCCTCGTCCGCGGCCAGGCGCGACAGAATGAACCCGACCAGCGCCGTCCCGGCGGTGGTGCGATGCCCGACAACGTTGCGGTCGCCGATGAGGCGGGCAAATTCGTGTTCGCTCCAGCCGCGCCTGAACGAGGCCGCGTGCAAGGCCGCGACCGCGGCGGCATCGCGGCCGGCCGCGCTTCGACGACGACCGGCTCCGGCCGGGCCAGCAGACGAGTCACGAAATCCATCATCGGCGCGGGAGCTGGGCGGCATGTTGCGGCTGCGCGTCAGGGGCGCGCAGATATTGCGGCGCCGGCGGCGAAGCGCCTCCGGCACGACCGCGCCGATGCGCGCGACCCAGGCGATATCGGGCGCCGCGCGCGGCGTCGACGGACGACCGGCGTCGGCACTGCAGCTCCGACAAGCGCGTCCGCGACGGTTTGCGCCGCCGAGCCGACGATGCAGGCCGGCGCTGCGGCCGCCGCCTGCACCGCTTCGCGCAATGGCGCCAGCCGCGGCGCCGAGAAGCGTGCGGCCGCCCGGAGCTGAAAACCTGAAGATAGACGTGGTCGTGCCGCGCATCGATCGCGGCGACGACCGGAAAGCGCCCGTCGGCTCAGATGCGGCGCCGCATAGGCCAACAGCGTCGACGATGCCGACGGCCGGTTTCTCGGCGGCAAGCGCTATGCCGCGCGCCGCCGCAATGCCGACCCGCAGTCCGGTGAAACTGCCGGGTCCGGTGGTCACGGCGACGCGGTCGATGTCGCTAAAGGCCATGACGGCGTCCGCCATCACCCGCTCCATCAGCGGCATCAGCGCTTCGGCATGGCCGCGTGTCATCGGCAGGCTCTCGCTCGCGAAAATGCGGCCCTGCTCGGTGTCGAACACTGCCGCCGAGCAGGCCGCCAGCGCGGTATCAATCGCGAGTACGCGCATGGCAGCGTCACTAGGCGGGCGAGAGAGCGGTTTGCGGCTGACAGCCGCCCGCGCAACAGCGGGGTCAACGAGTCACACCGGCCGCACTTCGGTAACGTCCGGAATGAAATGGCGCAGCAAATTCTGGATGCCGTGCCGCAGCGTCGCCGTCGAAGACGGACAGCCCGCGCAGGCGCCCTTCATGTTGAGATAGACGATGCCGTCCTTGAAACCGCGGAAGGTGATGTCGCCGCCGTCGTTGGCGACTGCCGGCCGCACCCGGGTCTCGATCAGCTCTTTGATGGTGGCGACGGTTTCGGCGTCGGCGGCATCGAAAAATTCGTCGCCGCCGGTCGTCCGCCGGCAGCAGACGCGAGCAGCGGCGCGCCCGACATGTAGTGTTCCATGATGGCGCCGAGGATCATCGGCTTGAGCTGCTGCCACTCGCCGGACGTCTTTGGTCACGGCGATGAAATCGGAGCCAAAGAAAACGCCGCTGACGCCGGCAACGTCGAACAGCCGCTCGGCGAGCGGCGATTGCGCCGCGTCGTCGCGCTGTCGCGCAGGTCGAGAGTTCCGTTTTCAAGCACGGCCCGCCCGGGCAGGAATTTCATGGTCGCCGGGTTCGGCGTCGCTTCGGTCTGGATGAACATTTTGTGTTCTCCGTCACTCGCGCGGCCCGGATCCTTCTGCAATTGACTGTGACATGGCAGGCTTGATTTCCAGCCAAGTTTGCCAGGCGCCTTTGATGGCGAGCGCAGCCTCGGCATCAGGTCAACTGCCATAGTCGGCGAATGACCGCGGAAAGTTCAGCGTTGCCGGCGCTCACGAAAGCGCGTCGATCTCCTCGTCGGTGAGGTGCCCGGGCACGATGGCGACCGGAATCGGATAATCGCCTGCGGTGCGGCCGATGGTGGCGACCAGCGGCCCGGGCCCTTCGGCGCTGGTGCCGGCGCCTAGAACGAGGATGAAAATGTCTTCGTCCTCGTCGATCAGTTTCAGGATTTCCTCGGCTTTGTCGCCTTCGCGCAGCGCCTGTTCGGGCGCGATGCCGGCGATGCTTTCGGCGCGCGCGGCGAATTTGGTGAGCTCGGCGTCGGCCTCCTCGTGGGCTTCGGCGCGCATGATGTCGGCGACGCCGAGCCATTGCTGGCTTTGGTCATGGGTCTCCATCACGCGCAGCATGACCACGTTGCCGCCGATCCGCGCGGCGCGTCGGCTGGCGAAATACACCGCGCGGTCGCATTCCTCGGTGTCGTCGATGACGACCAGAAGCTTCGGCTTATGCCCGGCTTCGTAGCTGCGGCGCCTGCGCGGCATCGGATTCTTCTGTGAACCCGCGCCACGAGGCGTCATGCTGCCACGGCGACGCACGCGGCAACAAGCGGCGCAGACGCGCGCGTCGGCGCAGCGAGACAGGTTGGCGCTCGCGTTCGCGTACGCAGCGCACGAAGCCGACGATGTCCTTGACGGCTTTCATGGTTTCGCCGGCGAGCTTGCGCGCGCGCGCCGAGCCGTCGGCGAGGATCGCGTCGATCGCCGACCGGATCGCGCAGCAGGCGCTTCATCTCGCCGGCGATCGGGCTCAGTCTTGGCGACGGCGAGATCGATCAGCGACGCTCTTGAAGGTCGAGAATTGCGCGCCGCCGAATTCCTTGAGCACGCCGGCGCGCGTTGTCTCGGCGAGCGCCGCGTAAATGCCGACGAGATTGTCGGCTTCCGGCCGCGCCGCCAGGCCCCTTCTCCTCGCTCGGCAGCGGCTCCGGATCGGTCTTGGCCTTGCGGATTTTCTGCGCGATGGCGTCGGCGTCGTCGGTGAGATTGATGCGCGAATAGTCGGAAGCGTCCGACTTCGACATTTTTTTGCTGCCGTCGCGCAGCGACATGACGCGCGTCGCCTCGCCGGTGATCACCGGCTCAGGCAGCGGGAAGAACGCATCGCCAAAACCGCGAGCGCGGATCGACTCGCCGAAATCGTTGTTGAATTTCTGCGCGATGTCGCGCGCCAGTTCGAGATGCTGTTTCTGGTCCTCGCCGACCGGCACATGGGTCGCCCGGTAGACCAGAATGTCGGCCGCCATCAGCGTCGGATAGGCGTAGAGGCCGACCGAGGCGTTCTCGCGGTCCTTGCCGGCCTTCTCCTTGAACTGGGTCATGCGGTTGAGCCAGCCGAGCCGGGCGACGCAGTTGAATACCCAGGCGAGCTCGGCGTGTTCGGCCACCTGGCTCTGATTGAACACGATGTGCTTCTTCGGATCGATGCCGCAGGCGATGAAGGCGGCGGTCACTTCGCGGGTGGTGTGCGGCAGCTCGGCCGGATCCTGCCACACGGTGATGGCGTGCAGGTCGACCACGCAATAGATGCAGTCGTAGCGGTCCTGCAGTTCGACGAAGCGCTTGATGGCGCCGAGATAATTGCCGAGATGCAGATTGCCGGTCGGCTGCACGCCGGAGAAAACCAGTTCCTGAAACGCCATTGCCCTATACCGTCGTTGTCCGAGCCGCCATCGTCCGAGCCGTTATGGCCTGAACGGTTATGGGCGATCTCCCACCAAACGAGCCGCCACATGCCACGGCCTTGCCTTGCCCTGCAAGGGCTTGCCGCTATAGTGCGCCTCCCGCCGCGGCTTTCTCCAGAGAGTTTTCGATACATGACAAACACCCGCTACGACGTTCTCGGCATCGGCAATGCGATTGTCGACGTGATCGCCCGCGCCGAAGAAGATTTTCTGCTCAGCCAGGGCATGAACAAGGGCACGATGGCGCTGATCGACGAGCCGCGCGCCGCAGGCGATCTACGAGGCAATGGGGCCGGCGATCGAGACATCGGGCGGCTCGGCGGCGAACACCATCGTCGGCATGGCGAGCCTCGGGGCGCGCGCGGCCTTCATCGGCAAGGTCAAGGACGACGCGCTCGGCCGCGCCTTCGCGCACGACATCCGCGCCGCCGGCGTGGCGTTCACGACGCCGCCGGCCACCGCCGGCGCCGTCGACCGCGCGCTGCTACGTGCTGGTGACGCCCGGACGGCGAGCGCACCATGAACACCTATCTCGGCGCCGCGCAGGATCTGCATCCGTCCGACATCGATGCCGAGATGGTGGCGGCGAGCGCCATCGTCTATCTCGAAGGCTATCTGTGGGATCCGAAGAACGCCAAGGATGCGTTCGTCAAGGCCGCGAAGATCGCGCACGAGGCCGAACGCAAGGTCGCGCTGACATTGTCGGATGCATTCTGCGTCGACCGCTGGCGCGCCGAGTTCCTGCATCTGATGCGCTCGCACACCGTCGATCTGATTTTCGCCAACGAGGCGGAGCTGCACAGCCTTTATCAGACCTCGGATTTCGACGCGGCCATCAAGGCGCTGCGCGCCGATATCGACATCGCGGTGGTGACGCGCAGCGAGAAGGGCTGCGTCGTGGTCGGCCCGGACGGGATCGAGGCGGTGCCGGCCTTTCCGGTCGACAGGGTGGTCGACACCACCGGCGCCGGCGATCTGTTCGCCGCCGGATTTCTTGTCCGGCCTCGCGCGCGGTGCCGACGATCGGACCTGCGGCCGGCTCGGCGCGCTTGCCGCGGCCGAAGTCATCCAGCATCTCGGCGCCCGCCCGGAGCGCCCGCTCAAAGCGCTGGCGCAGGAAAACGGCCTGATCGACTGAACCGGCGGCCGGACGGACGGGTGGACGATCGGACGAGATGTAAAGCATGGATGGCCGGGTCAAGCGCGGCCATGACGAGAAGAACCTTGATACCTCCGCGGGAGGTCGATTGGCAGGCTCAACTCCGCAACGCCCCCTCATCCTGCGACTCCGCGCGCGGGGAGAGGTGAGTTCGAAACAACCCGCAGCGCGGAAGCCCGCAGGATCAGCCGAAAGCAAGTCGTGGATGGCCGGATCAAGCCCGGCCAAGACAAGCGGAACTTTGCGGGAGGTGCGGGGAGTCGGCGAGCCCGTGGCGAGTGCCCCGTCCAGCGCACGCGGTAACCAATTTCTAACCAAACAGGGCTAACGACGGATGGACCGCAATCCGGAGATCCGAACATGGCCAATGCAGACGGCGCCGCGCCAGATGACGGCAGGCCCGCCGAATTGTCCTTGCCGGTTGTTCAGGCGCCGAAGCTCGACGGCTCCGACGAGGACATTGGCCACGAGAGCGCTGGCGGATCCTTTCGCTCCGCAAGGTCTTCGTCGCGGTCGCGGTCGTTACGGTTCGCCATGCTGGCGGCGGCGCTGGCCGTCGCAGCCGCGCTCGGCTCCATGATCGGAGCGCTGTCGGCCGCGAAGCTCACGAACGTCGCGACGGTCGCCACCACCGGCTCCGTGCCGCCCGACGCGCACGCCGCGCAGACGATCAAGGCCCAGCTCGCCGAACTGTCCGCGCTGAAGGCCAATCTCGAAGCCGCGACGCGCAACGCCAACAGCCAGTTCGCCAAAATCGCCGACCGCCTCGATCACGTGGAACATGCGTCGATCGAACCCGCCGTGAAGCTCGCCCACATCGCCGACGCCGTCGACCGGCTGGAAAAACACGCCGCCGCGGCGCCCGCACCTGCGCCGGCAACGGCGCTGCCCGCGCCCGAGACCACCGGCTCGATCGCTTCGAACCAGCCGCCCGCGCCATCGTCTGCGCAGGAGGCGAAGCAGAACGATCACATGCTGCAGGACTGGGTCATCCGTGACGCCCGTGCCGGTCGTGCGATGGTCGCGAACCGCTACAGCGGCGTGTTCGAGGCAATTCCGGGCAGCGTGCTGCCAGGACTCGGCCGGGTCGAGGCGATTAAACGCCAGGACGGCCAATGGGTCGTCGTGACGGCGCACGGCATGATCACCGCGCGCTGACGGCTCTGCGGCCGCGCCCGCGCCCGGCCACGGGACGCTCCCGAAGCAAACCGGGCGCCGCTGGCACGGCGCCTCATTCCGTGCAAATTTGTCTGCTCCTGTAACCGCGCCGGGGCGCAGACCAGGGAGCATGGCGATTGAGCCCGTCGCCGATCGGCGCCTTTGCCGGCCTTTCGCGTTTTCTGTTTGCTGCGCTTGCCTGTGCGCTGTTCGCCGCGAGCGCCGCGGCGCAATCCCCGGACCCGGCGCCGCCGTCCACACCGGAAATGCGGGAAAACTGTCCAGGTCTCGTGGCCGCGAACCGGCCGCGGATCATTCCCGCCGCGCTGCGGCTTGCCGCGCTGGGTGCCGACCAGGTGCGCATCAGCTTCATCGGTCACGCGAGCTTTCTGATCGAGAGCCCCGAGGGCGTGCGGATCGTCACCGATTACAACGATTATGTGCGGCCGATGGTGGTGCCGGACATCGCCACCATGAATCACGCCCACGACACCCACTTCACCGATCATCCCGATCCCGCGATCAAATACGTTCTTCGCGGCTGGGGGCCGGACGCCGGGGAGCCGGCGAACTGGGATTTGAAATACCGCGACGTGCGGGTGCGCAACGTGCCGACCAACATCCGCAACTGGACCGGCGGCACCGAGCGCTACGGCAATTCGATCTTCGTGTTCGAGATCGCGACCCTGTGCATCGCCCATCTCGGCCACCTGCACCATACGTTGACCCAGCAGCAGCTTGACGCCATCGGCCGCGTCGATGTGGTCATGGCGCCGGTGGACGGCAATTACACGCTCGACCTCGACGGCATGATGGAAGTGCTCACCGCGCTGAAGGCGCCACTGGTGATCCCGATGCACTTCTTCGGCTGGTATACGCTCGACCGTTTTCTCGACCGGGCGAAGCAGGGCTGGGAGATCGAAAAAGCGGAGGTTCCGTCGGTCGTCGTCTCGGCATCGAGCCTGCCGAAAAGCCCGAAAGTTCTGGTGCTGCCCGGACGGTGAGTCCGGGCGCGCCGCGCTTTCCGAAGTTCGCGATGCGTCGTATAACATTCAACGTTATCCAGAAGTGTGCCCGCGCGCGGCGCGGGCGTTGTGCGGACCCGGTTTTCACATGCTGAGCGCTGAACAGAACGATCAGATCACCCGCACCGGACCGAACACCCCGGCCGGAAAGCTGATGCGCAACTACTGGCAGCCGGCCGCGCTGGTCGATGAATTATCCGGCAACCGCCCCGTAAAACCGGTGCGGCTGCTGGGCGAAGATTTCGTGATCTTCAAGGACGACAAAGGGCGCTACGGCCTGATCGGACGCCATTGTCCGCATCGGGGCACCGATCTCGCCTACGGGCGCCTGGAAGACGGCGGCCTGCGCTGCCCATTTCACGGCTGGCTGTTCGACGTCAACGGCCAATGCCTGCAAACCCCCGCCGAGCCCGACAACAGCAACCTCTGCGCCAACATCAAACAAAGATCCTGTCCGGTCGTGGAAAAGAACGGCATCCTGTTTGCCTTTCTCGGCTCCGGCGCGCCGCCGGCGTTTCCGGATTTCGACTGCTTCCTCGCGCCCTCCACCCACACCTTCGCTTTCAAAGGCATGATCGAGTGCAACTGGCTGCAATCGCTCGAAGTCGGCATCGACCCGGTGCACACGTCGTTCCTGCACCGCTTCTTCGAGGATGAAGATCCGGAACAGGGCTATGGCAAGATGTTCCGGGACACTTCGAAAGACTCGGACATGCCGATGACCAGGATCATGCGCGAGTTCCCGCGGCCGCGCATCGAGGTCGAGCCGACCGGTTACGGCTTCCGGCTGATCACGCTGCGCGAGATCGGCGGCGGGAAGGCGCACGTGCGGGTCACCAATCTGGTTTTTCCGAACGCCTTCATTATTCCGATGAGCCGCGAGATGACGATCTCGCAGTGGCACGTGCCGATCGACGACGTGAAGCACTACTGGTACGCTATTTTCACGTCGTTCGGCGCCCCGGTCGACAAGGACGAAATGCGGCGCCAGCGGCTCGAACTGTACGAGCTGCCCGATTATGTGCCGCGCAGGAACAGACACAACGACTACGGCTTCGATCCGCACGAGCAGGAGCACACGACCTATACCGGCATGGGCGCCGACATCAACGTGCACGACCAGTGGGCCTGCGAGTCGATGGGCGCGATCCAGGACCGTACCCAGGAGCATCTGGGCACGTCGGACAAGGCGATCAGCGCGTACCGCCGTCTGCTACGGCGGGCGCTCGACCAGTCCGCTGCCGGCGAACGGCCGATGATGGTGCTCGATCCCGCCGAAGCCGCAACGGTCACCGGTCCGGCCTGCGTGGACGGCATCGGCCCGGCCGGCGACTGGCAGGGCTACTGGCAGCGCACGGATCGCGGGCGCCAGGAGACCAAAAGCTGGGCGAACGGCCACCGGTGACCAGTGGCCGCACGCCGCCAGCCCGCGAGCTTCGTCGAGCGCCACGGTCTGTGGACCGACGCGCAGGCGCGTCAGGCCAGGACCGTCGCACAGGCGATCAAACAGCAGAAGCTTGAACTCGTCCGCTTTTCGTTTGCCGATCAGCACGGCGTGCTGCGCGGCAAGACGGTCATGGCAGCGGACGCGGCTGCGTGCATGACCGGCGGCGTCACCATGACGACGACGCTGCTTGCCAAGGACACCGCGCACAAGACCGTGTTTCCGGTGTTCACGGCCGGCGGTGGTTTCGACCTCGCGGAAATGCAGGGCGCCGCCGACTTCGTCATGGTCGCCGATCCCGGAACATTTCGCGTGCTGCCGTGGGCGCCGAACACCGGCTGGTTCCTGTGCGACATTTTTTTCACCAACGGCAAGCCGGTGCCGTTTTCCACCCGTCAGATCCTTCGCCGGTCACTGGCGCGTCTGAAATCCGCAGGCTTCGATTTTCTCGTCGGCCTCGAGGTGGAATTTCATCTGTTCAGGCTGACCGATCCGCGGCTTTCGCCGCAGGATGCGACCTGGCCGCCGCAGGCGCCCGAGGTCACGCTGCTCAATCAGGGCTACCAGTATCTGACCGAATCCCGTTTCGACCAGATGGATGCGGCGCTGGAGCCGATCTGGCGCGGCGTTGCCGCACTCGGGCTGCCGCTGCGCTCGCTCGAGATCGAGCTGGGGCCGAGCCAGTGCGAATTCACCTTCCGTCCGCAGCCCGGGCTCGATGCCGCCGACACCATGATTCTGTTCCGCGCCGCGGCCAAACAGATCGCGCGCCGCAACGGCCTGCTCGCGAGCTTTATGTGCCGGCCGTCGCAGCCCAATCTGTTTTCGAGCGGCTGGCATCTGCATCAGTCGCTGATATCGCGCCGGCGCGGCACCAACGCATTCGCGGGCGACGTTCATGGCGGCCTGTCCGCGACCGGCCTGCATTACCTCGGCGGCCTGCTTGCACACACCGAGGCGGCCGCGGCTTTCAGTACGCCGACGGTCAACGGCTACAAGCGATACCGGCCCTACTCGCTCGCGCCCGATCGCGCGAACTGGGCGCGCGACAATCGCGGCGTGATGATCCGCGTGCTCGGCCAGCCTGGCGATCCCGCCACGCATCTGGAAAACCGGATCGGCGAGCCAGCGGCCAATCCGTATCTTTATATGGCGTCGCAGATCCATGCCGGGCTCGACGGCATCGCACGGCACTCCGACCCGGGGCCGTCAGCAGATACGCCATACGAGTCCAGGGCCCCGTTGATGCCGAAGAATCTCGGCGCGGCGCTCGCCGCATTGCGGGCGTGCGAGGTGTTCGCCGAAGGCTTCGGTGCGGATTTCATCAATTATTACGCCCGCATCAAGGAAGCCGAGTTTGAGCGCTTTACGGCCGAAGCCGGCGACCACCAGGCCGGCACGGTGACGGCCTGGGAGCAGAACGAATATTTCGATCTGTTCTGAGCGCGGGCCGTTCCACTGGTGCCGCGCGCCGCGCGCCGGGCCGCTATCCGGCGGCGAAGTGCGGCATGACGTGATGCGCGAACATTTCCTGGGTCTTGATCGTCTTCCAGTGTTCGACGCCGCCCGGATTGACGGTCAGCGCGACCTCGGTGAGGCCCTCGCAGAGCTTCTGCACCGCCTCGATCCGCTCGATGATGTCGCCGGGCGTGCCGACCCAGACCACGTCGTTGGCGATCATCTCGTCGTAGGGCATGTCGGAGAGCTTTTCCATGATGCCGGAGGCATAGAAGCCGTAGCCGGAAGCTTCCAGCGCAGCCTTCGGCGCCATTTCGTCCATGTTTTCCAGCAGCACCGAAGCGTTGCCCTTGAGGAAGCCGCGCATCATTTTCTCCGCCTCGCGCTTCGCGGTGTCGCGGTCGAAGTCGAGATAACAGGCGTGTATCCAGACGATATCGGGCTTGTTGCCATGCTTCGCGCACGACGCGCGGTAGATGTCGAGCTGCGCGCGCAGCGCCTCGTAGGGCAGCAGCGGCGGCACCACCATGGCGTAGCCGCGCTCGCCGGCCAGCTCGTAGGTCGAGTCGCTGGTGCCGCCGAGGAAGACGCGGAATTTCCGGCCGGGCGCGGGCCGCGGCACGATGTGCGAGTCGGTGATCTTGTAGAACTTGCCGTCGTACGAAAAGCGCTCGTTTTCGAGCGCATCGATCAGGATCTTGAGCGTCTCCTCATAGCGCTCGCGCAACTCTTCGACCGGTATGCCGCCCTTGAGCGGCAGCCAGCCGTGGCCGCGGCCGACGCCGAATTCGTAGCGGCCGTCGGTGAGCAGATCGAACGCCGCAATCTGCGAGGCCAGCACGGCCGGATTATGATACGGCAGCGCGTGGACCAGCGTGCGGAATTTGATATTGCGCGTGCGCTCCGAAGCCTTGGCGAAAAATGCGAACGGGTTCGGCGAGGCGCCGAATTTCGGAAAGAAAAAGTGCTCGATGATCGAATAGGTCGAGTAGCCCAGCCGGTCGGCATTGACGACCTGCTCGAGCGCTTCGGCGTAAACCTGCTGCTGGGTCTTGCCGGGCCAGGTCTGAAGCTCGGAATAGATGGAAAATTCCATTTCGGCGGCACTCCTCTTGCCCGGCGCCTGCCGATTTTATCCCGCGTTCAAGTTGCGCTGTAAAGCAGCGGTGCGTCGTGGACGCGGTTTTTTCGGGGACTTTTCGCCCCCGCGCGGTGCGGGAATGATGGTCCGAAGGAACGACGGGCGTCAGACGTCGACGCTCGCGCTGAGTGCGTGCTGCTCGATGAAGATGCGGCGGGGCTCGACCTTGTCGCCCATCAGTTCGTCGAAGATGGTGTTGGCTTCGTCGATTTCCTTGACGTTGACGTACAGCAGCGAACGCGCGTTGGCGTCGAGCGTGGTTTCCCAGAGCTGGCTCGGCGTTCATCTCGCCGAGGCCTTTGTAGCGCTGCAGCGAGACGCCCTTGCGGCCGGCCGCCATCACCGCGTCGAACAGGCTGACCGGACCGTGGATCGGCGTCTCTTCGTCCTTGCGCCGCAGCACCGCGGGCGGCGTCGGACGCGGGAAAATCTGCTGGAGCGACGGCGCGTAGTCATCGAGCTTGCGGGCGTCGGCCGAGCCGAGCAGCGCATGGTCGAGCATGGCGACTTCCTTGACGCCGCGCACCATGCGCTCGAACTGAAATCCGGCGCCTTCACTGAATTCGCCCTGCCAGCCGCGCTCGGTTTCTTCCGTCAGCGCGTCGAGCCGCCGCGCGATATAGGGTGCCGCGGCCGCAGCCTTTTCCGGATCGCCGAAGATTTCGGGATTGAGCACACTCATGATCGCCGCCTGCTCGACCACCTGGCGATTGTAGCTGGCGTGCAGGCCGCGCAGGATGTTGCGGACGGCGCGCGCATCCTCGACAAGCCGGCGCAGGTCGATGCCGGCGCGCACTTCGCCGGACGACAGCCGCAGCGTCGCCTCTTCGAGGCCGGTGTCGATCAGATAGTCTTCCAGCGCGCGCTCGTCCTTGAGGTATTGCTCGGACTTGCCGCGCGAGACCCGGTAGAGCGGCGGCTGGGCGATGTAGAGATAGCCGCGGTCGATGATCTCGCGCATCTGCCGGTAGAAGAACGTCAGCAGCAGCGTGCGGATATGGGCGCCGTCGACGTCGGCGTCCGTCATGATGATGATCTTGTGGTAGCGCAGCTTGTCGATCGTGAACTCGTCGGCGCCAATGCCGGTGCCGAGCGCGGTGATCAGCGTGCCGATCTGCTCGGACGACAGCATCTTGTCCATGCGCGCGCGTTCGACGTTGAGGATTTTCCCCGCAGCGGCAGCACGGCCTGGAAGGCGCGGTTGCGGCCCTGTTTGGCGCTGCCGCCGGCGGAATCGCCCTCGACGATGAACAGTTCGGATTTGGCCGGATCGCGTTCCTGGCAATCGGCGAGTTTGCCGGGCAGCGACGTGATGCCGAGCGCGCTCTTGCGCGTCATCTCGCGCGCCTTGCGCGCCGCTTCGCGGGCCGCGGCGGCCTGGACCACCTTGCCGACGATGATCCTTGCTTCGGCCGGATGTTCCTCGAGCCAGGCCTTGAGCATGTCGTTGATCACGCCCTCGACCACCGGGCGCACTTCGGAAGAAACCAGCTTGTCCTTGGTCTGCGACGAGAATTTCGGGTCGGGCACTTTCACCGACAGCACCGCGGTCAGGCCTTCGCGGCAGTCGTCGCCGGTCAGCGCGACCTTCTCCTTGCGGGCGGCGCCGCCGGATTCTGCATAGCCGTTGACCTGGCGGGTCAAAGCGCCGCGGAAGCCGGCCAGATGCGTGCCGCCGTCACGTTGCGGAATGTTGTTGGTGAAACAGAGCACGCTCTCGTGATAGCCGTCGTTCCACCACAGCGCGCAGTCGACGACGATGCCGTCGCGCTCGGCGCCGATGACGATCGGCTTCGGGATGAGCGGGGTCTTGTTGCGGTCGAGATATTTGACGAACGCCTCGACGCCGCCTTCGTAGCGCAGCGTTTCGCTCTTCTCGACCGCGTGGCGCATGTCGGAGAGCGTGATGGTGACGCCGGAATTGAGGAACGCGAGTTCGCGCAGCCGGTGTTCCAGCGTCGCGAAGTCGAATTCCGTCATCGTGAAGGTGTTTTTGGACGGCAGGAACGTCACTTCGGTGCCGCGTTTGTCGTAGGCGGCTCCTACCACCGCCAGCGGCGCTACCGCGTCGCCGTCGCGGAACTCCATGAAATGCTGATGGCCGTCGCGCCAGATCGTCAGCTTGAGCGAACTCGACAGCGCGTTGACCACGGAGACGCCGACGCCGTGCAGACCGCCGGATACCTTGTACGAGTTCTGGTCGAATTTTCCGCCGGCATGAAGCTGCGTCATGATGACTTCGGCAGCCGACACGCCCTCGCCTTTGTGCATATCGGTCGGAATGCCGCGGCCGTCGTCGCGCACGGTGCAGGAGCCGTCGGGATTGAGGGTAACGACGACTTCTTTGGCGTAACCCGCCAGCGCCTCGTCGATGGCGTTGTCTACGACCTCGTAGACCATGTGATGCAGGCCCGAGCCGTCATCGGTATCGCCGATATACATGCCCGGCCGCTTGCGCACGGCATCGAGCCCCTTGAGCACTTTGATCAACTCCGCCCCATAATCGGAAGGTCCGACAGGGTCGGGCTTGCGGGCTGGTTCGGCCATAAGGGAGCGGCTTTCAAAACGTCGAAAAAGCGCGTAAATCGCTGCTAAATCTTGTACACGAAAACTGTGTCGGGTACAGGGCAAACTGCCACCCGATAACATATTGTCAAATCGCCATTTTTCAAGGATTCGCGGCGGCGCGGAACAGCCATTTTTCAGGGCCGTGGATCGTGCTCGGCGGCGCCGTCAATCGGCGCCCGTTTCGGGCGCGCTGCGCTGTCGTTCGCACGGTCGGAAACGGCGTGGCTGGAACAGAAGACGGCGACCGGTGCAGCAGCGACTAGCCGTTGCGCTTCGGGAGCTGCGGCAACAGGAATTGGCTGTCCGGGCGGTAGTCGGGTGCCGGCTGCTGGAAGTGGCTCAACGCGGCCGTCCAAAGCTCCACGCGGTCCAGATCGTCATGCAGACAATTCAGGGCCTCGACGAGATTGTGGACGATCCTGGCTTCCGCGCGTTCCAACATCGATGCGGGCCTCGCTTCCCGCTTTGAATTGTCCAGCCGACACACAGGGGTAAACACTCCCTGGCGTTCTGGTTCCTCAGGTTCCCGCCGGTTGCGGACCGCGCGGGCAATATCGTCAAGGGAACATGTCTTTTTGACCAGATCGGCCTACTGCTTTGTCAGTTCCAGCGCGCCGGCACGGACTTCCACCAGCGCGGCGCCGCTGCCGACTTCGGCAAACATTCGCGGATCGGCGCCCGTCATCCAGACCTGCGCGCCGAGCGCTTCAAGTTCCCGGTGCAGCGCTGAGCGCCGTCCGGGGTCCAGATGCGCGACCACTTCGTCAAGCAGCAACACCGGCGCGGAGCCCGTCATCGCCGCGATCAGGCGCGCGTGAGCGAGCACCAGTCCGATCAGCAGGGCTTTTTGCTCGCCGGTCGATGCGTCGCCGGCCGGTACGTTTTTCTGCGCATAGATCACGGACAGGTCGGTCAGATGCGGGCCGTCGAGCGTGCGTCCTGCTGCCGCGTCGCGCGCGCGGCTGTCCCTGAGCACGGCACGGTAACGCTCCTCAACCTCGACGGCGGGATGCGCGGGCAGGAGCTGTTCCATCCAGCCGGTGAGAGCGATTTCAGCCGGCGGAAACGCCGTGTCGCGGCGCGCGGCGAGTTCGTTGCGAAGCCGGTGCACGGTTTCTGCCCGCAATCCCGCAACCGCGACCGCGAGTTCGGCGGTCTCGTGCTCGACGGCGTCGAGCCAGTGAGGGTCCGGCCTCGGATCCTCAAGCAGACGGTTGCGTGAACGCAGCGCGCGGTCGAGCGCGTTGACCCGGCCCGCATGTTCGGCGTCGACCGCGGCGGCGAGGCGGTCGAGAAAGCGCCGCCGCTCGGACGGCGCGCCCATGAACAGCGAATCCATCGCCGGTACCAGCCACACCACGCGCAGGTGGTCGGCAAACGCCGAAGCAGACGTGACCGGCTCGCGGTCGATCCGGTATTTGCGCTGGACGGCGGCGCCCTCTTCCGCCGGCGGTTCGATGCCGGTGCCGAGCGTGGCAAGTCCGAGCGCGCCCTCCACCTCCGCGGCGACCGCCCAGGCGCGGTCGCCCTCGTGGAACGCGACTTCCTCCAGCGTGGCCCGGCGAAGGCCCCGGCCAGGCGCCAGAAACGAAATCGCCTCGATCAGATTGGTCTTGCCCGCGCCGTTCGGCCCGTGCAGCACAACGGTGCCGGTATCGACGGCGAGCGAAGCCGTCCGGTAATTGCGAAAATTCGTGAGCGTCAGCCGCTGGACACGAGCCATAACCGCAATCGGAGAGGGGCCAAAGAGGCGCCGGGGAACGGAAACCGCAATCGTAGGCAAAGATATGCCGGATCGCCGCGATTGCAGTTTTTCTGCCGAAAAAACTGTCTGGCCGAACGGCGGTCGCCCCGCGCTACACCCGCATCGGCATCAGCACGTAGAGCGCGCCGCGCGGGTCCTTGTCCTGAATGAGCGTCGGCGAACCCGGATCAGCGAGCTTGAGCACCGCCGCTTCGCTTTCGATCTGGGAGGCGATATCGAGCAGGTAACGCGAATTGAAGCCGATATCGATCGGCTCGGCCTCGTATTCGACCTCCAGCTCTTCGGTGGCGCTGCCGGAATCGGGATTGGTCACCGACAGCAGCAGGCGGCCGCCGCTCAGCGAGAGTTTCACCGCGCGGCCGCGCTCGCTCGATACGGTCGAGACCCGGTCGACCGCGGCCTCGAATTCCTTCTTGTCCACGACGAGCTGCTTGTCGTTGTTGAGCGGAATAACCCGCGCGTAATCGGGAAACGTACCGTCGATCAGCTTCGAGGTCAGGATCACCGCGCCGACCGTGAAGCGGATTTTGCCGGGCGACAGTTCGACGGCGATCTCGGCGTCCGGATCGTCGATCAGGCGCAGCACCTCGCCGACGGTCTTGCGGGGCACGATGATGCCCGGCATGCCGACGGCGCCGGCCGGCAAATCCAGCTCCATCTGCGCCAGCCGGTGGCCGTCGGTCGCGACCGCGCGCAGCATTTGCGCAGTTCCGGTGCCGGCAATGTGGAGATAGATGCCGTTGAGGTAGTAGCGCGTCTCCTCCGTCGAGATCGCGAACTGGGTCTTGTCGATCAGACGCTTGAGATCGCTCGCCTTGAGCGTGAATTTGTGGGTCATCTCGCCGGGGGCGAGATCGGGGAAATCGCTTTCCGGCAAGGTCTGCAGCGTGAAGCGCGACCGCCCGGCACGGATCGAAAGCGCGGCGCGATCGCCCGACGACTCGATGACCACCTGCGCGCCTTCCGGCAGCTTGCGCACGATATCGTAAAACATGTGCGCCGGGACCGTGGTCGATCCGCCAGGCCCGACCTCGGCGGCGATCGTGTCGGTCACCTCGAGATCGAGATCGGTTGCCTTCATGCTCAGCGTCGAGTGGTCGGCGCGGACCAGCACGTTGGCGAGAATCGGGATGGTATTTCGCCGCTCAACCGCGCGATGCACATGGCTGAGCGATCGCAGCAATTCAGAGCGCTCTACTGTGACCTTCATCGCAAAAATCCGTTCCTGGAACAGTCTTGAGGCAGTCTTGGGGCACTCTTGCGGACACTTTCGGGGCAGCCCTGGACGGTCTGGAGACATCCTTTGGGGCAGGGTGACAAAGGTGGCCCGCCGGGCGGGTTTCGGCAAGACCGGGCCGCGCACGGCCCGGTCTTTATCCCTAAGTTTCAGAGGACATTTAGGGCCGGTGCACCGCCGGGGCTTTCCCGCGCTCAGTCCTGAAGCTGCCGCTTGAGCGACTCGATCTCCTCGGCGAACGTGGTGTCGCTGCCGGCCAGTGTCTCGATCTTGCGGACCGCGTGCAGCACCGTCGTGTGATCGCGTCCGCCGAACCGCCGTCCGATCTCGGGAAGCGAGCGCAGCGTCAGGATCTTGGCGAGATACATCGCCACCTGCCGCGGCCGCACCACGTTGGCAGTGCGGCGCGACGACAGAAGGTCGGCGCGGCTCACATTGTACTGGCGCGCGACCACGCGCTGGATGTCCTCGATCCGCACCCGTTTGGGTTCGGCCGGCCGGATCAGATCGCGCATTTCGCGCTCGGCCATTTCCAGCGTCACCGGCTGGCCGGTGAGCTTGCTGTGGGCGAGCAGGCGATTGACGGCACCTTCGAGGTCGCGGCCGTTATGGGTGACCGACCGGGCAATGAAGTTCAGCACCGGCGCCGGCACTTCGAAGCCCGGATGATGCGAGCACGCGGCGGCGACCCGGCTCTTGAGAATTTCGAGGCGGAGTTCTTCGCCCAGCGAGCCGATTTCGACGACCAAACCGCCGGCGAGGCGCGAGCGGACGCGGTCGTCGAGGCTTTCCAGGTCCGCCGGCGGACGGTCGCTGGCGATCACGACCTGACGGCCGGCATCGATCAGCGCGTTGAGGGTGTGGCAGAACTCGGCCTGGGTCGAGCGGCCCTGAAGGAACTGCAGGTCGTCGATGATCAGCACGTCGATGGCGCGCACCGCTTCCTTGAAGGCCAGCGTCGTCTGGGTGCGCAGCGCGGAGACGAAGCCGTACATGAACCGCTCGGCGGTGAGATAGAGAATCTTGCGCTCGGTGCCGCTGCCGGCCCACGCCACCGCCTGCAGCAGATGTGTCTTGCCAAGACCGACGCCGGCGTGGATGTAGAGCGGGTTGAACATGAGAGGATCGCCGCGGCGGCTGGTCGCTACCTGCTTCGCCGCCGCATGGGCGAGCGAGTTCGACCGGCCGACGATAAAAGTCTCGAAGGCGAGCCGCGGATCGAGCGGCGAACCGCCGAGCGCCTCGTGCACGGTCATGAACGGTACGCTGCCGTTGCGCATGTCGGCGCCGTTGCGCGCGCCGTCGTGCATTTCGCGCGACGGGACCGGCGCGGGCGGCGTCTTGGGTTTGGGCGGCAGCGGCCGGATCGCGGCCGAGCGCACGCTCAGATCGAGACGCGTGATGGTCGGTTCCTCGGTCTGCCAGTCGCTCAGCACGCTCTCGCTGTAATGCGACTGGATCCAGTTGCGCAGAAACCGCGTCGGCACCGAAAGGCGCACCGCGCCATTGTCGACCGCTTCGATTTCCATGCGTGCGAACCAGCTGGAAAAGATGTCTTCACCGAGCTCGACGCGCAGGCGATTCTTTGACCCGCTGCCAGCGCTCGTTATTCGTGCTCGTCATGTTGGCCTGCTTGTTTTCTCGGAAATAGGACTAAAGCGAGCAACTAAAGGCGCGGTACATCTACCCTGCCCGACTTTGGGCATACGCCACTGACGCATCGCGTGATTTGATTTGGCGGAGTCCGGGAAAATCAGACGCCGGCCGGACTGGTAATGAATTCAGCCGCTGGACGTAATGTTCGATCCTGGACAGCCGACTCCGGGCGGGACCGCGACAGTGACAGGACGGGCAGGCAAACTGCCGGAGCCCCGCGCAGCGGAGTTTCAGCAATTTCCGACATGCGGATCATCGTTCTCATGCCCCACCTCCATCGCTCCCGGGTCGATGGCAATCGGCCATGTCCCGCGTAAACTTCCGCGCGACCGCCAGGTCAGCCACCCGTGCATTTTTACTTTCGCGTCCGGACGCATTTTCAAAGTCGGTTCTCTGACGACGAGGCCGGTACGTTACGCGCCGGACACGACTCTCCCGCACTCATTCATTGATGAGTTGATCAGAACCATTTGTTGAAAACACCGGAAGCTGAAGTGTTAAAAAACTATCACGCCGTCACCGGCCCGCAACTGTAAAAAAACCTCGCCAACATTGGACTTTCAGAAGGTGCAGCGCACCCGTTCGCAATCCCGGAAGTGCAAGACTTTAACTCTTCGGGGTGAATCACCGTCCTCCGGCGGGGGGCGCGCGCCGCAAAACGCCACAATCGGACAGCGGAGCAAACAATGCCGGGCACATTGGTTTCGCGGGCGACTCGAAGCCTTTTACCGCCCATGCAGCGTAACCCGTTCATCGCACTTGGATAATTCTGCCCAAGTTCGGAGGGGTGCCCCACGCTTCTTCATGGCGAACAAATAAAAACTTCACCTGCCTGACACGTGCAGAGGCACTAAACGCTCGCGATAGGTGATTTTCGAATGAAACGTGACAATTCCGCAACAGATTGTTGTCAATCTGCCGCAGTTCCTGTCAACGTCGGGGAGGACCGCGAACGGCGCTTATTTGTTGAGCGCGGCGATCCTGTGCGCGAGCCGGGAAACTTTCCGCTGCGCCGTATTGCGATGCACGATGTTTTTCTGACCGGCGCGAATGATCACAGGCTCGGCCACTGCCATGGCGGCAAGCGCACCAGTCCGGTCGCCGGCCGCAATCGCCTCTTCGACCTTGCGAACCGCCGTACGCATGCGCGAACGCCGTGCCCGGTTGATGACGGTGCGGCGGGTGCTCTGACGTGCGGCTTTCTTGGCGGACTTTGTATTGGCCATGACTTCATACAGTGTTTCGCGAGCGGCGCTTATAGGGGTATGCCGCCGCCACGTCAACGCCTCGCACGGACTTAAGCCTTTTAGGCCCGCCGCGGCCGCGCATCGGGCGCGTAACCACCGGTTACGCGCGACGAGGCGATCCACCGCCCGGCCGGAAACCGCCCGCAGTATCTGCCCGAAACCGCGCGTCACGCCGATATTGCCACCGCGGACGGCTTCGATCACGATAGCGTGGCGGATCGACGTCCGGGGAGTGGGGTGGGGAGCGCTGAACAGGGGGCGCTGCCCGTTCAGGGGCGACAGTGGCGTGGAATGCGTTTGGTGATGCCGGCGACGCGGAGAATGGCCGTCGCCGGACCGGGGAAACGCCGAATCGGGGAAGCGCAGCGGCGCTCGTCGCCGGTGGGCGGCGACATTCGCAGACCGCACCCGACCCCGATCTCTTTCCGGAAACCGACTGCGTCCGCGATCTGCTCCCGCATCGCATCATCGCTGCTGCGGAACGGCGCGCGCAATCGATCGGCCTCGGCGCCGACCGGGTGCTGATCTGCGCCCACGCCATCACCGAGGAAGCCTATCTCACCGCGCTCGCCGCTTCGCTTGGTACGTCATATGAGCGGCTCGATCGCGTTTCGCGCGCGGATTGCCCGCTTCACGAGGATGAGCTGATCATGGCCGCGGCCGCCGGCCTGCTGCCACTGCGCGAGCGCGGCGGACTTGTCTGGATCGTCGCGCCGCGCGCGCTGACGGCCCGCCAGCTCGCCGACCGGCGTTATCAGCGTCCGGCGGCGCTGGCGTCGATTCGCTTCGCCTCGTCCGAGCGGCTGAACGCATTTGTTGCGCGCCACGCGCAACGCGCGCTGGGCCGGCGCGCGACCGGCACGCTTCACCGGCTCGACCCGTCGCTGTCGAACGCGCCACGGCAATCCGGTCCGGCGCTGGCGCTCGCAGCCGCGGTCTTCGCGGGCGGTGTCGCGTTCCTGACCGCAGCGCCGTGGACCGCGGTCGAAGCCGCGGGCGCCCTGTTATGTACGGTGTTCCTCGCCGCCGCCGCGTTGCGGCTGTTCAGCGCGTTTTTCACGGGGCAAGTGCCCGCACCGCGGCCACGGGTCAGTGATGACGCTCTTCCGGTCTACACCGTCATCTGCCCGCTCTATCGCGAAGCGGGCGTCATCGACAATCTGGTCGGCGCCATTCGCGCATTCGATTACCCGCCCGAAAAACTCGACGTGAAACTCGTTCTGGAACCTGACGATCGCGAGACGAGGGAAGCGCTCGCGCGGCTCGATCCCGGGCCGCCGTTTTCTGTCGTGATCGCGCCGCCGTCGGGTCCGAAGACCAAGCCGAAAGCGCTGAACGCGGCGCTCGCGTTCGCTCAGGGCTCCTTCACCGTCATCTACGATGCGGAGGACATTCCGGAGCCCGACCAGTTGCGGCGGGCGTTCGATATGTTCGCCGCGGGCGACAAACGGCTCGCCTGCGTGCAGGCCTCGCTCACCATCGACAATCCCGGCGACAGCTGGCTCGCGCGGATGTTCACCGCGAGCTACGCCGGGCAGTTCGACGCGTTCCTGCCGGGACTCGCGACTTTGCGGCTGCCGTTTCCGCTCGGCGGTTCGTCGAACCATTTCCGCACCGACGTGCTGCGGCGGGTCGGCGGCTGGGATCCTTATAATGTGACCGAAGACGCCGATCTTGGAATCCGGCTTTATCGTTTCGGCTATCGTTCCGCTGCCCTGTCGTCGGCGACCTATGAAGAGGCGCCTGTGCGGTTCTGGCCGTGGCTGCGGCAGCGCACGCGCTGGTACAAGGGCTGGATGCAGACGTGGCTGGTGCACATGCGCCGCCCGTGGCGTTTGGTGCGCGAGCTTTCGGTTACCGGCGCGGCGGCGTTTCAACTTTTCCTCGCCTGCAACGTGCTGGCGGCGCTGATCCATCCGCTGTTCATGATCGGGCTTTGCGTTTCGTTGTTCGCGGCACGCCGTTCGACCCCATCGCGGCGACGCCGGTGTTCGCCGCGGTTTTTCTCTACGGCTACCTCTCGACCATCGCGCTCGATGCCATCGGGCTCGCGCGGCGCGGGCTGCTGGCGCACGTCTGGGTGCTGGCGCTGACGCCATTTTACTGGTTCCTGCTTTCGTTCGCCGCCTGGCGCGCGCTGTTCCAGCTTCTGTCCGACCCGCAGGGCTGGGAAAAGACCGAACACGGACTGGCGCGGTCTTCACGCCTCGCGGGGATGGACGGTTGACGAACTGCGGAACCGTGGTTCCAATGCGGCCGACGCTGGCCGGACCGGCATAAGCCGCACCGCTTCGGCGCGCAGGGGGAGCCCGCATGCTGCGTATGCTGACCGTCTTTATAGCCGTCGTCATGTCCGTGGCGGCCGCCGCGGCGCAAACCTCGATCCCGCCCGAGAGCCGCCTGAAAGCCATCACCGGCAAGAAGGTGGTCCGTATCGCTTACCGCGCCGACGCGAAACCGTTCGCCTTCGTCAACGACAAGGAGCCGGTCGGCTACACGATCGATCTGTGCCGGTTGGTGGTCAAATCGATGGAGCAGCAGTTCGGCCTGCCCGGGCTGAAAATCGAATGGGTGCCGGTCACCGTCGATACGCGCTTCTCCGCGGTTGCGGGCAACAAGGCCGACATGGAATGCGGATCCTCCACCGTAACCCTCGGCCGGATGAAGGAGGTGGACTTTTCTCTCTTGACTTTCGTGGAATCGACCGGCGTGTTGGTGACGCGGGCATCGAACTTTCACTGCCTTGGCGACATGGGCGGCAAGAAGATCGCGGTGGTGTACGGCACCACCAACGAGCGCGCGGTCGCGGAACAGATCCGCCGCCAAGGCGCTCGACATCAAGCTGGTGTCGGTAAAGGATCGCGACGAAGGCGTCGCCACGCTCGAGAGCCGGCAAGCGTGGACGGCTTTGCCAGCGACAAACTGCTGCTGGCCGGAGCCGAGGTGAAGGATCCGGAAGCGCTGGCGCTCCTGCCGGATGATCTGTCGATCGAACAGTACGGCATCGTGCTGCCTCGCGGCGACTGGGCGTTGCGGCTCGCGGTCAACAGGGGGCTCGCGCAGGTTTTCCGCAGCGGGCGAGACCGGGCAGCTGTTCGAAAAGTGGTTTTTCGGATTGCGCCCGGGGTTGCTGCTGGAGCGCGGTTTACGCGTTGGGACGGATTGCCGACTGAATGCCGCGCGGGGCGCCGGGGCGTGACGGATGCGATTGCGGCCTAAAGGAATCGGCGCAACTGGGCGGCTGCCGCTTCCGGCGTCTGCTTGAGGTTGAACGGCGCGACGAAGTGGCCGTCCTTGTCCATCAGATAGACAATGGCGGTGTGGTCCATAGTGTAGTCGCCGTTATCGAGCGGAACTTTTTTGGCATAGACCCGATACGCTTTGATCGCGGCGTTGACCGCGGCCGGATCGCCGGTCAGCCCGCGCAGATGCGGATCGAAGTTCGACAGATAATCCTTGATCACGGCCGGCGTATCCCGTTCCGGATCGACCGTGATGAACAGCGCGCCGGTGCGGTCGGCGTCCTTGCCGAGCTTCGCCATGATCTGCGAAACGTCGAACAGCGTGGTCGGACAGATATCCGGACAGTGGGTGAAGCCGAAGAATACCAGGAAGGGGCGGCCTTTCATGTCCTGGTCGGTGACCGGCTGGCCGTTCTGATCCTCAAGATGAAACGGTCCGCCGACCGCGGCGATCTGCCGGCCCGATCGGCGAGCCGGTGCGGCCGCTGAAATAGACGATGGCGATGAACACCAGCGCCAGCCCGCACAGGAATGCGCCGGCAAGATCGGCAGGATTCGCGAAAAACTCGCGGGCAGGCCCAAGCACTCCTCCTCGGCCGTGGATCGGAGGCCGTGCGGCGACATCAGGCCCGCGATGCCGGTCCGCGGAACCCGCAGGCTGCGCAGGACCCGAAGCGCCCGTAGATAGGCCCGACCGTAACAGCCGACAACCCGACCGCCGGCCTGGTGGTCCGCGGCTTAAATGCCTACCTGGCAGGTCGCATACAGCGACGTCAGTTCGTGGCCGCGCATCCCGATGATGCGTGGCGTGAGCCCGCCGTGGCGCTCGATCCAGTTGCGGATCGGCTGCGGATAGAGCCGCATCACCAGCCGCGTACCGGAGCGCGTCGGCACCAGCGCGCGGGAGGCATCGTCGTAGTAGGACGCGGCATGGAAGCCGAGAATGGCCCGTTTGGTCACGCACACCTGGTCGCGCGGAAGAAACGCGGTAAACAGCGTGCAGGCGGAAAGACACGGCCCGTCGATGACGAGGCGCTCGCCGGACGCTTTCAGCGCCTCGAATTTGCGAACGTAACTGGCGATTTCACCGCCCGGATCGTTCGTGACACGCACATCTGCCAGAGCCACAGTTGCGAAGGCCACAGTCATGGCCACAGCCGACGCCATCGCGCCGGCCAGCGCTGCCTGCCATTTCATGCTTAACCCTTTCCCCGTTCCGTCCGTGACCCTGTTTTGCCATTGTGGCGAGAGTTCGGAAAGCCGGAATTTATTCGCGCTATGGAACTCCGGGGGTCTCCGGCCCGAATTGCGGCCGATCTGAAAAACGCGCCGTCTTTTGCCCGGGCGGGGGCAGGTTCGGGAATGCTATGCTAGGCTGGGGGTGGAAACGTTCAGTCAGAAGGCGGCCGGTCGCATCATGGACACGTCTGTTGCGCGCAAACACAACGTCACCGAATTCTCCACGGCCTATTATCTGCTCGAGGGTCTGAGCGAGATCGGCATCGACTATCTGTTCTGCAATCTCGGCACCGATCACGCGCCCATCATCGAGGAAATGGCGGTGCGGCGGCGGCGCGGCGAGCCCATGCCGAAGATTGTGCGATGCCCGCATGAAAACACCGCGGTGCATATGGCGGCTGGTTATGCGCTGGTCACCGGCCGCGGCCAGGGGGTGCTGGTGCATGTCGATGTCGGCACCGCCAACGCCGCGAACGGTCTGCACAATATGTACCGCAGCCGCCTGCCGGTGCTGCTGATGGCCGGCAAGGCGCCGTACACCACGCACGGCGAGCTGGTCGGCACCCGCGACACGCACGTGCACTTCGTGCAGGAGCCGTTCGACCAGGGCAGCCTCGTGCGCCCTTACGCCAAATGGGAGTGGACGCTGCCGTCCGGCGTGGTCGTCAAGGAGGCGCTGCAACGTGCCTCGTCCGTGATGCAGAGCGAGCCGCGCGGGCCGGTCTATCTGATGATGCAGCGCGAGACGCTGACCGAGCAGTGGGACGTCGATGATATCCAGCGTTACGCGGGCGACCGCTACGGCCCGCTCGCAGGCGCCGGCGCCGATCCGGCGCTGATCGCCGAACTCGCCGACCGCCTGATCAGCGGCAGAGCGACCCGGTTCTGATCACCGGCTATGGCGGCAACGATCCGCTCGCCGCGCGCAAGATCGACGAGCTTGGCGAGTGCGCCGGAATTCCGGTGTACGAGGCGAATTCCAAGAACAACGTGTCCTACGAAAGCCCTGCCTTTGCCGGTTTCGTTGCCGACGAAGCGGTACCGGAAGCCGATTTCGGCATGCTGGTGGACGTCGAAGTGCCGTGGTTTCCGGCCGAGGTGCGGCCCGCCGAACTCGTCGTTCTGGGCGCATGTCGATGTCGACGTGCTCAAGCTCGGCTCGCCGATGTGGACCTTTCCCGGCAATCTGCGTCTGCAGGGCAGCACCGGGCGCATCCTCGATCAGCTCCTGACCGAGCTGAAAGCCAAGGCGACGCCGGCGTTCAAGGCGGCCGCGGCCGCGCGGCTCGAACAGCTCAAGGCGCTGCGTGAAAAGCGGCTTGCGCGCGCGGCAACGCTCGCGGCCGACAAAGGCAGGTCCGGCGCGATCAATCCGCACTATCTGATGGCGGAACTCGGCAAGGTGCTCGACGACGAGGACATGATTTTCAACGAGGCGGTCACCAACACGCCCGCGGTGCTGATGCAAATCCCGCGGCGCCTGCCCAATACCGCGTTCAACACCAATGGCGCAGGCCTCGGCTGGTCGGGCGGCATGGCGCTCGGCGCCAAACTCGCGGCCCCGGACCGCCTCATGGTTCAGATAGCCGGCGACGGCAGCTTCTTCTTCAACAATCCCTGCTCTATCTTCGCGGTCGCGCAGCAGTATCACGCGCCGATCTTCTGCATCGTGCTCGACAATTCCGGCTGGTCGGCGGTCAAGCAGTCGACGCTGCGGGTATTTCCCGAGGGCGAGGCGAACGCTACCAACGAATTCGAAGCCGAGCTCGCGCCGAAGATCGAGTTCACCAAAGTGGCGGAGGCGTTCGGCGCCTATACCGAGAAGATCGGCGATCCCTCCGACGTGCCGGCGGCTGTCGCGCGCTGCGCCAAAGAAGCCCGCGCCGGCCGGCCGGTGCTGCTGCACGTCCAGGTTACGCGCATGTAGTTACGTCACGCGCATCGAGCGTGGCGCGACGCCTTATGCCCAGTAATCGCCAGGGACCGTGGCGTCGACCGGCGTTTTGCGGCCGCTCATGGCGTTGAACACCGGGGTGAGCACGATGGCGACCGCGAGGTTGAGCACCACGGTGTAGAGCGCGGTGTAGCCGGGGAAGGTAAAGCCCGCGATCGACAGCGGGTAGTTCGGCGAATTCACCGCGACGAACATCGCGGTGCCTGCGGCGATGCCGACCAGCCAGCCGACCAGCAGCGCCCAGTCGTTGAACCAGCGCGTATAGACGCCGAGCAGCACCGAAGGCAGCGTCTGGATGATCCGGATGCCGCCGAGCAGTTGCAGATAGATCGCGAATTGCGTCGGCACGAACACGATGAAAATCAGCGCGCCGAATTTCACGATCAGCGAAACCCATTTCGCGATCTGCGATTCCTGCCGGTCGGTCGGGTTGCGATTGATGAATTCGCGGTGGATGTTGCGGGTGTAGAGATTGGCGGCGGCGATCGACATGATCGCGGCCGGTACCAGCGCGCCGATCCCGACCGCGGCAAAGGCAATGCCGACGAACCAGGCCGGGAAGGTGTGCAGGAACAGCGCCGGCACCGCGAAGTTGGCGCCGAACTGCTTGAATCCCGATGCGTATTCCGGCAGTCCGGCAACGCCGGCGGCGATGGCGAAGAAGCCGACCAGCGCCAGCAGCCCGAGCATGAAAGAATAGCCGGGGAGCAGAGCCGCGTTGCGGCGGATGGCGTGTCCGCTGCTCGCGCTCAGAATGCCGGTCAGCGAGTGCGGGTAGAGGAACAGCGCCAGCGCGGAGCCGAGCGCCAGCGTCGCGTAATAGCTGTACGAGCCGGTGGTGTTCGCACCGGGCACCGCCAGCAGCAGTTTCGCCGGTGGCACCGCTGCGAAAATCTTGCCGAAGCCGCCCAGCTCGTACGGGACGACGATCACGGCCGCGAACGCGGTGATGTAGATCAGGATGTCCTTGACGACGGCGATCGACGCCGGCGCGCGCAATCCGCTGGAATAGGTGAAGGCCGCAAGAATGACGAACGCGATCACCAGCGGCAGATCGCCGACATAGCCGGTGCCGGAAACGCCCATTCCGGCGATCACCACCTGCAGGCCGACCAGCTGCAGCGCGATGTACGGCATGGTGGCGACGATGCCGGTGACCGCGACCGCGAGCGCGAGCCAGCGGTTGCCGAACCGGCCGCGCACGAAATCCGCCGGCGTGACGTAATTGTGCCGGTTGCAGACATTCCAGAGCCGCGGAAACACCAGAAACAGAATCGGATAGATCAGGATCGTGTAGGGCACGGCGAAGAACGCCACGGCGCCTGCGCCGAACGCGAGCGCGGGCACGGCGATGAAGGTGTAGGCGGTGTAAAGATCGCCGCCGACCAGAAACCAGGTAATGACCGTGCCGAACCGCCGTCCGCCGAGGCCCCATTCGTGAAGCTGGTCGAGGTCACCCTTGCGCCAGTGCGCAGCCGCGAAGCCGAGCCAGGTAATGAACGCGAACAGGACGATGAAAATGACCAGCGCGGTCCAGTTGACGTCGTCCACGGCAATTCCTCCCCAAACGGCTTGCTGTACTGACCGGCACTGACTGGTCCTGGATGCCGGCCCCCCGTGATTGCCGGCGGCGCCTAGTCCTCAGTCGCGAAATAGACGATGGCCGTGAGTATCGCGCCCACGATCACGCAGCCAAGCTGGTACCAGTAGAAAAACGGAATGCCGATCAGCGCGGGTTCGGCCCGGTTGAAAAACGGCGGCCACATGACGGCGACGAACTCGAGGATGAACAGCAGGTACCACCAGCTCCAGCCGCCCCGCCGCGCGCTTCGTTCACTCATGGCATCCCCCCGGACGATGCTACGGCCGTTGTTCAACATCAAAAGCTGGAGCGGGCGATGGGAATCGAACCCACGACATACAGCTTGGGAAGCTGTCGTTCTACCACTGAACTACGCCCGCTTATTGGTGTTTTCTTCTCGTTTTACTCGCCGATCCTGCGCCGCTGATCGAGGCCGACGAGTCAGGTTATGTCCGCCCTTACGTCCGGCATGGAGCTTACAGCCCGGCGGCGACAGCCGCAAACATACGACATTGAACCAAAAAAGGTGCCGCCATCCGGGCGGTATCTGCCGCGTTGGCCAACCGGCGCTGTATCTCAACCGGCATTTCGCCGAGACTGGCATACGGGTCTGGCAAGACCTGCTCCTGACACTGCAAAATTCTGTCGAGACTACCGTCGATTCTTCTCATAACAAGGCCGGAGTCATCATAAGGGCTTGCCGCCGCTGCCGATGATCGCCAGCATCGGCACATCGAAGCCGGCATCCGACCGCACGGCAGCGATCCCCGCTTCTATATGGGCGGTGATTTTTGCGATGACTTCCGGCGTTTGCGCGGCGAGCACCGCACGCGTGCGGACCGTACCTTCATGCACCGCGTCGAGGATTTGCCGGGCAGACTTCAATCGCCAGTATTGCGCGAAAAGTGCAGCTTCGGCTTTGACGAAGCCGATTTCGGTCAGGGTATTCCGCATCTTCTCGAGCGAACTGAACTGGAAAATGCTCGGGCCGTGCGGCAATGGGACATTCAGGTTCGCGTAGTCGTGCACGGCGTGATAAACGAGGCCGAGAACGGACGCGGGATCGTTGTCCCACACGGTGAGCGCGGCATACCCGCCAGGGCGTAACACGCGCAACATCTCCCGCATCCCTTTTTCCGGATCGGGAATATGCATAACGCCGTAGCCGCAGACGACGGCGTCGAAGGAATTGTCGGGAAACGGCAGGTCGACGGCATCTCCGCTTATAAATTCGGCGGCCGGGACCAGCTTGCGCGCAAGCTCAACGACCCCGGGAAAGTCGAGGCCGGTGGCGCGCGCGCCGCGCCTGGCGGCAGCTTCGGACAGCATGCCCGGCCCACAACAGATGTCGAGCATCCGCGTACCGTTGCCAACCCGGGCGGCGTCCAGTGTCGCCTGCGCTGTTTGCCGGGTTACCGCACCGAATGTGTCGTTGTAGCCCTCGATGTAGGCTCCCCAGCCAGTGCGCTCAAAATCCAGATACTCAACCGGATTTTTCGACTTCTCGATAAGCATGCGGCCCCGCCACCCCGGAAACGATGAGCATGCAGTATTTGTGTATCGCTTTTTCGTCAATGACTCCGGGTCACCACGCGCTCGCGACCGGACGCCTGCGATCTGCACGCCGATTTTCCCGGTGGCCTTCGAGGTTTGCGCCGCCCGCGCCTTCACCTCTGCGCGACCACGGCAGAGCCGCGCCCGTCCCTTCCCCGCCTCAGTCGTTGTCGTATCTGAGCGTCGGGGTTATGCACAAAACGTGATTTTCAGGCGTAGAGCAGAGGCGGAAATGACCACATTCGGTACCCCTGACGGAGCTGCGTTGGCGGCCCTGTCCCTGGCAGTAGCGGTATCGCTGACAGTAACGACGCAGGCTGAGGAGGAGGAGCCCGCTGCAGTCATCGAGCTTGGCGGCGCGGGCGAATGGGACCTGGGCGGCCAGTCCGGCTTTGGGCCTTCGGCGGCCGTCGAGTTTTCTCCTTTCAAGAACTGGCTGGTCCTCGAAGCGGGTGTCGCGCCGTTATTTAACGGCGGCCATGCGGACTGGGGAACTGATCTTCTCTTCAAGAAGTCATTCGACCTGTCGGACACCGTAGAGTTTGAACCCGGCATCGGGCCGCAATGGAGCAGCGGCGGGAAAATTTCTGCTGAAGTCGCATTTGAATTTATGATCTGGCCGTCGCCGGAGCGAAAATACGGCTACTTCGTAGAACCGAGTTACAGTTACTCTTTGAATGGCGGGCACGAACAATCGCTCGGCGTGAGCGGTGGTTTCCTCATTGCGATTCCCTGATGATCCGGCAGTACAGCGCAACGGGCGCCGTCCACGACCCGGTATGAGGCAAGCCGGTCGAGTTCAATCGGCGAGCTCCGCTTCCCGGACGACCGCTTCCCGAACGTCCGCTTGCCGTCGGCCGCCGTCAGAGCGCCGGGCTGCTCGGTAACGGCCAGGCGATAGGCCGTGATGTCGATGGAACAGCTTCGAAAACGCGGCCGCGGTCTCGTAGCCGACTCGGCTCGCAATCCGTGCAATCCCCTCGTCGCTTGATTCGAGCAGAAACGCAGCCTCCGCCATCCGGCGTGCGATCAGATAACGGTGCATGGACTGGCCGACGAGCTTGGTGAAGCGAGCCGAAAACGCCGAGCGACCGAGCCCCACGCGGTGCCCGAGGTCGCGAAGGGTCCAGGGCCGATCCGGTTGTTCGTGGATCAACTGAAGCGCCGGTCCGATATGCGGGTCCGCCATCGCCCCAAGCCATCCGCCTTCTCCGGGACGGAGAGACTTGATCCAGCTTCGCAACACCTCGACGAAAAGCACTTCCGTCAGTCGTGAGAGCGCGACGCGTTGGCCGGGACGCTCAAGCGCCGACTCGCTCACCATGCGTTGCAGAATCGCCTCGAGCCAATCACCGTCCGCCGTCGGCTTCAGGAGAAGCACGGGCGGAAGCAATTCCAACACGCTGCCGCGCGAGGGCCGCGACACGGTGAAATTGCCACAGATCATCGTCGAGAGCGGCTGCGCGCTGCCTCCGTGACGAACGACGCCAAGATGCGCGGGCGGTCGATCGAGGTCCAGAATCGGGAACGGCTTCGTCCGGCGATCCGAATAAATCACATGGGGCTCGCCGCGCGTGACGACGACAAAGTCGCCCTCGGTCATGCGGAGCTCTCGTCCCTGTTCGAGCGCGAGGGTCGCCGAGCCACGACTGAGATAATGGAACAGCGCGTAGGGGCGCGCCGGCAACGCCAAACTCCAGGGATGGCCGAGCTCGAAGTGGAAGAGCAGGGTCCCGCCAAGGCGAACGCGATCGAGCACTTCGGCGAGGATGTCCATGCCGCCGATGTTAGTCCGCGCGGACGGTCGGACACAATATTCGGACGATTGGGCCCTAACGTCCGAGAACGCCTCGCATTAGGTCATGTCGCGGCGGGCCGACGCGTCGTGCGGCCATCCATTTCGCAAACGGCAGATGGAAGAACCGCGACTTTGCAGAAACGCCTGCCCATTCCCCGGACCAACGTCGTCCGACATCCCAACAGGAGCAATCAATGCGAAATCTTCTACTCTCAGCGGCCACCGTCCTCATCGCCGGAGCGCAATTGCCGCCCCCGCCCAATCGGCTCAACTGCCCAACGGGGCGGCTCACAATATCGTGCTCGTCCATGGCGCTTTCGTCGACCAGACGAGCTGGAAGCCCGTTGCCGATATCCTCACGAAGAAGGGCTACAACGTAACGCTCGTCGAAAATCCGCTCACCTCCCTCGCCGCGGACGTCGATGCCACCAAACAGGCGCTGGCGAAGCAGGACGGCAAGACCGTTCTCGTTGGCCATTCCTGGGGCGGCGTGGTCATCACGCAAGCCGGTGACGATCCCAAGGTCTCGGCGCTCGTCTACGTCTCCGCATTCGCGCCCGACGTGGGACGAATCTCTGGCGTCCCTGGCCAAGAGCGGTCCGGCGACCGAAGGCGCCGCGGCAATTCATCCTGACGCAAAGGGCAACCTCTACATCGATCCCAAAGTGTTTCCTTCGGCGGTCGCGGCTGACCTTCCTCCGAAGATCGCCGAATCCCTGGCAAACTCCCAGCTTCCGTTGAACCACACGGCGTTCGAGGCTCCGGTCGATACGGCGGCCTGGCGCGACAAACCGACGTTCTATGTGATCAGCACGAAGGACAAGGTGATCGCGCCCGAGGCCCAGAAGATGTTCGCGGCCAGGATGCAAGGCCCAGACGACGGAGGTCGCCGGCAGCCATGCCTCCCTCGTCGTCCATGCGAAGGAAGTCGCCGCGGTAATTGAAAAGGCCGCGCTCGCGGAGTGACGATAGGGCTCCCGGCGCATTTCGCGCCGGGAGCCCGACGCCCGCTCCGAGAAATAGGAATGCCTCGGCCTCCCTCACGATCCAGGCGATGAAAGGTATTCCAATGGTCAGCAGCAATACATCTCGTAGAAAAAATAACTGTCGAACACGTCACAATCCGATCGAGCAACACCTTCGCTGCGGTAAGAGCGGCCCTCGAAGCGCTTGTTCCGCGCCTCGACGACGGCTTCCTCGACACTGCTCCGTTTCGGCTCTGATCGATCGGGCACGACAAGAACTTGAGGCGGCGGCCACTCTTTCGATCTTTGGAACCCGGGACCACGGCGCGCTTTTGGCGATCGCCGGATTGCAGCGGCGGGCCATTCAATATGACATCGGCAATCCGCTGACCGCGTCGCTGATGACGCGGCATAAGATCTCAGCCGGTCTTTACGCGCCCATTCGGGTTCTGCTTCGGGAAAGTCCCGAGGGCGAAGTTGCATTTGAGTACGATCGGCCGGTTTCGACCTTCGGACAGTTTGGCGACGAGAGCGTCGATATCGTTGCCCGGAAGCTCGACGAAAATCTGGAGAATGTCCTGCAGAAAGCCGCGAACTAGCTCAAGCCGGGGAACTGGAACGCCGCCTGTGGGCGGTGTCCGAACACGAACGCGTCTCGAGTTCCGGGTTTGCCAGCCTGTTTCGCGCGTCAGGCGGCGTAGACCGCGCTCAGGAATTTCTCCATTTCCGCCGACAGGCGGCTGCCGTCGTGGGACAGCGTCTGGGCCGACGCAAGAACCTGGCGCGATGCCGCGCCGATGCCGGCCGCGCTGTCGTTGACTTCGCCGATATTGGCGGCGACGTGCGCGGTGCTGCCGGACGCGGCCTCGACGTTGTCGGCGATCTGCTGCGTGGTTTCGGTCTGCAGTTCGACCGCGAGCGTGATGGCGCCCGCGATGTCGGAAATGCGCGCGATGGTCGTGCCGATTTCCTTGATGATGGCGACCGAGTCCTGCGTCGCCGACTGCACGCCGGCGATCTGCACGCCGATTTCCTCGGTGGCCCTGGAGGTCTGCGCCGCCAGCGCCTTGACCTCCTGCGCCACCACGGCAAAGCCGCGGCCGGCCTCGCCGGCGCGCGCTGCCTCGATCGTGGCGTTGAGCGCGAGCAGATTTGTCTGTTCGGCGATGTCGGTGATGAGCTTCACCACGTCCCCGATGCGTGAGGCGGCGCGTGTCAGTTCGGCGATCCGGCCGTCGGTCTTCTGCGCCTGCGCGACGGCTTCGAGCGCGATCCGGGTCGATTCCTGCACCTGCCGCCGGATTTCGCCAACCGATCCGAGCAGCCGCCCGGTCGCGAGCGACACTGCATTCACGTTCTCCGAGGCCTGCGTCGAGGCCGACAGAACCTTGACGGAGAGGTCCCGCGTCGCGCCCGCGGTGCCATTGAGGGCTTCGGCCGCAGCCTCGAGTTCGGTTGACGATGACGACACCGAGCGCACCACGCTCGCCACCGTGGCCTCGAAGGCGCTGGCGAGCGCGTGCATGTCGGCCTGGCGCTGCTCGGCCGTACGCCGCGCCATTTCCTTCTCGGCGGCTTCAAGCTGCTCGATGCGGGCAAGTTTCTCCTTGAAAGTCCGCGCCGCGCGGGCGGTGTCGCCGACTTCGTCCCGGCGGCCCGTATAAGGGACTTCGACATTCTTGTTGCCGGCGGTGAGCTGCCGCAGCACGTCGCCGAGGCGGCGGATCGGCCCCGAGATCGCGACCGCGCCAAACACCGCGACGCCGCCCAGCACGACGATGATGAACAGGCCGATGCCGAGGTCGAGCCGGTTGACCGCAAGCGTCGCCGCGCGCGCCTGTTCGTCACGGTCCTGGGCGGCCTGGATCAGCGTCGCCGTTGTCGTCCCGATCAGTTCGTTCATCTCGCTGCCGATATCGCCGGAGCGTTTAACCTTTTCGACGGTGTCGCCGTAGTCTTTGGCCGCGGCCGCAAGCTCCGCGACCACGCCGGAATAGCTTTTGACCAGTCCCGCAAGCTTCTGGAGTCTCGCCTTGTCTTCCGCCTCGTCGACGATCACCAGCGCGGATTCGATGTGCCCCGCCGCCGCGGTTTCGTCGAGGCGGAGCCGCTCCATCGCACGATCGATCTCGCCCGGTGCGATAGCGAGCCGTATTTCGCGGGCTTCGATCTCCATGCTGCGTGCATTGTCGGACGCGCGCAGCGCCTGGACTGCCGCGAGCTGCCTGCTCTCGGCCGACCGGCGTTGAGCCTCGGCCCAGCGGTCTCCGAATTGCTGATTGCCCACCATCCCGCCGACCAGCGCGACCCCGATGCCCGCCCAGACGGCCAGTTTCGTCCGGATCGAAAAATCGAATGCGGCCATGTTTCGCGGTCCCACCGGTAAGCACGGCATGATTAGTATGGTTGGTTAATTCGCGGTAAAATCGTACGCCGCCGGCGTGAAAAACGCCCGGCGATACCCGCTATTTGCGGCCGAACAGACGGCGCAACTCGGCCTTCGCCTGTTCCAGCGTCCGCCGCCGCGCGGGCGGCAGCTTCCTGCCGGCGCGGTTGATGTAGAACACCAGCATCGACAGCGCGGAGCGGTATGGCTCGGCCTTGCGGCGATGGCTCCGCTCCGCCGAACGCTTCAGCGACGCGGCGATTTGTTTGGGATCGCTGCGACTGAACACCCCGCGGTCGAGATCGAGCGCGTCGCTCTCTTTGGTGACCCGGGCCGACCAGTAACGCGTGGCCTTGCCGCCCGCCTTTCGCCCTGCGCCAGTCTTTCGCGCCGAAGGCTTGCGCTGTGTCGCTTTGCGCGCCGCCGGACTGCGCCGCGAGGCTTTGCCCCGCATGCTGCCGCGCCTGACCTCGGTACTCCTGCTGGCAGTCCGGGCCATCCAAAAAACCTCCCGAGCCATTCCAGATTCCGCCGCCGTAGAAATCGCCCGGCGGCGGATTTGGTTCCTTAACTGTCACATCGCCTTTTGAAGACTGGGCCGCGAATCGGGTGCGTCGGAATCATGGACCGACACGCCGACCATCGGATCGATCGGCACCTCCCACGGCTTGCGGGCGAGGCTGCGTATCGTGTCGGCGTAGCCGGCGCCCCAGCGCCGCTGAATGCCCTCGGCGGAGTAATCGATCTCGCGCAGATAGTCTTCGTTGCCTTTCGGCGTCGCGTTGATCCGGATGATGTGCATGAGCGTGCCGCACCCGTAGCCCGCCATCTCCTTCACCTCCGGCGTGTTGCGCTTTTCCTCGGGCAGCATGCGGACCAGTTCGCGCACCATGTGCCGAAGCTGATGAATATGCTCCTGACGCGGAATGTGGCTGTCGGCGCGGCTGGCATATTGAATATCGATCTGCCGGCTCATCACCTGCCAGACCGACTCCGGCTCCGGTCCCGCGATCGGAAAAATCTGCACCGAGAACACCACGGAATCGTGCCGCGGATTGTCGTCGAACACCACCTCGATCGGCGTGTTGGAATAAAGCCCGCCATCCCAATAGGGATCGCCGTCGATCCGCACCGCCGGAAACCCGGGCGGCAGCGCGCCGGAAGCGATCACGTGATCCGGCGTGATGTGAAGGTTGCGGCTGTCGAAATAATGCATTTTTCCGGTACGGACGTTGACGGCGCCGACCGTCAGGCGCGTTTGTTTGGTGTTTAGCCGCCCGAAATCCACCAGCCGCGACACCGTCTCGCGCAATTCGTCGATCGTGTAGAACGCCGCGTGCTCGACGCCCACCAGGGCGTTGAGCCCGCCCCACGCGATGGCCGGGTTCGGGGCGTAATAACCGGAAATGCCGTTGAAGATCGAATAAATGTACGAGCCGGCGTTGCCGACAAGCTGTCCAAAGGGCGTGCCGTCCCATAACGGCTTGCGTTCGACCCGGCCCCAGAACTCGCGCAGACGTTCAAGCCGCGCACCGACTTCGTTGCCGGCGATGATGGCGCCGTTGATGGCCCCGATCGAGGTGCCCACCACCCAGTCCGGCTCGATGCCGGCTTCATGCAGCGCCTGATAGACGCCGCCCTGATAGGCGCCGAGCGCGCCGCCGCCCTGAAAGACGAGAACCACCTGCCCCGGCATTTCGGGCGGCGCCGACGGCTTGCCTGCGCCCTTGTGCACGACGTAATCCATGATGGCCTCTCCGCTTCGGTGACGGTTCTGTGGAAGTGTGTATCAGGCGCCGCGGCAGCAACGGCACGCGCGCAATCGTGAAAATCAGCGCACGCCGCGAAGCGCCCGTTCAACCATGGCGCCGGTCAGGACTCGGCGATACGCGGCGCTGGCATGGATGTCGTCCGGCGGATCGACGGCGCTCGTGGCGGCGCTGACGGCGGCGGCGATTGCGGCTTCATCGACGACCCTGCCGTTAAGCGCTTCCTCCACCGCGGCCAGTCGCAGCGGCCGGTCGGCGACGCCGAACGCGCCGGCATGCGCGTTGGCCGCCGTTCCCCCGCCATCCGGATCGTAGAACAGCGCAACGCCCGCGATCGCGAAATCGCCCTTGCGGCGGGCAAATTCGGCAAAGCCGAAACGGCGGCCGGCGGGCCAGAGCGGCAGGTTGACCGCGGTGATGATTTCGTCCGGCCCGAGCGCGGTCATCAGCGGACCCCGAAAGAAATCCGCCGCCGCGATCGTGCGCCCGCCCGCTTTGCCGGTCACGGCGATTTCGGCCTCGCAGGTCACGGCGATTGCGGGCATCTCGGCGGCGGGATCGGCGTGCGCCATGCTGCCGCCGACCGTGCCGCGATTGCGGATCTGATAGTGCGCGACGTGTTCGACCGCCGTCACCAGAAGCGGGTGCGTTGCCCGCAACCGCTCGTCATCGAGAATGTCGCGCCAGCGCGTCATGGCGCCGAGCGAGACGCCCTGGGGTGTGATCGCGATGCGGCGCAGTTCGTCGAGCTTCCGCAGGTCTACGATCAGCGACGGCGCGGCGACGCGAAACGCCAGCATCGGCACGAAGCTCTGACCGCCGGCCAGCGGCTTCGCCGCGCCGCCATGCGCCGCCAGCAGCGCGACCGCTTCGGAAACGCTGGCGGGGCAGGCGTATTCGAAGACCGGCAATTTCATGGCCGCAAATGCCCGTGTGAGCCGCAGCAGCAGAAATACATTCCGCGTTTGGTAACATCCGCGCGGCGGAACGGTCAAACCGCGTCCGCTGCGGTGCGGCTTTCACTTCCTGCCTTTGACGTGAAAGACGACAGGAAGAGAGAAGGCGAGTCCCTGACCGGCGATATGGGCCGGCGGCGAGGGGACCGGATCGGCGCGCTGCAACATCGCCAGCGCCGCATCGTCAAACGCCGGATCGCCTGAGCCTTTGGCGATGCTGGCCGTCACGATGTGGCCGGCGGGGTCCAGCACGAAGCTGACGAGGACCTCCGCGTTCCGCTGCGCGCGGTCCGCCGGATAGTTTTTGTATTTGTTGAAATGCGCGGCCAGCTCCTTCTGCCACGTCACCAGATCGCGTTGCGCGCTGGCGCCGGTTCCCGGCGCGGGCGACACCGGGCGTATGGACTGCACCGTATCTTCAATGGCCGGCGCCGCGGTCTCCTCGGCGGCGACGGTTTGCCTGGACGCATGGGATTCCTGGGATGCAGGTTTCGGATCGTCATCCTTCGGCGGCTTCGTTTCATTGGGCGTGACGACGCGGTCGGGATCGTCGGTTTCGGTCGGCGCGTCCTTCGGCAGCTCGGTTTGTTCGAGGACTTTTTGCTGCTCGACCATCGCGGGCGAAGCGATCGACGCCTCGCTGTCGGGGCCGACCGGCAGGCCGGTCTCGATCTTCCGCGCCGCGGTCAGTTCGACGCCGATTTCAATCGCCGGCGCGCCGAGGTCCCGCTCGGCTTCCTCCGCGCGCGTGAACGCGAATGCGAGCGCAACGCCCCCGGCATGAATGGCGATGGCGAACAGCGCGGCCAGCATCCAGAACCGGCGAGGCAGGTGGCGGGCAGAGGCGGGATCGGACATCGTCCTTGTCCGCTATTTCCGGCCGCCGTTCGGTGCAGGCGCCGAATCGCCGCCGCCCTCGCGCGCAACCAGCGCGATCCTGCGGTAGCCCCCGGTCCGCAGCCGCTCCAGCACATCCATAAGTTCGCCGTAGGGCA
Organism: uncultured Alphaproteobacteria bacterium; assembly: GCA_963766925.1. Lineage (GTDB taxonomy): Bacteria > Pseudomonadota > Alphaproteobacteria > Rhizobiales > Xanthobacteraceae > BOG-931. The sequence continues at coordinate 140,185 of CAVYCI010000009.1, forward strand.
CGCCGCGGTCGGCGCGCAGAAAAATCCGGCGGTCCTTGCCCTGGTCCGCCGCGGCATCGAGCGTGCTGACGAGATCGGGCCGCCGCACGGTGGTTTCGCCGATGGCAACGGTGAGGTCGGCGGTGATGGTGACGTAGGTCGGCCGGTCTGGTCTTTCCTGCTGCACCGCCGTCGATGACGGCAGATCGACCGGCAGGTCCACGGTCGCGAGCGGCGCAGCGATCATGAAGATGATCATGAGAACGAGCATGACGTCGATGAACGGCGTTACGTTGATGTCGTGCGTCTCGCCGAATTCGTCGTCGTCATCGATGTCGCCGACCGCGATCGCCATCGTCTACTCCGCGGCGTGTGCAGCCAGCCGTCCGCGAACGCGATCGAGGTCGCGCGACAGAATCCGGCCGACTGCGCCCGAGCCGCGGCCGACCAGTTCCAGATAGCCTTTGGTGGCGCGCGAAAAGTAATTGTAGATGAGAACCGCCGGGATCGCGGCGACAAGTCCGATGGCGGTGGCGAGCAGCGCTTCGGCGATGCCAGGCGCGACCACCGCGAGATTGGTGGTCTGCGCTCTGGAAATGCCGATGAAGCTGTTCATGATGCCCCACACGGTGCCGAACAGCCCGACAAACGGCGACACCGCGCCGATGCTTGCCAGCACGCCGAGGCCCTGCCGCACGGCGCGGGCTTCGGCGCGGCCGATCTCGGAGAAGCGCGACGCGGCGCGCTCCCTGATGCCCTCGTCGGCGGCGCCATTACCGGAAATTTTCACTTCCTGCATCGCCGCCATCAGCAGGTTCGTCAGAACAGTGTTGCCGGTTTGCAGCGTCAGGCGGGCTTCCGCCAGCGTTCGCGCCTCGCCCAGCTGTGCGAGCGCGCGGCGCAGCCGAAGTCCGGCGCGGGAAAGCTGGGCGAGCTTGGCGAACAAAATCGTCCAGGTCGCGAGCGAAGCGATCCCGAGGCTGATCATCACGGCTTTGACCGGCACGTCGGCCGCCAGAAACATCGACCACGGCGACAGATCATGCGGCCCGCGTCCGGTGGACGGCCCCGGCCGGGCCGAATCGTCCATCGGGATGGCCGGCAGCCTTGCGCCCGCTTCAGGCAGGGCCGGCACCGGACGCGCCCCGGAAGAAACCGGCGGCGCCGGGGACAACGGCGCCGCCGCAGGTGTCTGCGCCGACACCATGGTCGAGGTCCCCAGCATCGCAATGCCGAGCAGAAGACCGCAGACGGCGCGCAGACGAAACGCTCTCATTCACGAACTCCGGCCATGACGGTTCCGGCCCCGCGAACGCTGCGCGGGGCCGGACTCGTTCCTCAGGCCACCGCCTTCTTCGGCACCGTGGTCTGGCGCACTTCGAAGCCTTCGAACTTCGGGTGATCCAGATAAAGATGTCCGGTCGATTCGTTGCCGGCGCGGGCGTGCGCGGCACGGAATTCGTCGGATTTGGTCCATGCCTCGAATGCGCCTCTGCTCTGCCAGATGGTGTGCGAGGCATAGAGCGTTTCGCCCTCGCCCTCCGGACCCCGCAGCAGATGAAACTCGACGAAGCCGGGTACGCGGTCGAGATGGGAATCGCGGTTCAGCCAGACCTTCTCGAACGCGTCTTCGGAACCCTTCTTCACACGAAAGCGGTTCATGGCGATAAACATCAGTTTTCTCCTTTGTCAGAGTCAGATTGTTGTCAGCTCTTCACGCCGTAGTGGACCGTGAGCGAGCCCTTGAAGGTGATGCCGGGGCTCGGCACGACGTAACCGGCCGCGGTGCTGCAACACATATACTTCGTGTAGTCGGTGTTGAGCAGATTCTCGACCGAGAATGCGGCGACCACGTCCGGCGTCGGCTGATAGCCGACATAAAGATTGACCAGGCTGTAGGCGGGCGTCGGATCGAAAATCGGCACCGGGCCGCTGTCGCCGGTTTCGAGCGGGATCTGGTTAAGCGGCTTCGCAGCCACCGCCGTCCATCGCAACGCCAGGGTCAGCTTACGCTCGAGCGCGCGGGCGCCCAGCAGAAAGCTGACCTGATCCGGCGGGATTGTGGCAAGCGGCCCGCCCGCCGTCAGATTCTGGCCGGTCATGTGCTGGCCTGAAATGCCGGTAAACCACAGGCCGGCATCGTAGTTGGCCTCGAGTTCAACGCCCTGAATACGCGCCTGGCCGACATTCACGTACTGAAAGCAGTCGGTATAGAAGTACGGAGTCGAAAGGCACTGCGGCGGCGGCGTGGCGCCTCCGAACGTGCCGAAGAACACCTGCTCCAGATCGATGTAGTTGCTGATGTTGTTCTGAAACACGTTGACCTTGGCGCGGATCCGGTCGTCCGCCGCGAACACGCTGTCGTATTTGATGTTGAGGCCGCCCTCGACCGTCTTGCCGACTTCGGGTTGCAGGTTCGGATTCGGCATGAAGTAGAAGAACTCGCCGGGATGGTAGCCTTGAACGAAAGTCTCGGTTACGGACGGCGCGCGGTAGCCTTCGGCGTAGGTGAAATACGGCGTGAGGCCCACGATCGGCGTGATGCCGATGGTGGTCTTCGGCGAGAACCGCTGGCCGGAATGCGAAACGCCGCCGCCGTCGAGATTGAAGCCGTCGTAGCGGACGGCGTTGATCATCTCGAACCAGTTCGCATAGTTGATCCTCCACTCCACGAAGCTGCCGTACGCCTCACGCCGGCCGCCCGGCGTGAGCGGCGCGCCCGGATCGCCGCCGTTCATGGTGTTGACATTGTCGCCGACGAAATCGCCGCCGTAGGTGATGGCGTGCCGGAACGGGCCGGTGTCGAATCGCGACGTGTTGTTGACGTTGAAGCCGCCGGTATTGAGGAGGAAGCTGCTGGTGGTGCCGACCGGCCCGGTGAAGTCGATTCCTGAAACGATAAACGGCGTGGTCACCGTCTGCTTGACGTAGGTCTGATTCCAGTACGCGTTGCTGTGAAAATCCAGCAGCGTCGTTTCCGGGCTTTTGACGTTGTACGCGGCGGTCACGGTCTGGTTCTGCACGCTGGTGGCATACTGACCTTCCTGGCCGCTGGTCTGTCCGAAGTCGTAATCCGTGTTGTAGGTGACGGCGCTGATCTTGACTTCCTGGCCGTTGCCGGGACGCGCCGTCAGCTTGACCATGCCGGACTCGGCTTCACCGCCGGTGTTGGGGACGAAGCTGCCGTTGCCCTCCTGATAGTCGTGACTGTCGCGGAACACGCCGCCCGCGAAGATGTCGCCGGCCGCGCCGCGTGCGCCCATGAAGGTCGAAGCGAGCCACTGGCTGCCGTTGGTGCCGTACGTGCCGTGCGTTTGAACCGCGGCCCACTCGCCCGGCAGCAGAATATCGCTCAGGTCTTTGGTGCGGAATGATGCGACGCCGCCGATGGCGCCGGAACCGTAGATGTTGGCGACCGGGCCGCGCACCACGTCGACGCCGCCGAGTAGTTCGGGATCAAGATAGAACTGGCCGTTGGCGAAATGGCCGGAGCGCTGGAAGTCCTGGGTGGCTCCGTCGACCACGACCGCGACCCGTCCGAAGTCCTGAAGGCCGCGAATATTGATCGCCGATCCCGGATCGTCGCCGCGGTCGGCAAACCAGACGCCCGGCATGCCGTTGAAGAGATCGGACACCCGGCCGGCCTGGGCCCAGGTGATCTGCTCGGGCCGCAGCACGCTCACCGCCGCGAGCGTGGCGATCACGGGCTCGGTCGTCCTGGTGGCGACGTCGGTGGTCGGCTCGCGCGAAACGGGAGGTTTCTCCGGCGCGGTGCGACGTCGCGCCGCACGCGCGGGCTTTGCTGCGGGCTTCGGTTTGCTGGCCGCCGGACGCCGTTCGGTGGGCGCCTCGACTGTGACAGGCGGAAGTGCCTGCTGTCCGGGCTGCGCGGTCTGGGCGCCAGCCAGTGATGCCGGATTTAGTGCGGTTAGTGTCGTCAGTACGCCGAGAGAAGAACTGATGAACAGCGCGCGCGCGCGCCGATTGTCGCCAGCCATTTGTTACCCCCAATCCCCTTTACGGCCGGGGCTGGCGGGCTGCCGCGGGGAGCGGCGCTTGCTGGCGAGGCCTCCCCGGTCACACGGTTTGTGTCCGGGCTGTATTGTTATCGTTAGGCGGCTGTATTATGGGTGTCAATACTAAGAAAACCAAGATTAAATCGGCTCTAATGTAGTAACAAAGGAGAGTAAAGCAGTTTAAAATCGTTACAAACTAGGAAGTATTGTTCACATATACTGAAGAACTAAGAGGGGCGACTAAAGATGAACGGGACTGAACGTATAGAAAACCCGCCGGACGCGAGCGATGACGGCCGGATATCGGGCGGTGCAAGACGGCAGGTAACGGTAATCGACAACCGGCTGGAGAGCCGCGATCTGTTCATTGGCACGCGGGACATCCTCATCGGCCACGGCGCGGAGGCTTATCGGCTGCGGCTGACGGCGCAAAACAAACTGATTTTGACCAAGTGATGCGTCGCGAAGCTGCGCCGTCGAGGCTGTCCGGGTTCGCGCTGCCCGTATTGCTGATGCTCGTCGCGGGGCCGGCGGCAGGCGGGGATCCGGCCCCGCCCTACGACACGAGCCGCATCGTTTCGATCGGCGGTTCGGTCACGGAGATTCTGTACGCACTGGACGTTGCGCAAAAAATCGTCGCGGTGGACACCACCAGCGTCTGGCCCGCAACCGCGCTGAAGGAAAAGCCGAACGTCGGCTACATGCGTCAGCTTTCGCCGGAAGGGGTGCTCGGTCTGTCGCCTACCCTCGTGCTGGCGGCCGAGGGATCGGGGCCCAGGGAAACCATTGACCTGCTGGGCCGCGCCGGCGTTTCCTTCGTCACCGTGCCGGACAAATTCACCGGCGAGGGCATCGTCGAAAAGGTCAGTACCATCGCCGCCGTCGTCGGTGCGCAGGCGCGCGGAAAATGTCTCGCTGCCACGGTCGGCGACGACCTGGCGGCGCTCGCTGCGATCCGGAGCCAGATCCATCGTCCCGTCAGCGTCGCTTTCGTACTGTCGCTCGCGAACGACCGGCCGATGATGTCCGGCCGCGGCACCGCGGCCGACGGCATCATCGCGATGGCCGGCGCCGCCAACGCCTTTGCCGATTTCGAAGGCTACAAGGCCGTCAGCGCCGAAGCCGTGGTCGCGGCGAAACCCGACGCCGTACTGGTGATGCAACGCGGCGAACATTCGCTGTCCGCCGAAGCGGTGTTTGCCAGTCCCGGCTTTGCGATGACGCCGGCTGCGGAGCACAAAAACTTCGTCGCTATGGAGGGGCTTTATCTGCTCGGCTTCGGACCGCGCACCGCGCGCGCGGCGCGCGATCTCGCGGCGCGGCTTTACCCGGACGTTATAGCCGGCACGCTGCCGTCCGAGCAAAGCCCCGGCGCTGCTTCGTGTGAGCGGTGATGGCGACGGACGTACCACCGGCAGTCGCGCCGCGGAATCTCTGGCGCCGTGCGGCATCGCCGCTGGCCGTCATGCTGGTTCTGGCGGCGGCACTCGTCGCGGTCGCTGCGGTCTCGCTGTCGGTCGGGGCCGCGGGACTGTCGTTCCAGCGCGTCGTGGCCGCGCTGTTCCACGCCGGCGGCGACACGACATCTGCCGCCCGCGATCAGATGATTTTGCTGTCGATCCGGCTGCCGCGCGTCGCGATGGCGGCGATTGTCGGCGCGCTGCTGGCCGCGGCCGGCGCGCTGATGCAGGGCCTGTTCCGTAATCCGCTGGCCGATCCAGGACTCGTCGGGGTTTCGGCCGGTGCCGGCCTTGCGGCGGCATCGACGATCGTTGCCGGCGACAGGCTGCTGCCGGCCGCGATGACGAACGCGCCGTGGCTCCTGCCGGTCGCGGCGTTTCTCGGCGCGCTCGCCACCACGTCGCTGCTCTATCGCATCGCGACGTGGCGCGGCCGTACCTCGATGGCGACCATGCTGCTGGCGGGCCTTGCGCTCGGCGCCTTCGCCGGCGCCGGCACCGGGCTGCTGGTGTTCCTCGCCGACGACCGGCAACTGCGCGACATTACGTTCTGGATGCTCGGCTCGCTCTCCGGCGCGACCTGGCCCAGGATTTCGGCGATCGCGCCGTTTCTTGCGATCGTCGTCATTTCGGTCAGCATGGTCGGTCGCGGGCTCGATTTGCTTGTGCTCGGCGAGACCGAAGCGTTCCACATGGGCATCCCGGTGCAGCGACTCAAACGCGTGCTGATCATCCTGATCGCAGCCGCGGCGGGCGCGGCGGTCGCGGTTTCCGGCGTGATCGGCTTTGTCGGGATCATGGTGCCGCACCTGCTGCGCCTCGTCGTCGGCCCCGGCCACCGCCTGCTGCTTCCGGCCTCGATCTGCTGCGGCGCGATTCTGCTGCTGACGGCCGATACATTCGCGCGGACGCTCGCCGCACCCGCGGAACTGCCGATCGGCATCGTCACCGCGGCGATCGGCGCGCCATTTTTTCTGTTTCTGCTGCTGAAGCAGCGTTCGCTGCTGGTTTCATGACCCCGATCCTCGACGTCGCCTCGATCACGGTGCGCGCCGGCACAAAAACCCTGCTCGACGGCATCAGCCTGTCGTTCGACGCGGGCGAGACCGTCGCGCTGGTCGGTCCCAACGGTGCGGGCAAGTCCACGCTGCTGAGGGTCCTCGCCGGTGAACTCAAGCCCCGATCGGGCGCGGTGAGCCTGCTGGGAAAGGACCTCGCGTCATATTCGCCGGGTACGCTCGCGCTCCATCGCGCCGTGCTGTCGCAGCGGGTCAATATCGCGTTTCCGTTTACGGTTGCCGAGGTCGTGCGCATGGGAGCCGGCCAAAAGCGCGATCCGTACTACGAGGATCTGGTCGAGGCCGCGCTCGTGGAAGTCGATTTGACCGCTCTAGCGGATCGCGCGGTCCCCACCCTGTCCGGCGGCGAGCAGCAGCGCGCCCATTTTGCCCGCGTGCTGGTGCAACTCGCGTGCGGGCTCGAGGCCAACGGCGCGGGCATCCTCCTGCTCGACGAGCCGACAGCGGGCCTCGATCTGCGCCATCAGCTTGCGATGCTGGAATCCGTCAGGCGCCGCGCGCGGCGCGGTGTGCTCGTCGTGGCGGTTCTGCACGATCTGAATCTCGCGGCCATCCTCGCAGACCGCATCGTCGTGCTCGATCGCGGCGGCATCGACTGTCACGGCCGCCCTGACGAGACCATCACCGACCGGATGCTCGGCCGGGTTTTCGAGATCGACACCACGGTCGGCAAGACCCCGGATTCCGCCACGCCGTTCGTGCTGCCCCAGGCGATGAGGCCGCGCGCGGACTGGTCGGTCGGCGGCTGAGCCACGGCGCTGCAATGGGCGTTTGCCTCGACTTTTAGCGCCGATCCCGCTAAGCGAGCCACACTATGCAAAGCGGCTCGCGGTCAATGGGTTTCTCTCCGGCGGTATCTGAAACCGACGGCGGTCCTCGCCGGGCGGCGCGGGCCGTCTGGCCGCGCGCGGCTCTTTTCTGCGCCGCCCTGAGCGCATTCACGGCACCGCTCGCGATGCCCGATGCGGCCCGGGCCGCAGGCGAGGCGGTTTCCCCGCCGCGTGCCGTCGTCGTTCCGGGATTCTGGGATCCGCGCCGGCGCCCCGAGCGGCCGGATTTTTCACGCCTGCAAACCATCCGCTTTCTCACCGAGCTGGAATATCCGCCGTTCGATTATGCGGGACCTGACGGCAATCCGGCCGGCTTCAACGTCGATCTGGCGCGGCTGATCTGCGACGAGATCAAGGCGAGCTGCACCATCCAGGCGCGGCCGTTTGCGACCCTGCTCGACGGACTCAACGACAATCGTGGTGACGCGGTGATTGCCTCGATTGCGCCGACGGCGGAAACGCGACGCCGCGCCGACTTCACCGAATCCTATTATCGCACCCCGGCGCGGTTCGTGGCGCGTATCGACAGCCCGATCAGCGACGTACTGCCGGAGCGGCTCGAAGGCAAAAAGATCGCGGTAATCGCCGGCACCGCGCACGAGGCTTTTCTCAAGGCGATGTTCACCGAGGCTGAGGTGCGGCCCTATCCGACCGCCGAGGCGGCGCGCGAGGCGTTGCGCAACAAGGACGTGGATCTGTTGTTCGGCGACGGCATAGCGCTCGCGTTCTGGCTCAACGGCAGCGATTCAGCGGGCTGCTGCGCATTTCGGGGCGGACCGTTTCTCGAAAGCCGCTTCTTTGGCGAAGGCGTCGGTATCGCGGTACGGCGCGGCAACGACCTGCTGCGTCTGACGCTGAACTGGGCGCTGTTTCAATTGTGGGAAAAGGGCAGCTACACCGACCTGTGGCTGCGGTATTTCCCGATCAGCCCGTTTTGATTCAGTCAAAACCTTCGGGACTGATTATGCGGTTGCAACCGATTATGTGATGGACTGCGATGATGAACGCCGTGGACCTTGAAGACCCGTCGGAACTGCGCGCGTTTGCGGAGCAGTCGCATGCCTGGCCGTTCGACGAGGCGCGCAAGATCGTCGCGCGGCTCGAACGGCGGCCGAAGGACGAGGTCATCTTCGAAACCGGCTACGGACCGTCCGGTCTGCCGCATATCGGCACGTTTGGCGAGGTCGCGCGCACTTCGATGGTGCGCCATGCCTTCCGCGTGCTGACCGGCGACACGGTCAAAACGAGACTGATCGCGTTCTCCGACGACATGGACGGCCTGCGAAAGGTGCCGGACAACGTTCCCAACAAGGAGCTGCTGACGCGGCATCTTGGGCAGCCGCTCACCAAAGTTCCCGATCCGTTTGGCACGCACGACAGCTTCGCCGCCCACAACAACGCGCGGCTGCGCGCGTTCCTCGACCGCTTCGGCTTCGACTACGAATTCATGTCTTCGACCGCCTGCTACACGTCGGGCCGGTTCGACGCGGCTTTGCTGACGGTGCTGGAACGCTTCGACGCGGTAATGAAAATCATGCTGCCGTCGTTGCGCGAGGAGCGGGCGCAATCCTATTCGCCATTCCTGCCGGTCTCGCCGCGCACCGGCGTCGTGCTGCAGGTGCCGGTCATCGCGCACGACGCGAAGGCGGGGACCATCAGCTACGACGACCCGGACACCGGCGAGCGCATGACAACGCCGGTGACCGGCGGCCGCTGCAAGCTGCAATGGAAGCCGGACTGGGCGATGCGCTGGGTGGCGCTCGGCATCGACTACGAAATGGCCGGCAAGGATCTGATCGATTCCGTGAAACTCTCGAGCGAAATCTGCCGCGCGCTCGGAGGGCTGCCGCCGGACGGCTTCAACTACGAACTCTTTCTGGACGAGAACGGCCAGAAAATTTCCAAGTCCAAAGGCAACGGGCTCACGATCGAGGAGTGGCTGCGCTATGCCAGTCAGGAGAGCCTGTCGCTGTTCATGTATCGCGAGCCGAAATCGGCGAAGCGGCTTTATTTCGACGTCATCCCGCGCCACGTCGACGACTATCAGCAGTTTCTGGACGCCTACGGGCGCCAGAGCGTGAAAGAGCGACTGGCCAATCCGGTCTGGCATATTCACGACGGGGCGCCGCCGAAAGCCGACAATCCGGTGACGTTCGCGATGCTGCTTTCGCTGGTCACGGCATCGAACGCCGAGAACGCCGATACGCTGTGGGGGTTCATCGGCCGCTACCGGCCGGGCGTGACGCGCGAAACGCATCCACGCCTCGCCGCGACGGTCGATTACGCCATCCACTATTTCCGCGATTTCGTGCTGCCGGCGAAGAAATTCCGCGAGCCGGCTCCCGCCGAGCGCGCGGCGCTGCAGGATCTGCGCGACGCGCTCTCGCAGCTTTCTGCCGACGCGACGCCGGAAGACATCCAGGATGTGGTCTACGAAGTCGGGCGCCGCGAGCCGTTCCTTGACCACAAAAAGAAGGCCAAAGACGGCAAGCCCGGCGTTTCACTCGAATGGTTCAACATTCTGTATCAGGTGCTGCTCGGTCAGGAGAAAGGCCCGCGCTTCGGCTCTTTCGTCGCTGCCTACGGCCTGCAAAACACCATCGACATGATCGACGGCGCGCTCGCGCGTTCGGCCTGAGGGCAACGCTCCTCTCCCCCGTCACCACCGGGCTTGACCCGGTGGCCCATGCGGATGCGCGGCACGAAATGCCGCGCGGTCAACGCACCACCGCTCCCGGGATCAAGCCCGGCAATGACGGGGTGTGGGGAGTGGCACAGTCAGCGCCGCCTGCTCGTCATTGCGAGCGTAGCGAAGCAACCCGGTCTGGTGACCCAAAGGGCTGGATTGCATCGCTGCTTCGCGCCTCGCAATGACGATTGTGCGACGGAGTCCGGAATCCCGCTAGCTCTCCAGCCCGGTCGGGACGTTCTTGTTCTCGCTCTCGAGCTTCATGCCCGCGGCGAGCGCCATGGTCTCCGCCAGGGCCGCAAAATCCTTCTGGAGATATTCCTCGGGATTTTTTTGCAGCGTCGCGGCACCGAAATGGCTTTGCAGCACTTCGCGGGCCGCCGCGGTTACCGGCAGGGGCACGTCGATTTCGCGTCCCAGTTCCAGCCCGAGATCGAGGTCCTTGCGGAGAAGCTCGGGCGTAAAGGTCGTGGTCCAGTCGAGATTGACCAGCGCCGGGGATTTGTAACGGGTGAACATCGAGCCCATCGCGCTGTTGTTGAGGAAGGCGAGCCACGCATGGCGCGGCACGCCCATCTTGTTGGTGAGCAGCGTCATCTCGATCAGGTTTTCGATAATCACGCCGAGCATGACGTTGTGCGCGATCTTGCAGACGCGGGCGAGCTCGCCGCCTCCGACATAAGAAACGCCGCGGGGCGCGAACACCTCGATCAGCGGCATCACCGCCTTGCAGGCCGCTTCGTCGCCGGACACCACGGCGGAGAGCTTGCCGGCCTTGATCACCTTGGCATTGCCGCTGACCGGGGCCGCGACGAACTGCGCGCCGAGCTGCTCGAGCTTTTCGCGCACCGCAGCCGATTCCTCGACCGCGATTGTGGAACAGTCGACCACCGTGGGCGGTATCCTGCCGCCCTGGCTGCACACGCCGTTTTTGCCGTACAGCACTTCCTGGACGTCCTTGCCGGTCGCGACGATCGAGAACAGCACGTCCACATTTTTCAGTTCGGAGAGGTGGTCGACCACCTTGCCGCCGGCCCTGGCGAGCGGCTCTGCTTTGGCGCGCGTGCGGTTCCAGACGGTGACGTCGTACCCGGCCTTGATCAGCCGTTCGGCCATCGGAATGCCCATGCGGCCGGCTCCGATCCAGCCGATCTTCGGTTTAGTGTCTGTGCCGTTCGTGGCCATGCCAAACTCCTGTTTTCCCCGGCGTTCTCTTATCACAGGCCGTGAACGGCTGTCCGTGCCGGCGAGCCGGGCAGCTTTGCGTTTCTTGACAGAGGTTTACCGCCCCGTCATAAGAGCGCGGGCGCCGTCATGCGGACCTTGAGGTTTGCCGGCTGGCGCCCGTAAACCACCACCAGAATCGACTGGAAAAAGCCGGATCCGGCTGCAAAGCCGAGCATCGGGAACGAACACGAGGAACAGGATGTTCGCAGTCTTCAAAACCGGCGGCAAGCAATACAGGGTTGCCGCCGAGGACGTGCTCAAGGTCGACAAGATCCCGGGCGAGCCGGGTCAGGTCGTCGAGTTCGGCGAAGTGCTGGTCGTCGGCGGCGACAGCGTGCTGCTGGGCGCTCCCACGGTCGCCGGCGCCACAGTCGCGGCCGAGGTGCTCGATCAGGCGCGCGGGCCCAAGATTATCGCGTTCAAGAAGCGCCGCCGGAAAAATTCGCGCCGCAAGCGCGGGCACCGGCAGGAATTTACGCTTCTGCGCATTACCGAGATCCTGACCGAGGGCAAGAAGGCGAGCCAGACCCCGCCGCCGCGCCCGAAGCGGGTGGCGGCGCCGAAGCCTGTGGTCGATCCGGATGCCGAAGCCGGCTCCGACACTTCGGAAGGCGGCACTGCGGCGGCAGGCACTAGGGCGAAGTCGGGCGGCAAGGGCAAGGCCAGGCCGAAGGTTAAGGCAAAAGCCAAAATCAAGGCCCGTAAGGGAAAACCGGCCGGAGCCAGAAATCCGATGCCGAAAGGCGCAATCAGAAGCCGAAAGGCGCAATGAAAAAGTGAGCAGAAGCGGTGATGCTTTTGTCACGAATCCGGTTTAGTTAATCGTTCCGAGAGAGGTTGAGCGATGGCTCACAAAAAGGCAGGCGGATCTTCGCGTAACGGCCGTGATTCAGGCGGCCAGCGTCTGGGGATCAAGATTTTCGGCGGTGAGGAAGTGATCGCCGGCAACATCATCGCGCGCCAGCGCGGAACCAAGTGGCATCCCGGCCGCAATGTCGGCATCGGCCGCGATCACACGCTGTTCGCGCTGGTGAACGGCCGCATCGAGTTCCGTACCAAAGCCCGCGGCCGCGTATTCGTCTCGGTACTTCCGATGACGGAGGCCGCGGCCCAGTAACACGGTGGATCATATGAGGTCCGCCGGCATTCAGTCGAACCGGCGGGCCCATTGGGCTTCGAAAAGGGGGAGACCGGATGCCGGCTCCCCCTTTCGCTTTTTGCGCAGGAGCCTGTCCGATGACCCTGGTGGAAGACGTTTTGGACGCGAGCCGCCCGAAACACTGCGTTCCGCTGCTCGAAACCGAGCGGCTGACGCTGCGCGCCCCGTGTCAGGACGACGCCAAAGCGATCGCCGCCCTCGCCAACGATCTGCGGATTGCCGTCAATACCCCACGCATTCCGCACCCTTATGGCGTCGAGGATGCTGAAGAGTTCATCGCCGCCGCCAATCGGCGCGAGGGCGAAGCCTGTTTCGTCATGGTGCAGGCCGGCAGGCCGGTCGGCATCTGCGGCATCGATCCGCGCGCGGATGGTGCGGAAATCGGCTTCTGGCTTGGTGCCCAGTACTGGGGCGCAGGCTATGCCACCGAGGCGGTGCGTGCCGTGATCGACCACGCGTTCGGCGATCTCGATCATGAAACGCTGGCTGCCGGAGCGCGCGTCAGCAATCCGGCGTCGCGCCGTGTGCTGGAGAAATGCGCGTTTCAGTGGACCGGGGTGCGGTTGACCCGTATCCCGGCCATTCAGTCGGCCGCGCCCGTCGACCGCTTTCGGCTCGATCGCCGCCTGTGGGCGTCGCTCAAGAACTGGCGACGGGTCAGGCAGGTCGCGTGACGCTGACGGCCCGGCGTGAAAGTCGGGCCGTTGCGTGCCTCGCCTGTCAGGGGTCCGTGCCGGAGGGCGCAGCAAAAAACGGAGCGAGCCGCGCGACCAAAGCCGGACCGAAGTGGCCCTGCGGATTGGACGGCGTCGCCCGGTCCATCAACTCCCAGCCATGTATCAGGGACCTGGCGTTGTCGAAGGCCTGCTGGAGGTCCCGGCCGTGCCTGAGGCTTTGCCGGAACAGGGCGTCGCCGAAATAGGTCCAGTCGCGCTCGGCCCCGCAGCCGAACGAGGTATTTTTGGCGTCCGCGGCGGTGAGCACGATGGTGTCGTCGTTTGCCAGCGGCGGTACGAAAATTCCGGCGAAGCAGGCCGACACGATGACAAGGCGGTTTTTGATGCCTTCCTGCTCCAGAGCCGCCGCGAGAATGGCCGGTGTCAGTTCGATCACCATTTCGTTCGGCAATCGCAGACCAAAACCGGACTGCATCGCCGTGCGACGTCATTAACAGCACCAGAACGTCGTCGTTTTTGTTCATCAGCCCGGCGGCCGCGTGGATTGCGGCGACAAAATTGCGCGGGTCGGCGAGCGGCAGGGTTTCGCGCGTTTCGCTGCTGTTGACGAGACGCAGCGTGTGTCCGCCGATCGGCAGGATTTCGCCGAGCGCGGCCAGTCCGCCGTCGAGCTCTTTCAGAAAAACATCCTGGCCCGACCAGCCGGCTATGCCGACGGCATAGAGATTGGTTTTTCCCTTCACCGGCGGGGCAAGTTTCGCGATTTGCGCCTGCAACAGTGCGCGCTGTGCATGCTCCTGGGGCGCAGGCGCACTCTTCGCGGTGCCGGTATTGTCCGCGGCTGCCATCAGCCGCACGCGGGCCGATTCCCACAGATTGGCGGTCCGGATGTCGAAGTCCCGCGCGACGAAAACCGGCGCATGCGGCACCAGCGCCGATACTGCCAGAAGCGCGAGCCAGATGCCGACGGCCCGCCCGAGTACGGCGAACCACGCCTGCGCGCCAAGGCTGCGCAGGACCGCGATCACCGCGCCGATCCACCAGATCGAGACCACGCCGAGAATCGCGAACGGAGCGACCGGGCCGCTCCAGGTCACGCCGAACCGGGCGAGATCGACCGGCGGCAGCAGCGGGGCTGCGATTTCTGCGGCGTGCAGCACGATTTCGGCGACGACCGAAAGCATGAACATCGCCGTCAGCGCGGCCATCCTGGCGCCAGGCTGCACGAACAGTGCCGCGACCGCTACTTCGAGCGCGATCCACGCGACGACAGCGTTAAGGCCGTAGGGGTTAAACGCCCAGCCGGGGCCTGCCGCCAGCAGCTCGAATGCCACGCGGACGGCGGCCAGCACGACCAGCGCCAGCAGCAGGGCCGGGAGCCCACCAAGCCGGGGCTCGGGCGTGGTTCGCCAGACCGCCGCGCGCAACGCAAGCTTGGTTACCGACCACACGCCCGCCGCTCTCCGCCTGGAATATTGCCGAAACAGGTCCCGCGATCCGACGAACTACACTATATCAGGGGCGCGGCGGCCGCAGCATCTGCCTGGCTGCTATGGCGTCAATCGAACCCACAGAGCCGGACTGAAGCTGAACCCATGAAATTTCTCGACGAGGCCAAGGTCTATATCCGTTCCGGCGACGGCGGGAACGGCTGCGTCTCGTTCCGGCGCGAGAAATTCATCGAGCATCGGCGGACCGAACGGCGGCGACGGCGGCAAGGGCGGCGATGTCATCGCGGTCGCGGTGGACGGCCTCAACACCCTGATCGATTACCGCTATCAGCAGCACTTCTTCGCCAAGAACGGCGGTGGCGGCATGGGCAAGGACCGTCACGGCGCGAACGGCGCCGACGCCGTGCTCAAAGTGCCGGCCGGCACGCAGATCTACGAGGAGGACGGCCAGACGCTGCTCGCCGACTTTACCGAAAGCGGGGAGACGGCGGTGCTGGCGCGTGGCGGCAACGGCGGCTTTGGCAACGCCCATTTCAAGTCGTCCACCAACCGTGCGCCGCGGCGTGCCAATCCGGGTCAGGCCGGCGAAGAACGCACCATCCGGCTGCGGCTCAAGCTCATCGCGGACGCCGGAATCGTGGGACTGCCGAACGCCGGCAAATCGACCTTTCTCGCCGCGGTCAGTGCGGCAAAGCCGAAAATCGCCGACTATCCGTTCACCACGCTGCAACCGCAGCTGGGCGTCGTCGGCGTCGATGGCCGCGAATTCGTGATGGCGGATATCCCTGGCCTGATCGAGGGCGCGCATGAAGGCATCGGCCTTGGCGACCGCTTCCTCGGCCACGTCGAACGGTGCCGGGTGCTGCTGCATCTCGTCGATGCACGCTGCCGGACGCCGGCGAAGCCTACAAAACCGTTCGCGCCGAACTGGCGGCCTACGGCCACGGACTTGCGGACAAGCCCGAAATCCTCGCGCTCAACAAGGCCGATGCGCTGAGCGATGAAGACGTCAAACGGCAGGCCGCGCGGCTTAAGCGCGCCGCGAAGAAGTCGCCGCTGGTGATTTCCGCCGTCAGCGGCAAGGGCGTACCCGAGGTGCTGCGCGCGCTGTTTGCGGTGATCAACGAGGCGCGCGCCGGTGTTGTCGAGGCAGAGGCCGGACCCGCGGCCTGGCATCCCTGAAAGCCGCCACGGGTCTTTCAGCGATTCCAGCACCGGCGGGCTCGTGTTGTCATGGCCTGCCGGCGCCTGTTTGGACTGGCCGGATCAATCGCTACATTACCCCCCATGTTCGGGTTGCCGCGAACTCATCAGCAGCCGCGCAATGTGCGGCTCGACACTTTGGTGCGGCTCCGCTGGCTGGCCGTGTTCGGTCAGGCCGGGGCGGTTCTCGTCGTTCATTTTGGCCTTGAATTCGATGTGCCGCTCTGGCCGTGCCTGACGGTAATCGCGCTCACGGCGGCGCTGAACATCGCGCTGCGCGTCCGCTTTCCCCATACCCAATGGCTCGCGCCCAATTTCGCGGCTTGGCTGCTGGCGTTCGACATCGCGGAACTGGCGGCGCTGTTTTTTTTCACCGGCGGCCTGGAGAACCCGTTTTCGTTTTTGCTGCTCGGCCCGGTGGTCATTTCCGCGACCGCGTTGCCGCCGCGCATGACGCTGCTGCTCGGCATTTTCGCCGTGCTGTGCGCCACCGCGCTGATATTCTTTCATTATCAGTTGCCGTGGGAGAGCGAGGAGCCGCTGAAGCTCCCCGAAACCTACGTCGTTGGCGTGTGGCTCTCGATGCTGCTCGCGATCGCCTATATCGGCGTCTACACTTGGCAGGTCGCCGAGGAGGCGCGTCAGCTTTCGGACGCCCTGGCTGCCACCGAGCTGGTGCTGGCGCGCGAGCAGCATCTTTCCCAGCTTGACGGTCTCGCCGCGGCAGCCGCCCACGAGCTTGGCACGCCGCTGTCCACCATCACGGTGGTGGTGCGCGAACTGGAGCGCGCCATCGACGCGAATTCGCCGTTTGCCGAGGACGTGAGACTTTTGCGCGAGCAGACGCAGCGCTGCCGCGAAATCCTTGCCAAGATCACCGAACTGCCGGCCGGCGAGCCGTTCGACCGGGTGCCGCTCTCGGCCCTGATCGAGGATGCGATGGCCCCGCATCGGAATTTCGGCGTGTCGCTTAACGTCACGCTGCCGCCGGACCGCGGCGCCGAGCCGGTCGCGGCCCGCAATCCGGCGATTCGTTACGGGCTGGGCAACCTGATCGAGAACGCGGTCGATTTCGCCAACAAGCAGGTCGAGATCGCGGCGCAATGGAGCGCGGACCAGGTGCAAATCACGATCAGCGACGACGGCCCGGGCTTTGCGCCGGAGGTGCTGGACCGTATCGGCGCGCCTTACGTGACCCACCGGCGGCCGGGACCCGCAGACCCCGGCGGGGACAAGGAAACCGGCTTTGGCCTCGGTCTTGGCTTTTTTATCGCCAAAACCCTGCTGGAACGGTCCGGCGCCAAACTCACCCTTTCCAACCAGGCGCTGCCGCTTCATGGCGCTACCGTCACGGTGACGTGGGCGCGCTCCGAGTTCGAACAGCCTGCCCCGTCCATCCGCCAGCCCCTTGAGCCGGCGGCATCGGTTTCCTAGTTAGCAGGGCAGGGGAGAGCGCGGTGCGAGAGGAATGCGATGACCCACGGGATTAACCCTGCCATGACCCACGCCGCCACTCCTGCTACGACCCATGCCGCCACCGGGGCCGCCCCGATGCCCGCCCCGGCGCTTCCCGCCGAACGCTCGCTGCTGATCGTCGACGACGACAGGTCGTTTTTGCAGCGGCTGGCACGCGCCATCGAGGGCCGGGGGTTTGCCGTTACCACCGCCGAATCGGTGGCCGAAGGCCTGATTCAGGTCGAGAAAGCGCCGCCCGCGTTCGCGGTGGTCGACATGCGGCTCGGCGACGGCAACGGGCTCGACGTTATTTCGGCGATGAAGAAGCGCCGCCCGGACGTGCGCGCGATCATTCTCACTGGCTACGGCAACATCGCGACCGCGGTCAACGCCGTGAAACTCGGCGCCGTGGACTATCTCGCGAAGCCGGTGGACGCTGACGATGTCGTGGCGGCGTTGCTCGCGCTTGACAACAAAAAGATCGAACCGCCCGAAAATCCGATGTCTGCGGATCGCGTGCGCTGGGAGCATATCCAGCGCATCTACGAACTGTGCAACCGCAACGTTTCGGAAACCGCGCGAAGGCTCAACATGCACCGCCGCACCTTGCAGCGGATCCTCGCCAAGCGCGCGCCGAAATAATCCGCGCAATTTCGACGCCGGTGTTTACCGCGGGCTAACCGCGCCTGCGCCGCGATGCGTCGCCGGGCCGTATTGCAGCATCCGCGTTAAGGCAAATTTGGCAGCTTTCATCTATCAATTTCGGATTATTCATTGGATTGCCGGCGGCCGGATGCACGGACAGACAAGCTCGCTCGAAGCACACGACGCCGGTCTCTACATCGGTGGCGAGGATGCGCCGCGTGTCCTCGTAATTGAAGACGACGATCTTCATCGCATGATCGTCTGGCGCGCGGCCGTAAAAGCCGGGTTTTCTCCGGAAGGCGCGGCGACATTCGAAGAAGCGGCGCGGCTTGCCCGCGAACAGGTTTTCGATTGCATCACGCTCGACCTGTCGGTTGGCGAGCATAACGGCGTCGAGATGCTGCATCATCTTTGCAAGCTCGGCTGCAAGGCGCCGATCATCATCATCAGCGGCCGCGACGACGCGACGTGCCGGGAAACGATGCGCATCGCCAGATCGCTCGATCTCAATGTCTGCGAGCCGGTGCCGAAGCCGGTGGATCTCGCAATGCTGCGTTATGCGCTCGACCGGCTGCGCGCGCTGCACGTTCTTTCGTTCGCCGAAGCGTCGATGACCGCGTAACGCGGTATCGCGGCGCCTTCGCGCGGCTGTTATTTCGATTCCGCCTCGTACACGCCGTTCCAGTCCGCGCCCGGCGGGTCCGCGCGGTAGGCCTCGATCCGTTCGACATACATGTCGTAGAGCCCTGCGACGCCAAATCCGCTGGCGGGCTTGCGGCAGCGGTCGATCAGTGCGAGCGCTTCGTCCCAGTCCTGCTTGCGGTAGGTCGCCAGCATCTGTCGCATTGAGGTCGCGCAGTTCGCTGCAACGCGGATCGTCGTTCGAGCTCCGCGCGGCCGATCACGGTGAAGACCACCTCGGGCTGCTTCTTGCCCTTCACCTGGATCAGATCGATTTCCATGGTGGCGAACCGGTCCTTCGCGCGCTCCGCGGTGCGCGAGCCGATCACCATCGACAGGCGATAATCCTTGGTGCGCGACTCCAGCCGCGAGGCGAGATTGACGGTGTCGCCCAGCACCGAATAGTTGAAGCGGAAATCCGAGCCCATATTGCCGACGACGCACGGCCCGGTATTGAGTCCGATGCCGATGCGCAGCGGCATGTAGACGCCGCCATTGGCTTCGGCCTCGCGTTTGAGTTCGACATTGAGCTCTTCGGCACGCTCCAGCATCGCAAGTGCCGCGTCGCAGGCATTGGCCTCGTGCTCCCCGTCGTCGAGCGGCGCGTTCCAGAACGCCATGATGGCGTCGCCGATATATTTGTCGATCGTGCCCTTGCGCTCGATGATCGCGTTGGTGAGCGGGGTCAGGAAGCGGTTCATCAGGGTGCGTCAGGCCCTGCGGATCGTCCTTGTAGTGCTCGGAAATGGTCGTGAAGCCGCGCACGTCGCTGAACAGAATGGTCATGCGCCGTTCTTCGCCGCCGAGCACGAGCTTCTCCGGCGATTTGGCGAGCTGCTCGACCAGCGGCGGCGAAAGATAGAAGCCGAAGGCGGAGCGGATCTGCTGGCGCTGCTTCTGCTCGCGGAAATAATTGACGAACGTCAGCACCAGATAGATCAGCCAGCTCGACATCAGCGGATAGGTGAAATCGATCAGCAGGTGGTGCTCGATGAAGAAATACCAGGCAAGCCCGATGAAGCCGGCGATCAAGAGGGCGCCGAGCGCCACCACGATCAGGGCCGGCAGCATCGGCGCCGCGATGATGATGGCGAGCCCGAACACGACGGCCGCGATCAGTTCGGCCCCGATCGCGTAGCCGGGATGCGTGAGCAGGGACTTCGTCAGCACGCTTTCGAGGATCTGGGCATGCACCTCGACGCCGGGCATGGCCGGTTCGACCGGCGTGGTCTTGATGTCGAGCAGGCCTATCGCCGAGGTGCCGATCAACACCAGCCGCCCGCGAAGGCGGTCCGGCGTCACATCCCCGTGCAGCACGCTGACCGCCGACAGGTAGCGTTCCGGATCGTGCCTGTTGAAGTGAATAAAGAACTGGCCGTTCCGGTCGGTCGGCACCTCAAGCCCGGGGACCGCGACCGAACGGACGCCCGCTTCGTCGGTGCGAATCAGGATCGCGCCGGAACGGGTGACCACCCGCAGCATTTCCATCGTCAGCGAAGGCACGAGTATCCCCTGTGCCTCCATCACCACCGGCACCCGGCGCACGATGCCGTCGCGTTCGGGATTGATCGAGAACAGTCCCCGGCCGGCCGCCGCCTGCTCGATCGGCAGAATGTTTCGCAGCAATCCCGGAAAGGTCACCAGAAACGGACCGGGATCGGGCCCGCGAATGGCGAACCCGGTCTGGAGCGCCTTTTCCGCTTCCGAGCGCGGCTCGGGGGCGCCCGCTCCGGCCTGCCCGACCACGATGCCACCGGCCTGTTTGATCGCCGCGGCGAAAATCTCGTCGTTTCTCGGCAGGGCCGCCAGCTTTTCACGGGTCGCTTCGTCGATGCCGCGGAAACTTGTGGCTGCGATCGCGGGCGACATGCGGTCCGGTTCGGCAAAGACCATGTCGAACCCGACCGCGACGGCGCCCGCCGCACGCAGGCGGGTTACGAGGTCGGCAAGCACGGTCCGCGGCCACGGCCACTGCCCGATCTGCTTGAGGCTTGGCTCGTCGATATCGACAATCACCACCGGCCAGGTGGTCTGCACGCGCGGGCGCAGCGCCTGGAAAAGATCGAAGGTTCTCAGCCGCAGCTCTTCGAGCGGGGGCGGATCGGCGAGCCGCAGCGGCACCAGCGCCAGCAGCAGCACGACGCATACCGCCCGCGCGATGCCGAACTGCCGCGACCAGCGCGCAATGCGTTTCATGATCCGCCGGTCCCCGCGCCCTGCGTGCTCATCTGATTATGACAGCAGCGGCGCCGCGCTTATCCTCGCCGCCTTCGCGCGGAGGAACAAGGCGTTACTTCTCGCGGAATGCGCGCATCAACTGATCGTGCAGCGGCTTGAG
This sequence comes from uncultured Alphaproteobacteria bacterium, assembly GCA_963766925.1. Taxonomy (GTDB): domain Bacteria; phylum Pseudomonadota; class Alphaproteobacteria; order Rhizobiales; family Xanthobacteraceae; genus BOG-931. Next base: position 161,074 of record CAVYCI010000009.1, read on the forward strand.
CAGGTATGACAGCATGGTTCGGTCGCCGGTCTGGATGAAAGCCTCGACCGGCATTCCGGGCGTGAGCTTGACCTCGCCGAGGCGCTTGAGTTCGTCGGTGGTCATGGCGATGCGGACCAGATAGTAGCTCTGGCCGGTGCGCTGGTCGGTGTTGGTGTCGGCGGCGACCCGCACCACCGAGCCGTTAATCTCCGGCGTGGTCCGCGTGTTGAACGCCGAGAAGCGCAGCACTACCGGCTGGCCGTACTGAACCTGATCGATATCCTTCGGATCGACTCTCGCTTCCACCAGAAGCGTGTCCGTGGCCGGGACGATCAGCATGATCGCGTCGCCCGCGGTGACCACGCCGCCCACAGTATTGGCGGTCGACTGAAACACGACGCCGTCCTGCGGCGCACGGATATCGATGCGCTTGAGCTGATCCTCCGCCGTTACCTTGCGTTCGACATACTCGCCGATCTTGCTGTCGGCTTCGCGCAGCTCCTTGGCGACGTCGCTGCTCAGTTCCTGATCGACCTGAATGATCTGCAACTGGGTCTCGACAATCTTGCCCTTCGCCTCGGCGGCGCCGGCGATGAGCTGGCCGCGTTCGCCCTGCAAACGGGCTTCTTCGCGCTCGAGCGAGGTAAGCCGGTTGATCTGCACCAGGTTTTTCGCCCACAGCTCGCGCACCCCCTGGAGTTCCTGATCGATCAGCGAGGTCTCGCGGGCCTTGGCGGCCTGCTGGGCGACCAGTCCGGTGACCTGCTCGTCCAGTTGTTTGACGCGCTGTTTCAACTGATCCTTTTGACCGATCCGCGCGTTGCGCCGCAGCTCGAACAGCTTGCGCTCGCTCCCCAGCGCCTCCTTCACGTCCGGATCGTCGGCCCGTCCGGCGAGTTCCTTCGGCATTTCGACGGCGTCGGCGCCGTCGCGCTCGGCCGCAAGCCGCGCCTTGCGGGCGTAAAGCTCGGTGAGGCCCTTGGTGACAATCGCGAGATTGGCGCGGGTAACGGTTTCGTCGAGACGGACCAGAATGTCTCCCGCCTTCACCCTGTCGCCGTCGCGCACGCGCACTTCGCCGACCACCCCGCCGGTCGGATGCTGCACCTTCTTGACGTTGGAATCGACGACCAGTGAGCCCTGCGAAATCAGCGCGCCGGAAATCTGGGCGGTCGAGGCCCAGCCACCAAGCCCGACGCCGAGGAATGCCACGACGGCGCAGCCGAAGATGATGTGACGGCGGATCGAGATTTGCGCGCGCGTCGGCGGCTTTCCGGTCATCCCGCGCCTCCCTGCTCCGGCACCACTTTGAGGGCACGGGGCGGAGCACTTTGCTGGAGCACGCGGCTCAATACTTCCTCTTTGGGGCCGAATTGTTGCTGGCGGCCTTTCGCCATCACAAGAATATAGTCGACCGCGGCGATCGCGCTCGGGCGATGCGCGACCACGATGGCGACCCCGCCGCGCGCCCGGATACCGACGATGGCGCGCGTCAGCGCTTCGTCGCCCTCGGAATCGAGGTTGGAGTTCGGCTCGTCGAGCACGACCAGGAACGGATCGCGATAAAGCGCGCGGGCGAGCGCGACGCGCTGCGCCTGGCCCGCGGAGAGCGCCGTGCCGCGATCGCCGACACTGGTCTCATAGCCTTCAGGCAGGCTGACGATCATGTCGTGAACGCCGGCGGCCTGGGCCGCTGCCAGCACCGCGCCGGCATCGGGCGGATCCTCGAACCGCGCGATGTTCTGCGCGATGTTGCCGGGAAACAGCTCGACGTCCTGCGGCAGATAACCGATGTGGCGGCCGAGCGCTTCCGGCGACCATTGATCGAACGTGGCGCCATCGAGCCGCACACTGCCGCGCGCTTCGGTCCAGACGCCGACCAGCATGCGCGCCAGCGACGATTTGCCGGAAGCGGTCGGGCCGATCACGCCGAGCGCCTTGCCGGCCGCGAGGCTGAAATTCACATCCTGGCAAACGATCTTTTGTTCACCGGGCGGAGACACCGCCGCGTTTTGCACCACCAGCGTCCTGCACGGGGCCTGCAGCGGCATCGGGTCGGTTCGCGCCGGCATGTGGCCGAGCACCTGCGACAGACGCGCCCAGCTTTGCCGCGCCGCAGCGAAGCCGCGCCAGTTGGCAATGGCAAGGTCCACCGGCGCAAGCGCACGGGCGCCGAGGATCGAACCGGCGATGATGATGCCGGGCGTTGAATTCCTGATGGATCACGAGCCACGCGCCGACCGCGAGAATCGCCGACTGCAGGAACATCCGCAAAACCTTCGACACCGCGCCAAGCCCGCCGACCACGTCGCCGGTGCGGCCGCTCGCGGCCACGTAGTTCCGGTTGACGTCGCCCCATCGTCGCGCGATGCGGCCGACCATTCCCATGGCGGTGATCGCCTCGGCGTTGCGGCGGCTGGCGTCCATCAGCGCGTTGCGCGCCGCCGCGAACTGCGTGGCCGTCCGGGTCGGCTGCCGCGTCTGTACCTCCGTCAGAATCGCCAGCGCCACGAGGACCACGGCGCCCGCGACCGCGGTGAGGCCGAGATAAGGATGAAACAGGAAGCAGATACCGAGATAGATCGGCATCCACGGCAGATCGAAAAAGGCGACCGGACCGGTCCCGGACAGAAATCCGCGCACGGTGTCGAGATCGCGGATCGGCTGCGTGCCCTCTCCCCGGCTGCCGATCTTGAGCGGCAGCCGGACGACGACATCGTAGACCCGCTGGCTCATCGCCTCATCGAGGCCGTCGCCGACGCGAACCAGAATCCGGCTGCGGATTGCGTCGATCAGGCCCTGCGCGGCGTAAAGCACGCCCGCCAGGATCAACAAAACCACCAGCGTCGGTACGCTTCGGCTCGGCAGCACCCGGTCGTAGATTTCAAGCATGAACAGCGCGCCGGTGAGCATCAGCAGATTGCTCATGCCGCTGAACAGCGCGATGGCGAAAAACGCGCGCCGGCACGCCGCGAGCGCCCCGGCGAGTTCGGTACTCGCCGGCTGCTGCCGCGGCGGGCGTGAAAGCTGGGTCATCAGGAGCGGCCTACCACCGTAGCCGGCATAATACTACGATTGGGCGGCAAATGGACCCACGGCCGGCGCGATCATTCTGGCGTGGTTTACGTCAAAACAGCCGCCATTCCCCGCCCGGCCCGCCAAATCAGGCGGACGGAACGGAAAATCTTCCTGACAGGACAGGAAACAGGCCGGTTGCCCGGGGGCGCCCGTGGGGCCCCGTCAGTCCGGCGTCGCCGTTATTTGGGCCCCGCCTCCAGAAGGTCCTGCCTTCCGGAGTCTGCTGCAAACAAAAACGGAGCCGCGTTCAAATAACGGACGCGCGGCATCGCGCCGGCCTGCCATGAGGCCAGCCGCGATCCGCGGTTACGCAATCTGACTGATCGTGAAATCAGGAACGGGAATCGAGCGAAAGCCCGATGCTGAACGCCTTTTGCCGCGTGGCGCCTTCGGTCCTGCGCAGCTTCTTGGCGATTTTCGCCGCTGCGGTTTTCTTCTTCGCGAGAGCCTTCAGTTCGCGAACTTCGGTCGCCGTCCATGCGCGCCGCTTCTTTGCCTTCTTAGCCATAAATCCTCCCTTTCAGGAAAGAACATCTACTGACAGCAAGTGGGGTGGAAGAAAACAGATAGTTTGAGGTCATGACGACCGTAGCCAGTCCGCAAACGTATCTGCAAATAAGGTAGGCCGGTTAACAACCAGTGTTGTTGGGCCGGTTCTTAGCAACCTATCAGCCAGGAAGCAAACACAACTTATGCACCTCCTCGCCCGCTGCATGGCAGGACGCGGTGGATGTTTGTAGTGCGCAGCCGGCGCGCGGAATACCACCAGAAAACGCCGTCCGGTTGTTTTGAGCAATATTGCAGCCGGAAGGCAGGAGGCCTGCGACCTTGAAGTCGTTTCTGCCTTTGATGCGAGGTAGTTGGATCGCCCGCAGCCGCCTGCCCAGGGCGCTGTCGGACGCTGTTTTTGCCCTTGCAGGCCCGTTGTCTGCTCCCTAACTGTCGAACAGAGACAGAGAGACGCCGATACCGGGGACGCATGTCATGGAGGAACTTAAACTCGTCGCGGTCGACAAAGACGATATTGAGGTCGTTTCTGCCCATGTTCAGGACGCCCTTGTGAAAATCGGCGATATTTTCTGGCGGCCGGGCGAGCATCGGTTCGTGATGGCGGTGAATCGCTTCGACTGGATGAACGCGACTGACGTTGCGAAAGACGGTCATGCGCCCGATCTCCGGCGGTGCCGGACCGCATTGCGTTTTGAGCGCGTCACGGGCTGCAAGTGCCGCGGTCTCGATCAGACCAACAAAGAGGCGCGGCTCAATCTGCTGGCGGTCGAATTCGCGGAGCGCGAGGCGCCGGCCGGTACGGTTACGCTCACCTTCTCGGGCGGCGGCGCGATCCGTCTCGACGTGGAATGCCTGGAGGCGGAGCTTGCCGATCTGGGCGAAGTTTTTCCCGCGGTGGTCTGTCCGGATCACTTCGCGGCCGGGTGAGGCGGCCGCTGAGCGCGCGGTTCCCCCGCATTGCACAATGCGGCATCGGTGAAACAGTCTCATCGCCTGAAAATGACGGAGGCCCGCGGGCCGTCCGCAGCCGGTTCGTCAAACCGTGCGGTGACGGTGCGACGGCTCGCCGGCGAACATCTTCATCAGCACGGCGATGACGATGAGTGTCGCCGCATAGACGATGAGCTGCATGGCGGTCGGCTGATCGACGTAGCCGATCAGCGTGTGCAGCGCGCGGCCGAGGAAGCTGCCGTCGCGCAGGATCCAGGAGGTATTCCACACCGGGCGATCGAACGCGGTCAAGATATCGGCCTGTTGCAGAAAGGCGATCGCCTGCGCGGCCATGCCCGCGGCCAATAACGCGATCAGTGTGCTGGTGATGCCGAACAGATACCGGGCGGGTATTGTGACGAGCCCCAGATAGGTCAGGAGACAGACCAGCGAGCCGAGCAGCAGCCCTAGTACGCCGCCGATCAGCATGTTGATGCCGGCGCCGCCGTCCGCGGCAGCAACCCCGTAGAGAAACAGCACGACTTCGGAGCCTTCGCGCAGCACGGCGATCGTCACCACAAGCGCCAGCGCCGCAAGCGACTTCGAACCCTCCACCACCGCTTCGCCTGCGGCGCGCATCTCGGCGGCAAGCTCGCGGCCGTGCCGTGCCATCCAGACATTATGCCAGCCGAGCATCAGAACGGCGAAACCGAGAATGCAGGCGTTGAACAGTTCCTGGCCGTTGCCGCCGAACAGCTGCGACAATCCGCCCGCGAACAAAGCCACGACGCAGGCGCCGATCACGCCGGCCACGACGCCGCCGGCGATCCAGCGCACGCGGCCGGCAACGCCTGAGGTCACCGCCATGACGATGCCGATGATCAGGCCGGCTTCGAACACTTCGCGAAAGACGATGAGCAGCGCAGGCAGCACGAAAACCTCACGAAACAACGATCGGGCGGCCGAATTGCCCGTCACACACCATCGGCGCAAGCCCTCTTGAGCGAACCGGCGCGCGCGTGGTCTTTGTCATCGCCGGGACGGTTTCGTTGCCGCCTGTTACGGCGGGGCAGGCGAGGAATTGGTGATGACGGAAGCTTTGTCAATCAGCCATGCAAAGATTAGAATTGTTATAACAAAACGGCTCTTACCGATCGCTGCGCCGCAGCGCATAAGGTCGCCGCACCGCAGCGCATAAGGCAATCCTGATGGCCAGTCGCCTCGATACCCGCGCCCCCGATTTCGCGGAGACGTTTCGCGCCTTTCTCGGCACCAAGCGCGAAGCGTCGGCCGACGTCGACAGCGCCGCGCGCGCGATCGTGACCGATGTCGCCGCGCGCGGCGACCGCGCGCTGTGCGACTACACCCTGAAATTCGACGGCTTCGACCTCGCTTCGGCCGGCCTGCGGGTGACGGCTGAGCAGATCGACGCGGCGTTCGCGGCCTGCGCGCGCGAAGTGATCGACGCGCTCGCTTTCGCCCGCGACCGGATCGAGGTGTTTCACCGCCGCCAGTTGCCGCACGACGATCGCTTCACCGATGCGCTCGGCGTCGAACTCGGCTCGCGCTGGACCGCGATCGAGGCGGTGGGACTTTACGTTCCCGGCGGCACGGCGGCCTATCCGTCGTCGGTTCTGATGAATGCGGTGCCGGCTAAAGTCGCCGGCGTGCCCCGGGTCGTCATGGTGGTGCCGTCGCCTGGCGGCATGCTGCCGCCGCTGGTGCTTGCCGCTGCGAAACTTGCCGGTGTCGACGAGATTTATCGCGTTGGCGGAGCGCAGGCGGTGGCGGCGCTCGCTTACGGCACCGAATCCATAGCGCCGGTCGCCAAGATCGTCGGGCCAGGCAATGCGTATGTCGCTGCCGCCAAGCGCATCGTGTTCGGCAAGGTCGGCATCGACATGATCGCCGGTCCTTCCGAGGTTCTCGTCATCGCCGACGCGGGCGGCAATGCCGACTGGATCGCGGCGGATCTGCTGGCGCAGGCCGAGCACGACACCAGCGCGCAGGCGATCCTGATGACCGACGACGCGAAACTCGCGGATGCCGTCGAACGCGCGGTGGAGAGCGCACTTGCCGAACTGCCGCGCGAAAAAATCGCCCGCGCCTCGTGGCGCGATTTCGGCGCGATCATTGTCGTCCGCGACCTTGGCGAGGCGGCAACGCTGGTTGACGCCATCGCCGCCGAGCATCTCGAGATCGTTGCCGCGGATGGCGAAGCGCTGGCGCGGCGCATCCGCAACGCCGGCGCCATCTTCATCGGCGCGCATACGCCGGAAGCGATCGGCGATTATGTCGCCGGCTCGAACCACGTGCTGCCGACGGCGCGGTCGGCGCGGTTTTCCTCCGGACTCGGCGTGCTCGATTTCATGAAGCGCACCTCGATTCTCAAATGCGGCCCCGAACAGTTGCGCGCGCTCGCCGATGCCGCGATCACGCTCGGCACCGCCGAAGGGCTCGATGCGCACGCCCGTTCGGTCGCGATCCGGCTGAACCGCTGATGGCGCCCGCCGCCGGCGGCAGGGACAGGACGCCGGCAGGCCGTCTGGCGGCGGTGACGCTCGACGAGGCCTCCATCGGACGCGCCAGCCCCGACGTCGAGCACGAGCGGGCGGTCGCGATCTACGATCTGCTCGAAGAGAACTCGTTCCAGCCCAGCGGGCACGGCGGCGGACCCTACACGCTGCAGCTCGGCATCGACGGCAACCGCCTGGTGTTCGACATCCGTCTTGACGACGGCACGCCGGTCATCGCGCATCTGCTGTCGCTGGCGCCGTTCCGCCGCATCGTCAAGGATTATTTCACGGTCTGCGACAGCTATTACGCGGCGATCCGCACCGCGACGCCCGACCGCATCGAGGCGCTCGACATGGCGCGGCGCGCGCTGCACGACGAAGGCTCCCGAATTCTGATGGAGCGGCTCAAGCGCAAGGTCGATCTCGATTTCGACACCGCGCGGCGGCTGTTCACGCTGATCACGGTCTTGCACTGGAAGGGCTGAGAGCCGCGATGCCGGCGCCCGCGACGCGACCGCTGGCGGTGTTGTTCGCCTGCGGGCTCAACTCCGTGCGCTCGCCGATGGCGGCCGCGCTGTTCGGCCAGATGTTCGGGCGCGCGATCTATGTCGGCTCGGCCGGCGTGCGCAAAGGCGAACTCGATCCGTTCGCGGTCGCGGTGATGGCCGAGATCGGCATCGATATTTCGCGGCACAAGCCGATGACGTTCGAGGAGCTCGACGAATGGGAGGGACTGAATTTCGATCTGATCGTCACGCTGGCGCCGGAAGCGCATCACCGCGCGCTCGAAATCACCCGCACCAGCGCCGTCGATGTCGAATACTGGCCGACCGCCGGACCCGAGCGCCGTCGAAGGCAGCCGCGAGCAGCGGCTCGAGTGCTTATCGCGAGGTGCGCGACCAGCTTTCTGGCGCGCATCCGCGAGCGTTTCGTCGGCAGCGAGCCCGGCAACGAATGATGTGCGACGGTGCGCGCGCCGTCCGCCCTATTCCAGTTGTGAATGGGCCCGTCATCCGCTAGGTTCCGCGCAAATTTTGGCCGTGGATGCCGGTACAAGAGTCGCAGGGCCGGGATGCAACAACTCCGGATAGCGAATGGCGAAGGAAGAACTGCTGGAATTTCCCGGTGTCGTGACGGAACTGCTCCCGAACGCCACCTTCCGCGTCAAGCTCGAGAACGAGCATGAAATCATCGCCCACACGGCCGGCCGCATGCGCAAGAACCGCATCCGCGTGCTTGCCGGCGACAAGGTGCTGGTGGAGATGACGCCTTACGATCTGACCAAGGGCCGGATCACCTACCGGTTCAAATGATCGGCCGCCCAAAACTCGTGCTCGCCTCCGGCTCGCCGCGCCGGCTGTCGCTGGTCAATCAGGTCGGCATCGAGCCCGACGCGTTGCGTCCGACCGATATCGACGAAACGCCGAAGCGGGGCGAACTGCCGCGCGCCTGCGCCACGCGGCTGGCCGCGCCAGAAGGCCGAAGCGGCGCTCAACATGGTGCGCATCGACGACGAACTGAAAGGCGCCTATCATCCTCGCCGCCGATACCGTGGTCGCGGTCGGCCGCCGCATCCTGCCGAAGGCGGAACTGCTCGACGAAGCCGCGCAGTGCCTGCGGCTGCTGTCCGGCCGCAATCACCGCGTCCATACCGCGGTCTGCCTGGTGACGCCGAAGGAGACGTTCCGGCAGCGCCATCGTCGAAACCCGCGTGCGCTTCAAGCGGCTGTCCGACCAGGACATCGAGGCCTATCTCGCCTCCGGCGAATGGCGCGGCAAGGCCGGCGGCTATGCCGCGCAGGGCATCGCCGGAAGTTTCCTGGTGAAGATCGTCGGCTCCTATACCGACGTGGTCGGCCTGCCGCTCTACGAGACCCTGACGCTGCTCGGCGGCGAAGGCTATCCGATCCATTTCGGCTGGCTCAACGCGCTGTAGGCGAGCGGCGCTGGCCGCGGCGTAACAGCACGCGGACCGGGACGCTGGCCGCGCCGCATGCCGCACGCCCATATTCCGCCAATGCCTGACCACGAAGCCCCGGCGCCTGCCCGATCTGCGGCAAGCCCGTACCGGGAGTTCCGCCCGTTCTGCTCGAAGCGCTGCGCCGACGTCGACCTCCACCGCTGGCTCTCCGGCGTCTATGCGGTGCCGGTGACCGAGGACGAAGAGGAGGACGAGCGGCGCGACGCCAGGCGGCGAACCGGCGAATTGACCACGGCGTTCGGGACAGGCCGCGGCACGCCTGGACAGCGGAAAACCGTGCCTCTATAAAACCGGCGCTCGCGCGGATCCTTCACGGGCGTCCGCACAGCGGGCGCCCAGGTAGCTCAGTTGGTAGAGCACTGCACTGAAAATGCAGGTGTCGGTGGTTCAATTCCGCCCCTGGGCACCACCACCTTAAAATCTTCCTGAAACTTCGCACATTGAAAGACGCGGGTGCCGCGCGCCAGCAACGCCGGCGCGGCAGCTTCTTCTTCGTTCTCCCCTGTTCTTCAACGACCGCGACTGTCCCGCGCCGCCCCGCCGCAACTACTTCCCGGAGGCGTCGTACGGGTAGATCAGCGAGCCGGACTTGAGTCTCCGGGGGCCACAGGATGACCTGCTTCCGGAAGTCCTTGAACTGCTCGAGATCGTTGCCTTCGACGTTCTGATACTGGCTCACCACAATCCGGGGCTTCACCCACTCGCCGTCCGGACCGAACGCGACGTCGCCCACGACCGTCTTGAAGGTGTGCGAATGGATGTAGTCGGCGAGTTTGGTCTGGTCGAGCGAGTGGGTCGCCTCGACCGCTTCTCCCAGCAACTGCATGGCCGCATACCCATAGGGCGCGAACTGGAAGCCAAGCGGGTCGGCGTTCTCACGCACGGCGCGCTCCCGGTATTTTTGCAGAACCTCGTCTACGCCCGGAAATTCGAAGCCTGGCGCGGGCACGAACGTGTCGGCGGTGCTGATCACGCCATTGAGCAGCGGGCCGAGCTGTTTCTTGAACACGGCGGCGAGCAGACCGATCATGTTGCCGCCGAACATTTTGGTTTTGAGTCCGGCTTCGCGCGCCGCGCGCAGGAAGCCGACGGTGTCGAGCGGATAACTCGCGTTGTAGACGATGTCGGGGTTGGTGGCCTGGATCGCGCGGACGATGGGGCCAAAATCGGTGGTCGAAGGCGGATAGCTCTTGTCATAGACGATGTTGAGCCCGGCTTTCTTTGCGTTGATGCGCGCTCCCTCGGTCGAGACTTTGGAGAACTCGGCGTCCGCGCCGGAGATCGCCACCGTCTTCGGCTTCGGCTCGATCTGCATTGCCACCGCGAAAAAGCCTTCCGAAAAACTGAGCACCGGATCCGGCCCGGCGGGCAGCATCGAGAAGTAACGGCCGTAGTGCATCTCGCGATTGGCGGCGACGCCGAACAGCCCGATGGTCATGTAATTGTGCTGCTGCACCGTCAGGATCGCCGGAACGACCATGTTGGTGGCGTAAGGCCCGACCACGAGGTTGACCTTGTCGATTTCGATCAGCTTCGTGTAGATGCCGGGGATCAGCGACGGATTGCTTTGATCGTCGTAGTAGACCAGTTCGACCGGGCGCCCCAGCAGGCCGCCCTTTGCGTTCACATCGTCCTTCCAGACCTGCATCGAGATCAGGACCTGCTTGCCGTTCGCCGCCACCGCGCCGGTGAGCGCGACGCTCAGCCCGATACGGATCGGATCGGCAGCCTGCGCAGGTGCGAGGGCGGCGAAGCATAGCGCGACCGCAATGGCCGCCATTCGCGCGAACACGCCAGCCGCCCAACGCGTTCCAGTCATTCTCATAATCCGGTCTCTCACGATCCGTTCTCCCCCTGGGTATTGTTTCGACGCCGCGCCGGCCCGCCCGGCAATCCTGCCGCAGCCGCTGCCCGTCAGTCCATCACCATTCCGCCGTCGACGTGATAGGTGCCGCCGGTCAGGTTGCGGCCGAAGTCCGAAGCCAGATACGCGACCATATTGGCGATATCGGTCGGCTCCTGCGGCCGGCCCAGCGGAACCCAGCTCACGAAGTCGCTCTTGGCCTTCTCGAACGTCACGCCCCGCTGGCTCGCCATGTCTTCGACGAGTCCGTCATGGAGGGGCGTCATGACGATGCCCGGACAGACCGTGTTGACGGTGATGTCGAACGGCGCCAGCTCCGCTGCGAGACCCTGCGTCAATCCCATGACGCCGAATTTCGATATGCAGTAGGGAATCGCGTTGGCGTAACCCCTTTTCGACGTCACCGAACCGAGATTGATGATTCGACCCTGGCGGCGTTTGATCATCCCGGGCACCACCGCGCGTGCGGACAGAAACTGGCCTTTCAGATTGATGTCGAGCACCCGGTCCCAGTCGGCCTCCGTGATCTCGACGAACGGCTGCCATTTGGTGACGCCGGCATTGTTCACCAGAATGTCGATCGGGCCGAACTCCTTCTCCACCTTTTCTACGAGCGCGAACGAGGACTTCCAGTCCGTTACGTCGTGTTCAAAGATTTTGGCCTGATTGCCGGCGCTGGTGATCTTGTTGATCGTCGGAGCCGCCGTCGCCGGATTGATGTCTGCAACCGCGACTTTGGCTCCGGCTGCGGCAAGAACTTCCGAAATGGCGGCGCCAATTCCGAGCCCGCCGCCGGTGACGATCGCGACCTTTTCTTTCAGATTCCACATTGGGTGATTTTCTCCCTGTTGGTGCTTTATGTTTTGAAGAGCCTGCATTTTCGAAAAAAGGGACGCGCCGCCGCGGCCGCCGCTGCCGCCTTTGCGTGGCGCAAACTACGGGCGCGCGTGACCCGCGTGATCAAGCGCCCGCGCATCACGCCACCGTTTCATGCCGGCGAACAGGTCGATGCGGTTGAGCGGTGCTGCCGAACCGGAGAATTCCCGATACAGCGAGGCGACATTGATGACGATGCGCTCGGGATCGTTCCATGCAGCGAAGCGGTCGAGGCTGATTTTCAGCGCGGCGGCTTCGGCGGAGATGCCGCTGTCGAAATGCCGGCGCGCTTCGGCCTTGATGTATTCGAAGTAGCTTTTCAGCTCGCGCACCGCCGGCTTCTCCGAAATCTCCCCATGCCCCGGGACGATGACATCGACGTCGAGCGACAGGATGTAATCGCAGATTCTGATCCAGTTGCCGATCGGGCCGTCCCAGATCACGGGGTGACCGCCCACAAACAGCAGGTCGCCGGTATAGAGAATGCGCTCGGCCGGAATATGAACCAGCACGTCGCCGCGCGTATGGGCGTGACCGAGATGCGTCAGCACCAGCCGCTTGCTGCCGACCGAGAGCTCCATTGTGTTGTCGAACAGCGTGGTCGGCGGCGTGGCGACGATGCCGCGCCAGTCGAAGCGGCTCCCCATGACGTCGTGGAAAAATTCCCCGCCCTCGCCGAGATTCATCCAGTTGGTCTCGAGCCCGATCAGCATCGACGGCGGCGCGTCGGCGAATTCCGCGGCGCATTCCCGGCAGGCGATGATCTCGGCGCCTTCGACAAGCTGGTTGCCGAAGGTGTGGTCGCCGTTGGCGTGGGTGTTGACCAGTTTTTGGATGGTGCGGGCCGCCGGCACCGCATCGCGCATGGTCTTGAGCATCTCCGCGGTCAGCGGCAGATCGAACAGCGTATCGACCAGCAGGGTCTGGTCGCCGTCCGTCACCAGGCCTGCGTTGCTCCAGCCCCACGAACCGTCCGGCTGAAGGTAAGCGAAACAGCCGTGTCCGATATCGTGAAGTCCCCTGGTGTATTGCCACTTGCTCATGAAAATAAACTCGCTGCGTGAAAGCGGATGGATAATCCGGATGGGTGAGGCGTGACGATGGGGCGGCCGGAGGGCGGGCATCGGGCGGCGCCTGCGACACCGCCTGTCTGCAGCGGAGCGGCCGGATCTCCGGTCGCCGTGCCGTACATTACTCCTCCCGTCGCCGTTCGTTCTTTTGAGCGTATCATACCACCGCGCCGGTCAGCCAAAATCTTGCAGCATTGCTTCGCGCAGGAACCTCGGCAGTTCGGCGAGGTCGCAGTCGCCGTAATCCGCCGCCACCGCCGCCGACAGCGAAGCCAGCGTGCCGGCCGACAGTGGCATCGGCACGCCGGACAGCGCGCCGGTTGCGACCGCCGACATTAAATCTTTCCGTAACGTGCGGATGTCGAGCGTCATTTCGGCCTTGCCGCCCTTGAACACGTCGAGCTTGGCCTTGAACCAGTTGCTCGCGTACGGCCCGTCGGCGATGACGCCCAGCATCTGGTCGAGCGCGAGGCCCTGCCGAAGGCCGAGCGCCAGCGACTCCGCGAGCGCCTGCACGTACGCGCCAAGCCCGAGGTTGGCCGAAAGCTTCATGGCGTAGCCGGCGCCGGCCGGCCCCATATGGGCGATCCGCCCGGTCAGCTTTTCCAGCACCGGCCGCGCACGGTCGAGGTCTTCCGGCCGCCCGCCGACCATCGCGAGCAGCTTGCCGTCGCGCGCCTGGGGAATGGTGCCAAGCACCGGAGATTCAATCAGCCGGGCGCCCTTCGCTTCCACCAGCGGCGCAAGTTCGCGGCCGGTCATCGGTTGCAGCGTGCTCATCTCGATAAACAGCTTGCCGTTGACGTCGGCTTCGAGAAAGCCGAAGGGACCGGTGAACAGGCGGCGGACGCCATGATCCTCGGTGATGCTGGAGATCACCACTTCCGCGTCCGCGGCGACCTCCCGCGGACTGCCGCCGATCCGCAGTCCCTCGGCGGCGAACCGCTGGTTCGCGCCGGCGTTGTGATCCCATCCGATCACGTCGAAGCCCTGCTGACGCAGGCGCGCCGACATCGCCGTACCCATGCGCCCCAAGCCGACCATTCCGACTTTCATCGCTTCCTCCCTGCCGGTGTTTTCTTCACCGGAGCGACGAAGGCGATACACCGTCCGCCGCCCTCCGTCGCGCGGTTTTTGAGGCGGCCCCCTGAGCCGCGGCGGCGGCGCCATGCTAGGTTCGCCCGCGTCAGCGGGAGGAAGCGATGTCGAAACAAATGCAGGGCAAAGTATGCGTCATCACCGGCGGTGCCGGCAGCATCGGCGTCGCTTCGGCGAAGCTGCTGCTTGCCGAAGGCGCCAGGGTTATGATGTCCGATCTGAGCGAAGACGCCCTGAAACGGGCGGCGGCCGGCCTCGGGAAAGATGCAGGCAAGGAGGCCTGGAAGGATTCGCTGGACTGGTGCACGGCCGACGTCACCAAATCGGATCAGGTCAAAAATTGCATGGCCGCCACGGTGGCGCGATTTGGCAAGATCGACGTTCTGTTCAGCAACGCCGGCAATTTCGGCGTGGTCGCGCCGGTCACCGACTATCCGGAAGAGATTTTCGACCAGGTGCTGGCGGTCCATGTCAAAGGGGCATTCCTCGCCGCCAAGCACGCTTTGCCGCAAATGAACGATGGCGGCTCGATCATCATCACGTCCAGCGTGGCAGGCGTCCGGGGCGATCCGGGCGTGTGCGGTTACATCACCGCCAAACACGCCCAGATCGGATTGATGCGCGTGCTTTCCAAAGAGGCCGCGCCCCGCAACATCCGCGTCAACACGCTTCATCCCGGCCCGGTCGCCAACGACTTCCAGCTCAATGTCGAGAAAAAACTGACCGGCGTGCTCGGACGCGACGGCACGGCGTTCTTTGACGAAATCATTCCGCTGCATCGCCACGTCCGTCCCGACGAAGTGGCGCGCTCGGTGCTCTATCTCGCCTCCGACGCATCGAGCTTCACCACCGGCAGCCGCCTGATGGTCGACGGCGGCCTGAGCGCGTGAGTGATTAACGAAACGTAAGTGGATGCCAGGTTAGGTCGTCAGCCGGGGAAATACCGACGGCCGGGGCAAAATGGTCCGCGTTCTCAATCGCGTGGCCCAATGGGCGAAATACCGCGGACCGGGCAGCCAGCGCCAGTTGCTGGCGCTCGCGATCAATAACATGACGCAGGGCGTGGTCATGTTCGACCTCGCCGGCCGGCTGGTCGTCCGCAACGACCGATATCTGAAAATGTACGATCTGCCGCCCGCTCTGGCGAAGCCGGGGGCGGCTCTGTTCGACATCGTCCAGCACCGCCGCAGGGTCGGCAGCCTCCAGCTCGATCCGGTGCAATATTGTGCCGAGGTCATGGAGAAAATGGCGTCCGGAAAGATCGTAAAGTTCATCACCGAAACCGGGGACGGCCGCGCCATCGCGGTTGTCAATCGTGCGATCGCAGGGACCTGCTATTGGGTCGGCACGCACGACGACATTACCGAGCGCCGTGCGGCGGAACGGCAAAGCGCCCTGGCCGGCGCTCAGGAGGCACGCCGGGCGGTGCTCGACGACGCCACCACCTGGTTCCGCGAAAGCGCCGAGGGGGTTTTGAAAACGGTCGCCGACAACGTCGCCGCGATGAAAGCAACCGCGGGCGCCCTCGCTGCCACGTCGAACGAGACATCCAGACAGACCGCCGGCGCGGTCGCCACATCGAACCAAGCGTCCGGGAGCGTCGAGGTCGCGGCGACGGCAGCCGACGAGCTCGCCACATCGATCGCCGAAATCAACCGCCAGCTGCTTCGCGCTTCGGACGTCGTGAAGGCGGCAGCCACCGAGGCGCAGGCGACCAACGAAGAGATCGCCGGTCTGGCCCGCGCCGCGCAAAAGATCGACGACGTGGTCAAGCTCATTCAGAGCGTCGCCGGCCAGACCAACCTGCTCGCGCTTAACGCCACGATCGAGGCGGCGCGCGCGGGACCGGCCGGCAGGGGCTTTGCCGTTGTCGCCTCCGAGGTCAAAGCGCTTGCGGTCCAGACCGCCAAGGCCACCGACGACATCGCCCGTCAGATCGCGGCGGTGCAGTCCTCGACGCGGAGCGCGGTCGGCGCCATCGCCAACGTCGCCGGCCGTATGCACGAGATCCGCGAGTTCACTGCCGCCATTGCAACGTCGGTGGAGCAGCAAAACGCGGCAACGCAGGAAATTTCGGGCGGCGTCGAGGCAGCGGCTGCGGGGACCAAATCGGTGGTCGCGGTGCTGGAAGGCGTCTCCGGCGCGATCGCCGAAATGCATTCGTCTGCCGACACGGTGCTGGCGGCGTCGCAGGCCGTCGAGAAAGCGGCCGAAAGTCTGCGCGGCAGCGTCGACGGATTTCTCCGCAAGGTCGCCGTTTAAGAACCGGCGGAGCAACCAGCCGGCTCGGAGTTTCTACCGCTCCGTCGCCACACGCACGAACGTCGCGATGATGTGCCAGCCGGCTTTCATCGATCCCCGCAGATTGCCGGCGACTTTGGATGCGCCGCCCGTGCGGCGGCGACAGGCGACCGGCATTTCCAGCACCCGCAGCCGGGCACGCGCGACCCGCATCTGCATTTCCAGATTCCAGCCATAGGCCGGTTCACGCATGCCGAGCCGCAGCAGCGTGTCGCGGCGAACGGCGCGGTACGCGCACATGTCGGTGAAGCGCACGCCGTAAAGCAGCCGGATCAGCATCCCGGCCAGCAGTCCTGCGAAAATCTGGTGGCCCGCCATGCTGCCCGGTTCGCGGGGGCCGCGGGTACGCGATCCGATCACGAAGTCGCAGCGGCCGGATTCGATGGCCTCGACCATGGCGCCGAGCACGCCCGGATCGTCGGCGCCGTCGCCGTCCATGAATACGATAATGTCCGAACCGTCTGCGGCCTGCGCGCCGGCAAGGCAGGCGAGCCCGTAGCCGCGCCCGACCGTGACGACGTCGGCGCCCGCACCCCGCGCGATATCCTGCGTGCCGTCGGTGCTGCCGCCGTCCACCACGATGACCCTGCCGACAATCCCCCGCGGCAATTCCGTGAGCGCCGCGCCGATTGATTCCGCCTCGTTGAAGGTCGGGATCACGACGGCCACGGTGTCGCGGTGCGGGTTGGGCGCGGGGCCGGCCGGGTGGTGCCGAGACCGGACTGTGGGTGCGATGAGCATTGCGCCGAGCCTCTACAGGCTCCAGCGCAGACCGCAACCGGCACAGGCCGCCGGCGGCTTTTCCGACAGCAGCGCGGTGCGGAAATCGCGGTAGGCGCGACCGGACCAGATTTCGTGCAGCGTCTGCTGCGTCGCGTCGCCGAGCGTGTAGTTCTCATAACCGCGCTGCGAGAATGGCGCGATGCAGCACGGCAACGCGCGGCCGTTGGCGGTGATGTACATCACCGTCCATGGACGGCGGCAGAGCGACCACGGCGAGCCGCTCTCGCTGCGCCTGAGACTCATGCCAGGCTCGGACGCCGCGCCCGACGCGCTGAAGGTGACGCCGAGCGACGCTGCGAGAGCTGCGGCGCGGTCGATATGAACCGCCTCGTCGCCCGAAAGCCGTTCGTAGAGCGCCTGGTCGGGCCGCGCCAGGCCGATCGCATCTTCGGAAAAGAACACCAGCCGTTGCAGATAAACCTCCTTGACGCCGGTGTCCGCTGCGACGCGCACGAAGTCGGAAAGCTGCTCGACAGTCTCGCGCAGTCCGGTAAGCCAGGCGGAGACGCGCGGTCTGGTGCTGCCCTCGCGTTCCTGCAGTTCGCGGAACGCGCGCACGTTTTTGAGGATGCGGTGGAAATAATTTTTGCCGCGAACGGCGCGATAGGTTTCGGCGTTGGCGGCGTCGAACGAGACGCGCAGTTCGTCGAGGCCCGCATCAATCAGCGCGCGGCCATTCCGGTCGTTGAGCACGGTGCCGTTGGTGTTGAACAGAACGTACGTGCCGCGGTCCTTGAGGTAGCGCACCATACGCGGCAAATTCTTCACCAGCATCGGCTCGCCGACGCCATGCATTACCGCGCGCGCAAGGTTCGGTACCTGATCGACGACGGAACGGAACAGTTCCCAGCTCATGTCGGCCGGCGGTTCAAGTTCCTCGTAGGTGCGGGGACACGTAGTGCACAGCAGGTTGCAGCGGTTGGTCGTCTCCAGATAAAGACAGATTGGGTCGTTCGCCGGCACATCGCTGTCGGCCTGCACACTCTCGAAGTAGCGCTTCGGATCGACCGGCACGGTTGTCGCTGTCTGCATGTCGTCCGCTTTCCCGATATTTGCAGCCGCGGCTCAAGCCGCGTGCTCAGGCGCTTTTCGCCTCTGCGTGGACTGTTGTTTCCGGCATGAAGCCGCCCTCGCCGTTCGCCCATAGCCGCGCCATCAGCGCGGCGGTCGCGGCCGGGAAATTCGGCTCGCCCGGATCGGGCGCGCGCGTCGCGCCCCGCGACAGCAGCAATTCGGCGCCAAGCCGGCGCAGACCGTCGACGTCGTCGATGTCGTACCAGACCGGCAGCATATGGACGGCAAGCCCGATTTCATCAGCGCGTTCGAGCGTCTGCCGCGCCACGTGCCCGGTGCTCCACGCGATATCCTGAAACATGCGGCGATGCGCGGTCTTGAGCCCCAGCAGATAATAACCGCCATCGCATGAGGGGCCGAGCACCGCGCGCTCGCCCGGCTCGGCAAGCTTCTGCGCGGTTTCGACCAGAAACTCCGTCGGCAGCGTCGGGCTGTCGGAGTTGAGCACCACTGCTGCGGCATGGCCCTGCGCCAGAAGCTGTTCGATGGTGTGGAGCAGGCAATCGCCGAAATCAGGCAGGCAGGCGTCGATCAGACCCACCGAGGACGGCAGCGTGCGGCGAAAAAAATCCTCGCTGCCGGCCGGCGCGAAGGCCGCATAGCCGGCGATCGAGGCGTGGCGTCCCGCGTCAGCGACGTTGTCGAATATGTCCTTCAGGAAAACGGTATTGAGCGCCGCTGCCTGTTCGAACGACAGCGGCGGGACAAGTCGCGTCTTGGTGCGGCCGGGCGCTGATGCCTTGGCCATGACGGCAATGCCGCATGCGGCGACGGCCTGTTTCGCCGGAGCGACGAGACCAGGCAACTCACCGGCGCGGTCGATGCGGTCTGACGGCGTGCGCCCGCCAAATCGAGACTCGCGAGGCATAGTACGACCCCGATGGATATGGAAAGAGACAAAAGAATCGGCTGCGCGTGCGGCCGCAGTGTCTGTCAGGTTGCGGCGGCCGGCCAATCAATTCCCGCTCACCGTCTGCAATCCGGCGAACACCAAAAAGTTATGTGACTCACCAAGTCGTGATCGTCAGCAGGGCTGTACCTCTCTATCAGGGCCGCCGCGCGAATTTGTGAAGCGGATTTATTTGCGCTGGTGTTCGCGCGATTCTACGGTCCTCGCGCCGCATCGGGACAAGCGGAGCGATGGAGCACGGCAGGTGCCGTCAACGCCCGTCAAATCAGCAGCGCATGCCGGCCGCCGCCTTCATCCGCCGGCCGTGCGCGTCATGCACTGGATCAATGCGCTCGCCGTCTTCATCATGATCGGCAGCGGCTGGAAGATCTACAACGACGATGTGATTTTCGGCTGGCTGCGTTTTCCCGATGCCGTTGTGATCGGCAAATGGGCGCAGTACGGCCTGCAATGGCATTTCTTCGGCATGTGGATCTTCGTGCTCAACGGGCTCGCTTATCTGTTCTACGGTTTCGCCACCGGGCGTTTTCGCCGAAAGCTGCTGCCGGTCTCTCCCCGCGAACTGCTAGTTACTGTCGGCGATGCGCTGCGCTTTCGCCTGCGCCACGATGACCTCACTCACTACAATGCGGTTCAGAAAGTGCTTTATATCGGCATCATTCTGATCGGCATCCTGATCGTGATCTCCGGTCTGGCATTGTGGAAGCCGGTGCAGTTCTCGGAGCTGGCTTCGCTGTTTGGCAGTTTCCAGACCATCCGGCTGGTCCATTTCGCGTGCATGTCCGCGATCGTGCTGTTTCTCGTTGTTCACATCGCCCTCGCGCTGCTGGTGCCGCAAAGCCTGGCCGCGATGGTGACTGGCGGGCCGGTTGTCGGCGACGGGCGGGCGGCGATGCCTGATGCCGCGTCAGGCGCCGCCGCGCTCCGCCGAAGGTGAACGATGCCGGTCCGCACCCGCATGCCATCGTTGTTCCGGCCGAAAACGCCGATCGATCAAATCGTGATGACCAGCAACCAGGCACTGGTCGAGGCCGTGAACCGGCGCAACGTGCTGCGCGGGGCGGTCAGCCTCGGCGCGCTGACGCTGCTGACCGGCTGCGACGTGAGCGAAGAGGAGCCGGTGCAGAAAGCCCTGCGCGCGGTTTCGTCATGGAACGATCGCGTGCAGGCGACCCTGTTTCGCCCCGACCATCTCGCGCCGACGTTCAGCCCGGCCGAGGTGGTCAAACCTCCGCGCTTCAACGCCCATTTTTCGGTCGACGAGGTCAAACCGGTCGACGGCGCAAGATGGAAGCTTGAACTCGCCGGACTTGTCGGCAACAGGGCGCCGTGGACCGCGGAGCGGATTTACGGGCTGCCGGAGCAGGAAATCATCATCCGGCACGTCTGCGTCGAAGGCTGGGACTACATCGGACAGTGGTCCGGCCCGAACCTGAAAATGTTTCTGGAACGCATCGGCGCGGATCTGACGGCCAAGTATGTTTATTTTCATTGCGCCGACGACTATACCGAGAGCATTGACATGGCGGCCGCGCTGCACCCGCAAACCATTCTCGCGACGCGCTACGCCAACGAAATCATCGCGGACCCGTTCGGCTTTCCGTTGCGGCTGCGGACTTCGACCAAGCTCGGCTACAAGAACGCCAAATGGATCCAGGCGATCGAGGTGAGCAACATCTTCACCGAGACGTTCTGGAGCAAACAGGGCTTCAACTGGTTCGCGGGTCTCTGACGCTACTTCGCGGCGACAGGCTGGTTGGCCACGCGCTCATAAATCCGCCAGCGTCCTTCGCGGACTTCGACCGCGCGATAGTCCGGACTGGCCGCGAACGGATCGTTGTTCCAGGCGCCATCCTGCGGCGCCACGACGACGGTCTCGCAGCCATATGTAGTGGCGAGCGCTTTCACGTCGTCGGCGCTGCCGGTCCCGTCGAACACGCGGGCGAACTGCGCGTCAATCGCCTTGCGGCGGGCCGCCGGCAGCGGAGCGTAGGCGAGCGCGAGATCGGGACCGGCAAAGCACGACGAGCGGTTGGCGAGCAGGGCCCAGGACATGTTGACCGGCCAGGGCGTCACGTCGCTCAGGAAGGCCGGGTTGTTGGCGACGCGAACGCCGGGCGCGGCGTGCGCGCGCACCGCGGCCCAAAGCTCGGGCGTTTGCGCGAAGATTTCGCCCCCCGGCCGCTTCGTGCCGGTGGTGTTGTCGGCAATCATGGTGGCCGTGTCGGGCAGGCTCAGGGCTAATCCGGCGAGCGCGATCGCTGCGATTACGGTGCGGCTCCGTCCGGTCGCTGCGCCCGCCGCCATGGCGGCGACGGCGACGATCAGCACGATCTCGGCGGGGATGATGGCGCGCAGGCCCAGATCGTTGTTCTGTCCGAGCGTCGAGACCAGCAGCCACGAAACGGTCATGCCGGCGCCGGCGACGCACGCGAGGACGGAAAGCGCAAGTTTTTGCTCGCGGGGAAGTGCGCCGCGCAATCCGGCGACCAGCGCGATCACGCCGGCGACGAAGCTTGCCGGCAGCTCGACCGGCAGGATCAGCAGCCAGTAGCCCGGCACATCCATGATGCGGCGAAGCCAGTACGGAAACGCGTCGCCGAACACGTGATAGGCGCTGATGACGATCGGGCTCGCATCGCCCCGCGCGCGGACCGTCGCCAGTTGATCAAAGATGAACGGAGCGATCAGGCCTGCGACCAGCAGTGCGGCGACCGCCAGTCCGGCGACAAGATGCAACCGCCGCTTCGGCCCGGCGGCGGTCAGCAGCAACGGCAGCGCGGCGAGCGCCGCTGCGGCGAACGTGACACCGCCAACGAAGGTCGAGCTTTCAAAGCCGGCAGCGACGATCAGGGCAAGCGGCACGATCAGCACGGCGCGCGGGCTTAGCGCGTACTGCAGCAGCAGCAGCACGGCCACGACCGCGCAGGACGCAGCCATCAGATGCTGCGGCACCCAGGTGGCCTGGAACAGCCATCCGGACATGCCGGTCGAAGGCCAGAGCACGGGCCTGAAATCGTCGCCGCGGAATATCCAGAACAGCGTGATCCACATCGAGCCGGCGGCCGCCAGTGCGACCACCCAGATTGCCGCTGCGGCGCGCTGCGCGAGCCAGACCGCAAGTCCCATCATCAATGCGAGCGACGCGAACGCCGTGAACCACGTTGCGCCGATGTCCGCTTCCCAGCCGCTCGCGGATGACGCCAGCGCCAGTCCGGCGGCGCTGAAGTGCCACAGATAGTAGTAGGCGAGACGGCCCGACGCGCCGAACTCGCCGAACACAGGATTGACCGGCGGCACGCCCTGGCGCGTCATCGCGTCGATGAAAGCGATCTTGGCGTGGTCGAAAACCGGATCGGAAAACTGCACCGCGCCGCCCGAAAATTTCGGCAGGATCGCGACCGCCGGTACCAGCGCAAGGACCAGGGCCAGCGCCAAAGCCGCGAAGATCCAACCCGAAATCGCGGGCCCGCTGTCGGGCGCGCCGGCCGGTGCGCGTAGCCGAAACGACAGGCCCGCGGCCGCCGCGAACAGCACGCCGGCGCCGATCACGACTCCCGGGGAGAATCCGGTCCATTCGCAAAGCGGCAGCATCACCGCGCTGTGCACCGCCCAGCCGATAACGGGCGCTGAGCCGAGCGCGAGCACCCGCGGCAGCAGGTGACGCCCGAGCGCATAGCCGAGCCAGCTCCAGAACGCGGTCGCGATCAGGGCGCAGAGAGCAGCATGCACAGGCGACGCCATGAGGGATTCCGGCGCGGTGTCGAGAGCCAAAGCGGGTTCAAACGTTACTGCGTGGCGGCGGCCGCGGCAGGTCCGGCAGTCGCCAGTACCACGACTTTGGTGCCAACGGGGGTGCGATCGTAAAGATCGACAATGTCCTCATTGGTCAGCCGGATGCAGCCGGAGGAAACGTTTCGCCCGATCGTCGAAGGCTCGTTGGTGCCGTGGATGCGATAGAGCGTATCGCGCTTGCCCTGCCAGAGGTAAAGGGCGCGCGCGCCTATCGGATTGTCCGGGCCGCCGCGCATGCCGATCCCGCTCTGAAGCTGGGCCATATGCTCTCTCAGTTCGGGCTTTCGCGCCAGCATTTCCGGCGGCGGATACCAGTCCGGCCATTCCTGTTTGGTGTGTATGGTCGCTATGCCCGACCAGCCGAAGCCTTCGCCGCCGACCCCCACGCCGTAACGGATCGCCTGTCCGCCAGGCTGGACCAGATACAAAAAATGACTGCCCGGATCGACCACGATGGTACCGGGCGGCTCCGGGGTCGGATAGGCGACGACCTTGCGCGCAAAAGCCGGGTCCGCCTGCTGCTGCACGGCAGGGGCCGGCTCCAGTATCCCCGGCATGCCGGTACAGCCGCCAAGCGCCGTCACCATACCGCCGGCCAGAAGACCGGCAACCATGTCACGGCGCGCTATCGTCGGACGTTCGGGACCCATCGGCATGGAAGCGTAGCATTCATTGGTGGGATCAAGGTAAACGCGAAACTGGCCCAACGGGTCCGTATTGAATCAACCCGTTCAATCGATCGGCGGCGGGGCGGGCGAAGGCTGGCTGCGAACGGGGGCCGAACGTTCAGGGCTCGCCAACCAAACCCGCAGCCTGGTCCGGCTTGGCCTTGGCGCACGCATTTTGGAGGCGTAAATTTGTGCTTATCGCTGGTGAATGAGCCGGCCACCCGATCGCGGGTCATCCGATGTGTGCCTCCGTCATTCTCAAATGCAGTCCTGTCCACCGTGCGCGCCGGCCGCTTCGCGCCGTCGCGGCCGGTGTGGCGATGCTGATCGCAGGGAGCGCGGCGGTTTATGCCGGTCCATGCACCGGCAAAATCGTCGAGCTTGAAAAGGCCATCCGGCAGGCGGCGGCAACTGCGGTGGACGGCGGAGCGGGCGCGCCGAGCGCTCCGCAGACGGTCGGCGCGCAGCTTCATCACCAGCCGACGCCGGGCGCCGTGCAGAGCGCGGAGCGTCAGGCCAACATCGACGGCGAGGCGGCGCTCGAACGCGCGCACAAAGCCGACGCCGCGGGCGATGCCAAAGCCTGCGAAAATGCACTGCGGCAGGCGAGAGACCTGTACGGTCTCTGACGGTCCTTCCGCGGGCGATGGAAGCGGCGGAAGTTAATACGCTTCCTCGGTGTAAATCGGCTCGACCGATCCGCCCCAGGGACCGTGAAATTTCGCCAGCAGTTCCTGCGCCGGCGTCGTGCCCCGCGCGAGACGGTCTTCCAGCACGTCGAGATAGATCGTCTCGTCATGGCCGCCGACGTCGAGCTGCCTGCGCCGCGCCAGTCCGGCGCGCGCGAGTTCAAGCGCGTCGCGTGCGACCTGGAACACGGTGCGGCCGTGCACCGTTGCGGCAAGACCCGCCTTCGGCACCGCGTCGCGCAGCGCCTGACGTTCCGCGGCGGTCCAGCCTTTGACCAGATCCCACGCGGCATCGAGGCTGGCGTCGTCGTAGAAAATGCCGGCCCAGAACGCCGGCAGCGCCAGCAGATCGGGCAGCGGTCCCGAATCGGCGCCGCGCATTTCCAGATACCGCTTCAGCCGCACCTCGGGAAAGATCGTGCTGATATGGTTCGCCCAGTCGGAGATCGTCGCGCGCGCTCCCGGCATGCTTTTGAGCCGGCCTTCCAGCAGATCGCGGAACGACTGGCCGGAGACGTCGACATATTCGTCGCCGTGCTTGATGAAATACATCGGGACGTCGAGCGCGTAGTCGACCCAGCGTTCGAAACCCATGCCAGGCTCGAACGCCCAGGGCAGCATCCCGGTGCGCGCATTGTCGGTGTCGCGCCAGATTTCCGCGCGATATGACAGAAAGCCGTTGGGCCGGCCGTCGGTGAACGGTGAATTCGCGAACATGGCTGTCGCCACCGGTTGAAGTGCCAGCGACACCCGCAGCTTCTTCACCATGTCGGCTTCAGAGCTGAAGTCGAGATTGGTCTGCACGGTGCAGGTGCGATACATCATGTCGAGGCCGAGGCTGCCGACCTTCGGCATGTAGCCGGTCATGATTTTGTAGCGGCCCTTCGGCATTTTCGGCATTTCCGCGCGCGTCCAGGACGGCGTCATGCCGATGCCGAGAAATCCGATGTGGAGCGGCTGCGCGACCTCGCGCACCTGCGCCAGATGCGCCATCAGCTCGCTCGATGTCTGGTGAATGGTCTCGACCTGTGCGCCCGACAGTTCGAACTGTCCGCCGGGCTCGAGCGAAATCGCGCCGCCTCCCGGCACGTCGTGCAGACCGATGACGTTGCCGCCTTCCATGATCGGCTGCCAGCCGAGCAGGTGCTGCATGCCCTCGAGCAGCGCGCGAATGCCGTGGCGCCCTTCGTAGGGCACGGGACGGTGACCTTCGAGCGTGAAGCCGAATTTTTCATGCTCGGTGCCAATGCGAAATTGCGATTTCGCTTTGGCGCCCTGGGCAATCCAGTCGACGAGCTCGTTGCGCCCCTCGACCGGAGTCAGATCGACCTGATCACGCGCCATGGGATGCGGAATGAACTGCAGCGAAGCGGGTCAAGCTGCCTTACGCTTTTCCGGCGGGAAGTGGCGATAGAAAGTGTCGCCGGTTTTCGCCATTTCGAGCAAAAGTTTTGTCGGTTTGAACCGGTCGCCGTACCGTTTCGTCAGATTTTCGCACAGCGCGACAAAAGCCTTCGCGCCCATGCCGTCAATATACGAGATGGTGCCGCCGGTAAACGGCGCATAACCGAAACCGAGTATCGAGCCGACATCGGCTTCGCGCATGTCGGTAACGACACCTTCCTCGACGCAGCGCGCCGATTCCAGCGCCTGTATGGCAAGCAGCCGGTGTTTGAGCTCCTCGATGTCGATGGTGTCGGGATCGAGCTTTTTCGACTGCAATTCGGACAGCCCCGGCCACAGCCGCTTCGGCGCGCCCTGCGGATAATCGTAGAAACCCTTGCCGTTCTTGCGCCCGTACCGGCCGCGCTTCTCTACCAGTTCCTCAAGCAGCGCCTTCTGCGCGGGGTCGATCGCCTGCGGACCGAGATCGGCCTCGGTGGCCTTTACGACTTTCCAGGCCAGATCGACCGCGACTTCGTCGGTCAGCGACAGCGGGCCTACCGGCATGCCGGCCATGCGCCCGACATTTTCTATCATCGCCGCCGGCACGCCCTCAGTCAGCATCAGCTGGCCTTCGCGAATGTAGGTGCCGACCACGCGGGAGGTATAGAAGCCACGCGAGTCGTTGACTACGATCGGCGTTTTGCGGATGGCGCGCACATAGTCGAGCGCGACCGCAAGCGCCGCATCGCCGGTTTCCTTGCCGAGGATGACCTCGACCAGCATCATGCGGTCAACCGGCGAGAAAAAATGGATGCCGATGAAACGCGGCGTGTCTTTGAAGGTTTTCGCCAGCGAGGTAATCGGCAGGGTCGAGGTGTTGGAGCCGAAAATCGTCTCGCTGCCGATCACGGCCTGCGCTTTGGCGATCGCTTCCTCCTTGACCTTGCGGTCCTCGAACACCGCTTCGACGATCAGGTCGCAGTCCTTGAGCGCGGCGTAATCGGGCGTGGCGGTGATGCGCGCCAGGAGCGCGTCGCGGTCGGCCGCGGTAGCGCGGCCGCGGTTGATCTGGTCGGTGATCAGCTTTTGCGAATGTGCCTTGCCTTTGTCGGCAGATTCCTGATCGCGGTCGATGAGGACCACCTCGATGCCGGCCTGCGCGGTGACGTAGGCGACGCCCGCGCCCATGAAGCCCGCGCCGAGTATGCCGACCTTTTTGACCTTTTTCGCCGGAACGCCGGCCGGGCGGCGCGCACCCTTGTTGAGCTCCTGCATGGAGACGAACAGCGAGCGGATCATCGCGGCCGCTTCCGGCGAACGTAAAATTTTGGCGAAGTAGCGCGACTCGACCCGCAACGCCTGATCCATCGGCAGCTGTAGTCCCTCGTAAACCACCTGGAGGATGGCGCGCGCGGCGGGATAATTGTCGTAGGTCTCGCGCCGGTACAGCGCGTTGGCGGGCGGAAACACCATCATGCCGGCCTTCGAGTAGACCAGCCCGCCCGGCAGTTTGAAGCCGTCGACGTCCCACGGCGCCTTCGCGCTGCCGCCGGCCTTGATCCAGTCTTTCGATTTCTGCACGAGGTCGGCCGCCGGCACCACTTCATCCACGAGCTTCATCGCTTTGGCGCGACTAAGCCGGAGCTGATCGCCCTTGAGCAGGAATTGCAGCGCATCGGCGGGCGGCATCATGCGCGCGACCCGCTGGGTGCCGCCGCCGCCGGGAAACAGTCCGACCTTGATCTCCGGCAGGCCGAGCCGGGTTTTGTCGTTGTCCGCGGCGATCCGGCGATGACAGGCAAGCGCAAGCTCGAAGCCGCCGCCCATCGCGGTGCCGTTGAGCGCCGCCACCCACGGCTTGCCGCAGGTCTCGACGCGGCGGGCGATTTGCGAAAACCTGCGGCTCTCCGTGAACAGGTGCTGGTTTGCGGCTTCTTCGCCCTGCGACTTAAGCAGGGCGGCGAAGGCCCGGCTTTGCGTCTCGAGCATGGTGAGGTCGGCGCCGGCGCAGAACGCATCTTTGCCGGACGTCAGTACCGCCCCCTTGATCGCGCCATCGGAGGCGACCCGCTCGACGATGGCAGCGAGTTCTTCCATCACGCTCGCGTCGATGACATTCATCGACCGCCCCGGCATGTTCCAGGTCACGAGCGCGATGCCGTCGGCGTCAACGTCGAAGCTGAAATTCTGGAAGCTCATTGTGCTCTCCGGTCACACGTTTCGCCTCGCCCCGGCGGGAGAGGGAGATTACCTTGCATACGGACTGCCGTCCTTGTGCAGATAGCGCCCGCCGGCCTCGTCGCGCACCACCTGCATGTCGATATCGGAGTATTCGGCGCGCTCGAAGCGCGAGCGGGTGCCGACTTCGAGAAAAACTGCGTCGCGGCCCGAGCGGTTGACCAGATGATGGCCGTTGCGCACGCCGGCCTTGAACGCCGCAGCGTCGCCGGCCGTGAGAACGGTCTCGCCCTGGTCCTCGATCAGGACAACCTCGCCTTCGAGCACATAGACCAGCTCGTCTTCCTTTTCGTGCCAATGCCGCAACGAGGATGCCGCGCCCGGCCTGAGCGTCGTCAGATTGACGCCGAACTGGTCGAGGCCGCCGGCAACGCCGAGGCGCTTTCGCGCGCGGCCGGCGACCACGCGATCGTGCGGTGCCGGATAGGTGCTGCGGGCGTCGGTCGGCAAACCGGCGATGTCGATTTTGGGCATGCCGCGCTCCCCGTCCCCCGCTGCAGCGCGCAGAGCGGTCAAACCCGCTCGATGATCGTAGCGGTGCCCATGCCGGCGCCGATGCACAGCGTCACCAGCGCAGTCGACAGACTGCGCCGCTCCAGTTCGTCGAGCACGGTGCCGAGGATCATGGCGCCGGTCGCGCCGAGCGGATGACCGAGCGCAATGGCGCCGCCGTTGACGTTGATCTTGGCGGGATCGATGTCGAACGCCTGCATGTAGCGCAGCACGACCGAGGCGAACGCCTCGTTAAGCTCGAACAGGTCGATGTCGCCAAGCGACATGCCGGCGCGCTTGAGCACTTTCTTGGTCACGTCGACCGGCCCGGTCAGCATGATGGCCGGCTCGGAGCCGATATTGGCGAAGGCGCGAATGCGCGCGCGCGGCTTGAGCCCGGCCTTCTTGCCGGCCTCGCTGTTGCCGAGCAGCACCGCCGCGGCGCCGTCGACGATGCCGGACGAGTTGCCGGCGTGATGGACATGATTGACGAATTCGACTTCGGGATGCTTCTGGACGGCGACGGCATCGAAGCCGCCCATTTCGCCCATCTGCACGAACGATGGCTTCAGCGAACCGAGCGACTGCATGCGTCGTGTCCGGCCGCATGTGCTCGTCCTTGTCGAGGATGGTGAGGCCGTTGACGTCTTTCACCTTCATCACCGAACGGTTGAAGCGGCCGTCGCCCCACGCTGCTCGCCGCGCGCTTCTGGCTCTCGACCGCGTAGGCGTCGACGTCGTCGCGGGAGAAACCGTATTTGGTGGCGATCAGATCGGCGGAAATGCCCTGCGGCAGAAATAATGCGCGACCGCGATGGTCGGATCGACCGCCCAGGCGCCGCCGGAGGCGCCGATGCCGACGCGGCTCATCGATTCGACGCCGCCGCCGATCGCCATGTCCTGCTGTCCGGACATGATCTGCGCGGCGGCGAAATTCACCGCGTCGAGACCGGAGGCGCAGAAGCGGTTGATCTGTACGCCGGCGACGGTGTCGCCATAGCCGGCGACGAGCGCCGCGGTGCGCGCGATGTCGGCGCCGGCCTCGCCGACCGGATCGACGACGCCCATCACCACGTCGTCGACCAGGGCCGGGTCGAGTTCGTTGCGGCTCTTGATCTCGCCGAGCGCCTGGCTCGCGAGATTGAGCGCGGTCACTTCGTGCAGCGAGCCGTCCACCTTGCCGCGGCCGCGGGGCGTGCGTACGTGGTCGTAGATAAATGCGTCGGGCATGGCGTTTTCTCCTGGCGGGCAGGCGCGGGGCGTCAGTTCGGGAGACCCGGCCCCAGTTCATATAGTCCACACCTCACCAGAATTGCAGCCCGGCGACAAGCGCCCCCCAGATGACGGTGGCGACTAGAAAGCCTCCGCCGGCAAAGCCATCAGGCTGGCCGCGCCGGCCTTGATGCGGGCAAGATGAGTGGTCGCCGCCGGCAACATCCGCTCGACGAAAAAGCGGCCTGTGGTGAGTCGTGCAGCCAGGCTTGCGGCCGCGCCGTTCCCTCCCGCAGCAGCTTTGGCCTTCGCCGCAACGGCGATCAGGCACCACATATAGCCGAGCGCGACCAGGCCGAAGAGATGCATGTAATCGGTCGAGCCTGCGCCGGCATTGTCCGGATTGCCGAGCGCATTCTGCATGAACCACATGGTCGCCTGCTGAAGCTCGCCCAGCGCCTGGCCGAGCGGTTTTACGAACGGCGCCAGCTCCGCGTCGCCGCCGTGTTCTTTGATGAAGCCCGAGACCTCGCCGAGAAACGCCTGCAGCGCACGGCCGCCGTCCTTCGGCAGTTTGCGGCCGACCAGATCGAGCGCCTGAATGCCGTTGGCGCCCTCGTAGATCATGGCGATGCGGGCGTCGCGCACGAACTGCTCCATGCCGTGCTCGGCGATATAGCCGTGGCCGCCAAACACCTGCTGCGCCGCCACCGTGTTGGCGAAGCCCTGATCGGTCAGCACGCCTTTGATCACCGGCGTCATCAGACCCATATGGTCGTCGGCCGCCTGCCGCTCCTTCGCGTCGCCGGAGCGATGGGCGATGTCGCTTTTCAGCGCGGTCCACAGCACCAGCGCACGCGCGGCTTCGTTGAACGCGCGCATGGTCATCAGCATGCGGCGTACGTCGGGCTGCACGATGATGGGGTCGGCCGGCTTGTCCTTGAACTTCGCGCCGGTCAGCGCGCGGCCGGCGAGCCGTTCCTTCGCATAGGCGGCGGCATTCTGATACGCGACCTCGGACAGCGCGAGGCCCTGCACGCCGACGCCAAGGCGCGCCTCGTTCATCATCACGAACATGGCGTTGAGGCCGCGATTCGCCTCGCCGACCAGCCAGCCGGTCGCGCCGTCATAGTTCATGACGCAGGTCGAATTGCCGTGGATGCCCATTTTTTCTTCGATCGAGCCGCAGCTCACGGCGTTGCGGGCGCCTGGCGCGCCGTCTTTGGCCGGGAGGAATTTCGGCACGAGGAACAGCGAAATGCCTTTGGTGCCTTCCGGCGCGCCATCGATCCTTGCCAGCACCAGATGAATAATGTTGTCGGCGAGGTCGTGTTCGCCGGCCGAGATGAAGATCTTGGTGCCGGTGATTTTCCAGCTGCCATCCGGCTGCGGCGTCGCCCGGGTCCGGGTAAGTCCGAGATCGGTACCGCATTGCGGCTCGGTGAGGTTCATCGTGCCGGCCCATTCGCCGCTGATGAGCTTCGGCACGTAAAGCGCCTTCTGTTCCGGCGTGCCGTGCACCATCAGCGCCGCGGCCGCGCCCTGGGTGAGGCCCGGATACATCGCGAACGCCATGTTGGCGGAAATCAGAAATTCGCCGATGGCCTGAGACAGGACGCGCGGCAGGCCCTGGCCGCCGAACTCGGCGGGGGCCGAAGCGCCCATCCAGCCGCCCTCCGTCAGCTTTTTGTAGGCGTCCTTGAATCCGGTTGGCGTGGTGACCGAGCCATCGGCATGCCGCTTGCAACCCTCCTTGTCACCGACACGATTGAGCGGCGTGAGCACGTCCTCGGAGAATTTGGCGGCTTCGGCGAGCACCGCTTCGATCAGGTCGGGGGTGGCATCCGCAAAGCCGGGCAGGTTGTTGTAGCGCTCGATGTGAAACACATCGTTCAGGAGGAACATCACGTCGTCGACAGGCGCCTTGTATGTCGGCACGGTGCATCCCTCCACGCTGCTCCGCCCCGGCGGAGGAACGAGAGGTAGTAACCTCTTCGGGCTGCGTCAATAAGGCAGGCTTTGCGGGGGATTTAGTGCGGAACTCGCCTGCCGCGGCAAGGCGGCCGGATCGGCGCCGTCGAGCAGCTTCCTGTAAAACGACGAATAGATCAGCCGCAGATCCGCGATCGCGGCTTCGATGCCGCGCTTCTGTTGCTCGAGCAGACTGATCTGCGCCACGCACTGTTCGCGCGTCAAATTCAGTCCGCTGGCGTTCGGCTTTTTGAGCAGGCCGCCGATTTCCGCGAGCGTGAAACCAAGACGGCGGCCGGTGAGAATGAGCGAGAGGCGTTCCCGGTCGATGCGGCGGTAAAACCTCGCTGCGCCGCGGCGCTGCGGCGAAATCAGCCGTCTTGCTTCGTAGAAGCGCAGCGCCCGCAATGTCAGGCCGAATTCCTTCGCCACCTCGGCGATCGACATAAGCCGGTCGTCGGGCGCGCCTGCGCCGTTCTCATGATTTTCCGGAGCCGGTATGTCGCCGTGCATCGTCACTCAACCGTTCCGGGCGTTTTGCCCGCTACAAACGTGTCACGGGTAGACGAAGGCCGAAAGCCTCTCCCGGTTACGGTAACGGTTACACGCCTCAAAAACGGTGCCGGGTCACCGTTACCCATCCGGCTCGCGGCGGCGCGCGGTCGGCGTTTTAACCGGTTCTTTACCGTAATCCTGAACATTCCCTTCCGGGACACCGAACCACGCCCTCCACGTCGTCAGTTCATGAGTACCGGCTCGAGAACCGGCGACATCTGCTTCTCAAAAGTTGGCTTTGGACGAGAATGAAATCGGGCGGTCCGTGGAATCTCAGAGGTCTTCGCGCCGAAGCGCGGGCCGCAGCCAATGAGGCGGCGCGCCGCTCCGGCATGTCGGTCGGCGAGTGGCTCAACGACATCATCAAGCCGGACGATATCAGGCCCGACGATGCGGACGATCGCGCGCCATCGGTGCCGTCCGGCACGAAGCGCGATACAGGCCGCGATACGGATCGAGATACGGGACGAGATACGGACGAGATTCGCTGGGACAATCCCAAGGGGGATTCGGACACGCGGGGTCGGCGCGATTCCCGAAACGACGAGCCGCCGCGCGATCGATACCGCGAACCGGACCGGCGGCGGGAACGCGAGGCGGGCGCTTCCCCGGCGCGGAGCGCGCGTCCCGAAGAGTTCGAGCGGGTTCGCGAGCGCGACCCCGGCCCCGGCCCGCGCCGGCGTTACGAGGACGAAGCGGAGCCACTCGGGCCCGAAGCGAGTCCTTATCGCGAAGGACGCCGCCGCTCTGATCGCGCCGGGTCTGAGGCTTCCGCTCCACCGCCCGCGCGGCGGGCCGATCGTCAGCCGGAACCGCAGCCTGAGTACCGGCCGGAACGCAGGCGCGAGCCGCCGCACCGCGAGCAGGCGGATCTGCAGCAGGGATTTACCGCGCAATCGCGCAACGAGCCCCAACCGGAACCGCGGCGGGATTATCCGCCGAATGCCCCCCGCTTCAGCGAGCCGGAACCCGCCCGCGCATACGCCCCCGAACCACGCCGGGAGCCGCGACCGCAATCGCGGTTCGAATATCCGCCGGAACCGCAGCCGGAACGCGCGCCGGCGGTTCGGCGCGAGCCCCAACGATATGAGCCGCCGCCGCTGCTGCTTGCGGATGACGGCGATCTTTTAGTCGATCAGGCGGTGGCCGAGATCACCGCGCGGCAGCGTGCGCTCGACGCAGCTCCCGTGATCCCGGCGCAACCGGAGCCGGCGCCCAACGACCGCGACGGCGCCGCGGCCGCGGGACAGGCGCGCGCCCCCCGGACCAATTTCGCTGGTGCTGACACTGCTGCTGCCCCGGCGGCTTCACCCACGCCGGTGTTCGACACCGGCGAGGCGCCCGGGGCCTCGCCGCTCCCGCCTGCGCGCGCTCCCGAATTGTCCGGGGAGCGTTTGTTCGGCGAACAGAAGTCGTTGCCGCTGCCGCAGACCCATCAGCCCGACTTCAGCCGGCTCGAAGAGCAGTTGGGCCTGATCACCTCCAGCATCGAGGCGCTGCGGCCGTCACAGAAAATCGAAAGCGCCATCGACGGGCTGCGCACCGATTTTTCCGAACTCGGCCGCTCGCTGACCGAGGCCCTGCCAAAACGCGTGCTTTCGGAAATCGTCCCGCCGCCCGTGCCGGATTTCAGCCGCCTCGAAGAGCAGTTGCGCGTGATCACGTCGCGCATCGAATCGCTGCGGCCATCGAAGGAAATCGAGACTGCTATCGACGCGCTGCGCGACGAACTGCGCGGTGATCTTGCGAACATCAGCCGGTCGCTGACCGAGGCGTTGCCGCGCCGCGCGGTCGAATCGCTCGAGATAGAGATCAAGGCGCTGGCGCAACGCATCGATCACAGCCGCGACTCCGGCGTCGATGTCGAAGCGCTCGCCAAGCTCGAACGTGGACTTGCGGATGTGCGCGAGGAGATGCGCAGGCTGACGCCTGCCGAAAGCCTGAGGGGCCTCGACGAGGCGGTGAAATCGCTTTCGAAGAAAGTCGACGCGATTGCCGCCAAACAGGACCCGGCGGCGCTCCAGCAGCTTGAAGCGGCCATCGGCGCGCTGCGCGGCATCGTCGCGCACGTCGCCTCCAACGAAACGCTGACCAAAGTGGCGGAAGAAGTCCGCGGGCTCGCCGCCAGGATCGACGGCCTTGCCGGCAGCATGTCGACCCGGCCCGCGCTGGATGCGCTCTCCGAGCGGATCGACATGCTTGCGACCGCGATCCACGTTTCTTCCGAGGCAGGCCTCGCAGTGCCGCGCGAACTGGAAAAGCTGCTCGGCGGCCTG
This sequence comes from uncultured Alphaproteobacteria bacterium, assembly GCA_963766925.1. Lineage (GTDB taxonomy): Bacteria > Pseudomonadota > Alphaproteobacteria > Rhizobiales > Xanthobacteraceae > BOG-931. The sequence continues at coordinate 195,329 of CAVYCI010000009.1, forward strand.
ATCGAGAAACTCGACTGGGTGCAGCTCACCCACACCGATCACACGGCGCTCGCGCATCTCGAAGACCGCATCGCGATGCTGGTGAAGCGGCTCGATAATTCGAACTCGCGGTTCGGCAGGCTCGAGGGTGTGGAGCGCGGGCTTGCCGATCTGCTGGTCTATATCGAGCAGTTGCGCGGCGTGAAGGCTGATCCGGCCTCCGAAGCGCGCAGGCCTGACGCCGTCGAAGTGATCGGGCAGGAAGTCGCGCGCACCCAGGATTCGCTCGAAGCGGTGCACGGGACCGTCGAGCAGGTCGTCGACCGCCTTGCCATGATCGAAAGCGGCATGCGGAGCGACCGGACCAGGCCGTCGCCGGTGGAGCCGCCGCCGCCATTGCCGCCCGCGCCGGCAAACCTGCGCCCCCAAACACAATCGTCCCCGCCGCCGCTTTCGCCGATCCATCCGGATCTTGAAGCGGAATCGGATCCGCACGAGGATTTCGAGCCGCCGGCACTGGCGCTGGTGGAAACCGCTCACGTCCCGCAACCCGCCCCTGCGCAGTTGCCGGCCGACGCCGCGGCGCTTCGGTCCCCGATCGCGCGCACGCCGATCGATCCCGGTCTTCCGCCCGATCATCCGCTCGAACCCGGTTCGACGAACGGACGCTCGGCTGCGGAACGGATCGCCGCCTCGGAAGCGGTGGTCGGGGCGAAGCCGCCGGTGATCGACGATCCCGCCCGCGGCAAGCATGATTTCATCGCCGCCGCCCGGCGCGCCGCGCGCACCGCTGCGGCCCTGCCGTCGAACGGCAAATCGGGCGGGGCGGCCGCTGCGGCCCAGCCAAAATCAACCCGCGAACGGCTGCGCAGCCTGATCGTGGCCGCTGCCGTCGTCGCCATCGTGGTCGGCGGCTTCCACATCGTTTCGCGGCTGTTCGACAGCGGCGGTGTCGTCGCGCCCGTGCCGGAACAGCAAACGCCGCGGCTGCCATCGGAGTCGCCTTCGTCGCCAGTGGCACCTGCGCCGGGAGGGTCCGAACCGCCGCATGCGTTGCCTGACCAGCCGGCGAAATCGGGCAGCGCCGTGCCTGGCGCGAAGGTTGTGCCGTTGCCGCAGACCAATCTGATGCCGCCTGCCGGCGCCGATACCGCCGAGGCGCCGGCTTCGATCCCGTCGCCGCCCGCACCGCCCGCCGCGGCGGCCGATGCTCCGGGCAAACAGTCGCTGTCGGGACCGGCATGGCCGGCCGCTGCCATAGCGAGCGCATTTGCGGACAAGGCCGCGGCGCTGCTCGCGAGCCGTCCGGTGCAATGGGCGGCGGGCGACATCACCGGGGTCGGTACCCGCATCGTCCGACCCGCGCGGTCCCGCAGGCGGCGCGATCCTGCCGGCGGCGATCGGCCCGCAGCCTTTGCGCACGGCTGCGCTCGCCGGCGATCCGGCCGCGGCTTACGAGATCGGAGTCCGTTTCGCCGACGGCCGGCTCGTGCCGGCGAACGCCGTCGAGGCTGCGCGCTGGTTCGACCGCGCGGCCAAAAAGGGTCTGGCGCCCGCGCAGTTCCGTCTCGGTTCGCTCTACGAAAAAGGCGTCGGGGTGAGGAAGGATCTCGCGGCCGCACGCGATCTCTATCGCGCCGCCGCCGAGAAAGGTCACGGCAAGGCGATGCACAATCTTGCCGTGCTCTACGCCGAAGGCATCGACGGCAAGCCCGATTACCGAAGCGCCGCGATCTGGTTCCGCAAGGCCGCCGACTGCGGCATCGCCGACAGCCAGTTCAATCTCGCGGTGCTCTACGCACGCGGCGTCGGCGTCGAGCAGAGTTTCGCCGAATCTTACAAATGGTTCGTGCTCGCCGCGAGGGAAGGCGACAGGGACGCCGCGCAAAAGCGCGACGAAGTCGCCGGCCATCTTGATGCGCAGACGCTGGCCGCGGCAAAGCAGGCGGCAGAGCAGTTTACGCCGATCCCGCAGCCGGCGGACGCGCTGACCACACGGACGACGTGGGACAATCCGGCAACCGAGTCCGCGCCGGCAAAGTCGAAAGCCCGGCCCGCGGCCAAAGCCGGAACGGACGCGGTCAGGGCCGGAGCGGACGCCGTCAAGGTCGAGTGAAGCCGCGCGGTTTCAGGCGGTCGGTGCCGATCAAATCTGCGCGCTGTCTCCGATCGGCGGTATCCGCCACGATGGCGCGCGGGTAGAACCGTTTTGCAGCTTCCCCATCCGGCCCGGCAGTCTATCCGTGCAGATCTATCTTCCGATCGCCGACATTCCGGTCAACGTATTTCTCGTGCTCGCGATGGGGCTCGCGGTCGGATTCATCTCCGGCATGTTCGGTGTCGGCGGCGGCTTTCTGATGACGCCGCTTTTGATCTTCATCGGCGTCGGTCCCGCGGTCGCGGTCGCAAGCGTCGCCACCCACGTCGCCGCATCGTCGTTCTCGGGCGCGATTTCCTATTGGCGCCGCAACGCGATCGACGTCACGCTGGCGATGACGCTGCTGGCCGGCGGCGTGCTCGGCACCGCCGGCGGCGTCGCGCTGTTCACCTGGCTGCGCGCGCTCGATCAGCTCGATCTGGTGATCGGGCTGTCCTACGTCACGCTGCTGGGCGTGGTCGGCGCGCTGATGGTCGCGGAAAGCGCGCGCGCGATTCACCGCAGCCGCAGGGGCAGGCCGCCGGTGCTGCGGCGGCCCGGCAGCCATGCCTGGTTCCACGGCCTGCCGCTCAAGCTGCGGTTCAAGCGTTCCAAAATATACGTGTCGGCGATCCCGGTGCTGGCGATCGGCTTCATCATCGGCTTCATCGGCGCGGTCATGGGCGTCGGCGGCGGATTTCTGCTGGTGCCGATGCTGATCTATCTGCTGCGGGTGCCGACCGCGACGGTGATCGGCACCTCGATGGTGCTCACGTTCCTGACGATGGTATCCGCGACCGTCCTGCATGCGGCGACCAACCACCTCGTCGATGCGGTGCTGGCGCTCATTCTGATGGTCGGCGGCGTGATCGGCGCGCAGTTCGGCGCCCATGCCGGACAGCGCATCCGCGGCGAATGGCTGCGGCTGCTGCTCGGCCTGCTGGTGCTCTCGGTCGGCCTGCGCTTCGCATTCCAGCTCGTGCTGACGCCGGACGACCTTTATTCGCTCCGGCTGATCGAGGGACCGAAATGAGCCGCGCGGGCGCAGCCGGTCTGGCGCTGGCCGGCGTTGTTCTTTCGGGAATGTTCGCCGCAACGGGCCCGGCCGCGGCGGAGCGGCTGATCGCCTCGCTCAGCAATCATCGGGTGCTGATTACCTCGAATTATACCGGTGTCGAATTGCTTCTGTTCGGCGCTGTCGAGCGTGACGGTACGGCCGCGCGTCGCGAACCCTACGACATCGTCGCCACCGTCACCGGGCCGCGGGAAACGCTGCGCACGCGCCGCAAGCAGCGCCTGCTCGGCATATGGGTCAACACCGCGTCGCGGGATTTTATCGATCCGCCCTCGTATCTCGCGGTGCTTGCCAACCGTCCGCTGGAGGCGATCACCGGCACCGAAAACCGGCGGCGGCTCCAGCTCGGCATCGCCAGTACGATGCTCCCCGAACTGATCAACAACGACATCGGCGTGGTGAGCAACGATCCGTTCCGCGCCGCGCTGGTGCGGCTGATGCGGGAGCGCGGCCTTTACAGCGAAGAGCCGAACGGCGTGACATTTCTGACGCCGACGCTGTTTCGCGCCTCGATCGTCCTGCCGGCGGAGGTCCCGATCGGCAGCTATCATGTCGACGTCAAGCTGTTCGCCGAGGGCAATCTGGTCGCGCAGACCGATACGGCGTTCGAGGTCCTCAAGGTCGGTTTCGAGCAGTTCGTGGTCAGTGCCGCGCGCGACCACGGTATCGCTTACGGGCTCGCGACCGCGACGATGGCGCTGCTGACCGGCTGGTTCGCGAGCGTCGTGTTCAGACGGGATTGACGGCCGTGATTGCGGCGCTGGCCGTTTTGATGCGGTTTCAGTCCGGCAGGCAGCGGGCCGCGGCGACGGCATAGAGCCGGGCGGTACCGAGCATGTGCGCGGTAAAGGAAAGCGTGCCGAACAGGCCGAAAATGGCGCTGTCGCGCACATTCAGGCCGCCCGCATAGGCGCCGAACGCCGGCATCACCATCCGCCGGCCGTCGCCGGCGAAGCAGCGGCGGCTCACCGCCCGCCCGCGCTGCGCCACGCGCGCCACCGGGTGCAGATGGCCGGCGATCTCGCCGTCGGCCGCATCGTCCGACGGCTCGTGGCGGAACGTCAGCGGGCCGAGCGCCAGTACATCCACGCGATCGCCGCCGACGTCTTCCGGAAGCTCCGGATCGTGATTGCCCGCGATCCAGATCCACTCGCGCGCGCGCTGCAGCGCCCTGAGCGACGCGCGGTCGGTGTCGTGCATCCGCGCCGGCCCGTGGCCGTCGTGAAAGCTGTCGCCGAGCGCTATAACGATGCGCGGTGCATGGCGTTCGATCAGGATCGCGAGCCGCGCGAGCGTCGCCGCGGTATCGTAGGGCGGCAGCAGCACGCCGCGCCGGGCGAAGGCCGAGCCTTTTTCCAGATGCAGATCGGCGACCACCAGAAGCTTTTCGTCGGGCCAGTAAAGCGCCCCGCCCGGATCGGCGTGGAGCGTGGCGTCCGCGACGGTGACGGCGTGACAGGCGTGGCCGCGCGGCTCGCCCGCCGTGCGGGCATGAACGGCAGAAGCGCCCCTCACTGCATCGCCTCCTTCACCAGTTCGTCGGCGGCTTCCGCCAGAAGCGCGTCCGATGCTTCGCCGTAAACCATCTCGCGTCCGATCTCCAGCATGACCGGCACCGCGAGCGGCGAGACGTGGTCCAGCGCCTTATGGACGATTCGCCCCTTGATGCGCGAGAGCATTTCGGACACCCGGCGCACGTCCAGCAGTCCGGTGGCGGCGTCGGCGCGGGCGGCGCGCAGCAGCAAATGGTCCGGCTGGTGACTGCGCAGGACGTCGTAAACCAGATCGGTCGAGATCGTGACCTGCCGCCGGGATTTTTCCTGTCCCGGAAAACGGCGCTCGATCAGTCCGGCGATGATCGCGCAGTTGCGGAACATGCGCTTCATCAGCGCCGATTCCGCGAGCCAGGCTTCGAGATCGTCGCCCAGCATGTCTTCGTCGAACAGCGCATCGAGCGCGAGCGTGCCGCGCGCGATGTGCCGCGCTACATCGCCCAGCCCCCAGACCGCCAGCGCGTATTCGTTGGCGACGAAGCCCATTGGCCGCAGCCGCGCGCGTTCCAGCCGGCGCGTCAGCAGCATGCCGAGCGTCTGGTGCGCCAGCCTGCCTTCGAACGGATAGCAGAGCAGGTAGTGCTTGCCGCCGCGCGGAAATGTCTCGACCAGGAGTTCGCGCTCGCCGGGCATCCGCGAGCGCCACTCCTGGATTTCGAGCCACTCTCGCACCTGCGCCGGCAGCGCGCGCCAGTCCTGCGGATGGGCGATGATGTCGCGGACCCGTGCGGCGAGGTAGGTGGAGAGCGGGAATTTTCCGCCCTCGTAGGCCGGCACCTTCGGATCCTGCGCGTCGGAGCGCGAGACGTAGACCTCGTCCTCCACCAGCGTTTCGTATTTGAGAATCTCGCCCGAGAATACGAACGTGTCTCCCGGCACCATGGTCTCGACGAAATATTCCTCGACCTGGCCGAGCAGCCTGCCACCGCGCGGAATGATGCGTGAGGCGCGCGAGCGGACCAGCCGCACCTTGAGCATGTCGGCCTCGACGATGGTGCCGACATTGAGCCGGTAGCGCTGCGCCACGTTCGGATTGGCGACGCGCCAGCGGCCGTCCTTGCCTTCGCGGATGCGCGCGAAGCGCTCATAGGCCTTGAGCGCGTAGCCGCCGGTCGCGACGAAATCGACCACGGCGTCGAAGTCCGAGCGGGCGAGCCCGGCATAGGGAGCCGCGGTTTTCACTTCGGCGTAAAGGTCGTCTGCGAAAAACGGCTCGCCGCACGCACAGCCCAGCACATGCTGCGCCAGCACGTCGAGCGCGCCCGTCCGCGAGCGGCGGCGTGTCCTGCGCCCCCTCGGCGATGGCGTCGAGCGCAGCGCGGCATTCAAGCACTTCGAAACGGTTGGCGGGCACCAGCACGCCTTTCGAAGGTTCGTCCATGCGGTGATTGGCGCGGCCAATCCGCTGCACGATGCGCGAGGCGCCTTTCGGTGCCCCGACATTGATGACCAGATCGACATCGCCCCAGTCGACGCCGAGGTCGAGCGAGGAGGTGCAGACCACCGCGCGCAGACGGCCGGCCGCCATCGCGGTTTCGACCTTGCGCCGCTGCGCTACGTCGAGCGAGCCGTGGTGGAGCGCAATGGCAAGATTGTCGTCGTTGATCTGCCAGAGCTGCTGAAAGATGCTTTCGGCCTGGCTGCGCGTATTGACGAACACCAGCGTCGTGCGGTGCGCCGCGATCAGCCGGTAAATTTCATCAAGCGCGTGTCGCGCGGAGTGGCCGGCCCAGGGCAGCCGCTCGCGCGTATCCAGCATGGTGACGTCGGGCGGTGCGCCTGATTCGCCGATAATGATCTCCGCGCTGGTTGCGTCCTGCTGCTGCGGCACGAGAAAGCGCGCAAGCTCTTCCGGCTGCGCGACCGTCGCCGACAGGCCGATGCTGGTGAGGCCGGGCGCGAGGCGGAACAGGCGGGCGAGACCGAGCGACAGAAGATCGCCGCGCTTGGAAACCACGAGCGCGTGCAGTTCGTCGAGGATCACGCGCTTCAGCGAACCGAACAGATACGGAGCATCGGCGGATGCCAGCAGCAGCGCGAGCTGCTCCGGCGTCGTGAGCAGAATTTCAGGCGGATCGCGGCGCTGGCGCTGGCGTTTGGAGGCCGGCGTATCGCCGGTGCGGGTTTCGATCCGGATCGGGAGCCGCATCTCGGCGACCGGCGCTTCGAGGTTGCGCGCGATGTCGACCGCGAGCGCCTTGAGCGGCGAGATGTAAAGCGTATGCAGCCCGCCGTCGCGGCGAACGTTGCGGCCGGTGGAAACAAGCCGGCGCTTGTCCGCTGGCGGGGGAACCGGCTGTACCGCTGTGCCGCCGAGTTCAACGAGGCTCGGCAGAAATCCGGCCAGTGTCTTGCCGCCGCCGGTCGGCGCGATCAGCAGCACCGAACGGCCGGCGCCTGCCTCGGTCAAAAGGGCGAGCTGGTGCGCGCGTGGAACCCAGCCGCGGCCGGCGAACCAGCGCGCGAAAACATCCGGCAGAATGGCGGGATGCTCGATAACGGTCATCCGCGGTCAGCTTCCGTTGACTCCGGAGAGGGGCGCTTTCGCGCAGGCCACAACAACAAGACTTTCGACCGGCGCGCCTTTTTCGCTGCGCACGGCCACGGCTTCGATTCTTGCTGGCTCAAGCCCTGCCGCTTCGAGCGCGTCGCGGATGTAGCGTTCGCCGTGCGCGTAGCGCAGCGTCGGCAAGAGTTTTACGCCGTCGCCGGAATGGGTTTCGACGGTGAATGCGAACAGGCCCTGCGGCGCAAGTACGTGCGCGGCCGCAGCGACCACCGGTTCAAGATCGTTCACATAAACAAAAACGTCGGCGGCAATGATGATCTGATATTGCGCGGCGCTTTCGGCCTCGCCGGTCAGAAAGCCGGTGAGATCGCCGGTCGCCAGCCGGTCGTAAATAACCTTGTTTCCGGCCTGCGCGACCATCGCCGGCGAAAGATCGACACCGGTGAGGCGGTCAACCAGGGACCGGAAGGCGGCGCCACCGAGACCGGTGCCGCATCCGAGATCGAGCATCGCGCCGAAATGGAGCGGCCGGCCGGCGGCCGTCATGACCTGCTCCACCGCCCCGCGCAGCAGAGCCGGTCCGCGGTAGGCGAGACGCTCGGTCAGCGCGGTGTCGTAACGTGCGGCATACTGGTCGAACAGGCGCCGCACATAGATTTCGCTCATGGCAGGCGTCGGGTCGCCAGAGCCGAGCCGGGCAAGCTGGAGCCGGGCGCCGTGATAATCGTGCGGGTCGGCATCGCGGGTTTTTTCGAACGCGGCAATCGCGCCGCCGCGGTCATCGAGCCGGTCGCGGATGGCGCCGAGCGCGAACCACGCCGTCGCGAAGCCGGGGGCCAGCTCCACGGTCTGGGCCAGAACATCGGCGGCACCGGCGAAATCGCCGCGCTTTGCGAGATCGAGCGCCAGCGTGTAGCGCCGGTCGGCGACGAGATCGCCGGAAGAGACAAAAAGCGGGCCGGTATCGGTCATGATTCCATTGTTCCGGGGCGGCGACAGGAAGGAGCCGGACGTCCATAACCACCCGGCTGCGAAAACATTGCAAGCAGCCCCGGGTCCGCGGCCCCGTCGCCTTCCGGAACGAGCCGCAGCCTTTATGTAAGGGCCATGCGTCCTGAAGACATCCTGGTGCCGACGCCGTCGGGCGTGTGCTGCAGGCCCGGCTCGTTTCATATCGATCCGACCCGGCCGGTGGAACGCGCGCTGATTACCCACGCGCATTCCGACCACGCCCGCGCCGGGCATGGCGCGGTGCTGGCGACGCAGGAAACGCTCGACATGATGCGGCTGCGCTACGGCGAGAATTTCGCCGGCAGCGTGCAGGCAATCGGCTACGGCGAAAGCGTCGATCTCGGCGGCACGCGGGTTACGTTCCATCCCGCCGGTCACGTGCTCGGCTCCGCGCAGATAGCCGTCGAGGCGAGCGGCCTCACGATCGTTGCGTCGGGCGATTACAAGGACGTCCCCGACCCAACCTGTGTGGCGTTTGAGCTTGTCCGGTGCGACGTATTCATTACCGAAGCGACGTTCGCGCTGCCGGTGTTCCGTCACGCCAATCCGTCGGGCGAGATCGCAAGGCTGCTGCACTCGCTGTCGGTGTTCCCGGATCGCGCGCACGTGGTCGGCGCCTATTCGCTCGGCAAGGCTCAGCGCGTCATCGCGCTGCTTCGGAAGGCCGGCTACAACGCGCCGGTTTATCTGCACGGCGCCATGGAAAAGATCACCGCTTACTACGCGGGCCGCGGCGTCGCGCTCGGCGAATTGCGGCCGGTGCGCGGCGCGACCAAAGCGGACCTCGCCGGCACCGTCACGCTCGCGCCACCCTCGGCGCTCAGCGATGTGTGGACGCGGCGGTTTCCCGATCCGGTCACCGCGTTCGCGTCCGGCTGGATGCGCATCCGCGCGCGGGCGCGGCAATACGGTGTCGCCCTGCCGCTGGTGATTTCCGATCATGCGGACTGGACGGGACTGACGGCCACCATCGCCGCGACCGGCGCCGCCGAGATCTGGGTCACTCACGGCCAGGAGGATGCGCTGGTGCATTGGTGCCGGGCGCAGGGCCTGAAAGCGCGTCCGCTCGATATCGTCGGCTACGGCGAAGAGGACGATGAGGCCGCTGTTCCGGGGGCGGCCGAAGCGGCCGCGCAGCCGGGGGACAATGACAATGACGGGGGCGCGGTGGAGGAATGAACCGCTTCGCCGAACTGCTGGACCGGCTCGCTTACGAGCCGGCGCGCAATGCGAAATTGCGCCTGATGACGGATTACTTCCGCTCCACGACCGATCCGGAACGCGGCTGGGCACTCGCCGCGCTGACGGGCTCGTTGAGCTTTCCGCATGCCAGGCCGGGTCTCGTTCGCAGTCTGATCGCGGAGCGCACCGACCCGGTGCTGTTCGAACTGTCCTACGACTATGTCGGCGACCTTTCGGAGACGGTCGCACTGATGTGGCCGGCGCGAAGCGCGCCCGCGGGGGAAAGTGCGCCGCCGGAAATCTCGCTGACGACCGTGATCGAAACGCTCTCCAGGCTCGGCAAGGCCGAACTGCCGGCGCGGCTGGCGCGCTGGCTCGATGTGCTCGACGAGACCGGACGCTGGGCGCTGATCAAGCTGGTCACCGGCGGATTGCGGATCGGCGTTTCGGCGCGGCTCGCGCGGACGGCGGTGGCAGCCCTCGGCTCGGCCGCCGCACTGGAGGCCGACGCGCAGGACATCGAACTGCTGTGGCCGGGCCTCACAGCGCCTTACGGGGACCTTTTCGCATGGCTCGAAGGCCGCACAGAAAAGCCGGTGAGCGCCGATCCGGCGCCGTTCCGGCCCGCGATGCTGGCCCATGCGCTCGACGAGCCCGATCTGGCGACGCTGGTGCCCGCCGAGTTCATGGCCGAATGGAAGTGGGACGGCATCCGCGTGCAGGCGGTCGCCGCTCCGCAGGACGGCGGGATGATCGCCCGGCTCTATTCGCGCACCGGCGAGAACATTTCCCGGAGCTTCCCCGATCTCACCGAAGCGCTGCGGCTGCCGGGCGCCATCGACGGCGAGCTTCTGATCATGCGCGAGGGGCGGGTGCAGACTTTCAACGTGCTGCAACAGCGCCTCAACCGGAAGACCGTGACGCCGAAACTGATGACCGGATTTCCGGCGCACCTGCGCGCCTATGATCTGCTCGCCGAAGACGGAGAAGATCTGCGCCAGCTTCCTTTTGCCGAGCGCCGCATCCGCCTCGAACGCTTTGTCGCGCGGCTCGACGATCCCCGGATCGATCTTTCTCCGCTGGTCGCGTTCGCGACCTGGGAAGACCTGATCGCCGCGCGGCGGGATCCGGCGGCGGCCGGGGCCGGCGTCGATGCCAACGCGGTCGAAGGCCTCATGCTCAAGCGGCGCGACGCGCCTTACGTGCCCGGCCGGCCGAAGGGACCGTGGTGGAAATGGAAGCGCGATCCGTTCATCGTCGACGCGGTGCTGATGTATGCCCAGCGCGGCAGCGGCAAGCGCTCGTCGTTTTATTCAGATTACACATTCGGGGTCTGGACCCGCGGCGACGGCGGCGACGAACTGGTGCCGGTCGGCAAAGCTTATTTCGGCTTCACCGACGAGGAGTTATTGCAGATCGACCGGTTTGTCCGCCGCAACACGATCGACCGGTTCGGACCGGTGCGCGAGGTTGTGCACAAAGCGGGCGAGGGGCTGGTGCTCGAGGTCGCGTTCGAGGGACTGCAGCGTTCCACCCGGCACAAATCCGGGCTGGCGATGCGGTTTCCGCGCATCAGCCGGCTGCGCTGGGACAAGCCGCCGGGCGAGGCCGACCGGCTGGAGCGGCTGGAAGCGATCCTGGCGCAGATCGACGCCGGGCGTCCGTCGTGAAGAGGCCGCCGCGACGGCCTGCTTTGCGCGCCAGACTCCGCCGCGGACGGATCGCCGATCTCTCCGCGCTGCTGGCGGTCGAGCAGGCTGTTTTCAACGTCGACCATCTGTCCCGGCGCAGCTTTCGTCATTTTCTCGCCGCGCCGAACGCGGCGCTGATCGTGGCCGAGGACGGCGGCAGGCTCGCCGGCTATGCGCTGGTCCTGTTTCGCCCGCGCTCCCGCATCGCGCGGCTCTATTCAATTGCGGTCGCGCCCCATATCGGTCAGCGCGGCGTGGGGCCGCTGCTTCTGTCTGCTGGCGAAAAAGCGGCGCGGGGGCGGGGTTGTTCCTCGATGCGGCTGGAAGTCCACGAGCACAACACGCGGGCGATTGCGCGCTACGAAAAATCCGGCTACCGGCTGTTTGGCCGGCAACCTGATTACTATGACGATCATGCGACTGCGCTGCGGTTCGAAAAGTTGTTTGGCCGCCGTCACGGAACCGCCTGACTCCGCCGCCCGAATCGGCTTTGATGGTGGACAGCGCCGATGAACCTGTCGCCATGCGGTTCGTTGTTCGCTATGACCAAGACGTGCCTTGCCTCTGACCCCGCTCGTATGACCGGCCTTCCTCTGGAAAGTGCCTCTGGCTGGAAAGGAACCCATCCATGACCGGGTGGGTCATCCTTGTTGACCAGCCCCGCGATCTGCCAAACGCCGAGACGCCGCATAAGGTCATCACTACGGCCGAGTACCTGGCGCGTCCTCGTCTGTTCGAGGTGGGGCGGCCGAAGCTTGTCAATCTCGCCCGCTCCTACGCCTACCAGTCGAAGGGTTATTATGCCTCGCTGCTCGCCGAGGCGCGCGGTCACCGCGTGGTGCCAACCGTCGAGACCATGCTCGAGCTGCGCGAGCAGAAACTTTACGGGCACGCGCTGCCGGACCTCGAGGAGGAGCTGAACCGCTGCGCCCGGCGCGCCGACTTTCAGCCGGAGGCGGAATTCAAGCTGCTGGTCTGTTTCGGTCTCGCGCGTGACAGCCGGTTCGAAGCGTTCGGGCGGCTGCTGTTCGAGATGTTCCGGTGCCCGGCGCTGGAAGTGACCGTCGAGCCGGGCAACTGGCTGTCGATCGACCGCATCCGGCCGCGCAACATCACGAGGCTCGCCAACGGCGAGGCCGAGTTTTTCCGCCAGTCGCTGCACAATCACACCCGGCGCGAATGGCGTGACCCGAAGGTCAGGTCGATCGCCAAATACGATCTGGCGGTGCTGTACGATCCCAACGAAAAGACCGCGCCGTCGTCCCCGGCCTCGATCAGGCATTTCGCCCGCATCGCCGACAGGATGTCGGTGGACGTGGAGGCGATCACAAAGCGCCAGCTTTCCGGGCTCGCGGAATTCGACGGCCTGTTCATCCGCGAGACTACGTCGATCGACAATCACACCTACCGGTTCGCGCGCCGCGCCTGGCAGGAAGGCATGCCGGTGATCGACGATCCAATCTCCATGATTCGCTGCACCAACAAAGTCTTTCTGATGGAGCTGTTGCAGCAGCATCAGGTGCCGACGCCGCCGACCGTCATCCTCGCGGAAGACACCGATCTCACCAAAGCCATCGACGAGCTGGGACTGCCGATGGTGGTGAAGATCCCCGACGGTTCGTTTTCGCGCGGCGTGCACAAGATCGAGTCCGCCGCCGAGTTTTCCCGCGTCGCGGGCGAACTGTTCGAGGAGACCGACCTCGTGCTGGCGCAAAAGTTTCTGCCGACCGAATTCGACTGGCGGGTCGGCGTGCTTGCCGGCGAGCCGCTGTTCGTCTGCCAGTACCGCATGGCCCGTGGCCATTGGCAGGTGGTGAAGTATCGGCCCGACGGCTCGTCGCGCGAGGGCGGTTTTCGCGCCTTCGGCCTCGACCAGGCGCCCCCCGAAGTGATCGATATCGCGGTCCGCGCTGCGCGCCCCATCGGCGACGGGTTCTACGGGGTCGACCTCAAAGAGACCGACCGCGGCATTATCGTCATGGAAGTGAACGACAATCCAAGCCTCGAACACGGCATCGAAGATGCCGTCGGCAAGGACGAAGTGTGGATGCGGCTGCTGCGCTGGTTCATCGACCGCTTCGAGCAGTAGGAGTTCGCGGGGGACCCGCCAGCCGGCGCTATTCCGCCGCTACCTTCCGTGGCGACTTCGTCACTTCCTCAAGCGGCCAGCGGGCGCGGGGGGCGAAGTCGAGCGGATCGGTCAGTCCCAGCGCCAGCCGCTCGGCGCCGGCCCAGGCGATCATCGCGCCGTTGTCGGTGCACAGGGCGGGCGGGGGCGCGACCAGCGAAATGCCGACCTCGAAAGCGGCGCGGTGCAGCGCCTTGCGGATCGCCTGATTGGCGGCGACCCCGCCCGCGCACACCAGAGCGGTCGGCGTGCCGACCTGTTCGCGGAACAGCCGCAGTCCGACCCGCAGGCGGTCGATCACCACATCGCTCACTGCCTGCTGAAACGAGGCGCAAAGATCGGCGACGTCGCCATCGCTCAACGGTGCGACCTTCTCCGCCTCGAGACGGAGTGCCGTCTTCAGTCCCGACAGCGAGAAATTGGCGTCGTGCCGTCCGGCCATCGGGCGCGGCAGCGCGAACCGTTTGGGATCGCCGGCCAGCGCTTCCTTCTCAACCAGCGGGCCGCCGGGATAGCCTAGCCCGAGCAGCTTGGCGGTTTTGTCGAACGCCTCCCCGATCGCGTCGTCGACCGTTCCGCCCAGGCGGAGATAGTCGCCGACCCCGCGCACGCCGAGGATCTGGGTGTGGCCGCCGGATGCGAGGAACAGGCAGTAGGGAAACGGCGTCGCGTCGGTCAGCCGCGCGGTGAGCGCATGCGCTTCCAGGTGATTGACCGCGATCAGCGGCTTCTGGTGCACCAGTGCAATCGCCTTTGCCGTGGTGAGCCCGACGATGACGCCGCCAATCAGGCCCGGTCCGGCCGCGGCGGCGACGCCATCAAGCGCGCTGAACGGGACCTGGGCCTCGCGCATCGCGCTCGCGATGATCGAATCGAGCGCTTCGACATGGGCGCGGGCGGCGATTTCCGGCACGACGCCCCCGAATGCCGCATGCTCGTTGATCTGCGACAGAATGACGTTCGACAGGATGCGGCCGCGGGCGTCTTCGATCCGCTCGACGACGGCAGCCGCGGTTTCGTCGCATGTGGTTTCGATGCCGAGAACGATCATGGGTGTATTATACGCCATTGCGGGGCTGGTAATGCCGACGCGATCCGGAAACCAGCGTCGTCGCACGGATTGCTTTGCCGCTTTGTCCCCGCCATGACCATGCCGGCCCCAAAAGGAATCCGATGACTGTGTCCCCGACCGCCTCGTCCGTTCTGCGTATCGGTTCGCGCGGCTCGCCGCTTGCGCTGGTGCAGGCCCGCCAGGTGCGGGACCGGATCGCGGCCGTGGCGGGGCTCGACCCCGGACGTGTCGAAATCAAAGTCATCAAGACCACCGGCGACATCGTGCAGGACCGGCCGCTCGCTGAAGCCGGCGGCAAGGGACTGTTTACCAAGGAAATCGAGGCCGCGCTGGCGGCCGGCGACATCGATCTCGCGGTGCATTCGGCGAAGGACTTGCCGACCTTTATGCCGCCCGGGCTTGTGATCGCAGCCTTCCTGCCGCGCGAGGATCCGCGCGACGCCTTCATCGGCCGCAAGGCGAAGTCGTTGCGCGATCTGCCACCGGGCGCTGTGGTGGGCACAGCGTCGCCGCGGCGGGAAGCATTCGTCAGGCGGCTGCGTCCGGATATCGACGTCGTGCCGTTGCGCGGCAATGTCGAGACGCGGCTGCGCAAGCTCGAAGCGGGGGACATTGACGCCACGCTTCTCGCGGTCGCGGGATTGAAGCGTCTCGGACTTCTTTCTGCCGCGACCGCGATCTTTGAGCCCGGCGAGTTCGTGCCGGCGGTCGGGCAGGGCGCGATTGCGATCGAAATCCGGGAAGACGACGCGCGCGCGCGGGCGCTGGCCTTCGCCATCAACGATCCCGATACCGAAACCGCGCTGGCTGCCGAGCGCTCCTTTCTCTCCGTGCTCGACGGCTCCTGCCGGACCCCGATCGGCGGTCACGCCGTCGTGCGCGCCGGTAACGTCCGCTTCCACGGCGTAATCGTCAGACCCGACGGCAGCGAGGCTTTCGAGGCTGCGCGCGAGGGCCGCGGCGAAACCGCGACGGCGCTCGGCGCCGACGTCGGCCGCGAACTGCGCGAGCGTGCCGGCGCCGATTTTTTCATGCAGGCCTGACCGTGCGCCTCGTGGTGACGCGCCCCGCGGCCGATGCGGAACGCACCGCGGTCGCGCTGCGTCTCCGCGGCCATGCCGTGACGGTCGCTCCGGTGCTGCGCGTCGAGAGTCTGCCGGGCGCCCCGATCAGCGACGGCCCGTGGGCGGCAATTCTGGTGACCAGCGCCAACGCCGCCCCGGCCGTCGCGGCCCATGCGCGTTTCGCCGAACTGCGCGCCCTGCCGGTCCTCGCCGTCGGAGAACGCAGCGCGCAGGCGATGCGGGAAGCGGGCTTCGCCGATGTCAGTTCGTCCGACGGTACGGCAGGCGATCTGGTGCGGCTTGCAGCCGCGCGGCCCGGGCTGGGCCTGCCGCTGCTCTATCTCGCGGGCGAGGATCGCTCCCGCGACATCGCGGCCGATCTCGGCGTGCAGAACATTCCGGTTCGCACGGTCGTGGTGTACCGCGCCGTCGCGGCCGAGGTTCTTCCGCTTCCGGCAGAGGAGGCGCTTGTGGCGGGCATCGACGGCGTACTGCATTACTCACGCCGCAGCGCCGGGGCCTGGCTCAAACTCACGGACAATGCCGCGTGGCGGGAGCGCGCCTTGAACGGCCCGATTCATTTTTGCCTGTCCGCACAGGTGGCGGAGCCGTTGGTGCAGGCCCGCCTGCCGGATGTTCGCGTCGCCGCGCAGCCGACTGAGGCGGCCCTGTTCGCCAAAATACCTGCGACGTGAGCGGTCCGCGCGCCGTGTTGCCGCCATCGCGTGCCCGTACTATGCCGTGGCGGCGAGCGGGCAGGTGGCGCAGCAGATGGCGCAACCGGCGGGTTCGCCTGGAAAAACCATGACCAACGAATCCGACAGCACCCCACGCCGGCGGCCGCCGACCATCGATCTGACGGCGCAGGAAGTCGACACCGCTCACGCTTCCCGGGAAGCCGGCGAGGCCGCCAAATCCGCGGCCGGTCCGGCCCCCGACGCGTCCAGCGGCGATGCCGCGAAGGACGGCGCGGCGGAAAACGTTGCGCCTGAACGCAGCCGCTGGAATTCCGGCCGCGGCGCGATGCCCTACGTGATTGGCGCTGTTGCCGGCGCGATTGTGGTCGTGGTCGCGGCAGCCGGCGGCTTCTGGATTGCCGGCTCGGTACCGGCCCGCCAGGCCGCAGTTTCATCGGGCACGCCGGTCGCGGCGCCTTCCGGTGGCGCGCGGGATGCCGAATTCTCCGCGCGGCTCGACAAAATCGAGGAGGCGCTGCAGACGCCGCACGCCGACAGCGACCAGTCCGCGCGGATTGCCGCGGCGGATGCGCAGGCGAAGGCGCTCGGCGAGCAGCTTGCAGTTCTGGGTCGGCGCATCGATGAGGTTGCGGCGGCGTCGCAGGGCGCGCTCTCGCAGGCCAAGGCCGCCGCGGCGGGCGCGGAAGGCGCAAAAAGCGCGGCGCAGGCGGCGGCAGGCCAGCGCGGCGATATCGACGCGCTCAATGGCCGCATCGCCGCACTTGATGCGTCCGTTAAGTCGCTTGCCGCGGAACTCGGCAAACGTACCGCCAGCGCGGATGACCGTGTTGCCCGGGCGACCGTCGCCGCCGAAGCGCTTCGCGCCGCGGTCGAGCGCGGCGCACCGTATCAGGCCGAGCTTGCCGCGGTGACCTCTCTCGGTGCCGACCCGAACATCAGCGCGCCGCTTGCGCCGTTCGCCGCAGACGGCGTGCCGGGTGTGGCTGCGCTTGGACGCGAACTCGCAGCGCTTGCGCCTGCCATCCAGCGGGTGGCCGTGCCGGCGTCCGCCGACGGTTCGTTCCTCGCGCGGCTCGAGGCACATGCGCAGAATCTGGTTCGTGTCACGCCGGTTGACGCGCAATCTGCGCCATCGGGCGATGACGCGTTCTCGGTGATGGCGCGGATCAACGGCGAGGCCGCGCGCGCCGACATCGCGGGCGCGCTCGCGGACATCGCGCGCCTGCCGGAGTCGGCGCGTGCGCTGGCCGCTGACTGGGTGAAGAAGGCGCAGGCGCGCGAGGCGGCGATTGCCGCGAGCCGTCGTATCGCCGCGGATGCGCTCGCGGCTCTCAACACGCCGGTTTCGCAATGATCCGCGTCGCGCTTTATCTGGTCCTCGTCGGCGCCATCGCCTACGGCGTGGCCCTGCTCGCCGACCGTCCCGGCGACGTGGTGATCACCTGGCAGGGCCTGCGCATCGAGACGTCGCTGATGGTCATGGCTGCCGCCGTGGCCGCAGCAATGGTGGTGTTCCTGCTCCTCGTCGGCATCGTGCGCGCCATCCTGCGCTCGCCGTTCGTGCTGCGCCGGGCGATGCATCGCCGCCGCGGAGAACGCGCCTATGAGGCGATTTCGCATGGCCTCATCGCCGTCGGCTCCGGCGACCTCGCCGCTGCGAACAGACATGTCGCCGAAGCAAAGCGCATCGCGCCGTCCGAACCGCTTTCGCTGTTTCTTGCGGCGCAGACGGCGCAGCTTGCCGGCGATCGCGAAGCCGCCGACCGCGCGTTCCGCGCCCTGGCGAGCCGCCCCGACACCAAGGCTGTCGGGCTGCACGGTCTGTTTGTCGAGGCGCGGCGCCGCGACGATCCGATGAGCGCGCACGCGTTCGCCGAGGAGGCGGCGCGCGTCAATCCGTCGCTCGGCTGGGCCGGCAGGGCGGTGCTGGAATTCCGCTGCGCCACCGGGGACTGGGCCGGTGCGCTCGCGCTGCTCGAACGCAACAAACGCGCGCTCGACCGGGATACCTATAACCGTCAGCGCGCCGTGATGCTGACGGCGCGGGCGCTCGCGACGGAGGAGACCGACCGCGACAGCGCGCGCGCCTTCGCGCTCGAAGCTGCGAAACTTGCGCCGACCTTCGTGCCGGCGGCGGCGCTGGCCGGCCGAATGCTGGCGGAGAGCGGCGACATTCGCCGTGCGTCCCGCACCATCCACAAGGCCTGGCAGGCCAACCCGCATCCCGACCTGGCCCAGGTCCTGTCCGACCTTCGCTTCGGCGACACCGCGCGCGACCGGCTGAAGCGAATCGAAGCGCTGGTGAAAAAAGTGCCGGAGCATATCGAAGGGGCGCTGGCGCTGGCCCGCGCCGCGATCGACGCGCAGGAATTCGGCAAGGCGCGGGCGGCGCTCTCCGCCTATCTTGCGGCGCCGACCAGACGGGTCGCCCTGCTGATGGCCGAACTCGAACGCGCCGCGCACAACGACGAAGGCCGCGCCCGCGAATGGATCGCCCGCGCGCTCAACGCTGCGCCCGATTTCGCCTGGACCGCGGACGGCCACGTCTCCGACCGCTGGCTGCCGGTTTCGCCGGCGACCGGCCGTCTCGACGCTTTCGAGTGGCGGGTTCCGCTGACCGGAATTGGGGCGTCCTCTCCGGTGATTGAGCCGGAATCGCCGTCAGCGGCCACGCCTCCTGTCCCGGCGATCGAGCCGGAAACACCGTCAGTCGTCGCGCCTCCTGTCAGCGCGAGCGCACCGCCGCCGGCGAAAGCGGAGACGCCTCCGGCCGCGGCCGCCCCGTCTGCTGTCTCCGGGCGGCGGTCCGCCAGGTCCGTGCCTCAGAAAGCGGAAGCCGTTATCCCGCTGGTCCATGCACCCGACGATCCCGGCCCCGACGCGGTCGAGGAAAGCGAAAAACCCGCAGAGCCGCAGTCCGGCGGCTGGCGGAAGATGTTTGAGTAAACCCGTTCAGAACTCCGGCGTCGTAATGGCGGGAGCTGCGCCCAGCGAGCCCCGGCTCGCTTCAGGGCGGCTGCGTGCATTATAGATTATGAACTATGGTGGCGATTATCCCTGACTAAACATGGCAATATCCTTCTACCGAAGGGGAAAAGCCATGTCGCGACGACCGAAACCCGTCCCTCAAATGACCGCCGCCCAATTCGACGCGGCTTTCCCGGACGAAGAAGCCTGTAAAGCCTATCTGGTTGCCCGTAGGTGGCCCGATGGCGTGCATTGCCCGCGCTGCGGCAATCCCAAGGTCTATGACCTGAAGTCTCGCCAGTGGCATTGGCAATGCGAACAATGCACCCCTGACGGCTATCGGTTCTCCCATATCGTCGGGACGATCTTCGAGAACACCAACAAGCCGCTCCGCGACTGGTTCAAGGTCGCGCATCTGATGCTTTCCAGCAAAAAGGGCATGAGCGCGCTGCAAATCATGCGCTACATGGGCTTCGGTTCCTACAAAACCGCCTGGCTCATGTGCCATAAAATCAGAACCGCCCTGGTTGAGGACATCAAACAGCTTGGTGGCATTGTTGAGGTCGATGAAATCTTTCATCGGCGGTAAGGACAAGAACAAGCATTGGGACGGACGGAAGCGCCTGCCGCGCGAGCACCGGCTCTCGACCAAAACTCCGGTCATTGGTGCCGTCAGTCGCAAAGGCAACGTCGTCGCCCGTGTCCTCGAATTCGTCACCAAAGAAGCGGCGCTATCTTTCGTGCGCGAAATGGTGTCCGACAAAGTAAGCTTGCTCGCGACCGACGAAAACCGCGTCTATCGCGGCCTGACTGAAATACAATCACCAGACGGTCGATCATTCCCGCAAGCAGTACGTCGTCGGTGCCGTTCATACCAACACGATTGAGGGCTTCTGGTCGATCTTCAAGCGCGGCATTGTCGGCAGTTTCCACAAGGTTAGCGCCAAATATATGCCCCTGTATGTCGCGGAGTTTCAGTTCCGGTATAATAACCGAAACAACGCGGATATTTTCGAAACGGCGATTGAGGGGCGCTGACGCCATCTAACAACCTACAAAGCATTTGTAGTACTGCGGAGGTTTTCGCGTGCGGCCGCGTCCTTCGTACTGCACGGTCATTTTTGCCCATGCAGGTTTAGTCTTGATCGGCGAAACCGGCTCTGTATTTCTTAATGAGACGGCAGCGAGCGCAGTGGTCAATTCGATCTCTCGCCCGGCTACCAATTTGTCGCAGCGGATGCGGAAAACTGAACCCATGCTTCCAGGTTCGTTCATAGGTACCGGGATGGTAATGTTTTTTCCATTTTCATCAACTCCATAGAGTTCCGCGGCTTTGATTGGGCCATCCATTTTAACCGTGCAAGATGAAAAGGGGGATTTTGCGTCAAGGCCGAGAATAGTAAGGTCGGTTCTAATCGAAATATCGATATTTGAATAATCGTTATCCGTTTCATTGCTGATGTAAGTCTGCATCGCAGTTAAATTGTCTGCCCACGAAACTCCAGCAATTTTTGTTCCGACAGGATAGCTATTTGGTACAAGGCGCCAAGAAACAACGATAGGTGCATCTAACAAGCCGATATAAGCGACCGTCGCCAAGCCGGCTAATCCCAATAACATGCCTAGGGCGCGCCTATAGATTGGCAGTGACCTAGATAACAGCCACCAATCGATCAAAAACCAAAGGGCGGCAGCCCCAGACCCGATAATTCCCGCTGTGAAATTCGAATACCCAGTCATCGTCATGCACACCGCAAAGACGAGAGCGGGAATACCCAAAAGCGCAACGTAGCCTCGGACGCTGACTTGTTCGCGCGGTTGCTGTGGTGCTGCGTGTGCGGTGATGGCCTCGATTTCTCTTTGGCGGCGCCGTTCCGCTCTCTCGCGGGAAGATTGGCCCATGGCAAAATCCTTCTTCGGGGAATCAATTCCCCGAAAAGTAGATTCCATAGCGAGCAGCAACCCGCCAAGTGCGCGGTGCTTGTACCCCCCCTTGATGTTTTTGCGCCTGCCCGTTTGTGCAGTATAGTGCATCATTCCCCGACTGTCGAGTTGGGGATAGTCGCCACTATAGTGCATAGGACGCATCATGACCGCCAAAGGAACAGCAGAGAGGCTGCGGGTCGGTCCTGCGGCCGCGCCTCCGCCGAACGAGAGCGCGTTCCTCGCCGCTCTCGGTGCTGAGGTCCGGCGAAATCGCGCCAAACGGGGCATGACGCGGCGGCAACTGGCGCAGGCGTCCGACACCTCGGAGCGTTATCTGGCGCAGATCGAGAGCGGCGCCGGCAATCCGTCGGTGAGCGTGCTGCGCGCCATCGCGCAGGCGCTGGACCTTCCCGCTGCCGCTCTGCTGCCCGCGGCCGGCAATGCCGCGGGCGAGCACGGCGCGATCCTCGACCGGCTGGCCCAGGTATTCGCTCAAGTGCCCGCCCAGGTGCCGGCGCAGGAACTGCCGGCGCTCGTGCGGGATATCGAGGCGCGGGTGGCGCGCTCGGCGGGCGCCGGCCGCGGCCGCCGCATTGCGCTGGTCGGCCTCCGAGGCGCTGGCAAGTCCACGCTCGGCAGGCTGCTCGCGCAGCATCTCGGCTGGCCGCTGATCGAGCTCGACCGTCGCGTCGAGGAAGATTACGGCGCGAGCATTCCGGATCTGATCGAAATGGCCGGCACGGCGACGTTCCGCCGTCACGAGCGCGCCGCGCTCGAGCGTGTGATCGCGGAGCACGACCCGGCGATCATCACCACTGCCGGCGGCATCGTGTCGAATCCCGAGACCTACGCGCTGCTGCTGCGCGCGACGCACACGGTCTGGATCAAGGCGCGTCCCGACGAACATATGAGCCGGGTCATGGCGCAGGGCGATTTCCGGCCGATGGCGCAGAACCGCGCCGCGATGGCCGATCTGGTCGCCATCCTCGATGCCCGCCGCGCCGATTACGCGCGCGCCGAGGGTGAACTGGACACTTCGGGGGAAGCGGTCGAAGCGAGTTTTTCGAAGCTTTTGCGCCTTGTGGCGCCATTCATTGGGGAGCGGCAGTCGTGACGCTCGCCGATACCGGCTTTCTCGATCTGCCGCCGCTTGCGGCTCGAATACCGGATGATCGGGCCGCGGCCCGACGAGGCACCGACCATCGTGATGCTGCACGAGGGACTGGGTTGCGTCGGGCTTTGGCGCGCATTCCCCGAAATGCTCGCGGCGGCGACCGGCGCCGGCGTGTTTGTTTACTCGCGTGCGGGGTCCGGCAAATCCGCCCGGGGCCCGCGGCGCGAACCGCTAACCTACATGGATGTGGAAGCGCGCGAGGTGCTGGCCCGCGTGCTCGACGCCATCGGTTTTCAGCGCGGCATTCTGCTCGGGCACAGCGACGGCGCGTCGATCGCGGCGATTTATGCCGGCAGCGTTCAGGATCACCGGGTGCGCGGGCTGGTGCTGATGGCGCCGCACTTCTTCACCGAGCCGATGGGGCTCGACGCCATCCGCCGCACCCGCGAGGACTTCGCCACCGGTACGCTGCGGGAAAAACTCGCACGCTGGCATGACGATGCGGATGGCGCGTACCGCTTCTGGTCCGACGCCTGGCTCGATCCGGCGTTTGTGAAATGGGACATCACCGAGCCGCTTGCCTACATCCGCGTCCCGATCCTGATCATCCAGGGCACCGAGGATCAGTACGGCACGCTGCGGCAGCTTGCCGTGGCGGAAGAGGAATGCTTCTGCCCGGTCGAGACGGTGGTGCTGCCGGGCGTCCGCCATTCGCCCTATCGCGACGCGCCGGAGGCGACGCTCGAAGCCACCGCAGGCTTCATCAACCGGCTGTTGCGCGACCATCACGAAGGCGCGGGCGGACCGACTCCGGTCTTGCAGCTCTACTGCATTATAATGCATAAAGACCAGCGCGCCTTATATGCATTATAATACATAAACAGGACAACTCGGGTTCGACAGATACCGGCTCTGACAGGTCCGAAGTCCGAACACGCCCAAGGGCAGTCGACCATGGCTGATGCGCCTCACGCGGTGGAACGTCCTCTGGCAAACGGCCAGACCCGGATCGATTTCCAGACCGATCCTTCGCGCTACCGGCACTGGAAGCTGCGGATCGACGGCGACGTCGCGACGCTGCTGATGGACGTCGACGAGAAGGCGCGCTGTTCGAGGGCTACAAGCTCAAACTCAATTCCTACGATCTCGGCGTCGACATCGAGCTGGCCGACGCGGTCCAGCGCCTGCGCTTCGAGCATCCCGCAGGTCCGCGTCGTGGTGCTGCGCTCGGGCAAGCCGCGCGTGTTCTGCGCCGGCGCCAACATCCGCATGCTGGCCGGCGCGAGCCACGCTCACAAAGTCAACTTCTGCAAGTTCACCAACGAGACGCGCAACGGCATCGAGGATGCGAGCGAGAATTCCGGGCCAAGCTACATCTGCGCCATCAACGGCACCGCCGCGGGCGGCGGCTACGAGCTGGCGCTGGCCTGCGATCACATCATGCTGGTCGACGACGGCTCGTCCGCGGTGTCGCTGCCCGAACTGCCGCTGCTCGCCGTGCTGCCCGGCACCGGCGGGCTCACCCGCGTCGTCGACAAGCGCAAGGTGCGCGCGCGACCACGCCGACTTCTTCTGCACCACCGAGGAGGGCGTGAAAGGCAAGCGCGCGGTCGAGTGGCGGCTGGTCGACGAAGTCGTGCCGGGTTCGAAATTCGACGAAGCGGTGGCGGCGCGGGCGAGCGCGTTCGCCGGCGAAATCCCGGCGCAGCGCCGCCGCTGGCGAAGGCATCAGGCTCGCGCCGTTGACGCGCACCTTTACCGCAAACCGGCGTCGAATACGGCTCGGTCTCGGTCGAATTCGACCGCGGCGCGCGGATCGCGACCATCGTGCTTGCGCGGGCCCGACCGCGCCGCCGCCGGCATCGGTCGAAGCGATGGTGGCGCAAGGCGCGAATTCTGGCCGCTCAAGCTCGCGCGCGAACTCGACGACGCCATCCTGCATATCCGGCTCAACGAGTTCGACATCGCCGCGATCGTGTTCAAATCGTCCGGCGATCCGGCGCAGGTTCTCGCTTACGACACGATTCCTCGACGCCAACAAGGATCATTGGCTGGCGCGCGAAATCCGGCATTTGTGGAAGCGCGTGCTCAAGCGCGTCGATCTGACCTCGCGCTCGCTGGTGACGCTGATCGAGCCGGGCTCGTGCTTTGCCGGCACGCTCGCCGAACTGCCGTTCGCCAGCGACCGCTCCTACATGCTGATCGGGCGGCGCGACGGCGACAACAAACCGCCGGCCGCCATCGTCGCTCGACCGATGCCAATTTCGGCGCCTATCCGATGTCGAACGGGCTGACGCGGCTGCGAGCCGCTTTCTCGCCAATCCGGCCGACGTCGAAGCGGCCAAAGCCGGGAGCGGCAAGCTGCTCGACGCCGAGAGCGGCGCGAACGGCTCGGCCTCGTCACCTTCGCGCTCGACGATATCGACTGGGACGACGAAGTGCGCGTGTTTCTCGAAGAGCGCGCGAGCTTTTCGCCCGACGGCCTGACCGGTCTGGAAGCCAATCTGCGCTTCGCCGGGCCGGAGACCATGGAATCGAAAATCTTCGCCCGGCTGACCGCGTGGCAGAACTGGATTTTCCAGCGGCCCAACGCCATCGGCGACGAAGGCGCGCTCAAACGTTACGGCACCGGCCAGAAGCCGGTGTTCGATACACGACGAGTATGACGGTTGTGAGGGATTCAGACGCGTGCAGATGAACAGGAGCGACGCCATGCATATCGACAACGTCGATTACATCGACCAAGATCCCGAACAACGTCAATCTCGCCGAGGACCGGCAGGTGCTGCGCGCGCTTGAGAGCTGGCATCCGGGCTATATCGACTGGTGGATGGACATGGGCCCGGAAGGTTTCCAGGAGGCGCTGGTCTATCTGCGCACCGCGGTCTCGGTCGATCCGAAAGGCTGGGCCAAGTTCGACTACGTGAAAATGCCGGATTACCGCTGGGGCATTCTGCTGGCGCCGAAGGAGGAAGGCCGCAAGATTCCGTTCGGCCGGCATTACGGCGAGCCGGCCTGGCAGGACGTGCCGGGCGAATATCGCGCCATGCTGCGCCGCCTCGTCGTCATCCAGGGCGACACCGAACCGGCCTCGGTCGAGCAGCAGCGCCATCTCGGCAAGACCGCGCCGTCGCTCTACGACCTGCGCAACGTCTTCCAGGTCAATGTCGAGGAAGGCCGCCACCTGTGGGCGATGGTCTATATCCTGCAGAAATATTTCGGCCGCGACGGCCGCGAGGAAGCGCGGCGAACTGCTGCAGCGCCGCTCCGGCGACGCCGACAAGCCGCGCATGCTCGGCGCCTTCAACGAAGCCACGCCGGACTGGCTGTCGTTTCACATGTTCACCTTCTTCACCGATCGCGACGGCAAGATGCAGCTCGAAAGCCTGGCGCAGTCGGGCTTCGATCCGCTGTCGCGCACCTGCCGCTTCATGCTGACCGAAGAAGCGCATCACATGTTCGTCGGCGAGACCGGCGTCGGCCGCACCATCCAGCGCACCTGCGAGG
Organism: uncultured Alphaproteobacteria bacterium; assembly: GCA_963766925.1. Classification (GTDB taxonomy): domain Bacteria; phylum Pseudomonadota; class Alphaproteobacteria; order Rhizobiales; family Xanthobacteraceae; genus BOG-931. Next base: position 220,942 of record CAVYCI010000009.1, read on the forward strand.
CGATGAAGGCGGCCGGGCATCGAGGACCCCTACGACATCGACAAGAGTCCGCAGCCCTTGGCGTCATCGACCTGCCGACCATCCAGAAGAAGCTCAATCTGCACTATTCGCTGTCGCTCGACCTGTTCGGCTCGGAAGTCTCGACCAATGCCGCCAACACGTTCACCGCCGGGCCTCAAGGGCCGCTTCCAGGAAACCAAGATCGACGACGATCACCGGCTCGAACACGCGACCTATCCGGTGCTCAAATTCGTCGATGGCGAGATCAAGCGCGTCGACGAGCCGGCGCTGACCGCGATCAATATGCGGCTGCGCGACGACTACACCGCCGATTGCCAGCGCGGCATCGACCGCTGGAACAAGATCATCGACAAGACCGGCGTCGCCTTCCGAGCTCGAACTGCCCCATGTCGGCTTCCACCGCCAGATCGGCGAGTTCAAGGATGTGAAAGTCTCGCCGGCCGGCAAGGTGCTCGACGAGGCGGGCTGGAACCGCGACAACGGCAAATGGCTGCCGTCGAAGGACGACGGCGATTTCATCGTCAGCCTGATGAAGCCGGTCACCGAGCCGGGCCAATTCGCCAGCTGGATCGCGCCGCCGCGCGTCGGCATCGACAACAAGCCCGGCGATTTCGAATATGTGAAGATCGCGGCGTGACCGCTCCGGCCGATCTTAAGCCGGCGCGGAATGATCACTGCTTTCAGAAACGCCAGCAGGTCGGCGTTGATCGGTTGCCGCCTGCGTGGTCGGCATGCCGTGCGGAAAGCCCTTGTAGGTCTTCAGCGTGCCGTTCTTCAGAAGCTTTGCCGACAGCGGCCCGGCGGCGACGTAGGGAACGATCTGATCGTCTTCGCTGTGCATCACCAGCACCGGCACGTTGATCTTCTTGAGGTCCTCGGTGAAGTCGGTCTGCGAGAAGGCGACGATGCCGTCGTAATGCGCCTTGGCGCCGCCCATCATGCCCTGCCGCCACCAGTTCTGGATGGTCGCCTCGGCTGGCTTGCCGGTCTTGTTGTAATTGTAGAACGGACCCGCCGGCGACGTCGCGATAGAATTGCGAGCGGTTGGCCGCGAGCGCCACCTGGAAATCGTCGAATACCTTCTTCGGCAAGCCATTCGGATTGGCCGGCGTCTGCACCATCAGCGGCGGCACCGCGCTGATGATGGCCGCCTTCGCCACGCGGCTCTCGCCGTGCCGCGCCGAGATAATGCACCACCTCGCCGCCGCCGGTGGAATGGCCGACGTGAATGGCGTTTTTCAGATCGAGATGCGCCGTCACCGCCGCGAGATCGTCGGCATAATGATCCATGTCGTGACCGTCGGCCGTCTGGCGTCGAGCGGCCGTGGCCGCGGCGGTCATGGGCGATGACGCGATAGCCGTGATTGAGGAAGAACAGCATCTGCGCGTCCCAGTCGTCGGCCGACAGCGGCCAGCCGTGGCTGAACACGATGGGCTGACCTTTGCCCCAGTCCTTGTAAAAGATTTCGAACGCCGTCTTTGGTCGTAACGAACATGACGTCCTCGCAAATCTCCGTCAATAACTGGCGGTGGCTACTATCGTTCGGCGACCAGGATATCACGTCGTGCGAGCTGCAACGGCCCGTCGTGCAGCCGCGCCGAGATCGAAGCGGTCGATCTCGCGCAGCAATTCCACAAAAGCCTCGCGCGCCGTGCGCGAGCGCCGCTTCGCCCTTGGCGGCGGTCGCCAGCGTCGCGTCGCCGACCGCGCCGGTCGCGTGGATGTCCTGCGTCATCCAGGCAAAGCCCGCCGGCCGGTAGGCGCCGAGCCATTTGAATTCGCGCGCCATGGCGATGGTCGCCGGCGTCGGCGTTGCGGCGCCTTGTCCATCCGCACCGTGTCCGGCATCGCGGCGAGCATCAGCGAGGTTTCGATGTCGCCGCCGTGAATGCCGTGCTTCTTCTCTTCGCCGGAGAACGCGCCGTCCGGATAGCCGAAACGATGCCAGCCGACGGTGACAGCGAGCATGCCGAGCCGCGCGCGCAATCGCGCGCCACCAATTCCATCGCCGCGACATTGCCGCCGTGGCTGGTGACGAGGACGAGCTTGCGCAGTCCCGCGCGCGCCAGGCTTTCGCCAAGCTCGGTCCAGGCCGCGATCGCGGTCGCCGCCGACAAGCGTCAGCGTGCCGGGATAGGCAGATGCTCGGCCGAAACGCCGATGCGCTGCACCGGCAGAAACGTCACCGGCAGGTCGGCCGGCAAGAATTTGGCGCACGCGCGCCAGATAGGCCTCGGCGATGAAGGTATCGACGCCGAGCGGCAGATGCGGCCCGTGCTGCTCCACCGCGGCGAGCGGCAGGACGGCGATCCAGCGCGCGGTGCGTCGCCGGCGCCGGCAATCTCCTGCCAGGTCATGTCCATCCAGTCGCGTTTGGGCAGCGTCATCGGATTGTCTCGCCAGGCTGTCGCCGAATCTCGTGGCCAGCGCTTTCCGGATCATGCTATTCTCGCGTTGCCGGCGGAAAGGAGCAACCTGCATGCCGTTGCGCTAGAACGGTTCTGCGTCGCGTGCTTGCGGCTTCGGCATCGCCGTGGCCGCTTTCGCCGGCCGGTCGGCCGCGCAAGCGCTCGACAAGGTCACCTTCGGCACCAATTGGGTGGCCGAAGCCGAGCACGGCGGCTTCTACCAGGCGCTGGCCGACGGCACCTATCGCAAATACGGCCTCGACGTGACCATCGTGCCGGGCGGGCCGAACGCCAACAACCGCATCCTGCTGCTGGTCGGCAAGATCGATTTCTTTCTGAGCGCCAACACGCTGCAGGGCTTCGACGCGGTCGCGCAGAACGTCCCGACCGTCGAGGTCGCCGCGTTGTTTCAGAAGGACCCGCAGGTCCTGATCGCGCATCCCGACCAGGGCATCGAGAAATTCGCCGATCTGAAGAACCTGACGCTGTTCGTCTCGCAGGAGGGAATGGCGACCTATTATCAGTGGCTCAAGGCGGATTTCGGCTTCAAGGACAGGCAGGTCAAGCCCTACACCTTCAATCCGCAGCCGTTCCTCGCCGACAAGAAGAGCGCGATGCAGGGCTACGTCACGTCGGAGCCGTTCGCCATCGAGAAGGAAGGCCAAGTTCACGCCGAAGGTTTTCCTGCTCGCCGACCAGGGCTTTTCCGCCTATTCGACGCTGATCGAGACGCGCCGCGATCTGGTCGACAAGAAGCCCGACCTGGTGCAGCGCTTCGTCGATGCCTCGATCATCGGCTGGTACAATTATATCTACGGCGACAACGCCGCGGCCAACGCGCTGATCAAGAAGCAGAACCCGGAGATGACCGACGATCTGCTGGCCTATTCGGTCGCCAAGATGAAGGAATACGGCATCGTCAATTCCGGCGACGCCGCAACGCTCGGCATCGGCGCCATGACCGATGCGCGCATGAAGGATTTTTTCGACAAGATGGTGCGCGCCGGCGTGGCCAAGGCCGGCCTCGATTATCGCAAGTCCTACACGCTGCAATTCGTCGACAAGAAGGTCGGGCTCGATCTGCGGCCGAAGCAATAGCGACATTGATGGCGCCGGATAGCTCACCTGGTTCGCTCCGCTGGTCGCGCTGCGCGGTGTCGGCAAGACCTTTCCGAACGGCACTGCGCGCGCTCGCCGGGCTCGATCTCGAGGTCCGGCGCCGGCGAATTTCTGACGCTGCTCGGCCCGTCGGGCTGCGGCAAGTCGACCGCGCTGCGGATCATCGCCGGGTCTGAGCGAGCCGAGCGCCGGCACGTCGAATGGCGCAGGCGGCGAGCGGCGCCGCGCGAGGCGAAAGCCGGATCGGCTTTGTCTTCCAGGAGCCGACGCTGATGCCGTGGGCGACGGTGTTCGACAATGTGCTGCTGCCGCTCAAGCTCACGGGCGCGCCGCGCGAAACGATGCGCGGCCGCGTCGACAGCCGCGCTCGATCGCGTCGGGCTTGGCACATTCGCGGACGCCTATCCGCGCGAATTGTCCGGCGGCATGCGCATGCGCGTCTCGATCGCGCGCGCGCTCGTCACCGAGCCGCGAGCTGCTGTTGATGGACGAGCCGTTCGCCGCGCTCGACGAGATCACGCGCTTCAAGCTCAACGACGATCTGCTGCGGATGTGGCAGGCGCTGCGCACGACGGTCGTGTTCGTCACCCACTCGGTGTTCGAAGTCGGTTTATCTGTCGACCCGCATCGTGGTGATGGCGGCGCGGCCGGGCCGCATCTTCACCGAAGCTCGCGATCGACGCGCCCTACTCCGCGCGGCGAGCATTTCCGCACCTCGGCCGGAATACGTGGCTGCTGTGCCGGCGGGCTTCGGACGCGCTGGCGCAGGCGCCATGGCGGCGGGAGGCGATCGTGACGCGCGCGCGAGCGGCGCGAGCGGCGTCCTGCGGTTCGCGCTGCCGATCGTCGTGCTGGCGCTCGGTCTTGCGGTCTGGGAACTGGTGGTGCGGATCGGGAATATTCCGCCTTATGTGCTGCCGGCGCCGACCTGATCCTGCGAACGCTGGTCGCCGACTGGGCGTTGCTGTCGCAGTCGCTGCTGGTCACGCTCACCACCACCTTCGAGGGCTTTCTGCTCGCCGCCGCCGGCGGCGTCGGCCTCGCGATCCTGTTCAACCAGTCGCGGCTGGTCGAATACTCGCTCTATCCCTATGCCGTGATCCTGCAGGTGACGCCGATCGTCGCCATCGCGCCGCTGCTGCTGATCTATCTGCCGCAGCACGCGGCGGTGCTGGTCTGCGCCTGGATCGTGGCGTTCTTTCCGGTGCTGGCGAACACCACGCTCGGGACTGAATTCGGTCGACCGCAATCTCGCCGACCTGTTCGCGCTTTACGGCGCCTCGCGCGGTCAGGTGCTGTGGCGGCTGAAGCTGCCGTCGGCGCTGCCCTATATCCTCGGCGGCCTGCGCATCGCCGGCGGGCTTTCGCTGATCGGCGCGGTGGTCGCCGAGATCGCCGCCGGCTCCGCGGGCGCAGGCTCGGGGCTTGCCTACCGGATCGCCGAATCCGGCTATCGCCTCAACATTCCGCGCATGTTCGCCGCGCTGCTGCTGCTGTCGCTCGCCGGCATCGTGATCTTTTATCTGCTCTCGCTGGTCAATTATCTGGCGCTGCGCCGCTGGCACGAGAGCGCGATGGCCGCGGAACGCTGAACGTCAGGAAACGGTCGTGCCGGCAGCGTGCGCGGCCGCGGCCGTCACATGCAGGCCGCATTCTTTCTTCTCGTCAGTTTCCCACCACCAGCGCCCGGCGCGCTCCGGCTCTCCCGGCGCAATCGCGCGCGTGCAGGGCGCGCAGCCGATCGAAGCGAAGCCTTTGGCGTGCAGCGGGTTGATCGGGATTTTGTTGCTGACGGCAAATGCATGCACCGCCTCCCGGCTCCAGTCGAACAGCGGGCTGAGCTTGAGCAGCCCGCGCTCGTCGGCCGTGACCAGCCTCGTGGTCTCGCGCTGGTTCGACTGATCCGCCCGCAGGCCTGTGATCCAGGCGGCGGCGCCGGCAAGCGCGCGGTTGAGCGGTTCGACCTTGCGGGCGTGGCAGCACGCGACGCGGGCCTCGCGTGAATCGTAAAATCCGTTCACGCCGTGCGTCTTCACCAGCGATTCCAGTTTGGCGTGCTGCGGATAATAGGCCTGGATGCGGCGGCCGTAGCGGCGCTCGGTTTCCGCCCAAAGCTCGTAGGTTTCCCGAAACAGCCGTCCGGTATCGAGCGTCGCGATTTCGATGTCGATATTCTGCTCGGCGATCAGGTGGTGGATGACCTGGTCCTCAAGACCGAAGCTGGTCGTGAACACGGCCTTGCCCTCGACCTGCCGGCGAAAACGCGCCAGCCGCTCGCCGGCCGGCACATCGCGCAGATGCTGATCGAGCTGTGCGGCGGCCTCGACCGGGGACCCGGCCAAAGCGCCATCCGCCGCGATGAACGCTTCCGGATTTTTCGGCGATGCATCGCCCGGGGCGAAGGGCAGCGCGATGCCGTTTTCGGTCGAAAGAATGCCCGACGCTTTTCTGGTCAGAATACCCATGGTTTCTTCCAATCCCCGACACAGACAGAGAAAGAATTTTTTTCTCTTTTCGCCGCCCCGCAACGTTCTAAACGGTAGATAATTTCTGTCAATTCGCAATCAAGCCCGGTTTGATTTCCCGATCCCTGCAGTGCCGGCGTCAGGATGCGACCGTTCGGCGCGCTCGTCCCAAACGGCCCACGGCTTGACCGCAATGCCGCATTCGGGGAACAAGGCACGCGCGCTTTCGGACGGGCGCGGCCGGATCAGGAAGCGTCCGCTGGAGTGCGATCACAATGCCGCAGAATTCTTCGCGTCTTCCCGGACGCCAGTTCCTGCAAATCCCCGGGCCGACGCCAGTGCCCGACCGGATCCTGCGCGCCATCGACATGCCGCTGATCGATCAGCGCGGCCCCGAATTTGCCAAACTCAACAAGCGCGTGCTCGAAGGCATCAAGACCATCTTCAAGACCGTGCAGCCGGTCATCATCTACACCGCGACCGGCACCGGCGCGTGGGAGGCCGCGCTGACCAACACGCTGTCGCCCGGCGACCGCGTGCTCATGGTCGAGACCGGCCAGTTCGCCACGCTGTGGAAGGTGATGGCTGAACGCCTCGGCCTGAAGCCGGATTTCATCAAGACCGACTGGCGCGTCGGCGCCGACCCGGCCGTGATCGAGGAGCATCTGCGCGCCGACCGCGCGCACGAGATCAAGGCGGTCTGCATCCTGCATAACGAGACCGCGACCGGCTGCCTGTCGCCGATCGACCAGATCCGCAAGGCGATCGACGCCGCCGGCCATCCGGCGCTGTTCATGGTCGATACCATCTCGTCGCTCGCTTCGACCGATTACCGGCACGACGAGTGGGGCGTCGACGTCACCATCGGCGGCGCCCAGAAGGGCCTGATGATGCCGCCCGGCATGTCCTTCAACGCGGTGAGCGAGAAGGCGCTGCGCGCTTCGAAGACGGCGAAACTGGCGCGCTCGTTCTTCCACTGGGACGACATGCTGACGATGTACAAACAGAGTTTCTTCCCGTACACGCCGGCGACGCAGATGATCTACGGCCTCGATGTCTCGATCGAGATGCTGCACGAGGAAGGCCTCGACAACGTATTCGCGCGGCATCACCGGCTCGGTGAGGCGACCCGGCGCGCGGTGCGCGCCTGGGGCCTGGAAATCCTCTGCCGCGATCCGAAATACTATTCGCCCACGGTCACCGCCGTGCTGCTGCCCGACGGCCACGACGCCGACCAGTTCCGCAGCATCGCGCTCAACAACTTCAACATCGCCTACGGCGCGAGCTTCGGCCCTTACGCGAAGAAATACTTCCGCATCGGCCATATGGGCGACGTCAACGACGGGATGATCATCGGTGCGCTCGGCGCGACCGAAATGGCGCTGTCGCTCGCAGGCGTCCCGCACAAGAAGGGCGGCGTACAGGCGGCGATGGACTACATCGTCTCCACGCACGGCAGCGCCGCGCGCGCGGCCGCGGAGTAGCGCCTCCGCCGCCCGGTCATTCCGGACTTGCTGCTGCGCGGGGACCCGGAATGACGGCGCTCAGGCGAGTGGTACCGCTGCGACTTCATCGGCGAACGGCCTGCGTGCCGCAATCGCCGCGTACCAGCGCTCGAAATTTCGCAGCGGCGGCCGTTGCGGCACGAGCTGGCGGTAGCGGTTCGCCATCACCGCTGCGGGAATGTCCCCGTAGCTGAAAACGTCTCCTGCAACGTATTCGGTTTTGCCGAGCTGTCCGTCGAGCAGCTCGAACGCGGCCGTGGTTCGCTTGAGCGAGTCCGCGATCACCGCAGGGTCGCGCTGTTCCGGTGGCGTCCGTATCAGGCCGACGAAGCCGGGAGTGATCGCGGGGGCGAGAACGCTGAGCTGCCAGTCCATCCACGCCTGCGCGCGTGCCCGGATCCGCAGATCCTCCGGTTCGAGCACCGCGGAACGGTGTTTCGTGGCGAGGTAGCGCACGATCGAGTTGGATTCCCACAGCAGGAAGCCGTCTTCCTCCTGCAGCGTCGGCACAAGGCCGTTCGGGTTCATCGCGAGATATTCCGCCTCGCGATTTTTGCCGAACGGTCCGCCGATATCGATGCGCTCGCGCGGCAGGCCGATCTCGCCGATCGCCCACATTACTTTCTGCACGTTCGACGACGTGTTCCGGCCCCAGATTTTTATCGTCATGGGTGGTGCTGCTCAGTCGAGCCGGCGTGCTTCTTCGGGCAGCATAATCGGAATGCCGTCGCGGATCGGATAGGCCAGTTTGGCGACCCGCGAGATCAGTTCCTGCTTCTCCGCATCGTATTCGAGCGGCGTCTTGGTCAGCGGACAGACCAGAATTTCCAGCAGCTTCGGATCGACGGTATCGCCGGGATGGTCGGATGACATGGCAGGCTCCAGTTCCACATACCCGGCACGGACAGCAGCCGCAATCCCGCGGCCGGCCGGTGCATCACTGTAACGTACTCTCGCCGTTTTTGTCTTTCGCGAGTTCGATTTCGGTGACGGCGACCAGAATCTCGGCGCGGTTTTTGAGATCGGGCGCCTCGAGCAGCGCCTGCTTCTCCGCCGGGCCATACGGCGACATCATCGCCAGCGCATTGACGAGCGCCTCGTTGGGAGCATTCTCGATTCCGTCCCAGTCGGCCTTCAGATTATTGGCCTTGAGAAAATCCGACAGCGTGCGCAGCAGCGCCTTGCGGTCGACTTCGTCCTCGCCCTTGCGCGCGACGAAGTCGTCGATGAACGGCTGATAGGTCACCTGGCACTGCCGGTAGGGCGTGCCGACGGAAAGCTCCTGTTCGACGCGGAACCGCGCGATGCCGGTGAGCTGAATGAGGTAGCGGCCGTCGCCGCTCTCGGCGAGCTGGCTGATGCGGCCGACACAGCCGACGCTGAACAGCGCGGGCTTCGCCGGGTCCGGCCCGGGATGGGTCGGATCGGGCTGGATCATGCCGATCAGCCGCAGGCCCGACTTGAACGCATCGTCGATCATCGCGAGATAGCGCGGCTCGAAAATGTTGAGCGGCATCTGCCCGCGCGGCAGCAGCAACGCTCCCGGCAGCGGAAATATCGCGATCACGCCGGGAAGATCGTCAGGTCCTTTGTAAGCCGCGTTGATCGACATCTCGCACTCCGGGTGCCTGCTCCGTCAGCCGAGGCTGCGGCCGCCGCCCGCCAGGCCCGACTGCGGGCCGCGCCGACCGCATCCTTCAAGGGCCGCCGCGCGGACCGAAACCGGACGACGGCTGCGCCTTCGTCAGGCGAACAGTATCGACGACAGCCGCCTGCGGCCCTCGATCGTGGCCTCGTCGGTCGGTCCCCACGCATCGAAGAACTGCACAAGCTGTTTGCGCGCGCCGTCGTCGTTCCATTTGCGGTCGCGCCGCACGATGCTGATCAGGTGTTCGAGCGCTTCGAGCCGGTTGCCTTTGCCGTTGAGCGCGACCGCGAGATCGAACCGCGCCTGATGGTCGAGCGGATTGGCGGCGACGGTCTTTTCCAGTTCGCCGATCGGCCCGAGCGTCTTTGCCTGCTCGGCCAGTTGCAGCGCCGCCTGCGCCGCGGCGACGGCCGGATCGCTGCGTTTCGCCTCCGGGACCAGCGCGAGCGTCTGCCGCGCCTCCTCCAGCGCACCGCTTTCGACGTGGCTGCGGGCAAGGCCGCCCAGCGCGTGAACGTTGGCGTTGTCCTCGGCGAGCACCTGCGCATAGAGATCGGCCGCGCCGGCAAAATCGCCCTCGGCCAGCGCCGCGTCGGCGGTCTTGAGCAGGTCGGCCGTCTCACCGCCGACAGCGCCCTTGGTCAGGCGCTCGAGGAAAGCGACCACCTGGCTTTCCGGCAGCGCGCCCATAAAGCCGTCGGCCGGCTGGCCGTTGACGAACGCGATCACCGCGGGGATGGACTGGATGCCCATCTGCCCGGGAATCTGCGGATGCTCGTCGATATTCATCTTGGTGAGTTTCACCTTGCCCTTGGCGGCGCGGACCACCTTTTCCAGGATCGGCGTAAGCTGCTTGCACGGGCCGCACCACGGCGCCCAGAAGTCGACCAGCACCGGCTGCCGTTTGGACTCTTCGATGACGTCCTTCATGAAGGTCTGCGTCGTCGTGTCCTTGACGGAGGTATCCGCGGCGGTTTGAGCTTGCTGCAACATCGTCCTGATGCGCCTTCCCTTTTGGGCCCGGTGGGGCCGCAATCTCCCTGACCGACTGAATAGATGGGAACAAACGGGCTGAATGCAATCGCGTTTTCAGCCCTGCCCGTCGCCCCTGCCCGCCACCGGCTTCGATCCGCGGCGGATGGCCGGTGGCCTCGAGGAACCGCACAAGCCCCTCGCGGGAAATCGTGGTGGTATCGGTATTCACCAGCGGGTGAAAGTGCAGGACCGCGTGCGCCATCAGGCCGGCATCGAGGATCACGGTCACGCGGCGGTCCCGGTCGTTAATGACGGCGAACGGGGTCACCGAGCCGGGCTCGACGCCGAGCGTCTCGCGCATCGTTTCGGCCGACCCGAACGAAAACCGCCCGGTCGCGCCAACAAGCCGGTGCAGCGATTTGAGCTCGATCACGGCATCTTCTTCGGCCACGACCAGGAACAGCGTGCCCTTCTTGTCGCGCAGGAACAGGTTCTTGCTGTGCCCGCCCGCCGCATTTTCGGCGCGCAGCGCGCGGGCCTGCTCGACCGTAAAGGCCGGCGCATGCCGCACCGTGCGGTGGGCAATGCCGAGGCTGTCGAGAAAGGCGAACAGTTCGTCGGGCGAGGAGGGCATCGGCGCGCTTCATAAGCCCCCCGCCGGCGGTTGCAAAGCGTCCGGAGGGGCTGTTTCGCCGGTTCCGCGGCCGCGGTTGCAAACCGCCCGGCGTCTTTGGCATAGCTTCACCGCGCGGTGCGGCTTGCACCGTCCTACCCTCTACGGATGCGGGTGTAGCTCAGGGGTAGAGCACAACCTTGCCAAGGTTGGGGTCGAGGGTTCGAATCCCTTCGCCCGCTCCAAAACTTCCATAACTTGCAGGAAGTTACAGGCCTCAGTGGCCGATGACGTTTTGCCTTGATCCAGAGACGCAAGGGAAACCGTCGGCGGAAAATTGCGACCCGTTCGTGCTCTTGAAGGCGCATGCGTCGGCGACGATCACGCTGCCATTAACCGGACATCCTGCCGTCTCGAGCCTCCCTGACCGGGGCGTCGGCCTGTAGTTTCAATATGACCACCAGTCGGCAGCTTTGGCCTGTCTTTGAAAATACCCGGTACCGCGCAATATTTTTCCAGCCGGCTAATCCGCCCAATCAACGCGTGGCGGCCTGGATTGCGCATATCCAGGCACAGATTTGCTAAATGGACGCCGGCAATTCGTCAGGCATGGCCCGCAGGTGTCTGGCGACATCAACAGTAATTTGCACGGCCGCCGGCCCCGCGTCGGTTTCCACCTCGTAGGCCAGAACATTGGTGCCCGTTTTTGGATTCCATACTTCTCCAACGTACCCGATGAATTTCGTAATCAGTATCCGCTTCTCTGACATGCGAGTCCTCACGGTTAAGGGGGATAACGACGAGATAATATTTCAACTGCATAAAGACATCATATTGGCTTTTTTTCCCGCGCACCGATTTGCCAGTTTTGCCGTTCCAGCTCGCGCAGTCGCTCCGAAACGCTGACATCCGGAGTCGGTGCGGCGCTGAAACCGTCGCTGGCTTTTGCAAAGGCCCGCACCAGGTCGGCGCGCGCGATTATGCCTGTCAATTTGTTGTCGTGAACAACCGGCAGTCGTTTAACGCCACGTTCTTCGATCAGGCGGCACGCCTGCTGGATCGATGCTGTCGGCGCGATGACTACAGGATCAGTGGTCATGGCTTCGCCAACCTTGCGATCATGAAAGTGAGCCGCCTGCGCTTCGGACAGATCCTGTCTTTCGATCATCAATTCCAGCCAGTGTGGCCCCTCCTGGCCGTCGTCGTCTTTACGCCGCCGCAGCAGATCATGTTCGCTGATGATGCCCACAACCTGACCCGCCGCATTGACGACAGGCAGGCCGCTCACGTTGTGTTGCAGCATCAGCCTGGCTGCGTCGAGCAGGGAGGCCTCCGGAGCGACGGATATGACCCGCCGGGTCATGAAATCTCCAACCTTCATCTCGCTGCTCCAGTAAATCAGACCGGTTTTGCATTCTTGCCGTGAAGCGGGCCTCGCATCCCCGACGTCGCAGAACTGGCGGGTGTTTCATTTTCCGACAGCGCGACTTCATCCAGAGCCATCAGCAGCGTCGCGACGCGATTGACCGCGGACCGCCAGTCCGAGAGGTGCTGATAATTATCAACGAGCCAGTTGAAGGCCAGCTGTAGTGTAACAAAGGCCGCCGACGCCTGGATGAGTTCTCCGAGAGTCATCGCTCCGGTGAGGTATTTTGGAGCGCAGAGAATCCAGGCAACGACCGAGGCGAACAGCAGGTCCGCCTGGGTGACCAGCGTTATTCCCATAAGCTGCACATTCAATTGCCGCCAGCGCAGCAGGACGTCGCGAAACGCGCTCCGCAGCTTTTCGATTTCGGCTGCCACCGCGTGCTGATGGGTGTTCAGGTCCCGAATCTGGTGAGCCGCGGCCAGAAATTCGGCTTCGGCCTGGCTTTGAAACTGAATGGTCTCAGGCAGTTTCCGGCCGATGATCATCATCATCCCGGTAAAAAGCAGCGAGTAGATGCAGACGCCGACGACGAGATAGCCTGGCAGCGTCAATTCAATTCCGGCCACGCCGAACGTCAAATCTCCTCCGACGCTCCAAAGTACGTTGAAAAACACGACGGCGGTCATTACCGACGTCACCAATCCGAGTGCCAGATCGACCGGCGCATCGGTTGCTGTACGTGCATCGTAGGAAATTCGATATTCGGCGTTCTTGGTTTCACCTCCAGCCAGTTCAAGCCGGCGATAACGCTCCTTCGACAGCCAGTTGCTCAAAATGTCCGTTGTCAGCCACTCGCGCCATTTACGCTGCGTTGTCATTCGGCCCCATACTGACGCTACCTTCAAGCCAACACTCAGGCATGCTAACGGCGCAAAGATCATGGCCTGCTGCCAGAGACCTGCGCTGTCACGGCGCTCCAGCGCGTCGAAAAAATCACGGTTCCAGTAGTTCAGCCGGTACTGCACGAACAGCTGCGCAACGCCCATGGCCAATACGCTCAACGTCAGGAGCCATGCCGATATTGCCGACTTGCCTTTCCAAAATCCCGAGGCGCTGGACCAGAACCGGGAAAGAAGAGCGCGGTCCGTAGTTCCGTTCGCCATCTCGATCCTCCCAGGCACCGGGTGTTCTTGATTGTCAGGCGGCGAGAGTATTCCAGACAACAGCGGCGTTACGTAAGGAGCGCCGTCGCGGGACGGCCCCCACCGCAACGCTTATGTATTGCGGCAGGAAAGCTGCCCGTCGCCGATCGCCCGGACCAGATCGGGCGATGCCGACTTGATGAACCCCGCGTACCAGCGAAACGATGTCTTCGGAATCCGGCGCTGGGTGGGGTAATCTACATAAACCAGCCCAAAGCGCTGACTGTAGCCCGATCCCCATTCGAAATTGTCGAGCAGCGACCAGATGAAATAGCCGCGCACGTCGGCGCCGGCACTCTATTGCTTCAAACATTGCGGCGGTATAGGCGCGCAGATAATCGATGCGCGACTGGTCCGCGACCGCGCCCCCGGCATCGATCGCATCGGGGGATGCCGTGCCGTTTTCGAGGACATAGACCGGCAGGCGGTATCGGCTGTGCGTTTTGATCAGGGTTTCCCGGAACGCATCCGGTTCCACCGGCCACCCCATGCTGGAACGAGGCACATCGGCGGGCGCGGGGCCGAAGCCTATTCCCAGCGGATTGCTGGTGTTTGCGACGGTGTAGTGCGGCGAATAGTGATTGAGCCCGAACCAGTCGACCGGACGGCAGATATTGGCAAGATCTTCGGGCTTCTGAAACTCCGTCATCGCGTCGGCAAGCAGGGGCGGATAGTGGCCGAGGATTTGCGGGTCCGGGAAGGCTCCGTTCCAGTAAGCATCGAGCTTTTGCGCCGCCAGCCGGTCCTCGGGCTCCGGCCGCGCCGGCCGGCATGGCTGGCAGTTGTGGATCGCGCCGATCGAGGCTGCGGGGACGGTTGCACGCAACCGGTCCACCCCGGCGCCATGGGCAAGATTCACATGGTGAATGGCCGCTAAAAGACTCCTCGGGTCGGAAATTCCCGGAGCCTGCCCGCCGAGGCAGTAGCCAAACAGCGTGAACACGGAGGGTTCGTTGAAGGTGGCGTATCTCTTCACCCTGTCGCCGAAGCGTTGGCCGATGAGCGAGGCGTAATCGGCGAACCACCGCGAGCAATCGCGGTTTGTCCAGCCACCGAGGTCGCCCAATGCCTGCGGAAGGTCCCAGTGATAGAGGCAAAGCCAGGGTTCAATGCCCGAGGCAAGGAGCCTGTCGATCAGGCGATGGTAAAAGGAAACCCCCGCCTCGTTCACTTCGCCACGACCGTTCGGCATGACGCGCGGCCAGGATATGGAAAAGCGATAGGCGTCGATGCCGAGGTCGCGCATCAAGGCGATATCTTCGCCGTAGCGATGATAATGATCGCAGGCCACATCACCGGTATCGCCGTTGGCAATCCGCCCGCTCTGCCGGCAATAGGTGTCCCAGATGCTCGGGCCGCGGCCGTCTTCGTTAACGGCGCCTTCGATTTGATAGCTCGACGTTGAGACACCCCAAATGAATTTTGGGGAGGCTTTTTCAGAAGCTGCGCCGTCGAGCATCATCGGGCCTGCACGTTGAAACACTGAAAGAAACAAATCACCACGGCCATCCGTGGCAGCTTCTAGACGCCCGTCAGGGGCGGAGCTTTGATTTAACTCAAGGAATGGCCCGCTTTCGAGCATTAGGTTTGATTTACATCTGGAAAAACAGCGATGACAACGCCGGAAAAGCACGACGTGAAATCCCGGCCGGCATCCGGCGGGAAAACGCAGGCGGCTGCATCAGGCGGCTTCATCGTCTGGTTCGAGGAGTCCGGGCGGGCGGACGGATCGCGCGTTGGCGGCAAGAACGCTTCGCTTGGAGAGATGGTCTGTCATCTCACCCGGGAGGGTATCCGGGTCCCGCCCGGATTTGCCACGGTGGCCGATGCCTATTGGCGGTTCGTGGAGACCAACGCATTGAGAGAAACGATCGAGCAGCGGCTCGACGAACTCGCCGCCGGCAGGGCCTCGCTCGCCGAAGCAGGATCTTCGATCCGCGCGGCGTTTCTGCGCGGGACATGGCCGAAGGATGTGGCCGGCGCGATCGAGTCAGCCTACAAGGAACTTTGCCGGCGATCGCAAAAGGCGGACGCGGACGTCGCGGTGCGCTCGAGCGCAACCGCCGAAGATTTGCCTGACGCGAGCTTTGCCGGTCAGCAGGAAACCTTCCTCAATATTCGCGGCGTTGCTGCCCTGCTTGATGCGTGCCGGCGATGTTTCGCCTCGCTGTTCACCGACCGGGCAATCGCCTATCGGCAGGCGAAAGGCTTCGATCATCTGAAAGTCGCACTGTCGATCGGCGTTCAAAACATGGTGAGGTCCGATCTGGGAGGCGCGGGCGTGATGTTCTCGGTCGATACCGAAACCGGATTCGACAGGCTCGTCGTCATCAATGCGGCCTGGGGGCTGGGTGAAAACGTGGTTCAGGGCGCGGTCGATCCCGACGAATATCAAGTCTACAAGCCGCTGCTCGCCGACAGGTCGTGCGTCCCGATCGTCGAGAAGACCATCGGGGAGAAGGCGCAGAAAATGATTTACGCCACAGCGGGCGACGGGCCGACCCGCAACGTTCCGACCTCAAAAGCCGAGCGGAGCGCATTCGTACTCACGGATCGGGAAATCCTGACTCTCGCGCGGTGGGCCTGCTCGATCGAGCGCCATTACGGTTGCCCGATGGATATGGAATGGGCCAGGGACGGCGAGACCGGTGATTTGTTTATCGTGCAGGCGCGTCCCGAAACCGTACAGTCACGACGCGAGGCCGGCACATTCAAATCATACCACATCAAGTCGAAGGGCCGCACTCTGGTGGCGGGCCTGAGTATCGGGGAAGCCGTCAGCACCGGCCGGGTGTGCCTGATCGAAAATCCGGGCGCGATCGATCGTTTCGTCGACGGGGCAATTCTGGTGACGCGGACGACCGACCCCGATTGGGTGCCGATCATGCGTCGCGCGGCGGCCATTGTGACCGATCATGGCGGTCGTACGTCGCATGCGGCCATCGTGAGCCGGGAGCTGGGGCTGCCCGCCGTCGTCGGCACCGGGAACGCAACGCACGTTCTGCATGACGGACAGGACATAACGGTGTCGTGCGCCGAAGGGGAAAAGGGCTTTGTGTATGACGGCTTCGCCGAATTCGATTCCACTGTGCTCGACCTGACGGAAATCCCGAAAACGCGCACGCAGGTGATGCTCAATCTCGCCAACCCGGCCGCCGCTTTCCGCTGGTGGCGGATTCCGGCTGATGGCGTCGGGCTTGCCCGGATGGAATTCGTCATCAGCAACCACATCAAGATTCATCCCATGGCGCTGGTGCGTTACGACACTCTTGCCGACGGGCATGCCAAAAATTTGATTGCGGCTCTTACCGAGGGGTATCAGCAAAAGGCCGATTATTTCGTCGATCGCCTCGCGCGCGGTTTGGGACGGATCGCTGCCGCCTGTCATCCGCACCCCGTTATCGTGCGCATGAGCGACTTCAAGACCAACGAGTATGCCAATCTCATTGGCGGAGCCGCATTCGAGCCGAAGGAGGAAAACCCGATGCTCGGGTTCCGGGGGGCATCGCGGTACTACTCGCCGCGCTATCGCGACGGATTTGCGCTCGAATGCCAGGCGATCCGCCGTTTGCGCGATGAAATGGGTTTTCGCAACGTCGTCGTCATGATCCCGTTCTGCCGTTCTGTCCGGGAAGCGGATCAGGTGCTGGCGGTGATGGCGTCGAATGGACTGAGGCGCGGCGACAACGGCCTGGAAGTCTATGTGATGTGCGAGATTCCCTCCAACGTCATCCTGGCGAAAGCATTCGCCGAACGGTTCGACGGGTTTTCCATCGGAAGCAACGATCTGACTCAGTTGACGCTCGGCGTCGACCGCGACTTGGAAGACCTGGCGGATCTGTTTGACGAACAGGACGACGCGGTGAAATGGATGATCGAAAATGTCATCCGGGAAGCCCACAAGGCAGGCGCAAAAGTGGGACTTTGCGGACAGGCCCCCAGCGATCATCCGGAGTTTGCCGGGTTCCTTGTGCGGTGCGGGATTGACTCGATATCCGTGAGCCCCGACAGTTTCATCGCAGTAAAACAGCACGTAGCCGCTGCCGAAAACGCTCGCTGAGGTCCGTAAGTGTGGAGTGGATGATTTTACAGCCGGTGAGTTTGCGGTTGCAGTCATGATAAACGCCGGTGTGGGTCTCGTCGGAGATATCGGCGCCACGAATGCGCGCTTTGCTTTGGTCCAGCCGGACGGCAAAGTGACCGGGCGGCGCGTCTACGCATTAAGCGAGCATGCGTCCCTTGCCGACGCTATCGATGCGTACCTTGCTGACGAGTTGCCGGCAGCGAAGCCGATGCGGGCGGCACTGGCGGTGGCCGCTCCCGTGACCGGCCACGAGATCACGATGACCAATCATCCCTGGGCATTCACAATCGAGGCGTTGCAGGAACGGTTCGGACTCCAGCAACTGCACGTCGTCAACGACTTTGCCGCCAACGCCGCCGCTGTTCCACACCTCGCCCAAACTGACCGCATTCAGATCGGCGGCGGCGAGCCGGTCGATCAAGCGCCGGTTGGAATTATCGGACCAGGCACGGGCCTGGGTGTGAGCGCCATGGTTCCAACGGCCAAAGGGCCGGTGACCATCGCGGGCGAGGGCGGGCATATAACGATGACGCCGGCGACCGCGCAGGAAAGCGCGATTCTGGATATCATGCGCAGGCGCTATGATCATGTCTCGGCCGAGCGGTTGTTGTCTGGTGCCGGCCTCGTTAACTTATACAGCACCTGGTGTGAGGTGGCGGGCTGGCCCGCGGCATCCTATACCGCCGAGCAGATTACCAATCCGGTGATCTGGGATCAGGATCCGCGTACACGCGAGACGACATCCATTTTTTGCGCCATGCTGGGAACGGTTGCCGGCAATCTCGCGCTGACGCTCGGAGCGCGCGGCGGTATCTATATCGCCGGCGGCATCGTTCCACGCATGGCCACCTCTTTCGCGCAATCCGAATTCCGGTCGCGGTTCGAAGCGAAGGGCAGGCTGAAGCCCTATCTCGCAGCAATTCCGACTTACCTTATTATCGAGCCGATGCTTGGTTTGCTCGGTGCGGCGACCCTGCTGGGATCCAATTAGCCTCCTGGCCGGCGCTGGTGCGCATGCGGGAAGGCTGAACAGTCAGATGGCCTGAACCTTTACGTCGCTGACGAGGCGCTCCACGTCTTTGCGCTGACAAAGTTCCGTTCCCTGCATCAGCAGCGCGGCCGATCCACTTGCTACCCCGTACCGGAACGCCGTTTCCAGAGTGTGCCCGGATGCAAGGCTCCAGATCATGCCGCCCAGGAAGGAGTCCCCCGCGCCGATAACACTGACCCGTTCGATCGGCAGCGCCGGTGCACGAAGAACTTGATCCCGCGTTACCAGGAGCGCGCCTCGTTCTCCGAGCGTGAGCGCGATGATCTCGGTCTGGCCTCTGTCTACGATTGCCCGGCACGCCTTGACCCAGTCTGCCTGGGTTTCAAGCGGCTCACCCGTCAGAATTCGAAATTCGTTCAAACTTGGCTTTACCAGGTAGATTCCGGCCCGCAAGGCGGCCGCCAAAGGAGGGCCCGAACTGTCGATGACGACTTTACTGCCAGCCGCTTTTGCGGCCTGCGCAAAGCGGGCGTAGAAATCTTCCGGAACGCCGGGCGGCAGACTGCCGCTTCCAACAACGAACCGGGCGTGGCGTTGTGCTTCGCCAGCCAGGTCAAGGCACGCCTTCCACTCCTGCTGCGTGAGATGGGGCCCCGGCAGGACGAAGCGATATTGGAAGCCGCTGGTGCGTTCGACAGCCACGAAATCTTCGCGCGTTTCGCCACCGACTGGAGTGGTCAGTCCCTGAATTCCCTCCTGGTCAGCCAGGTTGTGGAGCAGCTGTCCGGAAGCGCCGCCGGTTGGGTAGATCGCGGCGACATCGCCACCGAGCCGCTTTATGACGCGAGCTACGTTGATGCCACCGCCACCGGGATCGCGACGGGCGGTCGAACACCGCATCTTGTGAAAAGCCGCTATACGCTCGACCGAAACCGAAAGGTCGATCGACGGATTCATCGTAAGCGTGAGCACGTCAGTCATAGTGATGTGCCTTCGGTATCATGTGCGTTCGGCGGGCGGCCGCGCCTGGTCGGCGACGCCCGCGATGACATGAAAGCTACTCCCAGGCAAAGCATCCGAGCAGCATGCCGACGTGTCCCTCTCCCCATAGTGGAAGGAGAAGCCGCGAATATCCTCGTTTGTTACTCCCATCCCGGCGTTCTGCCGGGTGCCGGTAAAGCGTGGGCTCGCCGCTCTCGACCGTCGCGCTGCATTGAGACAGCAGGAAACGCAGCGGCGGCCGGATTTCGATTTCATCCAGAAATTTGGTGGCCAGATCGCCTTCGTACTCCCGTTGGACCTCATCGCCGACCAGACCGAACGCAAACCGGAATCGCACCGGCTTATCAGAAGCCTCCATCATGATCAGTCTGCTCCGGAGCTCCGGCAATGCCGATGGTCTGACATCGTCCCAAAAAGGGATTTTGGCTTCGCGACGCTTAAGGCTGTCCCAATAGGCCCTTACGCGGTCAAGATCCTGATTGATCTTCCGGGGCGGGGCGTAGGGCCTCTTGTAAACTGGCATGCGCTGATCTCCGGTGGGACTGTAACTGCGGCAAATGTTGTCACTCTGCCAATCGGCGATATTTCCAGACGCCGATCGGCGCGTCGGCTGTCAATCGGTCTTGCGGCAGGGGTGCGACAGCATGTCATCGGCAACCAGATTGTGCGGTTTGGGCGCATAATTCCCACGCCGGCCATGCGGCGGCGACCGAAATGACCTCGCACGGCGAGCACAATACTGGTCGCTGGTGTCGCCAGGAGTTCGGCGGCAGCGTGCAGCGGAGTCGCGGCCTCGCCCTGCTCGATCTGATGTGGCGTGAAGACGGCCATTTCTGTCGGGCCCGATCTCCCCCACGTCAAGTTCGCTTCACCAATTACAGCATTTCGGCCGGTCTGCAATCCTAGCAGTCGATGATGAAACGGGTGCTGCGGTTGAACAGTTTCCTGGATCAATCGCCCGTCGGGCGACGAATATGACCGCGGCAGAGCGGATGGTTTACCTGTCAGAAACGGTTGAAGGCATCCGGGTGTGGGCAATGAAGCTCCGGTAGATCATGTCATCCCGGTCGCGCCCGCTTACGGATGGTGAGCCGTTTTCGCCCGTCAGATGAAGCAAATGGCGCGGCTTCGTTTATCGCCTCGCCACGCGCCGCCGGGCAGCGATGGCCCTGCCTCGGTACGCCCAGCTGGATTGCTTCGCTGCGCCTGCAATGACGTGCAGGGTGTCGCCGGCAGCGCGGCGCGCACGCCGGGGTCAGGTGGCGGACTGCTTCAATCCCCTCCGTCCATCCCGTCACGCGACCGGCGAATTGCTGTTGCCGCCTCTCAAACTTCGCGGGCGACCTGCGCATGCAGGCGAAGGAGATCGGGGACCGTCTGCGGCGGGCGACGGCCGAAGCCGCATTCGGCGGCGACGCCGAAATCGGACGTCACCTTTTTGGCGGCGGCCGCGCGACGCCGCGCGCCTTCGATCCCGTCCGTCAGGTGTATAAGGCCCAAATAAAGTTCGGTGCCGTCATGAAGGCGGATCTCCCGCAACGGGGCGAAGTAGGCGTCATCGTCCCGGTCGCGTGGCACCGGCATGTGAATCCAGGTCATCGGCCGCCGAAGCTTCTCCGCGAGCCGGTTATGGATTTCCACCATGCGGGCCGTATCGGTAGGCTCGCGGACGTGTTTGTGGCCGGGGTCGCCGTAGCAAAGATGCACGCCGAGCTCGACGTCGGCAGGGATGTGATTGCAGATCCGGGCGAATGACTCGATCAGTTCGTCGAACGGATAGAGGCTCTTCAAATCCTCGTCTTCGACGAAGCTGTGCACTTCGGTCGCGATGTCGAGCTGGATCGCCAGTTCGGAATGCGGAATTTTGGCGAGAATTTCATCGATCTCTGCCAGCAGCGCCTTCTCATAAACCGGCCAGACGCGGCGCACCTCCGAAGCAATAAAAAAGGCGTAGACCACTGAAAGGGGAGTGGGCACGGCAACCTGGAATTTCTCGGTCGCGGGTATCTGTCCCGCCGATTTCAGACGTTTGAAAACTTCATACGAAGCAAGCGCATTGTCGGCATAGCCAAGACGGGCAAAGCGCACGTCGTCCGGCGTCAGCCCCTCTTTGATTTTGTAGCGCGGATTTCGGATTCCGCCCTGCAGAATGCGCTCCCCGCCGACCTCAAGCCCGGTTGATTTCCTGACTGGTTCACCCTGGCAGACGATCCACAGCGACCTTTCGCCCGTCTCTCCGTCGGGAATTCGTGCCGCCAGTGACCCGAGTTCGCCGGCCACGGTCTTGAAGACATCTTCGGCCGAGGCCAACGGTACGCTCCCCACCAAAAGAATGGATCGTGGCTGCCTGTCGGTCGTCATGCTTTCTCCCTCGTACTGTTGGCCGGCCCGCGGTTGTCCGCTGCTGGCCCGTTTGCTACTGCGCCGCGCGCCCCCGCGGCAACCGTTATGCGCGGCCTCACGTCAGCCGAATGGCCAGCGCGTAACCGCCGCCATACGTTTGCTGTCAGATGGTGTTTGAAACAAGATGGTCTTTGAAACAATTTCCCGCCCCGGGCGGAGCAAACAATCGTTAGACGCCACCTGTAAATCTGTCAACACGGGGCTTTTGGAAAGGCGGGCTCAGCGCGCTCAATGCGCCGGAGATTCATTCGTCCCACGCGCGACGGGGCTGCTGCCCGCAGTAAGCCCGCGCACCAGCAGATCCACCGTTCGCGCAATGACTCTGCGGTCGTCGGCGATCTGGTCCGTGATCGGGTGGTAGGTCGAAAATCCGGCCCGTCTCAATTATATCGCGCGAAATTTCACCGAAGCGTGCGCGCCGTCGCAAAAGGGCTTGTTCTGCGACGCGCCGCAACGGCAAAGTGTCACCCGGTTGCGGATCTCATACTCAAAGCCGTCCGACGAAACGAGCGGGATGCCGCCGCGCAGCCACAGCGGTCCGCTGCACTGCTCTGCCGGATCCTCGATCAGCCCGATCGAAACCGGCAGCACGGGTTCAACCGGCTTTTCCGCGGCTTTGTCCCAGATCACGAGGCGGCCCGCAGGACAATTTTCAACCTGGCGAGTGAACATCGCGCGCACCGCGGGATCGTCAGTGTGCGCCACCTGATTCCACACCTTGCCGTGCGTATCGCAGAAGCGGCCGAAAGCGCAGAGGCTCGTATCATCCAGAAGCGCGAGCACCGGGCCGTCGAATCCCTTCGCCTGATCGAGAAAGGCCTGGCGGCTCGCCGTCTCGGTCCCGTCGAAGTCGACTTTTGCGTGCGTCCCGTCACAGAATGGTTTCTTTGCCGACTGGCCGCATCGGCACAGGGCGTATTTTTCCTGCGCCGGAAGTGACGGTCCCTCTTTCCAGGATTCGGAGCCCCCTTCGGCATCGGTAACGATCGTCTGTCCCGCAAGCGGAACGTTGCCGCTGACGATGTACGGTCCGTTCTGCAATATTTCCACGCGCGCTTCGGATCGGGACATCAGCCTCTCCATGCGGGTTGGCAGCCAGCGCAGGCGCGAATGAACGTTCGGCAAATTCCGCAAACCGGAAACGGCACCCGCCAGTGGCCCGCACCGCGATGCCTGACGGCGCCTGCTTCAAAACAAAGACGAATGCCGCAGCCGCAAGTCTGGACAAAGCAAGGTGTCAGGGGAACGCACAATTTGGTGAAAACGGCAGCAACGACGGGCGGGCATTACCGAGGGCATGCGGAATCCGCGATTTTGCGGTAGGAATCTTTCAGATTTGTCCTGGCTCCGTCCTTGCTGGGAGCGGCGCACCGTTGCAGGCTTTTATATTCACGAGGAACGCATGGCCCCGCCGAAGCCGCCAGCTTTCGAGACTCTGAGCCTGCATGCCGGCCAGCATCCCGATCCGGTCACGCGCGCGCGTGCGGTACCGATCTATCAGACGACATCGTACGTGTTCGACGATGCCGATCATGCCGCCGGACTGTTCAACCTGGAACGCGCCGGCCACATCTACACGCGCATCTCCAATCCGACGACCGGCGTGCTGGAGGAACGGCTTTCGGCACTCGAAGATGGCGTCGGCGCGGTGTGCACGGCGAGCGGCATGGCGGCGCTGCACCTCGCCATCGCGACGCTGCTCGGCGCCGGCGATCATATCGTCGCTTCGGCTTCGCTCTATGGCGGCAGCATCAATCTCCTTACCCATACGCTGCCGCGCTTCGGCATCGCGACGACGTTCGTCAAACCGCGCGATCTCGAGGGCATCCGCGCCGCCATCGGACCGAAGACGCGGCTCGTGATCGCAGAAACCATCGGCAATCCGGGACTGGAAGTGCTCGACATCCCTGCCGTCGCCGCGATCGCGCATGAGGCCGGCATTCCGCTCCTGATCGACAGTACGTTCGCCACACCTTATCTGTGCCGCCCGCTCACGCTCGGGGCCGACATCGTCATGCACTCCATCACCAAATGGATTGGCGGACATGGCATCGCCATCGGCGGCGTGATTGATCGACGGCGGCCGATTCGACTGGGGGGCCTCGCAAAAGTTTCCGACGCTGAACGAGCCTTATGCCGGCTATCACGGCATCGTCTTCGCCGAGGAGTTCGGCCCGTCCGCCTTCATCATGCGGGCGCGCGCCGAAGGCCTGCGCGACTTCGGGGCATGCCTGTCGCCGACCAACGCGTTTCATCTGCTTCAGGGCGTGGAGACGCTGGCCCTGCGCATGGAACGGCACATGGAAAACACTGCGGCCGTGCTTGCGTTCCTGGGCAAAAATCCGGCGGTCGAATGGGTGCTGCATCCGTCGCTGGAAACGCATCCGGATTATGCGCTGGCGCAAAAGCTGCTGCCGAAAGGTGCGGGCTCCATTATCAGCTTCGGCATCAAGGGCGGTCGCGCCGCCGGGCGAAAATTCATCGAGGCGGTGCGGCTCGCGAGCCATCTCGCCAATGTCGGCGACGCCAAAACGCTGGTGATCCATCCGGCCAGCACCACCCATCAGCAGATGGATGCAGCGGCGCTCGCCGCCGCGGGCGTCGGCGAGGAACTGGTGCGCATCTCGGTCGGTCTCGAGGCCGCGGGCGACATCATCGATGATTTTGGCCAGGCGCTGCGCGCCTCGCAGCGGGGCTGAAGCAATGCGGCTCGTGGTCGACGGCAGGGAGGTTTTCGCCGGCACCGGCGGCCGCGCGTTCGATCCGGCGCTGCCGGCGATGGTGTTTCTGCACGGCGCCGGTTTCGATCACACCGCCTGGGTGCTGCTCGCGCGCGCCTTCGCGCATCACGGCTTCGGCGTGCTCGCGCCGGATCTTCCCGGGCACGGCCGCTCGGCAGGACCCGCGCTCACCTCGATCGCCGAGCTCGCGGACTGGACGGCGGCGCTGATCGACGCGGCAGGCGTGCCATCGGCGCGGCTCGTCGGCCATTCCATGGGAACGCTGATTGCGCTGGAAACGGCCGCGCGGCATCCCGGGAAGGTCAGCGGGCTCGGTCTGATCGCCACCACGGCCCGGATGGCGGTATCGAACGAACTGCTTGACGCGGCAGGGAACAACGATCACGCCGCGATCGACATGATGTCGATCTGGGGCAACGGATTCCACGCCACCATCGGCGGCTCGGAGACGCCGGGCCTGTGGATGCTGGGTGGAGCGGAGCGTTTGCTGGAACGCGCAGCGCCCGGTGTGCTGTTCGCTGACCTCCGCGCCTGCAACGACTATGGCGATGCGCTCACCGCTGCCGCCTCGGTGACGGTGCCCGCGACGGTCATTCTCGGCAGCCGCGACGTGATGACGCCCGCGAAGGGCGGAAAAGCCGTGGCCGCGGCGATTGCGTCCTGCCGTCTCACGGTGCTCGAAGGGGCAGGCCACATGCTGATGACGGAGCGGCCGGATGAGGTGCTGGCGGCGCTGAAGGCGTGACGCCCGCGAGGCCGGACCGTTCGCCCCGCCCCGCGCGGCAATGCGGCCTGTACCCGTGCCGGCCGATATGTTTCACTTCGCGCCTGTTTTTTTATTTCGCGCGCGGAATTGAAGGAGCGCTTTCGTGAACGTCAGCGAGCTGGTCGCCATCGATATCCATACCCACGCCGAAGAACCCTGCGGCACGCATCCCGACGACGGTTACGATGAACTTCAGTCGCAGATGGCGGTCTACTTCAATCAACCGGACAACCGTCCGACCATCGAGCAGACCGCAGCCTATTATCGCGAGCGCCGGATCGGCGCGGTGATCTTTCCGGTCGATGCCGAGCGCGAGACCGGTTACCGCCGGTACGCCAACGAGGAAGTCGCCGAGAAGGCCGCCGCCAATTCCGACGTGCTGATCCCGTTTGCCAGCATCGATCCGGCAAAGGGCAAGACCGGTGCCCGCGAAGCGCGCCGGCTGATCCGCGAGTTCGGCGTTCGCGGTTTCAAGTTTCATCCGTCGATGCAGGGTTTCTATCCGAACGACCGCAGCGCCTACGTGCTCTACGAAGCGATCGCCGAGGCGGGCCTGCCGGCGCTGTTCCATACCGGCCAGACCGGCGTCGGCTCCGGCATGCCGGGCGGCGCCGGCATCCGGCTCAAATATTCCAACCCGATGTACATGGATGATGTCGCCGTCGATTTTCCCGACATGCCGATCATCCTCGCGCATCCTTCGTTTCCCTGGCAGGAGGAAGCGCTGTCGGTCGCGCAGCACAAGCCGAACGTTTACATCGACCTGTCCGGATGGTCGCCCAAATACTTTCCGCCGATTTTGGTCCGCTACGCCAACACGCTGCTGAAACACAAAGTGCTGTTCGGTTCGGACTGGCCGGTGATCAAGCCCGATCGCTGGCTTGCCGATTTCGAAAAGCTCGACATCAAACCGGACGTGCGCCCGCTCATTCTGCGGGAGAACGCGATCAAACTTCTCGGTCTTGGTGCTGCCAAAGCCTGATGCCGGCGCGGCGCGCTACGGCCGCGCCACCGGCGGAACGTAGGTCTCAAGTTCGGGCGCCGGCAGTTTGATCACCTGGCCGGTTTCGGCGGAGCGGTAAAGCGCCATCAGCATCTCGGCCACGGCGACGCCGTCCTCGAATGTTTCGAGCGGCTGGCGGTGGTGGCGGAACGCCTCCACCATGTGGCGGTCCTCGCCGATATAACCGTAGATATCGGCTTCGTTCCCGACCACCGGCATGAGGCCCTGCTCGGCGTTCTGCTTTTCCACCAGATCCTCGCCCTGGCCGCCGGCGATGTCGCGCGACAGAAACACTTTCAGGCCGGTATCAAGCGACGAAAACTCCATCGAATATTCCGGACCGAGCAGTTCGATCAAAATGCGCAGGCCGGCGCCGACATAGGCCCAGGAGTTGGTGGCCTCGACCAGGACCTCGTGTCCGTCGGCGTCACGAAAGGTCAGAGCGCCGCGGGCGAAATCCTCGGCCGGGTGGCGGGCATAGTCGACGTCCGGTCCCATCATGCCCTTGAGCCGCGCGACATATTCAGGACGCGTCCATTTCAGATTGCCGACCGTGGCGCTGGCGCTCACGAGTTTGAGGTCGCTGCGCGGCGCGCCGGGGCGGCTGAGCAGGAAGCGCCCGACCTCGACGCTGTGACAGGTCATGTCCGAGAGAACGCCGCCGCCCTGCCGCCGGCCCTGCCAGAACCACGGCATGTGCGGCCCGCTGTGCTCTTCGGCGGCACGCGCCAGATAAGGGCGGCCGCTGGCCGGCACCGCGCGGCGCCACACGATGTCCTTGCCGCGCTGCACTGCGCTGGAGAAAACCTGGTTTTCCAGATAGCCGTGCAGGAGCTTTGCGCTCTCGGCGAGCCGCAGCATTTCGCGGGCTTCCGCCAGCGTGCGCCCGAGCGGCTTCTCGCACGCGACGCCCACCAGCTTCACCCAGCCGGCCGTCACCAGCCGGTGAATTTCGCGCATGGTGTCGAGCCGCGCGAAATTGGGCACGCCGATCCATACCGCATCGACCTCGCCGGAAATCAGCATGGCTTCGAGCGAAGCAAACGGCCGGCATGGCCCGAGCTCGAGCGCATTCGCCCTGGCCGCCATCGCCTCGCGATGCGCGGCGGTGGGACTGAATACGCCGGTTACGGTGACGTGGCGAACCGACACCAGCGCCTGGAGGTGAAAGTTGTTGATGAAGCCCGAGCCGATCAGGCCGATCCGCAGCGTGCCGATTGGCGCGTATCCGTTCATGCGTTTCCCCTCGTGCGCCTGTTCGACGCGTCTCTTTGGCGTTGCCCCGGCGGCTTTGTTGTTTCCGCTGTTGCCCGCTCAAGGAGGATATTACGCCGTCATTGTGGGGACCACAGCGAGGAAATAATCCAGGCCGCAGGTCGGAGTTTTTCGGCCAGGCCCCCTCATCCCGGCCTTCTCCCCGCGTGCGGGGAGAAGGAGCAGCGAGCCTCGCGCCACGTTCTGTTCGTCGTGGCCGGGCTTGATCCGGCCATCCGCGAGTATTCCGGTCGCCGCCTAATATCCCGCCGCCAGCGAGCCGCGGGTTCGCGGGTCGGCGGCGCCGACGAGGCCTGCGGATGTGACCATGATCGAATTGGCGGAAGTCGGCAGACGCCGCACGACCACGGTCTCGCCGCGCGCCTTCAGGGCGGCCACAAGGTCGTCGGGATATCCGGTTTCGGCGATCACCTGATCGGGCATCCATTGATTGTGAACGCGCGGCGCCGAAACCGCGCCCGCGATATCCATGCCGCGGTCGATCACGCCGGTCACGATCTGCAACACCGCATTTATAATAAAGCTTCCGCCCGGCGAACCGGTGACGAGGAACGGTTTGCCGTCCTTGAGCACAATGGTCGGCGTCATCGACGACAGCGGCTTCTTGCCTGCACCGGGTGCGTTGGCCCGGTCGCCGAGCAGGCCGTAGGCGTTCGGCGCGTTGGCCCTGGCGGCGAAGTCGTCAAGCTCATTGTTAAGCAGCACGCCGGTACCGGCCGCGACCAGACCGACGCCGTAGCTGAAATTGATGGTGTAGGTATTGGAGACGGCGTTGCCGAAGCGGTCGATCACCGAGAAGTGCGTGGTGTTGCGGCCTTCGTTGCTGACGTCCGCACCGGCACGGATCGCGCCCGCCGCTGTCGCGTGCGCCGGGTCGATCGTGCTGCGCCATTGCGCGGCGTAATCCTTCGAGGTCAGCTTCGCCACCGGCACGTCCACGCGATCGGGATCGCCAAGGAACCAGGCGCGGTCGGCATACGCGCGCTTCATGGCCTCAACCATCAGGAAGACCTTCTGCGCGTCGGGCTCGCGGGCGAGATCGTAGCCTTCGAGGATGTTGAGCATTTCGATCAGGGCAACGCCGCCGGAGGACGGCGGCGGCATCGAAACGAGATCGTAGCCGCGGTAGGTGCCGCGCACCGGCGCGCGTTCGACGGCGCGGTAGTTTTTCAGATCCTCCGTGGTCATCACGCCGCCCGCCGCCTGCACGGCGGCCGCGAGCTTCTGCGCGATGGCGCCTTCGTAGAACGCGCCGGGGCCCGATCTGGCGATGGCCTCGAGCGTGTCGGCGAGATCGGTCTGCATCAGCCGGTCGCCCTGCGCGGGCGCGCTGCCGTCGGCTTTCAGAAAAATCTGCGCCGACGACGGCCATCGCGCCAGCCGCGCCCGGTCGACCGGCAGCGAATCCGCGGTATCGTCGGCGACCGCGATGCCGTCGCGCGCCAGCGCGATCGCGGGTCCGATCAGGTCGGCCAGCGTGAAACGGCCAGAGCCGTATTTCGCTTCCGCCAGCGCAAGGCCGGCGACGGTACCCGGCACCCCGATGGCGAGCGCGGAGTCGCGCGACTTCTTTGGATCGGCGTTGCCGTCTGCGTCGAGAAAGGATTTTTCGTCGATCGCGGCAGGCGCGATCTCGCGATAGTCGATGGTGGTGTCCTTTCCGTCGGCGCGGTGAATCACCATGAAGCCGCCGCCGCCGATATTGCCGGCGCGCGGATAGGTCACTGCCATCGCGAAGCCGACCGCGACCGCGGCATCGACCGCGTTGCCGCCGCGTTGCAGAATATCGACGCCGATCCTCGCGGCCAGCGCCTCCTGCGCTACCACCATGCCGTTAGCGGCGACCAGCCCCTGCCCGCCGGCGGCCGTCACCGGCGCCGCATTCTCCGCGAGCGCGCGCCCGCCGTGGCTGAACGGTGCGAGCACGAGAGCGCCCGCCAGCGCGAGCGACGTCAGGCCGACCGTGAACAGGCGAAACGCGCCGGATGAGAGGGCCGGATGCTTCACTGGACCGGCGCGGCCTTCACGGCGGCGGCTTTTGTTATCAGCACATAGCCGCGCGTCCGGTTTTCGTTCGACGCGTCGGTCGTATTCATCGCGTCGAACAGGTCGGATGCCTTGACCCACACCGGCGGATATTTGTAGCGGGCAACGTCGAGAATCAGAAACCGGTCCGACTTCGCGTCATAGGCCGCAAGCGGCGAGATGTGGCCCCCGGTCTCCTGCCCGATCGCCTTCCGCAGATAATTCACCAGCACGAAATGATCCCGCGTCGCGAGATATTCGCGCGCCGACGCGCGGAATTCGTCGAGACCGCCCGCAGCGGCATGATGGACCTCTGCCGTTACGGGATGAAGCGACAGCAGCCCGCCGAGCTGATCGAGCGTCATGCCCTGCCGCGCCAGCAGCGTGCGCGGCAGCACTGCGTCGGTGCGCTCGTCGAGCAGATTGTCCTGCGTGAAGGTGTGGTAGGGCTGATATTCCGGCGTGGTTGGCGCCGGTACGCCCAGCGCATTGAGCACCATCACCATGCTGGCGACCCCGCAATAGGCCTGCGTCTTCTGGGTCACGTAATTGTCTGCGATCGGAAAGTAGGTCGCGGACGGGCCGCTCTCGACAAAAAACTTCGCGCCTTCCTCCGAATTGAGATCAGTGAGGTTGGGCGGCAGCGGCAGGCTGTCGGCAAGCGCGCCGGTCGCGAACAGGCAGAGCGCAAGAGCAAGCGGTCGCAGCAAACGAACGGTCATATGCTTCTCTCAAAATCCAGTCCGGTTCTGAAACCCGCCCGGCGCCGAAAACCCGGCTACGTTAGAGGCCGGTGACAATATTTTGCAAGCGTTTCGCGGTTGCGCAGTCCGTCGGCTTTTCATTTGACGTCCTTCACCGCGACGACTTCGATCTCCACCAGAAATCCGGGATTGGCAAGTGCGGCCACGCCCACCACCGCGCGTGTCGGCAGGTTCGGCTGGTCGCCGCCGAAGAACTGCGTGTAGCCTTCCATGAACGCCTTGAAGTCCATCGGGGCGCGGGCGTCGTTGACCAGAAACACCTGCATCTTCACCACGTCGCCCATCCCGAGCCCAAGCCCTTCGAGGATGGTCTTGATCCTGTTGAGGACGCCGACGGTCTGGGTTTTGGTGTCGCCGTAGGCTTCCGGGGTCCTCGGATCTGCATCCTTGTTGACCACCGGCGGCACCTGGCCGCTGACGTAATAGGTCTTCGCATTGCCGGAGACCTCGACCGACTGGGCGATCGGAAAATTCGAATTGGGAATCGGATGTCTCACCACCTCCGCGTGCGCGGCGCCGGCGGTGAGTGCTGTCAGAACGAGGGCGATTCCGGTCTTCATGGCTTTCTCCGCGTTGTTTGATGCCGGCTTCACCGGCGGGCGGCTTTGACATCTTCGGCAGTCACCGCGTCCTGATAGTCGTTACCGAAATGCGTTCGCACATAGTTGATCACGGCGGCGGCCTGATCGTCACTCATCATCAATCCGATCGGCGGCATTCCGCGCAGTCCGTTGAGCACGACATGGAGCGGATAGCCGGCAGCCGCGAGATTCGGGTTGCCGGCGAGCGCGGGATAGGTTCCGGCACCGGTCGCGCCCCTGCCGTCCGGCATATGGCAGCCCTGACAGGCGTGGGTATAAAGCCCTTCGCCGGTTTGCTGGGAGAACCGGAAGCCGGTGCTCAGCGTTGGTTCGGATGAGCCGCGTGCCGCCTCCTGCGCATGCGCGGCCGCTACGGCGAGCGACAGCGCAGCGACGGTTGCTGCGGCAGCAAGCCGCCGCATTGGCCGCGATGGCGTTGCGCTAAATTTTGATGACACGTTCGTGCAGCCGCGTGATGGCGTCGAGCGACGAGAGAATCGCGCCCTCCTGCCAGGCCGGCAGATACGACACATGCTCGCCGGCAAGGACGATCCGGCCGTCGATCTGGCAGAGATCGTTGTAGTGTTCGGCGCGCGTCTGGTCGGTCCAGTAGCCGGCGCATCCAAGCGAGAACGGCACCCGATGCCACGCCACCGCAACGCCGTTTTCAAACTCGGCCGGAAACTGCGGATGAATTTGCGCGCCATAGGCCACCGCGCGCGCGACCCGCTCGGCGGGCGGCATCGCCGCGAATTCGTAGGCGTTCGAGCCTTCGAAAATATACGCGCCCAGCAAAACGCCCCGCCCGCCGCGATTGAGGTCCGCGCTCGGATAGGCGATCTGGCGGATCGGCAAATCCGTGAAGCTGATGCCGCCGTAGATATCGTCGTCCTCCTCCCAGAACCGCCGTCTGAATTGCAGGCCGATCTTGATCGCGGATGCGTACGGCACCGCGTCGATCGCGGCCTTCAGGCGGCTGCTCACGGTCAACGGAATCTGGCTCAGGATGGAAAGCGGGATCGTGCAGACGCACCAGTCGGCTGTTACCGTCTGTTGCGCGGCGCCAGCGGGGGCACCCGCATCCACGTAATTGACTGTCACGCCGCGCCCGTCCTGCACGATGCGCACGACTTTGGCGTTGTAGCGGATCAGATCGCCGAGTTCGCGTGCGAACGCCCGGCCGATCATGTCCATGCCGCCGGCCGGCTGAAACATCGTGGTCTGGAACAGATGCATCTCGAAGTTCTGCA
Source organism: uncultured Alphaproteobacteria bacterium (assembly GCA_963766925.1). Classification (GTDB taxonomy): domain Bacteria; phylum Pseudomonadota; class Alphaproteobacteria; order Rhizobiales; family Xanthobacteraceae; genus BOG-931. Next base: position 253,153 of record CAVYCI010000009.1, read on the forward strand.
GATAGCGCCACGTCCGCGATTTCAGAATGTCCGACAGCGCAATCGGCTCGCCGGGAACCGGTTCGGCACCAAGGCCGCCGCCAGGACCTTTGGCGTAGCCCCGCAATTCCGCGGAGATCGGGTTGGCGCGATAGGCGTAGTTCTGATCGAGCGCGCCCCACGATTTGAGCGCCTGGAGCAGCATCTCCCGGTCTTCGGCTGAAACGGCCTCGTCGAGTTTGCCCTGCCGGGTGGATTTGGCGAGCAGTTCGGCGATCTGGCCCTGGAAATCCGTCTTGATGTCGCGCATGCGCTGCGGCTGTCCGCCAAACGCGTTTTGCGCGTGCAGCAGCGCATTGTGATTGAGCTCGACGAACGGCTCGAGCGCGACGTTGAGCCGCCTGCAGTAATCGAGCACGGCGCGATGGTGATAGGGGATCCGCCACGGGCCGGGATTCAGATACTGCCCGGGCTCGAATTCGCAGGCCTGCGAAAAGCCGCCAAGCTCGGTGTAAGTGTCGCCGCCGCGCAGCGTCCAGTTCCGGCCGCCGGGCCTTGCGTTGTATTCCAGCACCTGAACCCTGTAACCGGCGTTGCGCAGTTCGAGCGCCGCCGTCATGCCCGCAAGCCCCGCGCCAAGCACGAGGACCGAGGCGCCCCTGACGTCGCCATCCAGCCGGACCGGGCCCCTGTAACCGGAATCCGAAGCGAACCCGAGGCCGGACATGGCGTGATACATCGCCGCGCTGCCGGCGACCGTGCCGATCAACGACAGCAGATCGCGCCGGCTCGGAGCGGCTCCGCCCGCCCGTTTTACGTCACTGGACTCTGGCAACGGCTTCCCACGCAGGACACTGGTTCATACCTGTCGCATCTTACAGCGAACGCGACCGCGGTGTCGTCACACGTCATCGCGAGCAGCGAAACGGCGAAGCAATGACGGGATGATGACCCTTACCTTGTCGTTACCGGGTTTGACCCGGCCATCCACGACTTGCCTCCGGTCGATCCTGCGGTCTCCGGCACTGAAGGTGTTTTTGATTCACCTCTCCCCGCCGTGCGGGGAGAGGTCGCGAGCGCAGCGAGCGGGTGAGGGGGCGTTGCCGCAATTCTGAGCCTGGCGGCTATGCCCCCTCATCCCGGCCTTCTCCCCGCGCGCGGGGAGAAGGAGGAGCAAGCCTCCGCCGAAAGTCCTTCTCGTCATGGCCGGGCTTGACCCGGCCATCCATGCTCCCGGATCGGCCTGCGTTGACCGCGCGGCATAGTGCGCTGCGCGTTCGCATGAGTCAGCGGGTCAAACCCGGTGGTGATGGGGGATGCGTCGCGTTGCCCGGGCGCATGACTGCCGCATCTGCTCATCCCGGCACTGGCGGTGAGCACCTTTGCCGTTTCGCGCATATGCCGGCTTTATGCGGCGGAGGCCCGATCCGTCTCGAATTCATACGGCCCTTGAGCGCACATTCCGCGGCGGCAGGGGCGAAAGAGGCAGGATGTCCGATGAGCGTCGTTCCCCTTCACGAACCGGCGGCCGTACGCGGTTCGCTCAAGGCCGAGGGCTTCTGGCAAAGGGTTGCCTCGGCGCTCGATGTGTACCTCGCTGACCGGTATGACATTGGTCGTGCCAGACATCAGTTTGCTCCGGTCGGGAAGCCCGATGCCGGGCCGCCGCACCCCCGGGTGACGTCTTTGCGCGGCCTTTGTCTGATCGTCAAAAGCGACCCGCCAAAGCAGGATCCGGGTCAGCGGCCGGCGAATAAAACGGTGGCGAGGTTTCCACGGCGGCCGGAGCAGAACGTGCTCTGCAAATCGATTCCGCTGTTTTTCATCGGACGCAACCGAAACGGACTCTGGGTCGCGCGGGAGGCCGAAGGCCGAACCGGCGGCATCTTCCTGTTCAAACACGCGGCGCTTCGTTTCGCCGCGCGGAACAGCGAGCCAAACGGTTGCGCGACCATGTTTCCGCGCGAGGGTCTCGAGCTTGACGTCGCCAATCGCGGCAATCCGGTTGTGGCGCGGATCGACGCGGCGCTCGGCGCCGTGAACCGCTTCATACCGGCCTGTCCGCCCCCTGCGCCGATAGGCCAAAAACGCGGCAGGGGCGAATGGCGATGACGCGCAGGCCGATCCGGATCGCAAGGCCTGTTTTTGGATGACGGCATGACTGTCATGACGGACACGACCGGCAGCAAACGGCGTCCGCCCGCACGGGCTGCGAATTTTCCGCGCGCGGCGCGCCTGCTGGGCGCAGCCCTGCAGCGCTGGCGCAATCTGAGAAACGCGCTCTTCGATCCCTATCGCCCCGAACTCTACTATATGCGCGGGCCGGGACCTAAAAGCGACGTGGGCTCCCGCCGTCCGGAATAGCGGGAGGCGCTCTTATTGCGGGCCTGCGTTCGTCGCCCGGGCGGTGAAACCGGCAAAGGTCAGATAAAGGCCGATAATCAGCGAAGGCGCGACATAGAACGGGTAATGCTCGTCGTATCGCAAGCCTCCGAGCAGATGGGTCAGTGCTTCCGGCGCAACGAATGCAAGCATCACGCCTTTCGCGAGGATCAGCCATCCGGTCAGCGTGACCACCACCGGCAGCGCCCCGCCCGACCAGACATTGTGCCCAATGACCATCGCGAGACCGGCGCCGATACTGACGACGGCGTAGGCGAACATGACGGGCCCATCGGCAATCGTGGCCTCGATCATTGCGTATCCGCGAACCAGACAGGCGCCTCCGGCGAGCAGGGCGAGCAGGCCGATCAGGCGTGCGAGAAAGACGGTAAGTCCGGACATTCGAAACTCCTCCCGATGGAATAAACCGTCATTGCCGGGAGCTGCCGGCTTCGCGGTAAAAACGCGCTTTCAGGAAAGATCAAACAGCTGTTTCGCCAGTTCCGCGATCTTCGGATCCAGAGGGCGCGGCGACAGGTTTTGCCCCTTGCCCAGAATATCGATCAATATCGTGAACACGGCGATGCGGCCGAATGGCTTGTTGTTCGCCGGAATGAGATACCAGGGGGCATCCCGCGACGACGTCTTTTCCATCATGTCTTCGATCGCGGTTTCGTAATCCGCCCAGCGTGACCGGTTGCGGAAATCCTCGTACGAGAGCTTCCAGCGTTTGAGCGGGTTGGTCAGGCGATCCTTGAACCGGCGGATTTGCTCCGCGGGGGTGATGTGCAAGAAGAATTTCGCGATCCGGATGCCGTCCGCGACCATCATCTGTTCGAACTCGTTGATCTCGTCGTAGCCTCTGTGCCATTCGCGCCTGGTCGCGAGACCCTCTACCCGTTCAACCAGAACGCGCCCGTACCAGGAGCGGTCGAAGACGACGATTTGCCCCGGATCGGGAAGCTTCTCCCAAAAGCGTTGCAGGTAGTGCCGGCCCCGCTCGTGCGCCAGCGGCGCCGCGATCGGATAAACCTTGAAGCTTCGCGGATCGAGCGCCCAGCCGAGCCTGCGGACAATTCCGCCCTTGCCCGCGGTATCCCATCCTTCGAGGATGATGGCGGCCCGTTCGCGGGTCCCCAGAAAGGCCTGCTGGATCGATTGCAGGACGCCCTGCATCGATTCAAGCTGCCGTTCGTAGTCGTCAAACTCGATGACCGGATGAGCGGTGAGTTTGCCCAGCACCGGACGTTTGACGACGATAAAATTTTTCGCCTTCATAACCGTTCACCAATGGCTGCCTGCACCGCTTGCGCCTTGATCAGGATCAAGCCGGACGGACGGGCGGAAAAGCCTGTTTTTGATAGTGACCTGCGATTAAGGATATTGCCATGACCGGATACTGGATCGCGGTTGCCTCGGCGGAGCACGCACGGCGCGGCCGCGACGACGGCATCATGCAGGTCAGCCACGGAAAGGCTGCGCCGCTCAAGCGCGTCAAGCCCGGCGATCGCGTCGTTTATTACTCGCCGGCGATCACGCTCGGCGGCAAGGACCGGCTGCAGTCGTTCACTGCTATTGGCACCGTAAAAGACGGCGAACCTTATCTGTTCGACATGGGAAACGGATTCAAGCCGTACCGCCGCGATGTCGCCTGGGCGAAGGCGGCCGAGGCGCCGATCGGTCCCCTGCTCGACAAACTGGAATTTAGCGCCGGAAAGGCGAACTGGGGTTATCAGTTCCGCTTCGGGCTGTTTCCGGTCAGCGCGGCGGATTTTCGTTTGATCGCGAAGGCGATGGGCGCCGCTTTGACCTGACGAACCGCCGGCAGCGCGAAGCGGCGAAACATGATCCGCCGGATTGTCATGTCCGCGCCGCGCCCTCGTCCAGAAAGTCCTGCACTGTTTCGAACAGCGCAAAGCGGACGGTTTCCATCATGACGCTGTGCGTGCCCTGCGGGAGTTCGACGAGGCGCCTGCCGGGCGAGTTCACCAGCAGCGGCATCAGCGTGCGCGCCATATTTGGAGGTACGTCGCTGTCCCAGGCGGCGGTAACCAGCAGCGCGGGTGCCGCGATTTTCGCAGGATCGTAATAGGCTTTGCCGGCCCACCAGTATTCTGCACAGTCCTGCATGACGCCGTTCGGCGCGCGGATCACCGGCGGATTTTGCAGCGCGCCTTCCGGGTCGCTTGCGAATGTGGCGTCGGCCCAGGCGTTGAATACGCCATCGGGAATGAGCGCCGCTTTGCGGTCCTCGGGCACGCCGTTGTACCAGCGCGCATGGGCCGCTTCGCGCGTCACCGTGCGGTAGCACGGCAGCCTTTGGCCCGACGGCGCCACGGCAAGCCGCCCGGTCATGCCGATCCAGATCGGCGCGTAGAGCACGAGCCGCTCCACTTTGTCCGGATGCTGTGCCGCGTAGGCCGGCGCCGAGAACGTACCCCACGACCAGCCGAGCAGAACCACGCGCGGAATGTTGCGCCGTCCGAGAATGAAATCCGCCACCGCGCCGATGTCCCCGACGACCGTTTCGGTGCGCACGACCGGAGGATTGGCGTCGGGCTTTTCCGCCAGCTCCTTCGGCCGGGTGGATTTGCCGTAACCGCGAAGGTCGAGCAGATAAACGTCGTAGCCGCGCGCGGCGATGTAATCCATCCACGACAGGCCATCGAGCGCGAGGTCGAACGTGGTATGCGCGGGATAGGTTGCGCCGTGTACGAACAGGACGGTGCGCGCCGGCTCGAACGTGCGCATGCCGGCGGGGCGCTTGTTGCGCACGTAAAGCCCGACGCCGGGATCGTGCGCCGGCACCATGAACTCTTCGACCGACAGTTTCGGCATCTGCGCAACCGGATGCGTCGCCACGTCGGTCATGCGTGTCCCTTATTGCGGGGCCGGCGGTCTCACAGCATTGACGGCAGAACGCGGTCCGGCGGGCGGTGGCCGTCCATGAAAGTCTTGATGTTGACGATCACCTTCTCGCCCATGTCGACGCGGCCTTCGAGCGTCGCCGAGCCGAGATGCGGCAGCAGCACAACCTTGCCGGCCCGCGCCAGCTTGACGAGCTTCGGGCTCACCGCCGGCTCGTGTTCGAACACGTCGAGGCCGGCGCCGGCGATATCGCCCGAACTCGATCAGCCGCGCCAGGGCGTTCTCGTCGATTACCTCGCCGCGCGCTGTGTTGACGATGTAGCATTCCGGCCGGATCACCTTGAGCCGGCGCGCCGAGAGCAGGTGATAGGTCGCCGGCGTGTGCGGACAGTTGATCGAGACGATGTCCATCCGCATCAGCATCTGGTCGAGGCTCTCCCAATAGGTGGCGTTGAGCTCTTCCTCGATGCGCGGCGCGACCCGGCGGCGATTGTGGTAATGGATTTGCAGCCCGAACGCCTTGGCACGCCGCGCGACGGCCTGGCCGATCCGCCCCATGCCGACGATGCCGAGCCGCTTGCCCCAGATGCGGTGACCGAGCATCCAGGTCGGGCTCCAGCCGTTCCAGTCCTTGTCGCCGGTCAGCACCTGCGCGCCCTCGGCGAGCCGCCGCGGCACCGCCAGAATCAGCGCCATCGTCATGTCGGCGGTATCCTCGGTGAGGACGCCCGGCGTATTGGTCACGGTGATGCCGCGCTGAAGCGCGGTCGCGACGTCGATATTGTCGACGCCGTTGCCGAAATTGGCGATCAGCTTCAATCGCTCGCCGGACTGGCTGAGCACGCCGCGGTCGATTTGGTCGGTCACCGTCGGCACCATCACGTCGGCCACCCGCGCGGCTTCGGCCAGATCGCTCTGGCTCATCGGTTTGTCGTCGAGATTAAGCCGCGTGTCGAACAGCTCGCACATGCGGGTTTCGACGCTGTCCGGCAGCTTGCGGGTCACTACAACAAGCGGCTTTTTGCCCGACGCCATACACTACCCCCTGCGCACCCGGACCATACGTCGGCCGTTGGTCCCGGCCGTTCGCCGTTTCCGCCCGTTCAGGTCTCGTTAACCGCTCTCAACCACACTGGGCGGCTGGGGGCGGACCATCGGACTTCTCTCTAACAGATGGCTGGGCTCCCACAAAGCGCGCCGGGGATTCCGGCGCATATGCGTCGCATAGCGTTCGGGGCGTCACTTCGTGGCATCGGGGCATCGCAGTTCGATCGTCGTCCGGATAGCGGCCGCTGCGGCGGCGCTCTTTATAATCGCGCCTGCGGCCGCTCCCGCGCGGGCCGCAGGTGATGCCGCGACCGGCGGGTTGCCGGTGCCGCGCTTCGTCAGCCTCAAGACCGATCGGGTGAATGTCCGCGGAGGTCCGGACAAGGACCACGAGGTCGCGTGGATTTATACGCGGATCGGCTGGCCGGTCGAGATCACCGCGGAGTTCGAGAACTGGCGGCGCATTCGCGACTCGGACGGCTCCGAGGGGTGGGTCTATCATTCGCTGCTGTCGGGCAAGCGAACCGCCGCGGTGCAGCTCAAGGCCAAAACCGATCTGGCGCCGCTGCGCGCCAAACCGGATACGGACAGCGCGGTGACCGCACAACTGCAATCCGGCGTGCTGGGAACGGTCAAGCAGTGCACCGGGACCTGGTGCCGCTTCATCGGCGAAGGCTTCGACGGCTGGATCGAGCAGAACCGGCTGTGGGGCGTCTATCCGGACGAGAAGATCGAGTAGCGGCCGGGGCGACCCCGCCATGACAGCCTGCCATGACAAACAGACTTTCGCGGAGGTTTGCTGCTCCTTCTCCCTGCACGCGGGGAGAAGGTCGGGATGAGGGGGCCTGGCCGCTGCGCCCGGACTTGTGGTAACGCCGCTCTGCGGCAGGTCTCGGATGCGGCCGGTCTCTAGAGTTCAGAGTTTCCGCAGCCGCACCACGACGTCGATTCGGGCGATCTCGTAGCCTTCCGGCGGGACCGGCGCCTTGCCGACGACCACGTCGGCCGCGGGAATGTCGATCAGGTCGTTCTGATCCTCAATGAAGAAGTGGTGGTGCTCGGAATTGTTGGTGTCGAAATAAGCTTTCGACCCGTCGATCGCCACCTGGCGCAGCAGGCCGACTTCGGTGAACTGATGGAGCGTATTGTAGACGGTGGCAAGCGACACCGGCACTTTGGCGTGGTTGGCTTCCTCGTAGAGCATTTCGGCCGTCACGTGACGGTCGCCTTTGGCGAACAGGATCCAGCCAAGCGCCATGCGCTGCCGTGTCGGGCGCAAGGCCGACTTCCCGAAGCTTCGCCTTGACGTCATGCCACGGGCAGCCGTTGAGACCGCCGCGAACCGACGGCATTTGCGGCAAACCCGCGGGCGGCTGGACGCGAATACGTCGGGCGTGGCGGGACGCGACTGTTTCATTGCTGCACCTTGCGGCCCGGACGGGCCGGGAAAGATCGTTACAAGTGAAATCATTATACTCTCCCGGGCGTGCGCCGCAACTCTTCGGCCGGTAATTTCGAGGCGCATTCTAGCGGTGGGAAAGGGGGGTGCGGCTTTGCCGGACAAGTCCCATATGTTAGGGCTTTGACGGGCGCCGGTGGCGGAGACGGAGGGAATGCAGGAACGTCGTTCCAATTTCGACTACGAGGACCTGCTGGCCTGCGGGCGCGGCGAGCTTTTCGCGACCGGGCCGCAACTGCCGTTGCCGCCGATGCTGATGTTCGACCGGATTTCCGAAATCGCCGAAGTCGGCGGCGAATACGGCAAGGGGGTGGTGCGCGCGGTGCTCGATCTGCAGGCCCGATCTGTGGTTCTTCCCCTGCCATTTCAAGGGCGATCCGGTGATGCCGGGCTGCCTCGGTCTCGACGCGCTGTGGCAACTGCTCGGGCTTCTTCCTCGGCTGGCTCGGCTCGCCCGGCAAGGGGCGCGCTCTCGGCATGGGCGAGATCAAATTCTCCGGCCAGGTGCTCCCCACGATGAAGAACGTGGTCTACGGCATCGACATCAAGCGCGTCATGCGGTCGAAACTCGTGCTCGGCGTCGCCGACGGGTGGCTCTCGGCCGACGGTGCGGTGATATACCGGGCATCTGATCTCAAAGTCGGTCTGTTCCACGACGCGGCGCCGCAGCCGAGCGGCGCCTGAACCAATCCGCAGGGCTGAAATTGCTGACGAGGCGAAAATGAGACGGGTCGTCGTCACCGGAATGGGCATTGTCTCATCCATCGGCAACAACACCCAGGAAGTGCTGGCCTCGCTGCGCGAGGCAAGGTCCGGGCGTAGTCCGCGCCGAAAAATACGCCGAACTCGGTTTCCGCTCGCAGGTCCACGGCGCGCCGACGCTGGACGCTGGCGAAGCGGTCGACCGCCGCGCCATGCGTTTTCTCGGCGGCGGCGCCGCCTGGAATCACGTCGCCATGGAGCAGGCGATCCGCGACAGCGGGCTCGAAGCCGGCGAGATTTCCAACGAGCGTACCGGGATCGTGATGGGGTCGGGAGGGCCGTCGACGCGCACCATCGTCGAGAGCCGCCGATATCGCGCGCAGCAAGGGGCCGAAGCGGGTCGGCCCGTTCGCGGTGCCAAAATCGATGTCGTCGTCGCCGTCGGCGACGCTTGCGACCTGGTTCAAGATCAAGGGCATCAGCTATTCGATTTCGTCGGCGTGCGCGACCTCCAATCATTGCATCGGCAACAGCTACGAGCTGATCCAGAACAACAAGCAGGACATGGTGTTCGCCGGCGGCTGCGAGGAGCTCGACTGGACGCTGTCGATTTTGTTCGACGCCATGGGTGCGATGTCCTCGAAGTTCAACGACACGCCGGCGCAAGGCTTCGCGCGCCTATGACGCCGATCGCGACGGCTTCGTCATCAGCGGCGGCGCCGGCGTGCTGGTGCTCGAGGAACTCGAGCACGCCAAGGCGCGCGGCGCCAGAATCTACGGCGAGGTCGCCGGCTACGGCGCGACCTCGGACGGCGCCGACATGGTGGCGCCGTCAGGCGAAGGCGCGGCACGCTGCATGCGCATGGCGCTCCGGGACCTGAAGATGCCGGTCGATTACATCAATCCGCACGCGACCTCGACGCCGATCGGCGATCTCAAGGAGATCGAAGCGATCCGCGAAGTCTTCGGCGCCGGCGACAAATGCCCGCCGATTTCCGCCACCAAATCGCTGACCGGCCATTCCCAGGGCGCGACCGGCGTGCACGAGGCGATCTACTCGCTGCTGATGATGAACAACGGCTTCATCTGCGAGAGCGCCAATATCGAAAATCTCGATCCGGCTTTTGCCGACATGCCGATCGTGCGCGAGCGCCGCGACGGCGTGACACTCGATTGCGTGCTGTCGAACTCGTTCGGGTTCGGCGGCACCAACGCCTCCATCGTGTTCAAGCGGCTGGATGCGTGACTGCTCTGTCCGTCATTCCGCGGCGCCGCTTTGGGGCCGGGCCGGAATCGCTCATCGCTCTCTTTCGGCCGGTGTGCGGCGCAGGCGCACCTGCGGGCGCACCTGACGGCTGCCCGCGCTTTGCTCCGGCCCGACTGTCAAAAACAGGATTCAACGCATGCAGGGACTGATGCACGGCAAACGCGGCCTGATCATGGGCGTCGCCAACGATCATTCGATCGCCTGGGGCATCGCAAAGACCCTTGCCGCCCATGGCGCGAAGCTCGCTTTCACCTATCAGGGCGAGTCGCTTGGCAAGCGCGTGAAGCCGCTGGCGGCATCGGTCAACGCCGAAATGGTGCTGCCGTGCGATGTCGAGGACATCGCCTCGGTCGATGCGGTGTTCGCCGCGATCAAAAAGCACTGGGGCTCGCTCGATTTTCTGGTCCACGCCATTGCGTTCTCCGACAAGACCCAGCTCACCGGCCGCTACGCCGACACCACGCGCGAGAATTTCCTGCGCACCATGCTGATCTCGTGCTTCGCCTTCACCGAGGCGGCGAAGCGTGCGGCGGATTTGATGCCCGAAGGCGGTTCCATGATCACGCTGACCTACAATGGCGGCGAGCGCGCGATGCCGAACTATAACGCCATGGGCCCGGCAAAGGCCGCGCTCGAAGCCTCGGTGCGTTATCTCGCGGTCGATTTCGGCACGCAGAAAATTCGCGTCAATGCGATCTCGTCAGGCCCGATCCGGACGCTCGCCGGCGCGGGCATCGGCGACGCGCGCTCGATGTTCGCGTTCCAGCAGCGGCATTCGCCGCTGCACCGCGGCGTCACGCTGGACGAACTGGGCGGCGCCGGACTTTATTTGCTGTCCGATCTCTCGACCGGCGTCACCGGCGAAATTCATTTCGTCGATTCCGGTTATAACGTGATCGCCATGCCGCATCCGGATGCGCTCGAAGCCGACCGGGCGCGGACCGGTTCCTGACCCGTCGTGTCCAGGCCTGTCATGGCGGATTGCCGCGCAAATCGGGTCTTCTTCGGCGTTCGGTCCCGGGATTAAGGTCGCCTCGACGCGCAGGCCCTTGCCTCCGTTCGCGGCGCACGCCACATCAGCGCGGATCATGGCAACCACGCCCGCGATAGCAGTCGACCGGCTCGTCAAAATCTACCGGAAGGTGCCCGCGGTCGATGGCGTGTCGTTCTCCATCGCACCCGGCTCGATTACCGGACTGCTCGGCGGCAACGGTGCCGGCAAGTCCACGACCATCGCGATGATCATGGGCCTGATCATGCCGACCGCCGGCAGCGTCCGGGTGCTCGGAGCCGAAATGCCGGCGCAGCGCTATCGCGTCCTGCACCGGATGAACTTCGAAAGCCCCTATGTCGAAATGCCGATGCGGCTCACGATCCGGCAGAATCTCAAGGTATTCGGCATGCTCTACGGCGTGGCCGATATTGCCGGGCGCATCGAACAGCTCGCCGAGGCGCTCGATCTGACGCATCTGCTCGACCGGCCGACCGGCAAACTTTCGGCAGGGCAAAAAACCCGGGTCTCGCTCGCCAAGGCGCTGATCAATTCGCCCGAACTGCTGCTGCTCGACGAGCCTACCGCCTCGCTCGATCCGGATACGGCCGACTGGGTGCGGGCGCGGCTGGAGAGCTACTGCCGCGAGCGCGGCGCCACGGTGCTGCTCGCCTCGCACAACATGGCCGAGGTCGAACGGCTTTGCGAACGCGTCATCATCATGAAGCTCGGCCGCATCGAGGATGACGACACGCCGGAGCGGCTGCTTTCCCGCTACGGCCGCCGCACGCTCGAAGAGGTGTTTCTCGACGTCGCCCGCCGTCCGCAGGAAGCGCGCGAGGCCGCGCAATGAATGCGCATACCGAAAGCGCGGTTGCGTTCTCGCCGCGCCGGGTCGCGGCGATGATGCTGCGCTACTGGTACCTGCTGCGGTCATCGTGGCCGCGGCTGATCGAGCTGGTCTACTGGCCGACGGTGCAGATGATCACCTGGGGCTTTCTGCAATATTACATCACCCAGAATTCCGGTCCTTTTGTCCGCGCCGGCGGGACGCTGATCGGCGCGGTGCTGCTGTGGGACATCCTGTTTCGGGGCCAGCTCGGATTCTCGATTTCGTTTCTGGAAGAAATGTGGGCGCGCAACATCGGCAACCTGATGATGAGCCCGCTGCGGCCGTTCGAGTTCGTCACCGCGCTGATGGCGATGAGCATCGTGCGGCTCGCAATCGGCGTGATTCCGGTAACGGTGCTGGCGCTGATCTTCTTCGGCTTCAACCTTTACGGGCTCGGCTTCGCGCTGGTGATATTTTTCATCAACCTGATGCTGACGAGCTGGGCGGTCGGAATTTTCGTCTCGGGCCTGGTGCTGCGCAATGGGCTTGGCGCCGAGAACCTCGCCTGGTCGATCATGTTTCTGTTCATGCCGCTGACCTGCGTCTACTACCCGGTGGCGACGCTGCCGGTCTGGCTCCAGCCGGCGGCCTGGATGCTGCCGCCGACCTACGTGTTCGAGGGGATGCGCGCGCTCCTCATCGATCATACATTCAGGGCGGACCTGATGGTCGATGCTTTCGCGATCAATGTGGTGTTTTTCGCAGGCGGGCTGTTCGGATTTCTCAAGCTTTTACAAAGCGCTCGCCGGCACGGCGCGCTGATGCAGACCGGCGAATAGCGGCCCTCCAGCATCCAGATCGCGCGCAAAGCGTTATGCTTCGGGAGCATCAGGCCCGTTGCGTAAGAATTAAGGAAAAAATTGCGCTTATGGTGACGGTATGACAGACAGGCCGGATATTGCCGCAACGCGGCATGCTGGGCAGGGACCATCGATGGCCATCGGGGAGTTCGGCGGCGCGCCGGCGTTGCCGGGCGGCGGGGTGCTGGCATCACCGCTTTACTGGCTGTTCGAGATGAACCAGGCGGCGCTTGGTCCGTCGCGGGCCGTCGCGGATGCGACGCGCCTTCTGTTCAAAAACCCGATCAATCCGCTTTACCACACCACCTACGGCAAATCGGTCGCCGCCGCGTGCGAGGTTTTCGAGCGATCGACCCGCCGCTACGACCGTCCGGAGTGGCGGCTTCCCACGACGCTGGTCGGCGGCCAGCGGGTGCCGGTCGAGATCAGGACGGTGTGGGAGCAGCCGTTTTGCCGCCTGATCCATTTCGAGCGCATCTTCGAGCATCGCCCGCGCCGGCCGCAGCCGCGCGTGCTGATCGTCGCGCCTCTTTCAGGTCATTACGCGACGCTGCTGCGCGGCACGGTCGAGGCGTTTCTGCCCAACCACGACGTCTACATGACCGAGTGGAAGGACGCGCGCAGCGTTTCGCTGAACGACGGCAGGTTCGATCTCGACGATTACATCGACTACGTGATCGCGATGCTGCACGCGCTGGGCGGCGAGACCCACGTGATCGCGGTATGCCAGCCGGCGGTGCCGGTGCTTGCGGCGGTCGCGCTGATGGAAGCGGATAACGACCCGTTCGCGCCCATTTCCATGACCCTGATGGGCGGACCGATCGATACGCGGGTCAACCCGACCGGCGTCAACAAGCTCGCCGAACGGCGCGGCATCGGGTGGTTCAAGCGCAACGTCATCACCAGAGTGCCGTTTCCGCATCCGGGATGCATGCGCGACGTCTATCCCGGCTTTCTGCAACTCCACGGCTTCATGAGCATGAACCTCGAGCGGCATATCGAGGCGCACCGGGATCTGTTCATGGACCTGGTGAAGGGCGACGGCAACTCGACGCAGAAACACAAGGAATTCTACGACGAATATCTCGCGGTCATGGATCTGGCGGCGGAGTACTATCTGCAGACCGTCGACACCGTGTTTATCCGTCATTCGCTGCCGAAAGGCGAGATGAAGCACCGTCAACGTCTGATCGAGCCGGGCCGGATCAAAAACTGCGCGCTCCTCACCGTCGAGGGCGAACACGACGACATTTCCGGCGTCGGCCAGACCGAGGCGGCGCATCGTCTGTGCTGCAATATTCCGGCCGAGCGGAAAGCGCATTGGCTGCAGCCCGGCGTCGGGCATTACGGCGTGTTCAACGGTTCGCGGTTCCGCTCCGAGATCGCGCCACGCATCGCCGATTTCATGCTGACGATGGCGCATGGGGCGCGGTCGCGGCGCGGCAGCGCGACGCCCAAAGGCAGTGCGGGGCCGGGCAGCAGCGATCGCCGTGGCGTGAAGGCTGCCCCGGCAGTCCTGGCACCAGTCGGGGACGACCGCTGATGTCGCGTGATCGGCGGCAATTTCGCGACGTGCCCGTTCCCCGAGTGCTCCGCTAACACCCTGACAAATCGCCGGGATTCCGAATCATCCGGAGTCAATTATGGCCTGGGTATTCCTCCTTAAAATTGAACTTGAATTCATTTCATGAATCGCATTTTGTGGGGGTGGCTGAGGACGCCCGCCACAACCTGTTGTATGCCGCGAATGCCCTAATCAAAGGCGCCCTTCCGGCGATCGGCTGTGGCACACTCCCTTCCGGGGTTGAGTTCGGGGCCGGAAGACCATGCCGTCACGCGCACTGCTTTATCGCCGGCCAAGTGAGCCGCACGCCATCGAAGTCATTTTCGACCGTTCGATCTATCTCGTGCGCGTCCGACGCCACCGGCAGGCGCGGCGCTACACGCTGCGCATCGCGGCGGCCACCCGCGAAGTGATCCTGACCATTCCGCCGCGCGGCACGCTCAAGGAAGCCCGCGAGTTTGCGCAGAAGCACGGCGGCTGGATTGCGGCGCGGCTCGGGCGAATTCCGGAAGCTCTGCGCTTCGCGCAGGGCATTGTCGTGCCGTTGCGCGGCGTCGCGCACAGGATCGCGCATCGCCCCGGGCACCGCGGCACGGTCTGGACCGAGGCCGGCCCGGACGGCGAGCGGCTTCTGTGCGTTGCCGGCGATGCGCCGCATGTCGACCGCCGCGTTGCCGATTTTCTGCGCCGCGAGGCGAAACGCGAACTCGAAGCCGCAAGCCTGCGCCACGCCGCGGAACTTGGCGTCAGCATCAGGCGCATCGCCGTGCGCGATCAGGCAAGCCGCTGGGGCTCCTGCTCGACCACGGGCGTGCTGTCCTATTCGTGGCGGCTCATTCTCGCGCCTGCCTTCGTGCTCAATTATCTGGCCGCGCACGAAGTGGCGCACCTGGTCGAGATGAATCATTCGACGCGGTTCTGGCGGCTGGTGCAGCGGCTGTGCCCGGACCACGAACGCGCCAAGACCTGGCTCGACGTTCACGGCGCCGATCTGCATCGCTACGGACTGCCGGAGCGCGCAAAGGCGGCGTGAACCGTCAGTGCGATGTGGCGGTCTGTGCAGTCACCGGGCTCCCCGAGGCGGGTAACAGGCCGAACGTCAGCTTCGTCGCAACCACGATCAGCGTTGCCGCCAGCAACATGCGCAGCGCCGTATCGGGGATGCGCGGGGCTATATAGCTGCCGATCAGAATGCCGGGGATGGACCCGATAATGAGCGACAGGAACAGCGGTCCGTTGAACGAGCCCAGATACCAGTGGCCGATGCCGGCAGCGAGTGTAAGCGGAACGGCGTGGGCGATATCGGACCCGACGATGCGCGCGGTCGTCAGTTTCGGATAGAGCAGGACCAGCGCCGTGACCCCGATCGCGCCGGCGCCGACCGAGGTTATCGATACCAGAACGCCGAGCACCGCCCCCACCAGGACGGTCAGTATGGCAACCCGCCCGGGCGGCAGCGCCGTAAGGGACCGGGCATAGCGCGCCGCGATCCGCTCGCGAAAGATCAGCATCAGCGCGGTGAAGAACAGCGCGATCGTCAGCGCCCCGGTGATCAGGTTGTGCGTCGCGTTGCTGTTGACGTCGAGCCAGCCCAGCACGAACAGCGTGACGACGGTCATGGGAACGCTGCCGGAGGCCAGTCGCCGCACCAGTCGCCAGTCGATGGTCCGGTTGAATCCATGCACCATGCTGCCGACGGTCTTGGTCGCCGCCGCGTAAAGCAGATCGGTGCCGACGGCGGTTGCGGGATGAACCCCGAACAACAGAATGAGAACCGGGGTCATCAGCGATCCGCCGCCAACGCCGGTCAGTCCGACCAGCATCCCGACAAAAAACCCCGAGACCGAATAGAGAAACTGGATCGAGTTAGTCGTGTCCATGTCGCCTCGCGCCACTACACGGGAGCGAACGGCCTCGTGCCCGGTAAATAGCGTGCGGTAAGTCTAGAGGATATCGCGGCGCCGCGCACGGGCCGGGCAAAACGTGACCGAAAAATAAAACTGTTGCACGGCTCAACCCACGGTCTGGTCAAGATTTCCTGCCCTTTAAGCGGACAGATTGCAGCAATCGCGTTGCAATTATTGCAATTCCGTCATCCGGACTTCGTGCGGCACCCGCCTGACGCCTTTGCGCGTACATTCCGTGCAGCTCGACGCGTGCACGGCGGGGTAAACGCGTCGCGGGTCCCGGCTGTTCCCGCGCACCGGCGGCACAATGCGGATGACACAGCGGCAGCCCGGCAAGCTTCACAAGACCGCCCCCGTTTGGACGATTTGACGCAGCGAATAACACTAACGCGTGATCTTTGTTGCATCCGCCGGCTACCGGCTTATGTCATTCGCATAGGCGATAACCGGGCGGTTCCCCATCCCCCCGACACCCCGCCGTCCGGCTAATAAGCCTGAGTTGAGGCAACAACCTGAGAACCTCGGGCGTATCATTGCCCGGGGTTCTTTTTTTGCGCCGGCGCTCCGGGTTTTGCGCTGCCGCTGCGGCTGAATGCCCGCGTGTCAGGTCTTCACAAGATCCCCGAGCAGGCTTGCCGCGACCGAAAGCTTCGACAGCGTCAGGCCTGAGCCGGCGATCTCATGGATCGCACCGCGGATTCGTTCAACTTCGTCCTTGCGCGGCGCCACCCAGGATTCGACCGCGCCTGCGCCTGCCGCGCCGTTGCCGACCATCGCGGCGGTAAGGCGCCGCTCGGCGTCGCCAATGGAATCCCGCGCGCCGGTCGAGCGCCAGCCGGTCGAAATAGTCGGCGACCGGGATGCTGCTCGCCGCATCCGCGATACGGTCGAGCCGGAAGAATGCGCCGGTGGCAAACCAGGTGGCGGCGACTTCGCCCACGCCCTTTCCGGTGCGGTCGGCCACCAGCACGATGTCGGGCGCGGCCGTGAGCGAGCCGAGATCGGCCATTCGGGCGGCCAGATCGTCGGGCACGCCCGCTGCAACGAGTTCCTGCCTCCGCGCGCCGCGCGCGGCCTGCGCCTCCCCGGACAATGCGTTGTCGAGCGCCGCCGCGACGGCAGCGATCCCGTCGCGATAATGCGCCACAATGCCGGCGAGGCCTTTTGTCAAATCGACGTTGCGCAGGAACCAGATGATCCGGTCGAGCAGCAGATCCTGCACTGCGGCGTAGAGATCGAGCTGCACCTTTCCGGCGATGCGATTGTCGAGGCCGTCGATCGCGGCGTTGAGCGCGGTCATGCCATAGCTGTCGCGCACGGCGGCGAACGCTGCCGCGATTGCGGCGGGCGCGGCGCCGGTCTGATCGGCGATACGCACGATCAGCGAAGGCCCGCCGCGATTGATCATCGAATTCGCAAGCTGCGTCGTGATGATTTCGCGGCGCAGCCGGTGATGTTCGAGCGCATCGGGATACCGCGCGGCGATTTCCGGCGGGAAGTAACGGTCCAGCTCGCGCGCAAGATAGCCGTCGTCCGGCACCGCGGACTCGAGGAGGTCGTCGTAGAGCGTGAGCTTGGCGTAGGCCAGCAGCACCGACAGTTCCGGCCGCGTGAACGGCTGCAGCCGGCGGCGGCGCTCGGCAAGCTGCATGTCGTCGGGCAGATATTCCACCGCGCGGTCCAGCAAGCCGCGCGTCTCCAGCGTCTGAATGAGCCGCTGGAGAAAGCCGAAATCTTCCATGCCTCGCCGCTGCGACAGCGAGAGCGCGAGCGTCTGCAAATAGTTGTTGCGCAGCACGAGGACCGCGACCTCGTCGGTCATCTGCGCCAGCAGCGTATTGCGGCCTGGCATCTCCAGCCGTCCATCGCGCACCGGGATGCTCAGCGCGATCTTGATGTTGACCTCCATGTCGGAGGTGTTGACGCCGGCCGAATTGTCGATCGCGTCGGTGTTCAGCCTCACCCCGCGCAGCGCCGCCTCGATGCGGCCGCGCTGGGTCATGCCGAGATTGGCGCCTTCGCCGATAACTTTGCAGCGCAGGTCCGAGCCGGCGACACGAACCGGATCGTTGGCGCGATCGCCCGCCGCCTCGTCGGTCTCGTCGGAGGCGCGGACATAGGTGCCGATGCCGCCGAAGAACAGCAGATCGACCTCGGCCTTGAGGATGGCGCGGATCAGTTCGACCGGCGTGAGCTTCTCGCCCGTGCCAAGCAGCTTCTGCGCCTCCGCGGACAGCCGGATCTCCTTGGCGTGCGCGCGAATACACGCCGCCGCCCGGCGAGATCAGCGCCTTGTCGTAGTCCTGCCAGCTCGATCGCGGCAGATCGAACAGGCGCTTGCGTTCCGCGAAGCTGCGGCCCGGATCGGGATCAGGATCGATGAAGATGTCGCGGTGATCGAAGGCGGCAACGAGCCTCGTCGTGCTCTCGCGCAGCATGCCGTTGCCGAACACGTCGCCCGACATGTCGCCGACGCCGACCGTCGTGAACTGCGTCTTGCCGATATCGACGTCCATCTCGCGGAAATGCCGCAGCACCGATTCCCAGGCGCCGCGCGCGGTGATGCCCATCTTCTTGTGGTCGTAGCCGGCGGAGCCGCCGGACGCGAAGGCGTCGCCGAGCCAGAAGTCGTGTGCGTTCGCGATCCCGTTGGCGATGTCCGAGAATGTTGCGGTGCCCTTGTCGGCCGCGACCACGAGATAGGGATCGTCGCCGTCGTGGCGCACGACATCGGCGGGCGGGATCACGCCGATTGTGCCGGTGCCGATATTGTCGGTGATGTCGAGCAGCGTCGAGATGAACAGCCGGTAGGTCGCGGTGCCTTCAGCCTGAATCTCCTCGCGCGCGCCTGCGGCCGGCAGCCGCTTTGGCACGAAACCGCCCTTGGCGCCGACCGGCACGATCACCGCGTTCTTGACGTTCTGCGCCTTGACCAGGCCGAGGATCTCGGTGCGGAAATCCTGCGGCCGGTCGGACCAGCGAATGCCGCCGCGCGCCACCTTGCCGAAGCGCAGGTGCACGCCCTCGACGCGGGGCGAATAGACGAAAATCTCGTAAAGCGGCCGCGGCAACGGCATGCCGTCGAGCTTGCGGCTTGCGAATTTTACCGCGATGAGCGGCTTCGGCGCTGCCGTCGCGGTCGTGCTGATAAAAGTTGGTGCGGATTGCCGACTGCACCGCGTTGACGAAACGGCGCAGGATGCGGTCTTCGTCGAGGCTGTCGACTGCCTGCAACGCGGTCTCGATCGCGGCGGCGAGCGAGGCTTCGCGCACGCCGCGCTCGTCCGCCGATCCGTCGGCCCTGGGATCGAAGCGGGCGTGGAACAGCTCCACGATTTGCGCAGCGACTGCTGCGTGCTTTCGCAGCGTGGTCCACATGTAGTCCTGCGAGTACGGCACGCGGACCTGGCGCAGGAAACGCGACAGCGTGCGGATCAGCGCCACGTCGCGCCACACGAGGCCGGCTGCGAGCACCAGCGCATTGTAGCCGTCGCTCTCGGCGCGGCCGCCCATGACCGCGAGGAAACAGCTTTCGATCTTTTCCCTGAGCGCGGCGATATCGAATGGCTGGCCCGATCCGCTTTCGAGCGTCATGTCGTGGAACCAGACGTCGGCGGAATCCTCCGGCGCGACATGGTAGGTGCGCTCGTCGACGACACGGAAGCCCATGTTTTCCAGCACCGGCACCCGCTCGGAGAGCGGGATCGGCCGGCTGTGGCTGAGCACTTTGAGACCGGCGGCGGCGCCGCTGGCGCCCGTCTCGCGGTAAAGTTCCACGCCCAGCGGATTCTCCGCGGTCAGCGCCTCGACGACGTGAATGTCGCGCACGGCGGAGGCCGGCGGATAGACTTCGCGATAGTCGACCGGAAACGCGTCCGCATAGCGGGCAAACAGAGCGTACCCGCCGGCCCCGGCGCTCCGGTCGAGCGCCTCCTTGAGCCCGTCCACCCAGCTTCGCACGATCGCCTCGACCGCACGGTCGAGAATGGCGCGGTCGATGACCGGCGTTTCGCCGTCGTAGCGTCCGATGATGAAGTGCACGCGCACCAGCGGACCTTCCGGGAAGAACGGATAAAAGGCACGCACCCGGCCCTTGAAGACCATCGCGAGATAGGCGCCGATTTTCGACCTGATCTGGCTGTCGTAGCGATCGCGCGGGATGTAAACCAGAACCGACACGAAACGTTCGAAGCGGTCGCGCCGCGGCAGCACCCGGACCCGCGGCCGCTCGTCGAGCTGAAGGATCACCAGCGCAAACTCGTAGAGCGTGTCTTCGTCGATCTGGAACAGCTCGTCGCGCGGATACTGTTCCAGCACATTGACCAGCGCCTTGCCGGAATGGCTGGACGGCTCGAACCCGGCCCGGTTGATGATGCGGTCCACCTTGCGCCGCAGATAGGGAATGGCGCGCGCCGAGCGCGTGTAGGCGGTCGAAGTCAACAGGCCGCAGAACCGGGATTCGCCGACCAGATTGCCGTCGGGATCGAAACGTTTCACGCCGATATAGTCGAGATGGACGCGCCGGTGCACGCGCGAGCGCACCGCAGCTTTGGTCATGATCAGGAGTTTCGGCTCCTGCAGAAATTCGCGGATCTCGGGCGTGACGGTCACAAGCTGATTGCCGCGGCGCAGCAATCGCGTGTCGCGCGACCGCAACAGGCCGAGCCCGGTTTCGAACTTCGGCTCGAGCGCATGTTCGCTGTCGGTATAGACATAGTCGCGCGCGCCCAGCAGCGTGAAATTGTCAGCCGCGATCCATTGCAGGAACTGGATTGCCTCGGCGATCTCGTCGGCCGGCAGCGGCGGCGGATTGGCCCTCAGTTCGGAGGCGACTTCGCGCACCCGCGCCAGCATGGCCTGCCAGTCCGCAACGCTGACACGCACGTCTGCGAGCACGTCTTCGAGGGCGCGCACGATCTCGGCGGCCTGCGCGGGATCGGCGAGGCCTTCGACATGGACGTGAATGAAACTCTCGCGGTGGCCGTCGCCCTTGCGCAGCCCGTTGAAGGCGACGAGTTTTCCGGCGGCATCGCGCTCCAGCGAAAAGACCGGATGTACCAGCAGCCGGACGGCCGCGCCGCGTTCGGCAAATTCTCCGAGCACCGAATCGACCAGAAACGGCATGTCGTCGTTGAGCATGTCGAACACCGCCGCGCCGTGCGGCGCATCGGTCACCACGCCGATCTTCGGCATGCCGGGCGCCCGTTCCTGAAGGAACGACCACGACTGTTCGGCGATCCGGGCGAGTTCGTCAGGCCGGTAATGTTCGAGGTCCTCGCGCGCCGCACGCGCGTACAAATCGGGCAGGAAGTTCCGCGGGATGTCGGGCCGCAGCGCTCCGAGCGCCGCCGAGGCGGCGGCGATCAGGTTCCGTTCGGTATCTTCCGGAGCAGGGCGGGGAATGCTCTGTACGGCCATTATCTTCCCCCCTTTGGCGGAGCGGCGCGGCGCGTTGCCGGCATACTACGCGCGCGACGTGCCCATTCGCTACTGCAACCCTCTATAATGCGGACCTGTCCACCGTCGGCCGCCAGCCGCACGACGTCGCGCATTGCCGGAAGGAAGACCCCATGACGAGGTGCATATGACCACGCGCACCAGCAAAAAAGCCCGCAAAAGCCCGGCTGGCAAGCCGCGCGCCGTCCGGCCGTCCGCGACGGCGGGCGACGATACCGAAATCACCGCGCTCAATCTCGAGGCGGCGGCGCTTTCGCCGGAGATGGCGGCGTATTTCGCCAAATGCGAGGAAAAACTGGGCTTCGTGCCAAACGTGCTCAAGGCCTATGCTTTCGATGGAGCCAAGCTCGCCGCGTTCACGGCGATGTACAACGATCTGATGCTGGCGCCTTCGGGCCTGAGCAGGCTCGAACGCGAAATGATCGCGGTCGCGGTGTCGTCGCATAACCGCTGTTATTATTGTCTGGTCGCCCACGGCGCTGCGGTGCGCCAGCTTTCCGGCGATCCGCCGCTCGGCGAATTGATGGCGATGAACTATCGCGCCGCGCGGCTGTCGCGGCGCGAACGCGCCATGCTCGACTTCGCCGTCAGGATGACCGCCGAGCCGTGGCTGATCGAAGAGGAAGACCGCGAAGCGCTGCGGCGCGAAGGTTTCAGCAACCGCGACATCTGGGACATCGCCGCTGTCGCCGGTTTCTTCAACATGACCAACCGGATGGCGTCGGCGACCGACATGCGGCCCAACAGCGTCTATCATGGCCAGGCGCGGTGACGTTCGCGCAGATCGATTGAGCCGAATCGCTTATGGTAGGATCGTTCCGTCAGGACAAAAAACCGGAGGTCCCGATGCGTAGCGCGATTGCGAAAAGCGTAACCGGCTCCGCCGCAGCCGTGTTTCTGACCGCGACCGCCTTTGCCGGACCCGCCGCGAAGCTTTCTCCGGCCGACATCCAGACCACTTTTTTCAACGGTAAGCCGTTCACCGCTGCCACCCAGTCCAACGTCAAATTCAAGATGACGTTCATGGCGGACGGCAGGATGAAACGCGAGCCGTTCGGCGGCGGCGGCAAGGGCGAAGGCACGTGGAAACTGTCGAAGAACGGCTTCTGCACCACTTGGAAGGGCGCGAAGGATAACTGCTTCACCGTGGTCAATGCAGGGGACAACAAATGGTCGGTGCTGAAAGGCTCGACCATTATGGCGACCTGGAGCAAATAGCCGGAAGATTTAGCCGGCCGCCCCCGGCGCCGGTTGCGCGGCCCTCCGGCCGTCAGAACGCGTGCGCCGACAGATCGCGGATTGCCGGGTGCTCGCCGGACAGCGGGTTCGCCGGATCCCAGTCGTAGCGCAGGGTTTCGAAACGCATCGCGCGCGCATCGATCATGATAAGGCGGCCGACCAGGCTTTCGCCGAAGCCGACGATCTCGCGGATGACTTCGAGCGCCGCCATCGAGCCGACGATGCCGGCCAGCGCGCCGAGAATCCCGGCTTCGGCGCAGGCCGGTACGGTGCCGGGCGGCGGCGGTTCCGGAAACAGGCAACGGTAGGTCGGATTCGGTTTGCCGTCGGCGTTGCGCTCATGGGCGCGGATCGTCGTGAGCGTGCCGTCGAACGGACCGAGCGCCGCGGTCACCAGCGGCTTGCCGGCGAGAAAGCAGGCGTCCGCGACCAGATAGCGCGTCGCGAAGTTGTCGGAGCCGTCCGCGACGATGTCGTACCCGCCGATCAGCGCCAGCGCGTTTTCGGCGGTCAGCCGCACGCGGTGCTGTTCGACGGTGACGTGCGGATTGAGCCGGCCGATCATGGCCGCGGCGCTCGCGACCTTCGGCATGCCCAAATCCGGCGTGGCGTGGATCACCTGGCGCTGCAAATTCGACAGCGAGACCACGTCGTCGTCCACCACCCCGATGGTGCCGACGCCGGCGGCGGCCAGATAGAGCATGACCGGCGCGCCGAGGCCGCCGGC
Source organism: uncultured Alphaproteobacteria bacterium (assembly GCA_963766925.1). Classification (GTDB taxonomy): domain Bacteria; phylum Pseudomonadota; class Alphaproteobacteria; order Rhizobiales; family Xanthobacteraceae; genus BOG-931. The sequence continues at coordinate 276,434 of CAVYCI010000009.1, forward strand.
GCCGATCACCAGCACGCGGGCGCGGCGAATCGCGGCCTGGCCGGGGCCGCCGACATCCGGCAGCACGATGTGCCGTGCGTAGCGTTCAAGCTCGTCGGTGCTCAGCATCACCGCAAGATAGGCGCGAAATGCGCCCGGAACCACTGATTGCGCTACCCCAATACCGCCAAAGTCGTCGGCGAGTGGTGGGCCGGATTGGCGGTCGACGTCCAGGTCGGGTAAGTTGCAGTCCGGTACGGGGAATCATGCGGGTAGAAGTGACGGCCATTGTTGTCGGCCTCCTGGCGGCCATTGTGCCGGCGGGCGCGAAGGATTCCGTCGCCCCGAAGCCCGCCGTCCAGCCCGCCGCCCGTCCCATAGGGTTGCACCCGCCCATCACGGCGCCGGCAAGCCAGCCGCGAAAGCGGACAGCGATGAAAACGGCGCGGTCGCCGCGCTCGAACATGCCGCCCCCACGCCGGCGAGTTTTCCGGCCGAGGTCGGCTGGCGGCTGATCGAGGATCCGGCGACCGGCGCGCGGATCGGCCTGCCGGAAAATTACGTGCCGCGCGCGAGCGCTTCGCGCACCGGCAGCCGGTGGACGTCGGCGCAGGGGCAAATCCAGATCGAGACATTCCGGCTGACCGAAGCCGCGTTGCCGGTTTTGTTCGAGCAGGAAAAGAAGGCATCGCGCCGGCAAATCGCATCGAGCCTCCTCAAGCCCGATACCTTCGTCATCACCGGCACGCAGGGCCTCAAGAATTTCCTGGTCCGCGCCGATGCGCGCGCGAGCGAAGTGCGCGGCGTCACGATCCTCTACGATCAGGCGACCGAAGGCACCATGAGCCGGGTCGCGACCGCCATGGTGGGTGCGTTCGCGGGCTTCCCCGATGCGAACGCCGCACCGCCGCCTGGCGTCCGACGGATGGTCGAATACGGCAGCGCCGTCGTGATGAGCGCTGGCGGCGACCTGATCGCGTCGGCGCGCCTCACCGACGAATGCCAGGCCATCACGGTGCCGGGTCTCGGCCACGCCGAGCGCATCGCCGCCGACGCCGCCACCGATCTTGCCCTGCTTCGACTTTACGGCGTGCGCAATCTCGTGCCGGCCACGCTCGCCAGCCAGAACGCGGGCGGCGATGTGAATCTTGCGGGCGTTGCCGATCCCCTCTCCCAGGCCGGCGAGGGCGCAGTCTCCAGGGCCGCCGCCAGAGTAAGCGGCCAGGCCATCGAGCCTGCGCCAAAGCCGGGCTTTTCCGGCGCGGCTGCGGTCGATGCCGGTGGCGCCGTGACGGGCCTCGTGAACCTCAGGGCCGCGGTGGTCGCGGGCAACGGATCGGTCAGTCAGGTCGCGACGCTGACGCCGGCCGACGCGATCCGCACGTTCCTTCACGCGAACGGTGTGGCGACCGCCGCAGCGGCTTCCAGCGAACACGGCACAATCGAGCAGTCGGTCGTGCGCGTCGTCTGCGTGCGGAAATGACATGAGGTCAGTCCATCTCGGGGCCGCTGTCCTCGCCAACGTCGCCGTCGTCGGCATGGCGTTCTTCTCGATCTATCAGGCCGCGTTTCAGCAGCCGCCGAATGCGCCACTGCCCGAACCTGCGATCGTGACGTCAAGCGTCGCGGCAGCGCCTCTTGTTCTGGACAGCGCCGTCATGTCCGGCGCGCCGCTCGATACTCTCCCGGTGCTGCAGCCCGACGAACCGCAAGCCCCTGTCGAACCGCAGGCCCCGATCGAGCCGTCCGAAGACAGGCCCGTGGCGGCCACCGAGGACGATACGGCGCTCCGGCGTCCTTCCAGCGTTCCGGCGCCCGGAAAACGTGATCTTTCCTGGCTGGCCTATTACGTCTATTCCGAAATTCCTCCTGACGAAAAACCCGCCGACCTCGTTCTGGAATCGCTCCGGGACGTGCCTGCCGGAACGCCGGTCGAGGAAATCAGACGCGCGGCGAATGCTTTCGGCATCAACTTCAGCTTCATGAAGGCGGTCGCCAAAATCGAATCCGATTTCGATCCGAAACAGCGCACCGGTTCTTACATCGGCCTGTTTCAGCTCAACCATTACGAATTCAACAAATACGGTTCCGGCGAGATCACCAATGCCCGCGACAACGCGGTCGCGGCGGCCTACAAATTTCTGACCGAAGCCACACTGTTCGAGTGGGACACCCATCGCAAGCCGACCTTCAGCGATCTTTATCTGATCCACCAGCAGGGCTGGCAGGGCGCCGCCGAGCATGTCCGCCACCCCGAGCGGATCGCCTGGAAGTCGATGTGCGCCACCGACGAAGGCAAGGAAAAAGGCGACCGGTGGTGCAAGCGGGCGATCTGGCAGAATACGCTTCCGGCCCTCAAGCGGGTCTGGAAGTCGGTCGAGAAACTGCCGTCGTCCGCCTTCGTCGACATGTGGCGGCAGCGGGTCAATACGCTCTACGCGCGCTATTCCGAAGCGGCCGAGCAGCAATAGACTGGAATGCGAAACGGCGGTCAGGCGAAGACGCCACCGCACGCTCGCGGCAACGCCCCCCTCCCGCTCGCTGCGCTCGCGACCTCTCCCCGCACGGCGGGGAGAGGTAAATCAAAACCTCGCAGCCTGGCAGGCCGCCACGTCTTCGCGCTCCCCGCGACGGGCGGCGTTGCCGCCGATGACTACCTGTTCTCGAACTTCGGCGGCCGCTTGGCGACGAAGGCGCTCATGCCCTCTTTCTGATCGGCGGTCGCGAACAGCGAATGAAATACCCGCCGCTCGAACCGCACGCCCTCGGCGAGCGATGTCTCGAACGCACGGTTGACCGCTTCCTTTGCCGCCATCACGGAAGGCAGCGACATCGACGCGATCGTTTGCGCGGTTTTGACCGCCTCGTCGACCAGGCTCGCCATCGGCACAATGCGTGCGACAAGGCCTGCGCGTTCGGCTTCCTCGACGTCCATCATGCGGCCGGTCAGGATCAGATCCATCGCCTTGGCCTTGCCGACGGCGCGCGTGAGCCGCTGCGTGCCGCCAATGCCGGGGATGATTCCGAGCCTGATTTCGGGCTGGCCGAACTTCGCGTTGTCGGCGGCGATGATCAGATCGCATTGCATCGCCAGTTCACAGCCGCCGCCCAGCGCGAAGCCGGCCACCGCCGCGATCACCGGTTTGCGCACTGTCGCCGCGCGATCCCAGGCGGCGGCGAAATCGCCAAGGAAGGCCTCGACGAAGGTCTTGTCGGCCATTTCCTTGATGTCGGCGCCGGCGGCAAACGCCTTGTCCGAGCCGGTGATCACAATGCAGCCGATGGCGGGGTCCGCTTCGAATGCGTCGAGCGCACGGCCGAGATCGTGCACCAGCGCGCTGTTGAGCGCGTTGAGCGCCTGCGGCCGGTTGAGCCGGATCAGTCCGGCCTTGCCGCGGGTTTCGACGATGATGTTGTCGTAGGTGACGGGTTGGCTGCTCATGCGGTTTTCTCCGGCCTCGCGGGAGCTGAAGATTATTTCTGGCACACCGGACAATAAAACGTCGAGCGGCCATTCTGGACGACGCGTTTCACGGTGCCGCGGCAGCCGGGCGTGCGGCAGCGCTCGCCCTCCCGGCCGTAGACGCGGAAACTGTGCTGAAACATGCCAAGCTCGCCGTCGGTGAGTTTGTGGTCGCGCAGCGACGAACCGCCGGCCCTGATCGCATCGTTGAGCACGGCCTTGATCGCGTCCACCAGCCGTTCCGCGCGTGCGTTCGGCGCTCCGTTCCTGCCGGCGATGGTGGCGGCGATGCGATACGGCGACAGCCGCGCGCGATTGAGCGCTTCGCACACATAGATGTTGCCGAGCCCGGCCACCACCCGCTGATCCAGCAGCGCCGCCTTCAGGCTCGTCTTCTTTCCTTCGCACGCGGCCGCGAGCATTGCTGCGTCGAAGGCATTGCCGAGCGGCTCGGGTCCAAGCCGCGCCAGCAGCGGCTCGGCGTCGAGCCTGTCGCGTGGAACCAGCTTCATAAAGCCGAAGCGGCGCGGGTCGTTGAAGGTGACGATCGCGCCGGAGGACATGTGAAACACCACATGGTCGTGCGCCGCGTGCTGCGCGCGCTCATGGACGTAACGGCCGAGCTTCGTGTCGCCATTGCCGCGAAACACGTGAAACGATCCGGACATTCCCAGATGCATCAGCAGAACCTCGCCGGACGACAGGTCCGCGAGCAGATACTTCGCGCGCCGGCCGAGGCCGGTGACGGTCGTGCCGCGCAGCCGTTCCGCGAAGTCCTTCGGCAGCGGCCAGCGCAGATCGCCGCGGCGCAGCTCCACTTTGATAAAGCGCGCGCCTTCCATCGCCGGTTCGAGCCCGCGGCGCACCGTCTCGACTTCGGGAAGCTCGGGCATGGTACGGGACGGTCGCCGGCTGCTGTAAAAATCAGGGTTAATTCGCAGAGACATAGCGCCGATGGCGGCGCCGCGCTATGGTCAATGCCGAGGGTCAAAGCATGACAGAGACCGCCACGTTCGGCTCGCGCGAGGTGCCGCTTGAGGACAAGCAGGCGCTGGTGGACGACGTATTCCGCAGCGTCGCGCGCCGCTACGACCTGATGAACGATCTGATGTCGTTCGGGCTGCACCGCGCCTGGAAGGATGCGCTCGTCACCGCCGTCAACCCACCGCCGAACGGGCCGTTCGCGCTGCTCGACGTTGCGGGCGGCACCGGCGATGTCGCCATGCGCGTGCTGGCCGCCGGCGGCGCGGGTACCAAGGCGACTGTATGCGACATCAACCCGGAGATGCTCGCGGTCGGGCGTGAGCGGGCCGAGGCGCGCGGCTGGTACGATGAACTCAGCTTCACCGAAGGCAACGCCGAGGCATTGCCGTTCGCCGACCGGAGCTTCGACGCGGTCACCATCGCTTTCGGCATCCGCAATGTGCCACGCGTCGAGCTTGCGCTCGCCGAGGCGTTTCGCGTGCTGCGGATCGGCGGCCGGTTTCTGTGCCTTGAATTTTCGACGGCGGACCTTCCGGGTCTCGGAGCGCTCTATGACCTTTATTCGTTCAACGTCATTCCGGCGCTCGGGCGCGCCGTTGCCGGCGACGCGGACTCCTATCGCTATCTGGTGGAATCGATCCGCCGGTTCCCGAAGCCGCAGCAGTTCGCCGCGATGATCGCGGCGGCGGGCTTCGGCCGCGTCAGTTATCGCATCATGACCGGCGGCATCGTCGCGCTGCATTCCGGCTGGCGTTTGTGATCTCCGCTCCGGTTCATCTGTACCGGCTTGGCCGCGCCGCCTTCGTGTTCGCCCGCGAAGGCGTGTTCGACGCCATCGACCCGGCGATCGTGCCGCTCGGCGCCCGGCCGCTGCTGCGGCTGGCGCGTCTGATCGCGCGGCCGTCGGCCGGCGACGCCGGCGCGCGGCTGACCGCGGCGGTGACGCGGCTTGGTCCGAGCTACGTCAAGCTCGGCCAGTTTCTCGCGACGCGGCCCGATGTGGTCGGGGCTGCGATGGCGACCGATCTGGAACGGTTGCAGGACCATATGCCGCCGTTTCCGCAGGCCGAGGCCGAGGCGGTGGTCGCGGCCTCGCTCGGGCGGCCGTTGAACGCGGTGTTCGTGAGCTTCGGGCCCGCGGTCGCGGCCGCGTCCATCGCGCAGGTGCATCGCGCCGAAGTCACGACCGCGGACGGCCCGCGCGCGGTCGCCGTCAAGGTGCTGCGGCCCGGGGTCGAGCCGCGCTTCCACGCCGATTTCCGCGCCTTCAGCTTCGTCGCCCGCCATGCCGAAGATCTTTCCGCCGAGGCACGGCGGCTGCGATTGGTCGAAGTGGTCGAGACATTGCGCCGTTCGATCACGGTCGAGATGGATTTCCGGCTCGAGGCGGCGGCGCTCTCGGAGATGGCGGAGAACACCAAAGACGATCCGGATTTCCGCGTTCCCGCCGTCGACTGGGACCGCACCTCCAAGGAAGTGCTGACGCTGGAGTGGCTCGACGCCACGCCGCTGTCCGACCGGGCGCGCCTCGTGGCAAAGGGCCTCGACCTGCCGCAGCTCGCAAGGGCGCTGATCCAGACATTTCTCCGCCATGCGCTGCGCGACGGCTTCTTTCACGCCGACATGCACCCGGGCAATCTGTTCGTTGACGACGACGGCCGGCTGATCGCGGTCGATTTCGGCATCATGGGGCGACTCGGCGCGAAGGAGCGGTTGTTCCTTGCCGAAATCCTGCACGGCTTCATCACCCGCGACTATCGCCGCACCGCCGAGGTGCACTTCGAGGCAGGCTACGTGCCGCCTCAGCATTCGGTCGAAAGTTTCGCGCAGGCGATCCGCGCCATCGGCGAGCCGATCCACAATCGCGCGGCCGAGGACATTTCGATGGCGCGGCTGCTCACGCTGCTGTTCGAAGTCACCGGGCTGTTCGACATGCGCACGCGGCCCGAACTTCTGCTGCTGCAAAAAACCATGGTGGTGGTCGAGGGTGTCGCGCGCTCGCTCGATCCGAAGCTCGATATCTGGTCGGCCGCCGAACCGGTGGTGCGCGAATGGATGACGCGGTTTCTCGGACCCGCCGGCAGGCTCGAGGGCGCGGTGGAAGGCGCCCGCGAACTTGGGCGCTTCGCTGGCGGCCTGCCGGGCCTGCTGACCCGCGGTGTGCGCGTGCTCGACCAGTTCGACGACGATCACGCGCGACGGCCTCGTGCTGTCGCCGGAGTCGATCGCGGGCCTCGACCGGCGCGAGGCGCGCCGGGGCCGCAGCGGCACCGTCGCGCTATGGGCGATCGCAGCCCTGCTGCTCTGGCTGGTGATCCTTTTGATGCGGTGATGGCCAATGATGGCAATGATTGCAATGCGATCACCCGGCTGCTAGCATAGCGGGCATGGCGAGCCTCACTGTCCGGCAACTCGACGAGCGGCTCAAAAAGCGGCTGCGTCTGCGCGCGGCGCGGCACGGACGCTCGATGGAGGACGAAGTCCGCGTCATCCTGCGTGACGCGGCCGACGAATCCGGTAGCGATGCCGCCGAACTGGCGGCGTCACCGGCGCGTTCCGGGCGACGGAAGGCGGATGCGGGAAAGAACGCGGAGACCGAAACCGAGACTGCGGCGGCGACGGAAAAGCACGGCGCGCGCCGCGTCCTCCTGATCATCGGCGGCGGGATAGCCGCCTACAAGTCGCTCGATCTCATTCGCCGTCTGCAGGATCGCGGCATTGTGGTCCGCTGCATCATGACGGCTGCCGCGCAGCATTTTGTAACGCCGCTCGCGGTCGGCGCGCTCGCCGGTGAACAGGCGTATGTCGATCTGTTCGATCCGCAGAGCGAGTTCGACGTCGGGCATATCCGGCTGGCGCGCGACACCGATCTGATTGTTGTTGCGCCGGCGACCGCCGATTTGATCGCCAAAATGGCGGGTGGCCATGCCGACGATCTCGCGACCGCGGTACTGCTCGCGACCGGCCGGCCGATCCTGCTGGCGCCGGCCATGAACCCGCGCATGTGGTCGGCCCGCGCGACGCAGCGCAACCTGGCGCAGATCAGGGCCGACGGCGTCCGCGTCGTCGGACCGGCCACCGGCGAGATGGCCGAGCGCGGCGAGGCAGGTACCGGCCGAATGACCGAGCCGTCCGACATCGTTGCGGCTGCGCTCGGCATCTTAAGCGGCACGGACGCGCTCGCCGGCAGGCGCGTCCTGGTCACGTCGGGCCCGACCAGCGAGCCGATAGACCCGGTGCGGTTCATCGCCAACCGCTCGTCGGGCAAACAGGGTCATGCCATCGCCGCCGCGGTGGCCGCCGCCGGCGCCGAGGTGGTGCTGGTTTCCGGGCCGGTCGCGCTGGCGGATCCGCCCGGCGTTACGGTGGTTCACGTCGAGACCGCGCACGAGATGCTTGCCGCCGTCGAGGGCGCGCTGCCGGCCGACTGCGCGGTGTTCGCCGCCGCCGTCGCGGACTGGCGGCCGCGGCAGGTGAGCGGCAGCAAGATCAAGAAACAGCAGGGCCGCACGCCGACGCTGGAACTGGTGGAGAATCCCGACATTCTGTCCACCATCGCGCATCGCAAATCCGGACGCCCGCGCCTCGTCATCGGCTTTGCCGCCGAGACCGACGACGTTGTCGCCAACGCCACGGCGAAGCTGAAGAAGAAGGGCTGCGACTGGATTCTCGCCAACGATGTATCGCCGGCGACCGGCATCATGGGCGGCGACAGCAACACGATCCACCTCGTCACCGCCGCCGGCGTGGAGGACTGGCCGCCGCAATCGAAAGAAGACGTTGCGCGCACTCTGGTCGGGCGGATCGCAGCGGCCTTCGAGGACATCAAAAAGTGAGCGGCGAAGGCCCGATCGAAGTCCGCATCATGCGGCTGCCGCACGGCGCCGGTTTGCCTTTACCGGCGTATCACAGCGGGCTTGCGGCCGGCCTCGATCTGCCCGCAGCGATCCCCGCCGATGCGCCGGTGGAAATCGCTCCGGGTGCGCGGGCGCTGATCCCGTGCGGTTTCGCCGTGGCGTTGCCTGCGGGAACGGAGGGCCAGATCCGCCCGCGGTCGGGCCTCGCGTTTCGCGATGGCGTAACCGTCCTGAACTCCCCAGGTACCATCGATGCCGATTACCGCGGCGAAGTTCAGGTGATCCTCATCAATCTTGGCGTCGGGCCGTTCGTCGTCACGCGCGGCATGCGCATCGCGCAGCTCGTCATCGCGCCGGTGCTCAAGGCCGCGCTGCGCGAAGCCGCAAGCCTCGACGAAACCGCGCGCGCCTCGGGCGGTTTGGGCTCCACCGGCACCCGCACCTGACCGCGTCGCGATCAACGTCGCATCGTTCACGATCTGGACTCTTTCGGCGCGATTCCCCTTGAGAGTAAAGTCGGGCGATTCGCGGGCTTCGCCCGCGCGAGGCGCTGGCGAAAGCGCTCGAAGCCAGCAGAGGCATATGGGGCATGCCGGAGATGATCCGGACGACCGGGGGCTATGCTCGTCCGTGGCTGGGCGGATTCGCGACGGCCGTGACGGCGCTGGCGCCGCTTCCGGTTCGCGCGGAGCAGCCGCCGGCACTGCTGCACGAGCTGGTGGTTGACGCCTCGCGCAGCATCGACAGCCACGAAGCTGCTGTGCTGGTGCTGGTGATCGGACTTTTGGTGTTCGCCGTGGTCACGGCGATCATGCTGCTCCGTGCCCGCGCCAGCCTCGCGAAAGTGGAAGCGGCGTCCCACGACGAGATCGTCATGCTGCGCTCAGGCCTCGACCGCGCCAACGCGCTGCTCGCGTCCGAACCGCAGATCATGATCGACTGGCCGGCGGCGTCCGACGAGCCGGGCATCGAGGGTGAGCCCGGCATTGTCGGCGTGTCCGAGCCGCATCGCGTGCTCGCGTTCGGCTCATGGCTCGATGCCGGCAGGGCGAGCACGATGGAAAAAGCCGTGGACGCGCTCCGCGCGCGCGGCGAGCCTTTCACGATGGCGGTGACCACGCTTTCCGGGCGCCCGATCGAAGTGCAGGGCCGCGCCATCGCCGGGCACGCCGTGGTCCGGCTGAAAGATGCCGGCGAAGCCAAGCGGCTGCTGCTGGAACTCGGCAGCCTGTACGAGTCGCAGCAAAGCGAAATCTCCTCGCTCCGCACCGTGATCGAGAAGCTGCCGTCGCCGGTCTGGATTCGCGACGCCGCGGGGCGGCTGACTTTCGTCAACGCCGCCTACGCCCGCGCGGTCGAGGCCCCCGAGCCCGCCGATGCGGTCGAACGGAGTCTGGAACTGCTGGACAGCGCCTCGCGGGACAACATCGCGCGCGAACGCGCGGTCGAAGGCGCGTTCGCCGGCCGGCTTCCCGCGGTGGTCGCAGGCTCCCGCCGAAGCCTCGACGTACTGGAATTCAACACCGAGTCCGGCAGCGCCGGCCTCGGCATCGACGCCACCGAAGCGGAAACCATGCGCAGCGCGCTTGCCCGCATGGTCGATGCCCATCGCCGCACGCTCGACCAGCTTTCAACCGGCGTCGCCATGTTCGGCGCCGACCACAAGCTCACCTTCTACAACGCCGCGTACCGCGCGTTCTGGAACCTCGATGCGTTCTATCTCGACCAGCGTCCGACCGATTCGGCCGTGCTCGACGCGCTGCGCGCCGCGCGGAAGCTTCCCGAGGAGCAGGACTTCCGGCAGTGGAAGGCCCAGCTCCACGCCGCCTACCGCGCGGTCGAACCGACAGAGCACGCCTGGCACCTGCCGGACGGCCGCACGCTGCGGGTCGTCACCACGCCCAACCCGGACGGCGGCGTCACCTATCTGTTCATCGACGTTACCGAGCGGCTCGACCTCGAGCGGCGTTTCCAGGAACTGATCCGCGTTCAGGGCGAGACGCTGGACAATCTGGCGGAAGGCGTCGCGGTGTTCGGCAGCGACGGCCGGCTGCGTCTGTCCAATTCCGCGTTCGCGCGGATGTGGCAGTTGCCGCCGCAGTTGCTGGCGGGGCGGCCGCACATCGAGGCCATCTCGGTGGCGGGCAGGCCGCTGCACGGCGACGACGCCACCTGGCAGGCGCTGCGTCAGGTCATCACTGCGATCGACAGCCGCGAGGCGATTTCGGGCCGTCTCGAACGCCGCGACGGCACCGTGGTCGACTGCACGACGGTGCCGCTGCCGGACGGCGCTACGCTGGTCACATTCCACGATGTGACCGACTCCGTGAATGTCGAGCGGGCGTTGCTTGAGCGCAACGAGGCGCTCGAGGACGCCGACCGGATCAAGATCGATTTCGTCCATCACGTGTCGTACGAACTGCGCTCGCCGCTCACCAACATCATCGGCTTCGTGCATCTGCTGGGCGATCCGGCCACCGGCACGCTTGCGACCAAACAAAGAGAATATCTCGACTACATCACGGTCTCGACCAACACGCTGCTGGCGCTGATCAACAACATCCTCGATCTTGCCACCATCGATGCGGGCCGCATGCAGCTCAATCTCGGGCCGGTCGATATCCGCGCCACCATGACGGCGGCGGCCGAAGGCGTTCAGGACCGGGTGCTCAGCGCCGGTCTTGTACTGGAGATTCGCGCCTCCGACACCATCGGCAGCTTCGTCGCAGACGAGCGCCGGGTGCGGCAGATTTTGTTCAACCTGCTCGCCAACGCGGTAAGTTTCTCGCCGCCGGGCGGTACCGTCACGCTGGTAGCGGAGCGCCGCGCCGACCGCCTCGAATTCGCGGTGACCGACCGCGGGCCTGGCATTCCGTCCGAAGTGCTGGAGAAAGTTTTCGACTGGTTCGAGACCCATTCGCTCGGTTCGCATCATCGCGGAACCGGCATCGGGCTCTCGCTGGTGCGTTCTTTCGTCGAGCTGCATGGCGGCACGGTCACGATTTCTTCGGTGGTCGGCGAGGGCACGACCGTCACATGCACCTTTCCGTTCGTCGCCGCCGCCAGCCAGACGGCAGCCTAGTGGCGATGCCATCCGCGGACGGCGGACCACGAAATGCCCGCATGCCACCGGCCGCGGCCCGCGGATTTGCGCTTCCCGCAATCCCGCAGCACACTCGTGACGGGATGGCCAGCTTTGGCGCGGGGCTCGATGCCGGGGACGGGGAAAAGATGAACTTCCTTCAGATTTTCGATCTCACCAACGAGTTCAACATTCTGCGGCTGATTTGCGGTTTGTTTTTGCTGCCGCATCTGTTCGCCAAAGTGACCGACCTTCCGTTCACCTACAAGATCTACGACGATTACAGGCTTTACCCCGTGAAGCTCTGGGTGTTCGCGTGCATCACGGTCGAAGTGATCTGTTCGATCGGCATGGTGTTTGCGATCTATACCCGTTATGTGGCGCTGGTCGAGGCGGTGTTTCTGCTGGTCGCCGCCTGGGCGATGTGGCGCCACAGTGCCGGCAAATGGCTGTGGCAGATCGGCGGTTTCGAATACTGCCTGTTCTGGGCGATTTGCTGCGTCGTCGTCGCGATGCACGGCTGAACGGACCGCCCCGGCAGGCGTCGGCAGCGCATTGAGCAGATTGGAGCGCCGCGATGTTTCCGACCGCCCCCGCCGGCTCGAGCTTTACGATAACGCTGGGCAGCGAAACCGATACCGCGCGCTTCGCAGCTGAGATAGCCACTCTGCTGGACGGCGGCGATCTGGTGACGCTGTCCGGCGATCTCGGCGCCGGCAAGACCACGTTCGCGCGGGCGCTGATCCGTCACCTCGCCGGCAACGACGCGATCGAGGTGCCGAGCCCGACCTTCACGCTGATGCAGAATTACGAGCTGCCGCGCTTTCTGCTGGTGCATGCCGATTTCTACCGGCTCGCCAGCGGTGCGGAACTTGCCGAGCTCGGCTTCGACGATCTGCCGGAGCGCAGCGTCGTGCTGCTGGAATGGCCGGACCGCGCGGCGGGCCTGCTGCCGCCGGACCGCCTCGACATCACCTTCACGCTGGCGCCGCAGCTTGGTGCCGAGGTGCGCAACGCCCGCGTGGTCGGCTACGGCGCGTTCGCGGCCCGCGTCGAGCGCATGACGCAGTTGCGTGCGTTCCTTCAGGAAACCGGATACGCCGAGGCGCGGCGCACGCGCATGGAAGGCGACGCTTCGACCCGCATCTTCGAGCGGCTCGCGCTCGACGGCCAGGACGTGATCCTGATGAACGCGCCGCGCCGGCCGGACGGTCCGCCGGTGCGCGACGGCAAGCCCTACAGCGCGATCGCGCACCTCGCCGAGGACATCGTGCCCTTCGTCGCAATCGCCGGCGGCCTGCGCGAGCGCAACATCTCGGCGCCGGCAATTCTACGAGGCGGATCTCGCGCGCGGCTTTCTGATCGTGGAGGATCTCGGCAACGAGCGGATCGTGGCCGGCGATCCGCCGGCGCCGATTGCGGAGCGCTACGAAGCCGCCGTCGATGTGCTGGTGTCGCTGCACCGCCGGAAGCTGCCGGACACCCTGCCGGCCGGTCCGCAGCGCGAATACCGGATACCGCGCTACGACATCGACGCGTTCATGATCGAAGCCGAACTGTTGCTCGACTGGTATCTGGCGAGCCCGAACGCGAGGCCCACGGAATTCGGGCGCAAGCAGTTCAACACGCTGTGGCGCACGGCGCTTGAGCCGGCGATCAACGCGCCGCCGACCTGGGTGCTGCGCGACTATCACTCGCCCAATCTGCTGTGGCTGCCCGAGCGCGAGGACGTGGCGCGGATCGGCGTGCTGGATTTTCAGGATGCGCTGATGGGCCCCGCCGCCTACGACGTGGCTTCGCTCCTGCAGGATGCGCGCGTCGATGTGCCCGAAGAGCTCGAGGTGGCGCTGCTGAGCCGTTACGCCCGCGCGCGGCTCACCGATTCGCGGTTCGATCCGGCGGCGTTCGCCCAGCTTTACGCGACGCTCGCGGCGCAGCGGGCCACCAAGATTCTGGGTATCTTCGCCCGTCTCAACCGGCGCGACGGCAAGCCGCAATATCTCCGTCACATCCCTCGCATATTCGGCTATCTGCATCGCTCGCTGGCCCATCCCGGGCTGGCGCCGCTCAAGGCCTGGTATGCCGCGAACCTGCCGACATTGAATCCGTTATGATGATGCGAACGGGCGAGCGTTGACGGAGGCGCAGCCATCATGATGCCGGCAAGTGCGATGGTGCTGGCCGCCGGGCTGGGCACGAGCATGCGGCCGCATAACGGTCACGTCCCGAAGCCGCTGGTCGAGGTCGGCGGCAAATCCCTGATCGACCACTCGCTCGACCGGCTCGCCGATGCCGGCGTCGAGCGCGCCGTGGTCAATGTGCATTACCTCGCCGACGCGCTCGAAACCGCATCTGGCCCACCGCACACGGCCGCATATCGTGATTTCGGACGAGCGCGGGATGCTGCTCGGCACCGGAGGCGGCATCGTCAAGGCGCTGCCGCTGCTCGGCAACGCGCCGTTCTTTCTGGTCAATTCCGATACGCTGTGGCTTGACGGCGTGAGGCCGAATTTCGCGCGGCTGGCGGAAGATTTCGATCCGGCGCAGATGGACGCGCTGCTGCTGCTCGCGCCGCGGCCGGCAGCGTCGGGTATGACGGGCCGCGGCGATTTCGCCATGGTGTCCGACGGACGCCTCCGCCGCCGCGTCGAGAACGAGATCGTGCCGTTCGTCTATGCCGGCGCTGCCGTTCTCTCGCCGTCGCTGTTCGCCGACGCCCCTGCCGGCGCCTTCCCGCTGACGCGAGCTGTTCGACCGCGCCGCCGCGAACGGGCGTCTGTTCGGGTTGCGCCTCGAAGGCGTCTGGATGCATGTAGGCACGCCGGAGGCGGTGGCAGCCGCCGAAGAGGTGCTGGCCGCCACGTACTGAGAACAGCTCCGGATTTCCGGCCTGCGCGGCAATGACGGGCTATGGCAAATTTGAAAGCCGGTATGACCCCACGCGTCTTCACCATTCCGGCCTCGGCGCCGTTTCTGCCGACGCTGATCGAGGCGTTGACCGGCGGCGGGCTCGGCTTCCGGCTCGCCGACGATCCGCTGGCGCTTGCCGCCGTCACGCTCTATCTGCCGACCCGACGCGCCTGCCGGCTGGCGCGCGATGCGTTTCTCGACGGGCTCAAGGGCGACGCCGCGATCCTGCCGCGCATCGTCGCGCTGGGCGATATCGACGAGGACGAGATCGCGTTCGCCGAAGCGGCGGCGGGCGGCATCGCCGCGGATGCGCTGGCGCTGCCGCCGGCGCTCGGTGCGCTCGAGCGCCGGCTGCTGCTCGCGCGCCTCATCGTCGACTGGGCGCGCCTCGCCGGCGGTTCGCGGCGCCGAGGGTGCGCCGCTGGTCGGCGCAGACGCCGGCGGCGGCGTGCGCGCTCGCCGACGATCTGGCGCGCCTGATCGACGACATGACGATGCGCGGCGTGCCGTGGGACGACTCGACGGTCTGGTGCCCGACCAGCTCGATCCCTATTGGCAGCTGACCCTGAGATTTCTGCAAATCGCACGCGCGAGCCTGGCCGCGACTGCTTGCACGAGCGCGGCCTGATGGAGCCGGCGAAGCGGCGCGACGCGCTGATCAAGGCCGAAGCCGCGCGGCTGGCGCGCCAGACCGACGGGCCGGTGATCGCCGCGGGCTCGACCGGCTCGATTCCGGCGACCGCGGAATTGATCGCCACAATCGCCCGCCTGCCGCATGGCGCCGTGGTGCTGCCGGGCCTCGATACCGATCTCGACGACGATTCGTTGGCAGCATGATCGCCGGCGACGACGGCAAGGAAATTGCGCCGGCGCCGGGGCATCCGCAATTTGCCATGCAGGCGCTGCTCGCCCGCATCGGCATCGGGCGCGATGCGGTCGAGAGGCTGGCGGAAGCCGAGCCGGCCGCGAGCGGCTTGTTTCGGAAGCGCTGCGGCCGGCCGCCGCGACCGAGCTGTGGCGCGAGCGCGCCGCCGATCGGGCTTTCGGCGCATCGCCGATGCGGCGCTTCGAAATATCACCGTGATCGAAGCGGCGAATGCGGAGGAGGAAGCGCTCGCGATCGCGGTCGCGCTGCGCGAAGCGGTCGAGAGCCGGCAAAACCGCGGCGCTGGTCACGCCCGACCGGGCGCTGGCGCGCCGCGTGCGGGCGCGCTCGCAGCGCTGGCAACATCGCGGCGGAGGATTCCGGCGGCGAGGCGTTGCCGACACGCCGGCCGGGATATTTGCGCGGCTCGCTGCCGAAGCGGCGCTCGGCGGGCTCGCGCCGGTGACGTTGCTTGCGCTGCTCAAGCATCCGTTGCTGCGGCTCGGTGCGCGCGATGTGCCGCGTGCCGTTGCCGCGCTTGAGCGCGCCGTACTGCGCGGCCCGCGTCCGCGCGCCGGCAGCGAGGGACTTGCGAACGCGCTGCGCGCCATGCGCGGTCAAATCGAGAAATTCCGCGCGTAACGAGGATCTGATCTGCATCGCTCCGATCCGCGCGCACGCTTGGCCGTGATGAATTGTCCGATGCGGAGCATCTTGTCGCCTCGCTTGCGCAGGCGCTGGCGCCGCTCGAAGGCATCGGCCGGGAGCGGCGCGCGTTCAGCGATTTCGCCGCGCGCCATCGCGACGTGATTGCCGCTTTGTCGCTCGACGGGGCGACCGAACGCGCTTTTGCCGGTCCGGATGGCATCAAGCTCGCCGAGGCATTCGATGAACTCGCCACCAGCGAGGCGGCTGCCGGTTTGGAGATCGCGCCGCAGGATTACGTCGAGATGTTTTCCGCGGCCCTGTCAGGTCGCGTGGTGCGCCCGCCGTCGCGATCCGGGGCGCGGGTGCGCATTCTCGGCACCATCGAGGCGCGCCTCACCGACAGCGACCGCGTCGTGCTCGGCGGCCTCGCCGAGGGAACGTGGCCGCCGGACAGCCGCACCGACGCCTGGCTCAGCCGTCCGATGCGGCTCGCGCTCGGGCTCGATCTGCCGGAGCGCAGGATCGGCCTTTCGGCGCACGACTTCGCGCAGATGCTGGGCGCGCCCGAAGTGTTTCTCACCCGCGCCGCCAAGATCGCCGGCGCGCCGACCTCGCCGTCGCGTTTCGTGCAGCGCCTTGCCGCGGTTGCCGGCGCGCCGCGATGGCAGGCCGCGGTGGAGCGCGGCAATGCGTATCTCGCCTGGGCCCACGCGCTCGACCGGCCGGATGGCATCGTGCCGCTGGAACGTCCGGCGCCGGCCCCGCCGCGCGCGGCGCGGCCCGGGCGGCTTTCCGTTACCGAGATCGAAGACTGGCTGCGCGATCCCTATACGATCTACGCCAAACATGTGCTGCGGCTGGCCCCGCTGGACGCGGTCGATACCCCGCCGGGCGCCGCCGAACGCGGCACCGTTATTCACAATGTGCTGCGGGATTTCGCCGAGTCTTTTGCCGACGCGCTGCCGCCCGATCCCGCGGCCGAATTGATCCGGCTGGGGCGGAAGCATTTTGCCGCGGTAGAGGATTTTCCCGAGGCGCGCGCATTCTGGTGGCCGCGCTTCATGCGCATCGCGCAATGGCTCGGCGGCTGGGAGGCCGGGCGGCGCGCCGGTTTCAAACTGGTGGCCGCCGAGATCAAAGGCAGGATCGAAATTCCGGTCAAAGACGGCGTGTTCACGCTGTCCGGCATCGCCGATCGCATCGAGCACGACGGCAGCGGCGGCTACGTCATTCTCGACTACAAGACCGGCTCGGCGCGAACCGAGCCGCAGGTGCGCACCGGCCTCGCGCCGCAGCTCACGCTTGAAGCGGCGATGCTGCGCCGGGGAGGATTCGACACGGCTGAACGCCCGGTTCCGGCCGGGGGCTCGGTCTCCGGCCTCGCCTATGTGCTGCTCAAGGGCGGTGCGCAGGCCGGCGAATTCCGGCCGATCGATTTCAAGCAGGGCACGTTCGACGACCAGGCCGACCGGGCGTACGAAAAGCTCGCGGAACTGGTGAAGCGGTTCGACGACGACGCCCAGCCCTATCTCTCGCTGGTCCACCCGATGTGGCAGACGCGCTACGGCGATTACGATCACCTCGCGCGGGTGAAGGAATGGTCGGCCACCGGCGGACCCGAAGACGAAATTCCGGGATCGCCATGATTGTGGACGCGACGACCGGACGGCTGCGATGAAAACGCCGCCGATCATTCCGCCCGAAGTGCTGCGGGTGCAGGCCGAGGTCTCAGATCCGGCGGTTTCGGCGTGGGTGGCCGCCAATGCGGGCGCCGGCAAGACCCACGTGCTGGCCCAGCGCGTCATCAACCTTCTGCTCGGCGGAGTCGCGCCGGAAAAAATCCTCTGCCTCACCTTCACGAAGGCGGCCGCCGCCAACATGGCGAAGCGCGTGTTCGATACGCTCGGCCACTGGACGACCCTCGACGACGAATCGCTCGACCGGGCGATTGGCGGCCCGCCTGGCCGAGCGACGGCGACGCGGCGGGCGCTGGCGCGGCGGCTGTTCGCCCGCGCGCTCGACACGCCGGGCGGCCTGAAGGTGCAGACCATCCATGCCTTCTGCACCCAGCTTCTTCATCAGTTCCCGTTCGAAGCCAACGTCGCGGCGCGCTTCGGCGTGCTCGACGACAGCGCGCGCGTGCAGCTTCTGGAAGAGCTGACGCTTGCGGCGCTGGTGGAGGGCTCGCGCGAGCCCGACGGTCTCCTCGCCCGCGCGCTCAACATCGCCATGACGGCGGGGGCGGACCAGACCTTCCGCGACGTGGTGCGCGAAGCGATCGGCCGGCGCGACGCGATCGCGCGCTGGCGCGATGCCGCGGGTGGCGTGGCGGAAGCGATCGCCGCGCTTTCGCATACGCTGGGTATCGCGCCGCAGGATACGCTCGAAAGCATCGAGAGCGAATTTCTGGACAATTCGCTGATTTCCCCTTCGGAGTGGCCGGAGATCGCAAGGACGCTGGCGCGTGGCCAGAAAAAAGATATTGAGCAGGCGGAGCGGTTCGCGGCGCTGGCGCGGCTCGACGGCGCGAGCCGCCGCGAACTCTATCTGGAAATCTTTGTCACCCAGGAGGGCAGTCCGCGCCGGTCGATCGTGACCGGCGCGATCAAGGACGCGGACCTGATCGCGCGTCTCGGCGCGGAACAGAAACGCATCTGCGCCGTGCTCGAGCGCCGCAATGCCGTGGTCTGCCGCGACCGCAGCGGCGCGGTGCTCATCGTTGCCGATGCCGTGCTGACCCGCTATGGCGCCGAGAAATCGCGCCGTGGTCTGCTCGATTACGACGACCTGATCGACCGGACGCTGGCGCTGCTCGACAACGTCGATGCCGCCTGGGTGCATTTCAAGCTCGATCTCGGCATTGATCACGTTCTGATCGACGAAGCGCAGGACACCAGCAACAAACAATGGCAGATCGTCCGCCGCCTCGTCGCCGAATTCACCGCCGGCAAGGGCGCCCGCGAGCTGACCCGCACCATTTTCGCGGTGGGCGACGAGAAGCAGTCGATCTTTTCATTCCAGAACGCTGCGCCGGATGAATTCGCCGCCATGCAGCGGTATTTCAAAACTCTGCATGAAAACGCGCAGATGGCGTTCGTCGCGCGCAAGTTCGAGCATTCGTTCCGCTCGGGCGATGCCATCCTCAACGCGGTCGACGAGGTGTTCAAACCGGCGGATATCGCGCCGAGCCTGACGACGGACAGCGGCTTCCCGCCGCACATCGCCCTGCCGCAGGCGCAGCCGGCCGTTGTCGAAATCTGGGAGCCCAGCAAACCGGACGACCGTCCCGAGATCGAAGGCTGGGACGCACCGTTCGACACCGTGAGCGAGACCAGCCCGCGGGTGAAGCTCGCCCAGCGGATCGCGCGCACGGTACGCCTCATGGTCGAGAGCCGCACCGCCGTCGGCCGCGAACGGCGCGCCGCGCGTTATGGCGACGTGCTGGTTCTGGTGCGCCAGCGCGGCCCGCTGTTCGAAGCGGTCATCCGCGCGCTCAAGCAGCAGGGGGTTGCGGTCGCCGGCGCCGACCGGCTGGTGCTCGCAGAGCATATCGCGGTGATGGACCTGATGGCGCTGGCCGACGCGCTGCTGCTGCCGGCTGACGATCTGGCGCTCGCGACCGTGCTGCGCAGTCCGCTGTTTGGCTTCACCGACGACGATTTGTTCGCCATCGCGCACGGGCGAAACCACGTGCCGCTGCGCGAGGCGCTGGCGGAGAAAGCCGGCGAACGCGAAATCTTCGCCGCAGCCGTCCGGACGCTCGACGAACTTGCTCATGCGGCGCGGGACGAGACGCCGTTCGGATTCTACGCGCTTCTGCTCGGCGCCCGCGGCGGCCGGCGGAGTTTCGTGACGCGCCTCGGGCCGGAGTCGAATGACGCGCTCGACGAATTTCTCAATCTCGCGCTCGATTACGAGCGGCGGCAGACGCCTTCGCTGCAGGGCTTCATCGCCTGGCTGCGCGAGGCCCGCGCCGAAGTGAAACGCGACATGGAGATCGCGCGCGACGAAGTCCGCGTCATGACAGTGCACGGCGCGAAAGGCCTCGAAGCGCCGATCGTGATCCTCGCCGATACCATGACGCCGCCTGTCGGACCGCGGCCGCCGCGGCTGATCGGCCTGCCGGACGGCGCGGTGATCTGGGCCGGGCGCAAGGATGACGACGTGGCGCCGGTCGCCGCCGCCCGTCAGAAGGCGCTCGGCGAGGCGGAAAACGAATATCGCCGGCTGCTTTACGTCGCCATGACGCGCGCCGCCGACCGGCTGATCGTGTGCGGCGCCGACGGACAAAGGAAGCGGCCGGCCGGCTGCTGGTACGATCTCGTGTACGACCGGCTCAAACCGCTGATGGTCGTGGAGGGCGACGACGAGGAGAAAGTCTGGCGCTTTCGCCGGCCGGAGCCGGGCGAGGTCGCGGCGGTCGCTGCGCCCGAGCCTCCCGTGCCGCTCCACCGCGACATGCCGCCCTGGCTGCGCGAGCCGCCCGCTCCGGAAACGCCGCGCGCCGTGCCGGTCTCGCCGTCTTCGGCGTTCGAGGACGAGATCGGGCGGGCGTTCGCGCGCACCAAAAGTTCGCCTGACGAGCGGCGGAGGGCGCTGGCGCGTGGCCGCATCGTGCATCGGCTGATGCAGTCATTGCCCGACATCGCGCCCGACCACCGCAACGCGGCGATCGCGAAGGTATCTCGACGAGGCCGCGGCCGATTTTTCCGCTGCCGGGCGCGAGGCGATGGCGCGGCAGGTGCTGACCATTCTCAACGATCTGGTGTTCGCCGAAATGTTCGCGCCGGGCAGCCGCGCCGAAGTGCCGATCGTCGGCCGTCTCGAACGCGCCGGCGCGCCGCCGGTTGCGGTGTCCGGACAGGTGGACCGGCTGGCGGTGACGCCCGATTCGGTGCTGATCGCGGATTACAAGACCGATCGCGCGGTGCCGGACGGACTGGATGAGGTTGCGGCCTATGTGGCCCAGCTTGCGCTCTACCGCGCGGTGCTGGCGCGCATTTACCCGGAAAAAACAATTCGCGCCGCAATGATATTCACGGAAGGGCCGAAATTCATCGAGGTTCCGGGCCAGCTCATGGACGCGGCGCTTGCTGAAATCATGAGCAAAAACGACCGGGCGTGGCCGGAATCTCACGCTCGGGTGAAGCGATCTTGACGCTGGGCGGGGGCGTTCATACGTTCGTCGCCCTGCCGGTATTCCACCGCAACAGCGAGGTGTTCCATGGTCGACAAGGTAACCGACGCAACGTTCGATCAGGACGTGCTTAAGGCGAGCGAACCTGTCGTCGTGGACTTCTGGGCGGAATGGTGCGGCCCCTGCCGCATGATCGCGCCTGCTCTCGAAGAGATTTCGAAATCGCTCAACGGCAAGGTGAAGATCGTCAAGCTCAATGTGGACGAGAATCCCGGCACCGCTGCGAAGTTCGGCATCATGTCGATCCCGACACTGATGCTGTTCAAGAACGGCGAACTCGCGTCACGCCAGGTCGGCGCCGCGCCGAAGCAGAAGCTCGAGCAGTGGATCACCGGCGCGGTGTGATACCGCGCCGCCTGTCGCAGGCTCGTTGAGGCCGCGCGCCCCGCGCGGTCTCGTCATATCCGCTCGAAATTGCCGCTCAATACATCCGCTCAGTGCCGGAAATGCCGCGTGCCGGTGAACACCATGGCAATGCCGTGGTCGTCGGCCGCCCTGATGACTTCATCATCGCGCACCGAGCCGCCGGGCTGGATCACCGCGGTGGCGCCGGCTTCGATCGCGACGAGAAGTCCGTCGGCAAACGGAAAGAAAGCATCCGAGGCGACCACCGATCCCCGGGTCGCGGGTTCGCCTTGCCCGGCCTCGCGCGCTGCAGTCTTCCGCCTTGCGCG
Organism: uncultured Alphaproteobacteria bacterium; assembly: GCA_963766925.1. GTDB lineage: Bacteria > Pseudomonadota > Alphaproteobacteria > Rhizobiales > Xanthobacteraceae > BOG-931. The sequence goes on from CAVYCI010000009.1 coordinate 298,093, forward strand.
CGGCAATCCGCGCGGCGTCGACGCGGCTCATCTGACCGGCGCCGATGCCGACGGTCGCGCCGCCTTTGGCATAGACGATCGTGTTCGACTTGACGTGCTTGGCGACGCGAAACGCGAAACGCAGATCGCGCAGTTCGGCATCGCTCGGTGCCCGCTTCGTCACCACCTTCAGCTCCATGTCGTCGACCACGGCGTTGTCGCGGGTCTGCACCAGAAATCCGCCGGCGACGGTTTTCGCGGTCACGCCTCGCGCGCGCGGATCAGGAAGGCCCCCGGCCAGCAGCAGGCGCAGGTTTTTCTTCGCGGCGACGATCGCAATGGCCTCTTCGGTCGCGTCCGGCGCGATGATGACTTCGGTGAAGATTTCGGTGACGGCGCGCGCCGCGGCCGCGTCGAGCGTGCGGTTGAAGGCCACGATGCCGCCGAATGCCGACACCGGATCGCAGGCAAGCGCGCTCCGATACGCTTGGTCGAGGCTTGCGCCCTCGGCAACGCCGCACGGATTGGCATGCTTGACGATGACGCAGGCGGCGGTGCGCCCGGCGTCGAACTCGGCGCTGCATTCGTAAGCGGCGTCGGTGTCGTTGATGTTGTTGTAGGAGAGCTGCTTGCCCTGCACCTGACGCGCCGTGGCGACACCGAAGCGCGCGGGCGGCGCCCGATAGAACGCCGCCTCCTGGTGCGGATTCTCGCCGTAGCGCAGCCGCTCGATCAGCCGTCCGCCGAAGGCGCGGTAGTCGGGCGCCCGTTCGCCCAGTTCGCCCGCGAACCAGTTGGCGATGGCGGCGTCGTAGGCAGCGGTGCGCGCGAAGGCCCTCGCCGCGAGCGTGCGGCGGAGCGCAAGCGCCGTCATGCCGCCGAACCGCGCGAGTTCATCGAGCACCAGCGTGTAGTCGCGAGGCTCGATCACGACCGTGACGTCGGCGTGGTTCTTCGCGGCGGCGCGGATCATCGCCGGTCCGCCGACGTCGATATTCTCGATGCAGTCGCCGAACGACGCGCCGCGCGCGACGGTCTCCTCGAACGGATACAGATTGACCGCCAAAAGATCGATCGGCTTGATGCGGTGCGTCGTCATCGCGTCGGCATGCGCGGCATTGTCGCGAATGGCGAGCAGCCCGCCATGCACGCCCGGATGCAGCGTCTTGACGCGGCCGTCCATCATTTCCGGATAGCCGGTCAGATCGCTGACTTCGAGCACCGTGAGGCCCGCGTCGCGCAGCACCTTGCGGGTGCCGCCGGTCGACACGAGCTCGATGCCGTAGCCGACGAGTGCACGCGCGAATTCGACGATTCCGGTTTTATCGGAGACGGCAATCAGGGCGCGCGAGACGCGGCAAAGGTGTTCGGTCATTGTGTGTCGTGCTTCTCATCCTGGCCCGCTGCACGCAAGCCGGGCAGCGGTGCAAAAAACGCTGCGTTGCGCAAATATATCATCACAGCGGCAGCCGCGGCTCCTCTTCGCGCACGCGGCGCCCCGTACCGGCGGCCGTGGCAGGCGGCGCCGCGGTCTGCGTGAAACTCCACACCACGCGCGGCTCCGATCTGGCGCGGCCCTCGATCACGATCTGCGCGGTCCGCTGCGGGCCCTGATTGCCGGCCAGATAGAAACTGTCCTCGAGCTGCACCTGGCTGTCGCCAGCGCTGAACGTCCACGCTTCGCGGTTCGGCATCATCAACAGTACGCCGTGGCCGTCGGTCAGCCGCGACGCCTTGATCGAGGGATGCAGATGGAAGCGCACGGCGTAGTGGTCTTCGCTGGTGCGGAGCTTCGTGTCGCCGTCGGCGGCGAGGAAGGCATCCTCGCCGTCGATCCTCGATCCGTCGGCGGCGAGCGCGATCGTGCGCTCGTGCAGGATGCCGAAGCGGTCGGCATAGCCGTCGTGCGACGCGCGCAGCACGGTCGCATCGGGCCGCTGTTCCCTCGACACCGGCACGCGGCTCGGTCCGCCGAACATTGGCGATCCGCCGAGCAGCCGGCGCAGCCCCGGCCGCTTGATGAAGCTCGCGGACGATACGTCGTTGAAGGTGACGGTGGAATGCGCCGCGGTGGAACGCGCGGCGGGTCCCCATTCGGTTCGGGCGGTGCCGGACATGCCGCAATTGACGACGATCAGGCCGTGCCGCGGCGAGGAAAACTCGAACGACAGGCAGCCGGCATGGGCTTCCAGACTCATTTCGAGCGGCGGCGGGCAGCCGGTGTCCATGATCAGCACGCCGCCGCCGGCTTCGAGCCGCTGGTAGGCGGAGTAAGGCGCATTCGACAGCGGCGCGCCGCGCGTCTCGTCATAGGCGAGCACCGTGAGCAGCAGATCGGCCGGCGTCGCGCCCATGCCGTTGAAGTGCGCGAACGTTCCGTCCGAATGGCGGAAGAAACGCAGCATCGGCATCATCCGGTCGATGGCGTTGAGCAGGGGCTGCGGCGGCGCGATGTTGCGGGCCGCAAATGCCTGGCGCAGCGGCAGCAGTTCGAGCAGCACCTCGATCACCGCGCCCGGATCGCGGCTGGCGTGACCGCCGTCCGGCAGGATCTGCCGCTCGATTTCGCGGTTGAGGCGCTCCGTGGTCGATTTGATCTGGCGTTCCTGGCCGGCGAGGCACAGCGCGGCATAGGTCAGCGCGATATTGGCCTGCAGACGCGCGACCCCGCGGCCGGCGTGGCCCGCGGTGCGGCGGAGATAACGCACCTGACGCACGAGGCTGCGCAGGAAGCGGCGGTAGAAGCGCACGTCCGCGTCCTGCAGCACCAAAGTCGCCTGGCTGAGCCACGAAATGATGCGCCGCGACAGCACGTCGGGCCGCCAGGCGATCGAATGCCAGGTGCCCTGAAGCGCGATCCATTCGTCCACCAGCGCGCGGGCATTGGCGCGGGTGATCGCCGAACTCGGCGGCGCGCAGATGACGGAGCCAGGAAAAGCCCAGCAGGGCGGCCGCCCATTCTTCCGACGGCGGCTCGATCTCGAAGATCGAGCGACTGTCGCAGACCACGACCTTGCCGGCGAAGGAGAAGCGTCCGGAATAGATCTCGGTGGCGCGGGTGGCGTCGGCGGTGCGCAGCTCCTGCGGCGCGATCAGCAGCCGGTCGGTCTTGAGCGGCGCGAACGGCCATCGCAGCAGCGGGTGGCCGACGAGACGCTCGCCGGTCCGCCGCAGCCCGCTGCGCAGCAAAAGCCAGGCAAGCCTGCCACGGGTAACCATCGAAGAACGCGCCATCGCCGCGTTCGCCCCTCCTCGGCGGGAAGCGCGAAATCTCCTTCCGATTCGGACCATAACGGAATGGCGAAGCGGCGGCCAACGGCCGGCTTTTCATGCCTGTCGCTTTACCAGCCGTGCCGCATAAAAGCCGTCGAGCCCCGCCAGCCGCGGGTCGGCGTCCGGGAGATGGCAGGGCAGGGTGCGGAGGTCGCCGTCCTTCGTCAGGAACTCGCCCCGCCCGGATATCTCCGCCGGGTCGATCGGCGCGCGCTGCACGCCGGGCTCGCGCGCGAGCAGGCCTGCGACGATGTCCTCGCCTTCCTCGGGTTCGAGCGAGCAGGTGCAATAGACCAGCGTGCCGCCCTGCCGCGTCGAGCGTCACCGCGCGATCGATCAGGCGTCGCTGCAAGTCGGCGAGCTTCGTGATGTCGGCTGCGGTCTTGAGCCACGGAATGTCGGGATGGCGGCGGATGGTGCCGGTGGACGAGCACGGCGCGTCGAGCAGCACGGCGTCGAACGGTTCGGCATTCCATTCCGCGACATCGGCGCTGACCAGATCGGCGTCGAGCGAAAGCCGCACGAGATTTTCGCGCAGGCGGGCAAGCCGCGCCGGCGAGCGGTCGACCGCGGTGACGCGTGCGCCCGCCACCGCGAGCTGCGCGGTTTTGCCGCCGGGCGCCGCGCAAAGATCGGCGACACGAAGGCCGCCGACCGCGCCGAGGAGGCGCGCCGGAAGTGCCGCCGCCGCATCCTGCACCCACCACTCGCCCCCGGCGAAACCCGGCAGCGCGCTGACCAGCCCATGCGCCATCGTGCGTACCGATCCGGTCGGCAGCACCCGGCCGCCGAGCTGCGCGGCCCAGCCCTCGGGATCGCTTTTGACGGTGAGATCCAGCGCCGGCTCGTTGCGATGCGCCAGCGCGATGGCCTGCGCGGTCTCCGCGCCGTAGGTTTTGATCCAGCGCGCCATCAGCCACGCCGGCGCATCGAGCCGCGGGATCGAACGCCGCGAGCCGCTCCGGGCCCTCGCGCGCGATCCGGCGCAGTATGGCGTTGACCAGGCCGGCAAAGTAGTGGGCGTTGTGGTCGGCGCGCACCAGCCGCACGGCGAGATCGACCGCGGCGTGATCGGGCACGTCGAGGAAAAGAATTTGCGCCGCGCCGATCAGCAGCGCGGTTTCGACCCGCGGGGCCTTCGCGGGAACTCCGTGCTCGAGGAACAGTCCGATCAGGTGCCGCAGCGAGCCGAGCCGGCGCAGCACGGCGGCGACCAGCGCCCGCGTCAGCGCGCGGTCGCGGTCCGCGAGGCCCGAGAGCCCGGCGTTGGCGCCGGCGCCGTCAAGCTGCTCGTCGAGCGCGCGATGCCGCCGCAGCACGCCGTCGATGATTTCGGCGGCGACGCGCCGGGCGGCGAGGCCGGGCACGTCATCGGTTGCGGCTCTGTCCGGGCGGGCCATTCGCGGGCGTTCCTTGTTCCGGCCTGCAGGCGAGGGTGTCCCGCGTGCGAGCGTGTATTGCGGGCGACGTATCCCGCAGGATGCGTGTCCTGCAGGTTGGTCTCTGCGGGACGGGTCCTTTACGGGACCGGTCTTGCGGGATGTGTGTAGCCCACCGGCCGGCGCGCGGCGATCCACAATGACGCCCTTGCAGCCGGCGCACGGCTGCGCCAGATCAGGGTCGATGCCAGCCGACCATACCCCGCCGAAGCCTTCCGCCTCCGAAACCGGTGCTGCCGGTGCCACCGATGCCGCCGCGCGGCGTCACCTGACGCCCGAAGCCGAGCGCGCACTCGCCGAAGCCGCCGCCCGGCGCGCCGAACGCGATCGAGCTGCCCCGAACAGCCGAAGGAAATCCAGGGCCGCGACGGCCCGGAGCCAACGCGCTACGGCGACTGGGAGGTCAACGGCCTCGCTTCGGATTTTTAGCGTGCGCCGCGCGGCGTTACCGCCTTCGCTCAATGAGCGATAGAGATTTTCCTGATTGAGGCACTCTTTCGCAACGCCCGTCATTCCCTTGACGCGGGCAACGGTGCCGAACGCCTGCGCGGCAAGGTCCATAATCTCCAGTTTCGAAAGCTTCGCTGGGACAGGCAGGAACAGCCTCCGGAAAGTCGGCGGCGGCGGCGCTTGGGCGGATTGATTTTATCCAATCACCGGAATATATTCCTGCAATCAGAAGCTTTGCTGTGACCGAATACAATCAAATTGCGAAAATGGCCGGCGTGCCGCTTCGCAAGTCAGAATCGGACACGGCAGCGTGCGCCGCTCGCCGTGGCAGCGGCGATTTTCGTTGCCGGGGTTGTGGTCGGTGCGGTCGTGCATCCCGTGCACTTCGTGCAGGCGGCTGCGTCCGTTGAGAGCGCGCGCGCGGCGACCCGGGGCGACGCACAGGTGCCCGCTGGCGATCCGGCGCCGCAGAACAATTCCCCCTCCGCGGATCCGGCGCAGCCGAATAGTGCCCCGGCCGGCTATCCGGCGGAGGTGGTGCGGGTGATCGACGGCGATACGTTCGAAGCGCGGGTGAGGGTGTGGCCGGGGCTCGACGTCAGCACGAAGGTTCGGCTCCGCAATGTCGATGCGCCGGAACTGCACGCCCGTTGCGCCGACGAACTTGCCAAGGCGCAGGCGGCGCGGGCCGCGCTCGAGACGATGCTGGCGGCTGGCGGCGTTACGCTTTCGCGCGTGAGCCTCGACAAATATGGTGGCCGGGTCGATGCGCTTGTCGCCACCCGCGACACTGCCGATGTTTCGGCCGCGCTTCTCAGCGGCGGCTGGGCGCGGAGCTATGAAGGCCGCCGGCGCGCCGGCTGGTGCTGATAGCGAGGCGAAGTTTGCGACGATCGAAGTTTGCGGTGACCGAAAGCCGCGCCAATTTAAATTCCCGACAGCCAAATTCCCCGGCAGCCCGGTCCGCGCCAAGTCAACTCCGCGACAGGCTAAGCCCGCGATAACCGAAGTCCGCAACAGCCGACGCCCGCAATGATCAATGGCGGCCGGCAGAAAGCCGTGCGTCCGGTCAGCGGACGATCACTTCCGTACCGACGCTGACGCGACTGTAGAGATCGGTGATGTCTTCGTTGTACATGCGGATACAGCCGTAGGACACGAAATGGCCGATCGAGCCGGGCTGGTTCGTGCCGTGGATGGCGTATTCGCCGCCGGCGAGCGACATCGCGGCGACGCCCATCGGGTTACGCGGCGAGCCGCCCGGCACTACCTGCGGCAGATTGGGATGGTCGGCCCGCACGGACGCCGGTGGGGACCATGCGGGGCGAACATATTTGCCGTCGATATAGGACACGCCCGACCATTGCTTGCCGGCGCGGCCGACGCCGACCGGGTAGGCGATGGCCTGTCCGCCGCCGATTCCGAGATAAAGGCGCCGCTCGTTCGTCCGCACCACAATGGTCCCGGCGGGGATGGATTCTTTCAGCATCACGGTCGCGCCGCGCGCATCCGCCGGGTTCGGCGCAAAGGCCATCGAGGCGACGGCGGCGGCCAGCGCGACCGGAACGAGAACTTTCGCTCGCATTGTCAAAATCCCCTGTGACGGCGATCAAGGAAAGGCATTCGGAACGGAACGCGCCCCCCAGCCGGGAGCCTTGCAGCCATCCTAATCGAAAGCACGCGGCCGCTCAGCATCGCCCGCGCAACACGGTGAAATTTTCGGAAATTTTTCGGCGAGGTGTGTCCCGCGCGCAACCAGCCTCGCGACCCAGTGCACACCGCGCGGGCGCTCCGCACGGAACTCCGGCGCCGGTTTGGCGCAGCGCCGAAGTTACTCGGCTTTTCTGTTCTGCCGGTTGCCCACCAGATCGTCGACCACGCCGGGATCGGCGAGCGTCGACGTGTCGCCCAGACTTCCGAATTCGTCCTCTGCGATCTTCCGCAGAATGCGCCGCATGATCTTTCCGGAGCGCGTCTTCGGCAGGCCGGGCGCGAACTGGACGAGATCGGGCGAAGCAATCGGGCCGATTTCCGTTCGCACCCACGTCACCAGTTCCTTGCGCAACGCTTCCGTAGGTTCAACGCCGGCCATCAGCGTGACATAGGCGTAGATGCCCTGGCCCTTGATGTCGTGCGGATAGCCGACCACCGCCGCTTCCGAAACTTTCGGGTGCGCGACCAGCGCCAACTCCACTTCGGCGGTGCCCAGGCGATGACCGGCGACGTTGATCACGTCGTCCACGCGACCTGTGATCCAGTAATAGCCGTCCTCGTCGCGCCGACAGCCGTCGCCGGTGAAGTATTTGCCCGGATACGCGCTGAAATACGTGTCCACGAAGCGCTGATGATCGCCATAGACAGTGCGCATCTGGCCCGGCCACGAATCCGCAATGCAGAGATTCCCGGTGGCCGGCCCTTCGAGCACCTTGCCCTCGGCATCGACCAGTTCAGGCACCACGCCGAAAAAAGGCAGAGTCGCCGAGCCGGGCTTGAGCGCCGTCGCGCCCGGCAGCGGCGAGATAAGGATGCCGCCGGTCTCCGTCTGCCACCAAGTATCCACGATCGGGCAGCGGCCGCCGCCGACCACGCGGTGATACCATTCCCACGCTTCCGGATTGATCGGCTCACCGACCGAGCCGAGCAGCCGCAACGAGGCGCGCGATGTCTTCGCCACCGGCCCGTCGCCGGCCTGCATCAGCGCGCGGATCGCGGTCGGTGCGGTGTAAAAGATGTTGACCTTGTGCCGGTCGATCACCTCCCAGAAGCGCGACGTGGTCGGGTAGTTCGGCACGCCTTCGAACATCAGCGTCGTGGCGCCGTTGGCGAGCGGTCCATACACAATGTAGCTGTGGCCGGTTACCCAGCCGACGTCGGCGGTGCACCAGTAGATGTCGCCGTCGTGATAGTCGAACACGTACTGATGAGTCATCGACGCGTAAACCAGATAGCCGCCGGTGGTGTGGAGCACACCTTTCGGCTGTCCGGTCGAACCCGACGTGTAGAGAATGAACAGCGGGTCCTCCGCGCCCATCTCCTCGCAGGGACATTCCGATGTCACCATGTCGGCGGCGTCGTGGTACCAGACGTCGCGCCCGGGCTCCATGTTGACCGGCGCGCCGGTGCGCCGCACCACGATCACGTGGTCGACGCCGCCGGCTTTGGCGATTGCGGCATCGGTATTGGCCTTGAGCGGCACCTTGCGGCCGCCGCGCAAACCTTCGTCGGCGGTGATGACGACCTTCGACTGACAGCCCTCGATGCGGCCGGCAAGCGAGTCCGGCGAAAAGCCGCCGAAAACCACCGAATGAATGGCGCCGATGCGCGCGCAGGCGAGGATGGCGTAGGCGGCTTCCGGAATCATCGGCAGATAGATGGTGACGCGGTCGCCCTTGCCGACGTTGCGGTTGCGCAGCACATTGGCAAGCCGGCACACCTCGTCGTGCAGCTCCCGGTAGGTGATGGTCTTTAAATCTTTCGGATCGTCACCTTCCCAGATGATCGCGGCCTGATCGCCGCGTTTGGCGAGATGGCGGTCGATGCAGTTGTAAGCCGCGTTGGTGGTGCCGTCCTCGAACCATTTGATCGAGACATTGTCGCGGGCGAACGACGTGTCCTTGACTTTGGTGAAGCCGCGCATCCAGTGAATGCGTTTCGCTTCTTCCGCCCAGAACGCGTTCGGATCCTCGATCGAGCGCCGGTACATCGCGTGGTACCTTGCCTCGTCGATCCACGCGCGCTTTTTCCATTCCGCGGGTACTTCGTACACAGTCTCCGGCATCTCGTCCTCCACGCGGCGCGCGACCGGCCGCACGTTCCATCCCTTGGGCTGCATTATCGACACCCCTCCCCTGCCGGACAAGCGGCCCGTTCCGCATGGCGGTTTTTTATCGCCGCATGAATTGAGTGAAGTGCGTTCAGCCTTAAGCCGCGTTGACCGAAATCAACATTTGGCATGCGACTTTAGTTACCGTTGACGGCGCGCCGGCATTCACGCCTTGCGCCGACGCGCAGCGCCACGGCCTCTCAACGCGCCGAAGCGGGAAGCTGCTGACGCAGGCGAGCGTGCAGGTCACGACCGATATCGCTGCGCAGCCACCCGCGAACAGGTTTATCCTCCGGCAAGGCCACCCATTTTGCAGACGATCTTCCACTGTTCTGCCGTCACCGGCTGCACCGAGAGGCGGGAATATTTCACCAGCGCCATGTCCTTGAGCTTCGGCTCGGCCTTGACCGCGGCGAGCGTCACCGGCTTCGGCAGCGGCTCGATGGCAGCGGTGGTCACCGCGACCCACGGCTCGCCTTTGGGCGCGCTCGGATCGGGATAATGCTCCTTGATCACCTCGCCGATGCCGACCACCTGTTTCTCGGCCCCGGTGTGATAGAAGAAAAACCGGTCGCCCTTCTTCATTTCCTTCAGATGGCTTCGCGCTGCGAAATTTCGCACGCCGGTCCAGGCCTCGCCCTTGCCGCCGCGCTTGACCTGATCGTCCCAGGAAAATTCCTCCGGTTCGGTCTTCAGCAGCCAGTACGCCATGAGCTTCCCTCCAGTGATCCGCCCTCTCGTCAAGCCTCTGCCTTCAACGGCCGTGCCAGCAACGACCCGATCGCTTCTTCCACGGTCATTTTGGCGTCGAGCAGGTCTGCCACCGCAAACGAGATCGGCATTTCGACGCCACGCTCGCGCGCCATCTCGCCCAGCACCGACGCGGTAAACGCGCCTTCGGCGAGCCCGGTCGTGCCCTGGATCGCGTCCGGCCTGGCGCCGCGGCCGAGATTGACGCCGAACGAGAAGTTGCGCGACTGCGCGCTCGAGCAGGTGAGCAGCAGGTCGCCGAGGCCCGAGAGGCCCATCATGGTCTGCGGCCTCGCGCCATACGCTTTGCCGAACCGGACCAGCTCCGCAAAGCCGCGCGTGGTCAGTGCGGCGGCGGCGCTGGCGCCAAGGCCCCGGCCGGTGACGATGCCGGATGCGATCGCCAGCACGTTCTTGGCGGCGCCGCCGATCTCGACGCCGCGCATGTCGGTGGAATGGTACGGCCGAAAGCTCGCGGAGCCGAGCGCGTACGCGAGCGCGCCCGCGATTTCGACGTCAGCGGCCGCAAGCGTGACGGCCGTCGGCAGGCCCTTCGCCACGTCGGCGGCGAAACTCGGCCCGGACAGGATCGCCGGCACCGCGCCGGGCGCACATTCGGCGACCAGTTCGCTCATGAATTTGCGGGTGCCGCGCTCGATCCCCTTGGCGCAGACGACAAGCGGCGTTTGCGCGGCAAGATGGGGCGCGAGCTTCGTCGTGACCGCCCGCACGGCCTGTGCGGGCACCACGAGGAGGATGGCGTCCGCGCGCGCGACCTCGGCCATACCGCCCGCAAGCATGATGGCGTCAGGCAGCCGGACTCCGGGCAGGAACCGGCTTTCGCGCCTCGCCGCCAGCGCGGTTTGCTGCGCAGCATCCGGCTCCCACAGCGTCACCGTCCGGCCGGCCCGGAGGCAGGTCAGCGCAAGCGCCGTGCCCCAGGCGCCCCCACCAATGACGGCGATATGGTCGAATGTTCCGGTCAAAAGCTTCGCCCCCAATCAGACCGAAAAGCCGGCATCGCACTATCGTCAATTCTTAGAAATTACAATGACTTACCGCGCAGCAATTTTGGCACGTCGCCGACCAGTCCCGCGGCCTCGCGGATGAACAGCCGCTTGAGGTTCGGCACCCGGTCCACCAGGCCAAGCCCTACATCGCGGACGAGCCGCAGCGCGGCGGAGCGGTTGGAGAACAGCCGGTTGAGGCCGTCGGTGGCGAGTCCCATCGTCATGGTGTCGAACCGCCGCCAGCGCTGATAGCGCTCGAGCACATCGGCTGTCCCCGGGTCGAGGCCGAGGCGGGCGGCGTCGACAATCACCTCGGCCAGCGCCGCCACGTCCTTGAGGCCCATATTGAGCCCCTGGCCCGCGATCGGGTGAATGACGTGTGCGGCATCGCCGACCAGCGCGATGCGGCCGGCAATGAACGAGCGGGCGACCGAAAAGCCGAGCGGATGCGCGCGGCGGGCGCTGACCGTGGTGATCTCGCCGAGATGAAGCTTGAAACGCTTTTCGAGTTCGACGCGGAACGCTTCGTCGGGCAGCGCCATGATGCGGTCGGCTTCGGCGGTCGCTTCGGTCCATACGATCGAAGAGCGGCGGCCCTTCAGCGGCAGCATGGCGAACGGCCCGGCGGGCAGGAAATGCTCCTCGGCGCGACCCTCGTGGTCGCGTTCGTGGCCAACATTTATGACGATGGCCGACTGGCCGTAATTCCAGCCGTGCACCGCAATGCCGGCACGTTCCCGGATCGTCGACCGCGCGCCGTCGGCGGCGACCAGAAGCCGCGCCGAAATCGTGCCGCCGCCAGCAAGCTGGACATCGAGGTGATCGTCGCTTGCCGCCTGTTCGGGCGCGAAATCCGCGATCGCGTCGGTCCGCAGATCGACGCCGATGGCGCGCGCCTTTGCTTCCAGCGCGGCGATCAGCGTGCGGTTCTCGATCATGTGGGCGAACGGCTCGCCTGGCTCGACGTCGCCGCCGAAAGTGAGAAACACCGGCCGCACCGCGTCGTCGAGACGGCTGTCGGTGACCACCATGTCGAGAATCGGTTGCGCTTCGGAGGCCACGTCCGGCCACACCCCCAGCGCTTCGAACAGCCGGCGCGCCGCGGCGACGATGGCGGACGCACGCTCGTCGTCGGCGTGGCTTTTGCCGGGCATCGGATCGGCGACCGTGACGGCGAACGCCGGACCGAGCGCCCCGCGCAGGGCCACCGCGAGCGCCAGCCCGGCAAAGCCGCCGCCGGCAATCAGCACGTCAGCCCGTTGGTCGGTACGCATCATCATACGCCGGTGGACAGGTGAGTGGCCCGGATGGCGGCGACCGGTTTCTGGACCGCAGCCGAACGACAGCATAGCATCGGCGCGCAGACGTGCGAATTCGTCATCGCGGGCCGGTCATGCCCGCTCTCCCCGGCTGAAATCGGAATCTCCATGTCCTCCTATATCCAGGACGTCCTCGCCATCCTCGATCTCGAGCCGCTCGAAGTGAACCTGTTTCGGGGCCGCTCGCCGCAGGCGCGCTGGCAGCGGGTGTTCGGCGGGCAGGTGATCGGCCAGGCGCTGGTCGCCGCGTGCCGGACGGTCGAAGATGTGGCGGTGCGGCCGCCGCATTCGCTGCACGCCTATTTCCTGCTCGGCGGCGATCCCAAAGTGCCGATCATCTACGAGGTGGATCGCATTCGCGACGGCAAGAGCTTCACCACGCGGCGGGTGGCGGCGATCCAGCATGGCCGGGCGATTTTCTCGATGCAGGTGTCGTTCCAGCTCATCGAGGAAGGACTGAACCATCAAATCCCGATGCCCGACGTGCCCAAGCCGGAAGACCTGCCGAATCAGGGTCAGATCGGAGAAGCGGCGCTGGGGCGGATGCCGGAGCCGGTGCGCCGCTGGTATCAGGGCGACCGGCCGATCGAGCTGCGGCCGGTGGAATACCGCCGCTATCTCGGCGAGAAGGTCGAAGGCGGCCGCTTTCACATCTGGTTTCGCGCCAACGGCCGGCTCCCGGACGAACTCACCATCCACCAGTGCGTGCTTGGTTATGCATCCGACATGACGCTGCTCGATGCCGCGCTCATTCCGGTCGGGCGCTTTATCTTCAACGAGGACATCATGGCGGCGAGCCTCGACCACGCGCTGTGGTTTCACCGCCCCTTCCGCGCCGACGAGTGGCTGCTCTATGCCCAGGACAGTCCGAATCTCGCAGGTTCACGGGGGCTGGCGCGCGGTTCGATATTTTCACGCGACGGCACTTTGGTGGCGTCTGTCGCGCAGGAAGGATTGCTGCGACTGCGGTCGAAAGAAAAGTGACTTAATTCTCGGCGCTATTGCCGCTATGGTGTGCACACCTTCCTCGCACCGAGTGTGGTCATGAAGCTCGTTACCGCCATCATCAAACCCTTCAAGCTTGAAGAGGTTCGCGACGCGTTGCTTGCGATCGGCGTGCACGGCATGACCGTCAGCGAGGTCAAAGGATACGGCCGGCAAAAAGGCCATACCGAAATCTACCGGGGCGCCGAGTATGTCGTGAACTTCCTCCCGAAAATCCGCATCGAAGTTGCGGTAACCGGAGAGCGCGCCGAGAAGGTCGTGGAGACGCTGGGCGCCGCGGCGAGGACCGGGCAGATCGGCGACGGCAAGATTTTCGTCACCCCGATCGAGCGGGCGATCCGCATCCGGACGGGCGAAAGCGACGCCGACGCCCTTTGAGCCTTTGCCGCTCACAGGCCGGCCTGCCCTCACCGTCAAATTCACAAACGCGATAACGGCTTCGCCACGGTCTGCGAAGGTTGCATAGCATTTTGCCTATTCCTTAGGCATAGTCGCGATGGCCCTTGGCCCGTCACTGCCCGCGGAGTGGTCATGCAGGCGGCCTCCTGGTTAATTTCTAATGAATGCCAGCATGTTAGCGCCGGTTCCGGCGACCTGGCACGGCCTTTGATTCCCCCGGCTCGGCCATCATCGGTGAGGGGGCCATCGTGAGGGGGCCCACGCCGGAGCGGCCGCCCCCGGTTTTCACCAGCGGGTTGCGCGCGCACGGCGGCGACGGGAGATCGAACGAATGAAAATCGTCATGGCCATCATCAAGCCATTCAAGCTGGACGAGGTCCGCGACGCGCTGACCAAAATCGGCCTTCAGGGCCTCACCGTCACCGAGGTCAAAGGCTATGGCCGCCAGAAGGGCCATACCGAGATTTATCGCGGCGCCGAGTACGCCGTCAGTTTCCTCCCGAAGATCAAGCTTGAAATCGCCTGCGCCGCCAGCCAGGTCGACAAAGTCATCGAAACCATCACTGCCGCGGCCAAAACCGGCCAGATTGGCGACGGCAAAATTTTCGTATTCGGCCTCGACCATGCGGTTCGCATCCGCACCGGCGAACTTGATGACGCTGCCCTCTAGCAACCCGCACCTCTACCAGGAGTGAAAACATGACGTTGACGAAAATTTCCCGTGCAGGGCTGCTTGCACTGGCCGCGGCGTTTCTGCTCGCGATCATGCTGAGCCTGCCGACCTGGCACGTTTCGCATGCCGAGGATGCGGCGAAACCCGCGCCCGCCGCGGCGGCCGCACCCGCGGCGGCGCCGGCACCGGCGTGCGACGGCACCGCCACTCCGCCGGTGCTGGAGAACTGCACGCCGAATTCCGGCGACACCGCCTGGATGATGACGTCGATGGCCATCGTCCTGATGATGACCATCCCCGGACTGGCACTGTTCTACGGCGGCATGGTGCGCAAAAAGAATGTCGGCGACACGGTGATCACGAGCTTCGCCATCACCTGTCTCATCACCATCCTGTGGCTGTTCTTCACCTACAGCCTCGCGTTCCGCGCCGGCACGCCGTTTATCGGCGGGCTCGACCGCGCGTTCTTCCAGGGCATCATCAGCAACACCTTCAACAGCGCCGGTGTCGGCCTGAATATCGGCACGCCCAATCCGCTGGCGCCGACCATCCCCGAGACCGTTTATTCGATGTTCCAGCTCACCTTCGCGATCATCACCGCGGCGCTGATCGCGGGCTCGTTCGCGGAACGGATGAAGTTTTCGGCGATGCTGTGGTTCATCGGGCTGTGGGCGATCTTCGTCTATTCGCCGGTCGCGCACTGGGTCTGGGGACCGGACGGCATCTTCAACAGCGCCAATCCGGACGCGAAATTCCATGTGCTCGACTTCGCCGGGGGGACCGTGGTGCACGTCAATTCGGGCACCGCGGGCCTGATGGCGGCGATCATGCTGGGCAGGCGCAAGGACACCGCGCCCGCCCACAACATGGTGCTGACAATGATCGGCGCTTCGCTGCTGTGGGTCGGCTGGTTCGGCTTTAATGCAGGCTCGGCGGTAAGCGCCGGCATGCAGGCCGGCATGGCGATGGCCGTCACCCATATCGCCACGGCCGCGGCCGGCTTCACCTGGATGATTGTCGAATGGATGATCCGCGGCAAGCCGACCGTGATCGGCATCTGTTCCGGCGCTGTCGCCGGTCTGGTCGCGATTACGCCTGCGTCGGGTTACGTCGGTCCGATGGGGGCGTTCTGCATCGGCGTCGCCGCCGGCATTGTCTGCTACTGGGGCTGCACCGGGCTCAAGCACTTCTTCCGCTATGACGACGCGCTGGATGCCTTCGGCGTCCATGCGGTCGGCGGAGCCACCGGCGCTATCCTGACCGGCGTCTTCGCGGTGGCTGCCTATGGCGGCACGTCCGGGCTGCTCGAAGGCAATCCCGGCCAGGTAGTGACCCAGCTCATCGGTGTCGGCACCGTGTTCGTCTACGACGTGGTCGTGACGCTGATCATCCTCAAGGTTGTCGACATGGTCATCGGTCTGCGCGTCAGCGAGGAGGTCGAACGCGAAGGTCTCGATCTCGCGCTGCACGGCGAAAGCGTCCAGTAGACGCCATGAGGACGGCGATCCGGAACGGCCGGGACAGACCTTCCGGATCGGTCATGGGGCACCGGGCAATACCGGAGCAATACTGACAACGGTTGGGTGACTACCCGGCAACACCCGCCGTCGTAGAGAGGCCCTGGCGCAAGCCGGGGCCTCTTTCACTCTTGCCGGCGGGACCGCGTCCGGCAGCTCCCTCAATGCGCCGGCCAGGCCGGGCTGCTGCGACCGCCGGAAAGCATAAGACCAGCCTGGACAACCTGTGATCTGGACAACCGCGTGCGGGTATGAGTATGCCAGTTGCGGTACCCGAAAATCAGCAGTCCGGGGAGGAATCATGGTTCGCGGCTGTGTTCTCATTGCAACGCTCGCGTTTGGCCTGTCGGTGGCGGTGGACGGGGCGGTCGGCCAGGAAACCGTCAAGATCGGTTTCATTCTCCCGATGACCGGCCAGCAGCAGTCCACCGGGAAGCAGGAAGCCGCCGGCATCAAGCTCTACATGGCGCAGCACGGCGACATGGTTGCCGGCAAAAAAATCGAGCTGATCCTCCGCGATGACGCCGCGGTGCCGGACAACACCAAGCGCATCGCCCAGGAGCTGATCGTCAACGACAAGGTCGCGGTCGTAGCCGGCTTCGGCGTCACCCCCGCCGCGCTTTCGGTCGCTCCGCTCTCCGCGGAGGCAAAGACGCCGGAAATCGTCACGGCGGCCGGCACCTCCATCATCACCGAGAAGTCGCCCTACATCGCGCGCACCAGCTTCACGCTGGCGCAATCGACCGTCCCGATGGCGGACTGGGCCGCGGAAAACGGCATCAAAAAAGTGGTGACGATGATTTCCGAATACGCTCCGGGCATCGACGCCGAGAAATCCTTCAAGGAGGAATTCATCAAGAAGGGCGGGCAGATCAGCGAGAGCATCCGTTTCCCTCTTGCCAGCCCCGATTTTGCGCCTTTCCTCCAGCGCGCCGCCGACCAGAAGCCCGACGCCATCTTCGTGTTCGTGCCCTCCGGCCAGGGCGGCGCGTTCGTCAAGCAGTTCGTCGAGCGCGGTCTGGACAAGGCCGGGATCAAGATCATCGGCCCCGGCGATGTGATGGACGACGATCTGATCAACGGCATGAGCGATGCCGTGATCGGCACCGTCACCGCGCACATCTACTCGGCAGACCATAATTCGCAGGCCAACAAGGATTTTGTGGCGGCTTTTGAGAAGGCGAACGGCAACATGCGGCCGAACTTCATGGCGGTGGCCGCTTACGACGGCATGCATCTGATCTACGAGGCGCTGAAGAAGACCGGCGGCAAAACCGACGGCGACGCGCTGATCGATGCCATGAAAGGCATGGCCTGGGAATCCCCGCGCGGCCCGATCTCGATCGATCCGCAGACCCGCGACATCGTGCAGAACGTTTACATCCGCAAGGTTGAAAAGAAGAACGGCGAGCTGTTTAACGTTGAATTCGCCACCTTCCCCGCGGTCAAGGATCCGGTGAAGGCCGCGGCGCAGAAGTGACGGGACGCTCGACGGTGTCGGGCGCCAAATAACGGCATCGGGCGCCGAAACAGGCGTTCGGGGGTGCGCGCCAGCCGTTTCCCCGAATTCGTTTCCCCCGAACCGTGCAATATTGCCAGCGGCGCGATCCGGCTTCCGGATCCCCGCCGCTGGGTTTGGGGTGATCCGGGGGCGTTGAGCCGAGCATGCTGACTATCCTGTTCGACGGTGTTGCCTATGGCATGCTGCTGTTCGTTCTGGCGTGCGGGCTGTCCGTCACGCTCGGCCTGATGAATTTCATCAATCTGGCGCACGGCGCGTTTGCGATGGCCGGCGGTTATTGCACCGTCGTGCTGGTCAATCGTCTCGGCGTGCCTTTTCTGCTGGGTCTGCCGCTGGCCTTTCTGGTGACGGCGGCGCTCGGCGGGCTGTTCGAGCGCACGCTTTACCGGCACGTCTATGCGCGCCCGCATCTCGACCAGGTGCTGTTCACCATCGGCCTCGTCTTCATGTCGGTGGCCGCGGTCGATTACGTGATGGGCTCGTCGCAGCAATTCGTCCACATTCCCGAAGCGCTGCAGGGCCAGTTCAACGTATTCGGCGTCGGCATGAGCAAATACCGTCTGCTCATCATCCTGATCTGCGGACTGCTCACGATCGGCCTGCAGCTGATCATCACCAAAACCCGCTTCGGCAGCCGCCTGCGCGCTTCGGTCGACGATCAGCGCGTGGCGCGCGGACTGGGCATCAATGTCGGTGTCGTCTTCGCCGTCACCTTCGCATTCGGCTCGGGGCTCGCGGGTCTCGGGGGCGCGCTCGGCGCGGAAATTCTCGGCCTCGATCCGACATTTCCGCTCAAATACATGATCTATTTTTTGATCGTGGTGACGGTCGGCGGCACCACCAGCATCACCGGCCCGTTCCTTGCCTCGATCCTGCTCGGCATCGCCGATGTCGCCGGCAAATATTACTTCCCGAAGCTCGGGGCTTTCGTCATCTACACCATCATGATCCTCGTCCTGATCTGGCGGCCGCAGGGCCTGTTCGCCCGCAGCGCGGCGCGGTAACCCGATGGGACCCGTGTTCGACCAGGTTTCGGCCTATCTGACCCGCCGCTCCCGCTGGTCGCCGCTGGAGATCGCGTTCTGGGTGTTCGCGTTCGCGACCATCTGGCTGTTTCCCGGCAAATATCTGATCATGAAGGACACGGCGATTCTCGCGCTGTTCGCGCTGTCGCTCGATCTCATCCTCGGCTACGCCGGCATCATCTCGCTTGGCCAGGCGGCATTCTTCGGACTGGCCGGATATTTTTCCGGGCTGGTCGCCCAGCACGGCATCATCAACGATCCGGTGATCGCGCTTCTCTGCTCGGGCCTCGTGGCGGCGGCGCTCGGCTTCGTCACCAGCTTTCTGGTGCTGCGCGGCTCGGATCTGACCCGGCTGATGGTCACGCTCGGCGTCTCGCTGATGCTGGGCGAACTCGCCAACCGGTTTTCCAACATTACCGGCGGCGCCGACGGACTGCAGGGGATCGACATTGCGCCGGTGTTCGGCCTGTTCCGCTTCGACATGTTCGGTCACAACGGGTACGTCTATTGCCTCGTCGTGCTGTTCATCTGTTTCGTGATCGCGCGCCGCATCGTCCATTCGCCGTTCGGTCTGTCGCTGCGCGCTCTGAAGGGCAACACGCTGCGCGCCGCGGCCATCGGCGTTCCGGTCACGCGCCGGCTGATCGCGATCTACACGATCTCGGCCGGTTTCGCCGGCATCGCCGGCGCGCTGCTCACCCAGACCACGGCGTTCTGTTCGCTCGACGTGTTTTCGCTCGACCGCTCCGCCGACCTGCTGCTGGTGCTCATCATCGGCGGCACCGGATACCTCTATGGCGGCCTGATCGGTGCGGTGATCTACAAATTCCTGCAGGACTGGATCGCGACGCTCACGCCGCAATACTGGCAGTTCTGGATCGGCTTCGTGCTGGTGGTGATCGTGCTGTTCGGGCGCGAACGCGCCGAGGGGTGGACCACGATGGTGCGCGCGGCGATCATGCGCCTCGGCGAGCGGGTGATGCGGCGTCCCGCGCCGGTGGCCGGCGCAGGCACGGACGGACATTGATCCCGATGCCCATCCTCGAGACGGTCAACCTGGAAAAGCGCTTCGGCGGCATCGTCGCCACCAGCAACGTTTCGCTGTCGGTCGAGAAGGGCGCGCGGCATGCGCTGATCGGACCGAACGGCGCCGGCAAGACCACGCTGATCAACCTGCTCACCGGCGTGCTCAGGCCGACCGCCGGCAGCATCATTCTCGACGGCAAGGACATCACCGCGCTGCCGCAGCACCGCCGCGTCCGGCTGGGCATGGCGCGTACGTTCCAGATCAACCAGCTCTTCCCCGACCTGACGCCGCTGGGATCCATCGGCCAGGCGGTTTCCGAGCGCATGGGCACCGGCGGCAACTGGTGGCGGGTGATCGGCAGCAAATCTTCGGTGGTCCGAGGAAATCGTCGAGATCCTCGAACGCTTTCATCTGGTCGAGGTCATGCACGAGCGCACCGCGATCCTGCCATACGGCAAACAGCGGCTGCTGGAGATCGCGATCGCATTTGCCTGCCGGCCGCATGTGCTGCTGCTCGACGAGCCGGCGGCCGGCGTGCCGGAAGTCGAACGCCACGAGTTGCTCGCCACCATCGAGGCGCTGCCGGCCGACGTGACCGTGCTGCTGATCGAGCACGACATGGATCTGGTGTTCTCGTTCGCCGACCACATTTCGGTGCTGGTCAACGGCGGGCTTCTGGTCGACGGCGATCCGGAGGACGTGGCGCGCGATCCGCGGGTGAAGACCGCCTATCTGGGCGAGGAAGCTCGATGCCTGAGCTTCTGCGCATCGAACAACTGTCCGCGGGTTACGGAGAGGCCGTGGTCCTGTCGGGCATCTCGCTGTCGCTCGCCGAGGGCAAGTCGCTGGCGCTGCTCGGCCGCAACGGCATGGGCAAGACGACGCTGATCAATACCATCGTCGGCGTTACCCGGTATTTTTGCGGAACGATTGCGCTCGCCGGCGTCGATCTCACGCGGCTGCGCCCCGACCAGCGCGCCCATGCCGGCGTCGGCTGGGTGCCGCAGGAGCGCAATATCTTCAAGTCGCTCACGGTCCACGAAAATCTGACGGCGGTCGCGCAACCTGGACGCTGGACGACCGAAAAGATCTACACGATGTTTCCGCGGCTCGGCGAGCGACGGCAAAATCTCGGCAATCAGCTTTCCGGCGGCGAACAGCAGATGCTCGCCGTCGCGCGTGCGCTGGTGCTCAATCCGCGCGTGATGCTGCTCGACGAGCCGCTCGAAGGGTTGGCGCCGATCATCGTCGAGGAATTGCTGGGCGCATTGCGTCGCATCATCCGCGACGAGGGCATGTCGGCGATTCTGGTCGAGCAAAACGCGAAAAAAATCCTCGGCGTCACCGACCATGCCATCATCATCGAACGCGGCGCCGTCGTTCATTCTGCCGACAGTCCGGCGCTGCTCGCCGACCGCGCGGCGCTCGAACTTCATCTCGGCGTGACCGACGCAGGACCGCGCCGCTTTCGCAAAAAGGCATGACGGACGCGCATCCGCCAGTTGCCCGCGCGATATTTTCCTGTTACGGCAAACCACTGAAAAGACAGCAGTTTTACTTTATTCTAAAGTAAAACTGCGTGCCCATATTGCACCGGAATACGACCGGACTACCACCGGCACAGCAACGGAGAGCTCGTAGCATGCGCGCCAAACTCGTCGTCGTTCTCGCCTCCCTGGGGCTTGCCACGCTGCCCGCAGCCGCGGGCGAATTCTATGTCGGCGAGCCGATCGTCAAGAACAACATGCAGCTCGTTCCGCATTATCTCCTCGGGATCGAGATGGCGCCGATGCCGCCCGGCATGGACATGTCTCCAAACGCCGTCCATCTCGAGATCGACGTGCATGCGACGAAGGACGAAAAGCACGGCTTCAAGGAAGACGAGTGGATTCCTTATGTGACGATTTCGTACACGATCGAGAAAGTCGGCACGAAGTTCAAAAAGACCGGCAAGCTCGCGCCGATGACCGCCGGCGACGGCCCGCACTACGCCAACAATGTCGCGCTGGCGGGCGACGGCGACTACCGCGTTACCTTCCAGTTCGAGCCGCCGTCGAAAGCCGGGTTCGCCCACCACACCGACAAGGCGACCGGCGTGCCGGACTGGTGGCAGCCGTTCTCGGAAAGCTGGACGTTTCCACTTCCCAAGCAAGCCGGCCAAGGGCTGAGGCGGCCGCCGATGCCGCGGCCTGTGCCCTTTTTGACGGGATTTCTGATCGTTGCGGCCATCGCCGCACCGGGCGGCGTCGCGCGGGCCGAGGACGCGTTCGCCGCAACGGTCACGCTGCGCGATCACCGCTTCGAGCCGTCCGAGATCCGCGTGCCCGCCGGCAGGCGGATATCGCTGACCGTCATCAATACCGATCCGCTGTCCGAAGAATTCGATTCGACCGCGCTGAAAGTCGAAAAGGTGATCGCCGGCAAATCGCAGGGGGTGGTGCATATCAAAGCGCTGGATCCCGGCACCTACGATTTCATGGGCGAGTACCATTCGGAGACCGCCAAGGGGCACGTTATCGCCGAATAATGCCTACGCCGGGTTGCCCGCAGGCGGATTTGCATCCCTTTGATAACGCCAACGAATTGACGTGAGCGGCCTGCCGGCGCATGCCCGCGCCGGCGCGCTTTGCTCCCCGGGGCGCGCCCGTTTAAACTCGCCGGCAGTCAACGCTGGCCCGGAACACAAAGGCGGCAGAGCCCATGTCCACGTCCCTGCTGACGACGCGACGTTTCGCGCCGCTGTTCTGGTGTCAGTTCTTTTCGGCGTTCGGCGACAATTTTCTCAAGACCGCGCTGGTCTTTCTCATTCTGTTTCAGATCGGCGGCGCCGATTCCGCGGCGCTGATCACGCTCGCGGGCGCGACGCTGATCGCGCCGTTCTTTCATCCTCTCGGGCCTCGGTGGCGAGCTTGCCGACCGATACGACAAGGCGCTGGTGGCGCGGCGGCTGAAGTTCGCCGAAATCGGCGTCGCAGCGATCGCGGTCTGCGGCTTCGCCTTTCACTCGGTGGCGCTGTTGTTCGTCGCCGTCGGCTGCTACGGCACGATCGCCTCGCTGTTCGGGCCGATCAAATACGGCATCCTGCCCGATCATCTCAAGCGGACTGAGCTGCCGTCGGGCAACGCGCTGGTCGAGGGCGGGACCTTCCTTGCGATCCTTCTGGGCACCATCGTAGCGGGCCTCGCGGCCAAGAACGGCGGCGATCCCATCCACTTCGCCTGGCTGATGATGGTTTCGTCGGTCGCCTCGTGGGTCGCGAGCCGGTTCATTCCGCCGACCGGCGAGGGCGCGCCAAATCTCGCGATCCGCCGCAACATCTTCGCCTCAACCCGCGATCTCATCAAATATATCCGCGCCGACTCGCGCCTGTGGTGGGGCGCGATGGTGACGAGCTGGTTCTGGCTGGTCGGCGCGCTGGTGATGTCGCTGTTGCCGCCGCTGGTAACGTTCCAGATCGGCGGCAGCGAGGGCGTGGTCACCGTATTCCTGACGATCTTTTCGGTCGCGGTCGCGGTCGGCTCCGCGCTTGCCGCCTGGCTCGCGCACGGCCGCATCGTGCTGCTGCCAACACTGGTCGGCGCGGTGCTGCTCGGCCTGTTCTCGCTCGATCTCGGCTGGACGACATCGGCGATGGTTTCGCCGGGCCACCCGCTCGCGGTCGCCGAATTTTTTGCCGCTCCCTACAGCATCCGGGTCGCGATCGATCTTGCCGGGCTCGCGATCGCGGGCGGCCTGTTCATCGTGCCGTCATTCACGGCGGTGCAGGCCTGGGCCGGCGCCGATCACCGCGCCCGCGTCGTCGCAGCGGTCAACGTCCTCAACGCCCTGTTCATGGTGGTCGGCGCGATCGTGCTCGCCGTGCTCCAGAAGCTCGGCCTCAGCTCGCCGCTGCTGTTCGGGCTGATCGGCATTTCCAATCTGGTGGTCGCCGTCGTGATCGGCCGCACCATGCCGGCGAGCTGGCTCAACGATCTCCTCTCCATCGTGCTCCGCGCCCTGTACCGGCTCGAAGTCACCGGCCTGGAGAACGTGGAAAAGGCCGGCCACAACGCCATCATCGCGATGAACCATGTGAGCTTCCTCGATCCGCCGATCGCGATGGCCATTCTGCCGAAACGTCCAGTGTTCGCGATCGACGTCGGAATTTCGCGGCAATGGTGGATCCAGCCGTTCCTGCCGTTCGTGCGCACCATGGCGCTCGATCCGCTCAAGCCGATGGCGCTGCGCACGATCATCAACGCGGTGCGCGAAGGCAACATGCTGGCCATCTTCCCCGAAGGCCGCATCACCGTCACCGGCAGCCTGATGAAGGTCTACGACGGCGCTGCCATGATCGCCGACAAATCGGATGCAATGGTGGTGCCGGTCCGCATCGACGGACCGCAGAGCACGATTTTCAGCCGCCTGAAAGATACGCAGGTGCGCCGCCGGCTGTTCCCGAAAATCCGGGTGACGATCCTCGAACCGGTGCGGCTCAACGTCGATCCGGCGCTCAAGGGCCGCAAGCGCCGCCTCGCCGCCGGTGCCGCGCTTTACGACGTGATGTCCGATCTGATGTTCGAGACCACGCCGATCGACCGCACCATCATCGAGCGCGTGATCGAGGCCGCGAAACTTCACGGCGGCAAGTGGCCGGCGATCGAAGATCCGACCAGCGGCGGCCTGACTTACAAGCGCGTGCTGCAGGCCGTCAGAATCCTCGGCGCCAAACTCATGCCGCTGGCGCCGGAAGGGCGCGCGATCGGCGTCATGCTGCCGACATCGAACGGCGCCGCCGTCACGACGCTCGCGCTGATGTCGGGCGGGCGCGTTCCGGCGATGATCAATTTCACCTCGGGCGCGGCCAACGTTCTCGGCGCCTGCCGCGCCGCGCAGATTGATACCATTCTCACCGCGCACGCCTTCATCGACAAGGCGCGCCTCGAAAAACTGATCGCCGCGATCGAAGGCAAGGTCCGCATCGTTTATCTGGAAGACATTCGCGGTACGGTAAGCTTCGGCGACAAGCTGCGCGGCGCGCTGCGCGCCAGACGCCCGCTGGTCGCGCGCAAGCCCGACGACTGGGCCGTGATCCTGTTCACGTCCGGAACCGAAGGTGCGCCGAAGGGCGTCGTGCTGTCGCACCGCAACGTGCTTGCGAACGTCGCGCAGGCGGAAGCGCGGATCGACTTCGGACGCGAAGACCGGCTGTTCATGGCTTTGCCGTCGTTTCACTCGTTCGGCTTCATGGGCGGCATCGTGCTGCCGCTGATTTCCGGTGTGCCGACGTATTTCTATCCGTCGCCGCTGCACTACCGCACCGTGCCGGAACTGGTTTACGGCATCTGCGCCACCTACATGTTCGGCACCGATACGTTCCTCGCCGGCTACGCCCGGATGGCCAACCCCTACGACTTCCGCTCGCTCCGCTACATCATCGCCGGCGCCGAGCCGATCAAGGAATCCACCCGCCGGATTTATCTGGAAAAGTTCGGCATGCGGATTCTGGAGGGCTATGGCGTGACCGAAACCTCGCCGGTGCTCGCGCTCAACACGCCGATGTTCAACAAGTTCGGCACGGTCGGCAAACTTTTGCCAGGCATGCATGCGCGGCTGGAGAAGGTCGAAGGCGTGGAGGAGGGCGGCCGGCTGTTCGTCAGCGGGCCGAACGTGATGCTCGGCTATCTGCGCGCCGACAATCCGGGCGTGCTCGAACCGCCGCACGAGGGCTGGTACGACACCGGCGACATCGTCGCGATCGACGAGCAGGGCTACATCGCGATCAAGGGGCGCGCCAAACGGTTCGCGAAGATCGGCGGTGAGATGATCTCGCTTGCCGCCGTGGAAACGCTCGCGATGGAACTGTGGCCGAACTACAATTCGGCGGTGGTCGCGATGCCGGATGCCCGCAAGGGCGAGCGGCTGGTGCTGGTCACCGACAAGCACACCGCGACGCGCGCCGATTTCCAGGCCTACGCCCGCAGCAGGCATGCGTCGGAGCTGATGTCGCCGGCGGAAGTCATCGTGGTCGACAAACTGCCGCTGCTCGGCTCCGGCAAGCCCGATCTCCAGACCATACAGGCCATGGTGAAGGAGCAGACGGCGGCGAAGGCGACTGCCGCCGAGTAACCCCCGCGGTACTCTGTTTCCATTGACGATCGCCGCCGAAGCCGTCCACTAATATCAGCAGTGATTCGCTGGCCGCGTATCTGACGCGTCGGTTCGCGTGGGCCTTTGTGTTGCCTCTGCGACAGGGCGATCATGACCGTCAAAAACAGCATTCTGAGCCGTTCGCCCGCGACATTCGCGCCGGCGCAGCAGCCGAAGCCACAGGATATCGCGCCGCTGTTTGCGCAGGGGTTGGCGCTGCATCAGGCCGGCCGGCTCGCCGAAGCCGAGGCGGTCTATCATCAGGTGCTGGCGGCGAGGCCCGGTCACTTTGACAGCCTGCACCTGCTCGGCGTCATTTACCTTCAGCGCGGCAATCACGCGAAGGCGGTGCAGCAGATCGATCTGGCGCTGAAGGTGGATCCGGACAACGTTCCGGCACTGAACAATCGCGGCAACGCGCTCAATGATCTGCGGCGGTTCGACGACGCGCTGGCAAGCTTCGACCGCGTGCTGCGGTTGAAGCCGGACAACGCCGAAGCCCATTCGGGCCGCGGCAATACGCTCAAGGAACTCGGGCGCTATGACGAGGCGCTTGCGGACTATGACCGCGCGCTCGCGTTACGGCCGGACTACGCGCAGGCGCACTCCAACCGCGCGAGCGCGCTTCACGCCCTGTCCCTGTTCGAAGACGCGCTCGCGGCCTGCGACCGCGCGCTGGCGCTGCAGGCCGATTTCGCGGGCGCCCTTTCCAATCGCGGCAACGCTCTGAAGGAACTCGGGCGCTACGAAGCGGCGATCGAAAGCTACGACCGCGCGATCGCGCTCCAGCCGGCTTTTGCCGAAGCGCATTCGAATCGCGGCAACGCGCTGCACGAGCTGCATCGGTTCGAGGACGCGCTCGCGGGCTACGACCGCGCGCTTGCGCTCCGGCCCGACTTCGCCGAGGCGCACTCCAATCGCGGCAATGCTTTGCAGGAACTGCGCCGCCACGACGAAGCGGTGGCAAGTTACGACCGCGCGCTGCTGCTGCGGCCCGACATGGCCGAGGTGCACTCGAACCGCGGCAATGCGCTCACGGAGCTGCGGCAGTTCGAGCGGGCGCTGGAGAGCTTCGACCGCGCGCAGGCGCTGCGGCCCGATCTCGCCGACGCGCATTTCAACGCCGCTTTGTGCCGGCTGCTGACCGGCGATTTCGTGCGCGGCTGGGAAGAATATGAATGGCGATGGGGAACGGCGCAGCTTAAAGACGCGCGCCGGAATTTTGCCCGGCAACAATGGAGCGGTTCGGAACAGATTGCGGGCAAGACAATTCTGGTTCACGCCGAGCAGGGCTTTGGCGACACGCTTCAGTTCTGCCGCTACGTGCCGCATCTCGCGGCGCGCGGCGCGCGGGTCATTCTCGAGGTGCAGAAGCCGCTTCACTCCCTGATGAGCACGCTGTCGGGCGCTGCGCAGATCGTGTCGAGGGGCGACCGCCTGCCGCATTTCGATCTGCATTCGCCGCTGCTCAGTCTGCCGCGGGCGTTCGGCACGAAGCCCGGCACCATCCCGTCCGATACGCCGTATCTGTCGGCCTCCGCGGGCAAGACGGCGGCGTGGCGCGCGCGGCTGGGCGACGACGACCGCCTGCGGGTCGGACTGGTGTGGGCCGGCAGTTCCCGCAAGGAGCTTCCCAACGCGGCCCGGATCGATCGCCAGCGCAGCATCGCGTTCGACCGGCTCCAGCCGGTTTTGCAGGTGACAGGGTGCGCGTTCTACAGCCTGCAAAAAGGCGGCGAGCCGGCGGCGCAGTTGCGCGCGAGCGAACACGGCCGCGCGGTGATCGACTGGACCGAAGAGCTGCACGACTTCTCCGACACCGCGGCTCTGGTCGCGAACCTCGACATCGTCGTTGCCGTCGATACCGCGGTCGCGCACCTCGCCGGCGCGCTGGGCAAGCCGTTTCTGCTGATGAATCGCTACAACACCTGCTGGCGCTGGCTGCTCGACCGGGACGACAGCCCCTGGTATCCGGCCGCGCGTCAGTTCCGGCAGGACGAAACCCGCACCTGGGAACCGGTCATCGCTCGCGTCGCCGACGCGCTCCGTGCGTGCGTCCACAGCCGCGATCTGACGGACCGGCGGCGCCAGCCCGCCGGCATCGTCTGACAGCTCCCCCGACTGAAACAGCCATCGACCGTGCCCACCGCTCCGGCTAATTTGACGGCGGCCGGCAACGACCGGGGCGGGAACGAAAACGGCCAGGCCGGCGCCCTGGCGCGGGAGAATGCGCATGGCGCACATCTGGGAAAAATCCTATCCGCAGGGGATCTCCTGGG
Organism: uncultured Alphaproteobacteria bacterium; assembly: GCA_963766925.1. GTDB lineage: Bacteria > Pseudomonadota > Alphaproteobacteria > Rhizobiales > Xanthobacteraceae > BOG-931. Next base: position 325,713 of record CAVYCI010000009.1, read on the forward strand.
ATGTGCCGCTGTCGCCGCCGGAGCCGGTCGAAAGCCTTCTGGAACGCGCGGCGCAGAAATGGCCCGACCGGACCGCGATCGATTTCTACGATCGTGTCATCAGCTATCGCGAGCTTTATGATCTCGCGCTGCGCGCCGCCACGGGCCTGCAGGCGCTCGGCGTGGGACCCGGCGTGCATGTGGGACTGCACCTGCCGAACACGCCGCATTTCGTGATTGCGTTCTTCGCCGTGCTGCTGGCCGGCGGACGGGTGGTCAATTTCAGTCCGCTGCTGGCGCCGCGCGAGCTTAAATATCAGATCGCCGATGCCGAAACGAAGGTGATGATAACGCTCGGCCTGCCGATGCTCTATCCGCAGATCGCGGCCCTGAAAGGCACCGCCAAATTCGACACGCTGGTGGTTTGCAGCATTGAGGATTTTCTGCCCGCCGCGGTGGCGCGCGCGTTCGGGCCGGCGGCGGAGCGCATCGGCGGAGCCGGCCGCGAGATCGATTTCGCGGCGCTGATCGACAATGACGGCGTCTGCACGCGCCATCCACACGGGCCGCTTGGGGACGAGGTCGCGGTGCTGCAATATACCGGCGGCACCACCGGCCAGCCGAAGGGCGCGATGCTGACTCACGCCAATTTCTGCGCGGTGCTGGAAATTCACGCCTACTGGAACGGGCGCGGCCCGGACGACGAACCGCGCAGGGCGCTTGCGGTGCTGCCGCTGTTTCACATTTTCGGCCTGAGCTTCAGCATGCTGCTCGCGGTCGCGTCCGGCTCGCAGCTTGTGCTGCATATCAGGTTCGATCCGGAGCGGGTGCTGGCCGACATCGCCCGCAAGAAGATCGATGCCTTCCCGGCCGTGCCGACCATGTACGCAGCGCTCGTCAATCATCCCCGCGTGAAGGAGTTTGATCTGTCGTCGGTGACGGTCTGGGCCTCCGGCGGCGCGCCGCTGCCGATGGACGTGCTGCAACGCTTCCAAGCCATCACCGGCCAGTCGCCGAAGGAGGGCTATGGCCTGACCGAAACCGCGCCACTCGGCACGCTGCAGATCAGGGACGCACCGGCGCGCGCGGGCAGCGTCGGCCTGCCGGCGCCGCACACCATTCTGGAAGTCGTCGACATCGAGACCGGCACGAGGCTGCTGCCGCCCGGCGAACGCGGCGAAATCTGCTTCCGCGGGCCGCAGGTCATGAAAGGCTACTGGAAGAAACCCGAGGCAACCGCGGAAGCCCTGCGCGACGGCCGTTTTCACACCGGCGACATCGGGTTTCTCGACCAGGACGGCTTTCTCACGCTGGTCGACCGCAAGAAGGACATGATCCTGTCCGGCGGTTTCAACGTGTTTCCACGCAACATCGAGGAGGCGATCTACGAACATCCCGCCGTGGCCGAGGTCACGGTCATCGGCATTCCGGATTCGTATCGCGGGCAGTCGGCGAAAGCCTTCATCGCGCTGAAGCCCGGACATGCGCCGTTCGACATCGACGCGCTCAAGGCTTTCCTCGCCGACAGGCTCGCGAGATACGAAATGCCGGCCGAGATGGAAATTCGCGCGAGCCTGCCGAAGACTCCGGTCGGCAAGCTGTCGAAGAAGGAACTGGTCGCCGAGGAAATGGCGAAGCGGCAAACCGCCGGCGGGCCGGTCGCCGCCACGCGCTGATCCCGACAGTTTTTATTTAGCTTAACGAAATCCGTTGCGGCGATGCTGCAATGGTGAACGATTTCCTCCGCTGCTTTCGGCCCAACAATGCGGCGACACCGCTGTGCGCGCGCCGCCTCGCAATCGTGCATGGTTGCGCACGCGCGCAACGCCGGAAACATTGGCCGCATCGCCGCAAATTGGCGAATGTATCTTTCACGCGGCGGCATCGATGACCGCAGCGGAGTCCGCCGACATCGCCGACGCTTCGCTGCGCGAAACTTCGTAAAGGTTATCTGTTCACTTCGAACGAAGCGATACACGCGTCGTAAACAATACCGCTTCAACCAATCTTCAGCATAGGACCAGAAGCACCCGCCGCTTCACCAATTCAATACCAAGCCCGCCCCAATAGTGCGTTCGAGCTAAGCAGAACTACGGACGCGCCAGCAGGGGATTTTTCGTGCGTACAGGCACAATCGTGATGGGCGCCTTTGCAGTCCTGTTCGGACTGCTCGCGGTCTTCCTCGCGCAAACCTGGCTGAACAACCAGGCCGAGATGCGCATGCGGAGTCTCGAGGCGCAAAAAACGCCGGACGCACCGGCGCGCACGATCGTGGTTGCCAGCCGTCCGCTGCGGTTCGGCGACGAACTCGGTTCCATGTCGCTGCGCGAAGTGGCGTGGCCCGACAGCGCGCTTCCGGCCGGCGCATTCGCGCGGATCGCCGATCTCACATCGGCAAAGCGCGTCGTGCTGATGCCGATCGACGCCAATGAAGCGGTGCTGGCTTCAAAGATCACCGGTCCGGGCCAGCGCGCGACCCTGTCCGCGATGATCCAGGACAACATGAAAGCGGTGACCATCCGCGTCAACGACGTCGAGGGCGTCGCGGGTTTTGTGCTGCCCGGCGACCACGTCGATATCGTTCTCACGCGCCAGACCGACAAGGATGTCGGAACCAACGACGTCGTGGTTCAGAACGCCCGCGTGCTCGCGGTCGACCAGCTCGCCGATGCGCGCGCCGAAAAGCCGACGGTGGCGAAAGCAGTGACGCTCGAGGTCAACGTGACCAACGCGCAGAAGCTCGCGCTCGCGTCGGCCGCCGGCACGCTGTCGCTGCTGCTGCGCAAGGCCGGCGAGCTTGCCGAAGGCAGTTCGCGCCGCGTGACCTTGACGGATCTGGGGCGCGCGGTGACGCCGGACCGCGACGCGCGGTTCGTCAACATCGTGGTGACGCGGGCGACCAAGCGGCATGACTACAGCGTGCCCGCCGAGCACGGCCATACGCAGGCGACCGCCAGTGCGGGGAGCGCAGCGGCGCAATTCTGAAAGCAGATCGCAGGCGACGAAAATTGGGGGCGTGACGTGAGTTCGGGGACAGTGAGCAGGGGCGGGGAGAGTAAAATGAAAAGCCGTTACACAGCGAACGGACAGGTGGCGGGTTTCGGGTTGCGCGCGGCGGCGGCGGTGCTTGTCAGCATTGTCGCCATGCTGGCGGTCTCCAGCCTGGAGTCGCAGGCACAGCAGCGGATCACGCTGGTCAACTCGACGCACACCACGACCGTAAACGTGATGCTGGGCAAATCGGAGGACGTCCGCACCGATCAGGGCCTTGTGGATATCACCGTCGGCGATCCGGAGATCGCCGACGTCAACCCGTTGACCGACCACGCGCTGTCCATCCTCGGCAAGAAGATCGGCACCACCCGCGTTACGGTGTACGGCGAGGGCAAGAAGACCGTCGGCATTTTCGACGTCGAGGTGTCCTACGACGTGTCGCGGCTCAACGCCGAACTGGCGCGCGTCGCCGGCAGCGGCATCAGGGTGTCCACCGTCAACGGCCGCGTCCTGCTCAGCGGCACCAGCCCGGACGCGGTAACGCTCGACAAGGTCGTTCAGATCGCCAAGCAGTTCGTGCCCGACGTTATCAACACCGTGCAGGTGCTCCAGTCCCAGCAGATCATGCTGGAAGTGCGCTTCATCGAGGCATCGCGGCAGGCGAGCCGCGAGCTCGGCGTGCAGTGGAACATGTTCGGCAGCGGCGCGGTCGCGAACGTCGGCAACGGCGTCCCCGCGGCGCAGTTGCCGGTCACGACACCCGGCAGCTTCACCTCGCAGGCGCCCGTCGGCGGGCTTAACGTCAATGCCGGCGCCGCTACCATCTCCTCGGCGGTGGCCTCGGGCGTGCTTTCGGGCGCAGCGCCGTTCGGCTTTCTGGTCGGCCAGCTGGTCGGCGGCAAGAACGCGCTCGACGTTTCGATCAACGCGCTCGAACAGAAGGGTCTCGCGCGCAGTCTCGCAGAGCCAAATCTGGTGGCACTGTCGGGCGACACGGCAAGCTTCCTTGCCGGCGGCGAGTTTCCGGTGCCGGTTCCGGGCTCCCTTGGCGTGGTCTCGATCGATTACAAGCCCTACGGCGTCGGCCTGTCCTTCACCCCCACGGTGCTCAAGGACGGGCTGATCAACCTCGTGATCAAGCCGGAAGTCAGCCAGCTCGACACCGGCAATCCGGTGCAGGTGGCGGGCATTTCGGTACCGCCGCTGATCGTCCGCCGCGCTTCCACCACGCTCGAACTTCGCGACGGCCAGAGCTTCATGCTGGCGGGTCTGTTGCAGCACACCAGCGCGACCGCCCAGGACCAGCTGCCGTGGGTCGGCGATACGCCGGTGCTCGGAGCGCTGTTTCGCTCCAGCCAGTACCAGAAGAACGAGACCGACCTCGTTATTCTTGTGACGCCGCACATCGTGCGCCCGACGCGGCCGACCGAACCGCTTCATACGCCGCTCGACAGCAGCCTGCCGCCCAACGACATCGACTTTTTCCTGATGGGAAAGCCCGAGGTCAGCCCGGCGCTGGCGCGGCTCGCGGTCGGCGCAATGAACCGGCCGTATGTCGGCCACATCCTCGACATGTCCCGGACCGGAGACAATTATGTGTCAGCCAGAAACTGATAAGGCGCGCGCCGTGCGCAGGATCGCGGCCATCGCCACGCTCGGCGCGGTGCTCGCCGGCTGCTCGGACCTCTACTACGACCGCCGCGACACGATCGTGCTTTACGGCGGCAACTCTATCGCAGCGAATTCCGCGATACAGGTGATCGACCCGTGGCCGCCGTACAGCAACAACAACAACATTCCTTTCAACGGCCAGCGGGCGCAGGCGGCAATCGACCATTATCGCAACGGCAAGGTGAAAGTGCCGGTCGATCCCACCACCTCGGACGTACAGAACCAGCAACTGTCCGGGACGAACGCGGCGCTGCAGACGACGGCGGCAAGCTCCTCGACCAGCGCCCCGCCGGCGCCGCCCGGTTCTGCGAGCCAATAAGTGACAATTCAATCATGCGGGTTTGAATGATGCGCATCGGCCGACCCGGAAGCGCCGGCCCCAGGGCCAGCGTGATGCTCGTGACCGCGGACGAGGCGTATGAGCAATCCGTGCGCGCGACCTTTGGAGGCAGCACGCAAATCGGCCTCGAGGTCATGCGGGGCGCGCTCTCCGGCCGCGGTCAGTTCGATGTCGGCGGCGCGGGCGTCATCATCGCCGATATCGATGCCGACGACGAGGCGGAGCTTGAAGCGCTCGAACGGCTGATGCAGCGCGTCGGTCAATGGCCGCCGGTTATTGTGGTGACGCGGCGGTTCGAGAGCGGTCTGGCCCGCCGCCTGATGCAGATGCGGGTGGCCGACTTTCTGGTCAAGCCGGTGCCGCCGGTGGAACTGGTCGCTGCCTGCGCCCGCGTCGCAAAGGCGCCGGCCGATACCGAGGCCACCGAGGCGCAGATCTTCACCTTCCTGCCGGCCGTCGGCGGTGCCGGCGTCACGACGCTCGCGGTGCAGACCGCCATGCTGCTCCTCAACAGCGGGGTGCGCGGCAAAACCTCGACCTGCCTTGTCGATCTCGACTTCCAGCACGGCACCTGCGCCGATTATCTCGACGTCGAGCCGCGCCTCAATCTCGGCGAAATCGAACCTCGTCCCGAGCGGCTCGACCGGCAACTGCTCGAAGTCATGCTGTCGCATCACCCGTCCGGCCTCGCCGTCATCGCGGCGCCGAACCGCCCGGCGGAAATGCGCTCGTTCGATCCCGATGTCGTCACGCGGCTGCTCGATCTGGTTTCGTCGAATTTCGACTATGTGGTGTTCGACATGCCGCGCACCTGGTTCTCGTGGACCGACAGCGTGCTGCTGGGCTCGAACAGACTTTACGTCGTCACCGAAACGACGGTGCCCGGACTGCGCCTCGCGCGGCATCTCGTGGAAGCGATCCGCGAGCGGCTTGGCGAGGGTCCGAATCCGCAGGTCCTGGTCAACCGCTTCCAGCAGAAAATGTTTTCGTCAAGTCTGCGCCGCACCGACATCGAGCAGGCGATCGGGGATGCGTTCTTCGCCTGCGTGCCGAACGATTACGCACTTGTGCGCGAGGCCATCGACCGCGGCGTCCCGCTCGACGAGGTCAAACCCGGCAACAGGATCACGACCCAGCTCAAGAGGCTCATTCTGCCGCAGACCGCCGGCAAAGCGGCGAAGTCGGCCGCGGCCGACGGGAAAAAGTTCAAGCTCTCCTGGGCGCGTTCGTAGCAGCGACGGAACCAGACAGGCCGCCCTCTTCGCGCGGCAGGACAAAAAATCATGGCAGGCCGCTTTTCAGCGCACCGTGTTGCCGCGCCGGAGCTGGTTCCGGCCGAGGAGAGCGGTCTCGACGGTGCGTCGTGGACGGTGTTCCCCGACGCGCCGCCCGAGCCGGGCCCGGCAACGGTCGCCGCCGCCAATCCGCTGCTGACCGACAAGCTTCTCGATGCCAAGGTACGACTGCACCGCCGGCTGATCGAGGAGATCAACCTCTCCGCGCTTGAGAAACTGCCGGAAGACGAGATCCGCGGCCACATCCAGGAGCTGGTTTCGCAATACGTCGTCGTCGAGCGGCTGGCGCTCAACACCCAGGAGCTCAACGACTTCGTCTCGGAGATTCTCGACGAGATGACCGGCCTTGGGCCGCTGGAGCCGCTGCTGAAGGATCAGACGGTCAACGACATCCTGATCAACGGCCATGAATGCGTGTACGTCGAGCGCGCTGGCGTGCTTGAGCCGACCGGGGTGCGCTTCAAGGACGAGGCGCATCTGCTGCGCATCATCAACAAGATCGTTTCGGCGGTCGGCCGCCGGGTCGATGAATCGCATCCGATGTGCGACGCGCGCCTGCTCGACGGCTCGCGCGTCAACGTCGCGGTCCGCCCGGTCGCGATCGACGGCCCGCTGGTGTCGATCCGCAAGTTTTCCAAGAAGCCGTTCAACCTCAACAGGCTGGTCGAGGTGGGCGCGCTGCGGCCGCAAATGGCCGAACTGCTCGCGGCTGCGGTCAAGGCGCGGGTCACGCTGATCATTTCCGGCGGCACCGGTTCCGGCAAGACGACGATGCTCAACGCGCTGTCGTCGTTCATCTCCGAGAAAGAGCGGCTCCTGACCATCGAGGACGCCGCCGAACTGCAACTCCAGCAGCCGCATGTCGGCCGCATGGAAACCCGGCCGCCGAGCATCGAAGGCAAAGGCGAAATCAGGCAGCGCGATCTGGTCAAGAACGCGCTGCGCATGCGTCCGGACCGCGTGATCCTCGGCGAGTGCCGCGGCGAAGAAGCGTTCGACATGCTGCAGGCCATGAACACCGGCCACGAAGGGTCGATGGCGACCGTGCACGCCAACACCCCGCGCGACGCCATCTCGCGCCTCGAACAGATGATCGGCATGGCGGGCCTGCCGATGACGGTTGCGAGCATCCGCGGCCAGATCGCGGCGGCCATCCGCGTCATCGTGCAGCTCTCGCGACTTTCCGACGGCAAGCGCCGCGTCATGAGCATCGCCGAGATCACCGGGCTCGAGGGCGACATCATCCAGATGCAGGAAATCTACAAGTACGTGCGCACTGGCACGGCGGCGGACGGTTCGGTGCAGGGCCACTTCCAGGCGACCGGCGTGCGCCCGCGCTTTCTCGCCGACCTCGTCGCGATGGGCATCAAGATTCCCGGCGCCTACTTCGATCCGTCGCAACCGCTCTGAACAGGTTCAACGCCACAGGTCATGTCGTTCGATTTCGATCCGATCTATCTGATCTGGCTTCTGGTCGCGGCCTCGGCGGGGCTCGGCGTCGAAGCGGTTTATCTGCTGTGTTTCAAGGCCACGTCCTACCGCAGCCAGATCAACCGTCGGCTGATGCTGTCGAAGGACAAAAAGGACCGCGAAAGCGTCCTTATCCAGTTGCGCCGCGAACGCGGGCTGACCGGCAGCGGCAATTACCGGCTTTATTTCCAGGCGCTCAACCGCCTGATCCTGCAATCGGGCGTCACTATCGGGTTCGGCCGCCTCGCCATCGTGGCCGGTTTTATCGGCGCCGTCGCCGGCGTTGCCATGTTCGTATTTTCCGGCAATCCCGTTTACGCTGGCATGGCCGCATTTCTCGGCGCGACCGTGCTGCCCTACCTCGTGCTGCGCCTGCTGCGGGCGCGCCGGCAGGGCCGGTTCGGCGCGCAGTTTCCGGATGCGCTCGACATCATCGTGCGCAGCCTTCGCGCCGGACATCCGGTGCCGATCGCCATCAACATGGTGGCCCGCGAAATGCCGGATCCGATCGGCAGCGAATTCGGCATGGTGTCCGACGAGATCACCTACGGCGCCGATCTGGAAACGGCGATGCGCAATCTCTATTGCCGCATCGGGTCCGACGATCTGCCGCTGTTCGTGACCGCGGTCGGCATTCAGGGCTCGACCGGCGGCAATCTCGGCGAGATCCTCAGCAATCTCTCGTCCGTGATCCGGCAGCGCTTCAAGATGCGGCGGAAAATTCGCGCGCTCGCTTCGGAAGGCCGCGCCTCGGCGATGATCCTGTCGGCGTTGCCGATCGGCATGTTCGTGGTGGTCCAGGTGGTGGCGCCGGATTTCTACGCGGCGGTCTGGCACGAACAGCTCACGAGGATCCTGCTCGGCTTCGCTGTGACCTGGATGCTGGTCGGCAACCTCATCATGTTCAAGATGGTCAACTTCAGGATCTGACCGATGGCCGCAATCGGCGCCTTTGGCATGTCGGGCGACAGCGCGGCGATGATGCTGAGCCTGCTGATTTTCCTCGCCGCCGGCACGCTTGCCTTTGCGGTGATGACCGGCATGCGCGCGCGCGATGCCGTGCGGCGACGCGCGGCCACCGTCGGCGTTGACGAAGACTCGGCCGATGGCCGGCGCTCGCTGCGCAATTCCGGCGTCAAGGCCGCGCACCGCCTGATCGACTATGCATCGCGGCATTATTCGTCGACCGACAACAAGGACCTCAAGAAGCTGCGGCAGCGGCTGATTCAGGCCGGCATCTACGATCCGCGGGGACCCGCGTATTTTTTCGTCGCCCGCCTTGCGCTGGCGGTTGCGTGTTCGGGAACCGCGTTTTTCGTGCTGCCGATGCTCAACATGGCCGGCAAATCGTCGTTCTGGCTTTTCGTGCTGGCCGCAGGTGTCGGCGGCTATCTCGCGCCGACCTTCTATCTGGATCGCCGGATCGGCGCGAAACGCCAGGAGCACCGGTCGGGCTTTCCCGATCTGATGGACCTGATGGTGGTCTGCGCGGATGCGGGTCTCGCGATGGAAGCCTCGCTCGACCGCATCGGCCGCGAGCTTGCGGATTCGTATCCGTCGCTCGCCGCCAACATTCACATGGCGAACCTCGAAATCCGCGCCGGCCGTACCGTGACCGAAGCGCTCGAACATCTGGGCGACCGGCTCGGTCTGGAGGAAGCGCGCTCGTTCGCCACCCTGATCCAGCAATCGGACGAACTCGGTTCCAGCATCAGCGACGCGCTGCGGGTTTATTCCGACGACATGCGCCACAAGCGCCTGTCGCGCGCCGAGGAAAAGGCTTACAGCCTGCCCGCCAAACTCTCGGTGCCGATGATGGTGTGCATCTTTCCCGTGCTGTTCATCGTGATCCTGCTGCCCGTAATCGTGCGCATGGCGACGGGAAACTGGGGCTGACCGCGGCGTTCGCGGATCGAACCGTCACGGCGCCGCGAGACCAAGCGATTTCAGATAGCCGGCATTGACGCGCGTGTTGCGGAACCTGATGGCTTCCAGATAGGCGTCCAGGATCGCCTGCGCCTGCGCGCGGGGCGGCAGCGGGCCCGGATGATCGCCACCGGCTTCGGCGATCAGGTCCCAGCCGTCGGGCTTGCCGACCGAAACCACCGAGGTTTCGGTGTCGAGGCTTTTGTACGGCCAAAAGCACCAGCCGATGCCGAACCGTTCGTGCAGCAGGCGATATTTTTCGTTCCAGTCGTCGTTGTATTCGCCGGTCTCGCCGATCAGCAGGGGGACGTTCCAGCGATTGCTGAAATTCAGATAGGCCTGCAGCGTATCGCGCGTCGGGGTCGCCCAGAATTTGTGATAGGTGTAGATGGCGTTGGCGTCGAACGGCGGCCCGAACACGGCAAAGCTCGTGCTCCATTGCGCGCCCGCGAGGATCACCGGATGTTTGACATCGACGCTGCGGATCGCATCGACGATCTGCCGGTAGAACGGTTCGAGCCGCGGATTGAGGAACGCCTCGTCGCTGTAGGGCGAGATCGGCTCGTTCATCAGGTCGTAGCCGAGCACCGCGGGTTCGTCGTGATAGCGCGCGGCGAGCGCGCGCCATAGCGCGACGGTCAGCCGCCGGTCGTGCGGCACGTAGAATGTGAGCGGAAATCCCGGCCCGTCATCATGATTGACGCCGGTCTGCCCGCCGGGCGCGGCGTGCAGATCGATGATCACGTGCAGGCCGGTCTGGTGGCACCAGGCGATCAGCCGGTCGAGCAGCATCCAGCCGGGCCCGTCGAAGCGGTCCGCCCCGTCTTCGCCGGGGTCGACGAACAGCCGCCAGTGCAGCGGCACGCGCACGGTGTTGAAGCCTGCGTCCCGGATGAAATCGATATCGTCTTTCGCGATGTACCGGTCGCGGAATTCGGACCAGAACCGCGCCGCCGCCTCCGGTCCGATCAGCTGCCCGATCACCGCCGCGATCTCGTTCGGCGCGCGCGCGCGGGTAAAGCGGAACATGTAGCCTTCGGGCACCAGCCAGTTGCCGAGATTGATGCCCTTGACGACAAAGCGCGCGCCGTGGTCCTCGACGAGACGGGTGCCCTCGGCATGAATGAAGCGTGGCGTTTCGGCAGTAGCGCCGTGGCCCGCGCCCAGCGCGATTACGAGCGCCAGCGTGCCCCGCAGGCACATGCGGCGGCAAAGGTTGGCAAGGAGAGCGATCGGAACGAAAATACGCAACAGTCCCGTATCCCTTCGCCATCGGCGCAGGGTTTCTTCCCGCCCGAAGATCGTCGAAACTACCAACATGAAAAAGTGCCGCCAATGAAAATCCGCCGACCTGACGCGGCCGCGCGCCAACGTCCGCGACGGGGCTGTTGACGCGATGTCCGACGTGCCCGTTGCCGATGCGCTGATCTTTCTCGCGGCGTTCGTCGTTCTGATTGCGGTGACGCAGTCGCGGCGGCTTCATCCGTTTCTCGCGATCACGCTGACAGCTTTCCTGTTTGCGCTTGCGGTCGGGCTGTCCGGCAGCCTGACCGGCAAGACCTTCGGCGTCGGATTTTCCCAGTCGATCTGGTCGCCCGGGCTGGTGATTGTCGCCGCCGCGTTCGTTGCGGGCCTCGCCGAAAGCTCGCAGGCGTCGGATCGGCTGATGGCGCTCGTTGCGCGATGGGGCTGGTCAGGATCCGCGTGGATCGCGGCGGTTCCGGGTTTCATCGCCGGTTTCGGGTCTTCGCCGGCCGCGGCTTTCGCGGTGCTGACGCCGCTGGTCCGTCCGCTCGGTGGCAGGGGGGCGTCCGGCCAGCAAAGGGTATCCACCGCGCTCGCGCTGGCGATTTCAGCCAGTCATGGCCTCGTGCTGTTTTCGCCGGTGGTGATCGCGGCGGTCGCCATTCTCGACGTGTCCTGGAGCCAGGCGGCGCTGTTCGGCCTGCCGGTGGCGGTGCTGGCCACCGCCGCCGGGGCGTTGTGGTCAGGGCGGCGGGTCGGCAACATCCTGCCGGTCGCACCGGCGGCTTCCGTCAACGGGGCGATGGGCGGCGGCGGCCTCGCAATCGGCCTCGTGCTGGCGATGGCGATCCCGCTGCTGATGCTGATCGTGCAGTCGCTGGGCGATATTCCGAGCGAGCCGTTCGGCGGCGCTACGAGACGCGAGATGATCCTCGGCCTCGGCCGCCCGCTGATCCTGCTGCTCGCCGGCGTCGGCATCATGGTCGCGGCCAATCTGCGGCTGGGTCTGAAGCTGCTCGCCGATTCCGCCTGGACCACCCGTATCCTCGGCAACGCGGCGGGCGTGCTGCTGACCGTGGGCGCCGCCGGCGGCCTGCAGCGGCTGTGCCAGGAAACCGGCATGGCGGAATTGCTCGGCGAGCGCCTGACCGAATGGCACTTTGGCGGCGCGGGCATCGTGCTGGTGCCGTTCCTGATCGCGGCGACGATCAAGACCCTGCAGGGTTCCTCGCTGGTCGCGGCCATCACCGCTGCGGGCATGGTGCAGCCGCTTCTGCTGCCGTCCGGTGTTGGCGACGAAACCGGCAGAGCGCTGGCCGCGCTCGCGATCGGTGCGGGCTCGATGACGGTGTCCCACATCAACGACGAATATTTCTGGCTGGTGGCGCTGTCCGCGGGGCTGCGGCCTGTGCGGGCGCTGGCCGCCATCAGCGTCGGGACGCTCTTGCAGGGCGTGGTCGCGGCCGCGGCGCTCGTGATCCTCGCGCTGGCGCTGGTCCACGCCTGAAAAGTCTCTTCGAGACGCGGATGTTTGGTCCCTGCCTCGCCCGCTGGCCAAAAGTGAACAGGGGCGAGGATTCCTTAACCGTCCTCGCCTAGTTTCAGGCGTCCGGGGCTGTCCGATCCGCCCGGTGCGCCAGCACGATCCCCGTGAGGGGAAGTTTACGGCCCGGCGCGTTGTAGTCCGGAGCGCGTTCATGAGCAGCCGTTTGGCGCGGGTCGTGGTCGTCGTGGCAGCCTGCCTGACCGGCCTCGGCGCCTGCTCGTCGGCTCCCAAATTCGGCGATCTTTCCGATCCTCCCACCGCTGTCCCCGGCGGGCTCAGCGATCTGTGGTCCTCGAAGAAATCCGAGGCGACGGACGAAGCCGGCGGCACCGGCATGAACCAGCCCTGGGCCCCGAAGAACGCCGACGGCTCGAACTGGATCAACGGCAAGACCGCCGACACCACCGGTTCGATCGCCGTCACTCCGGCCGAACCGGGCCCGAGCGGCGAGCCGATCGCACCGGGAGCGAAGCCGGGTCTGCTCGGCGACGATCCCCATGACGATCTGCAGCTCGCCAAGAAATACTTCCGCACCAACGCCTTTGGCCTTGCCGAAAAGGCCTTCCGCACCGCCGTCGAAAAGCACCCGCGCGACGCCGAGGCCTGGCTCGGGCTGGCCGCGTCCTACGACCGGCTGCGCCGCTTCGACCTTGCGGACCGCGCCTATCAGGAAGCGATCCGCATCGTCGGCGCGACGGTCGAGATCCTCAACAATCAGGGCTTCTCCTACATGCTGCGCGGCGATTACGCCCGCGCCCGCAAGAAGCTCGATGAAGCGGCTGCGCGGGACCCTGCCAATCCCTACGTCGCGGCCAATCTGCGGTTGCTGCAGGAGAGCTACCGCGAAGGCAAAGCCATCCAGTAGCCGCGCTCGCCGCGATGCCGCAGGCCTCTGGAAGCCTTGCACGCCGGCACGTTCGTCGCGATATGACTGGCTGCGCAACAACGGCGCGCGAGCGGGGAGTCTGATGTTCGAAGCGTTTCGAAATTTTGTCGCCGAGTTTGTCGATGGCGGCAAACATCCGGGTCAGTTCGCCGACAATGACTATCGCCTCGCCGCCGCAGCCCTGCTGGTGCATGCCGCGACCATCGACGGCGACATGACGGACAGCGAGCGCGACAAGCTCCATGCCGTGGTCAAGAAGCGGTTCGCGCTCGACGACGCATCCGCCGACGAGCTTATCGACAAGGCGACGCAGGCCGAGCACGAGGCCGTCGACCTTTATCGTTTCACCAGCCTGCTCAACCGCACGCTCGATGAAGAAGGCCGTGCCCGCGTCGTGGAGATGATGTGGGAAATCGTCTATGCCGATGGCCGCCGCGACGAGCTCGAGGACAATCTGCTGTGGCGCGCCGCCGATCTGCTCGGGGTGTCGCAGCGGCAGCGGATCGCGCTGCGCCAGCGCATCGCCGGCGAAACCGAGGCGGTCGGCGAGCCCGGCGAGGCGTGAGGCCTGACGGGTTCCATCGACTGCCGCCGCCCCATCGTGTCGCCTTGAAATTGCGGGCGAACGCTTTACCAAATGGACCGGGGGCGCCGTCGACTGTTCCGGTCATGCGACAACCGATCCTGATCGTTCTCCACCAGGAACATTCGACCCCGGGCCGGGTCGGCCGTGCGCTCGGGCAGCTTGGCTTCCCGCTGGATGTCCGCCGGCCCCGGTTCGGCGATCCGCTGCCGGATACCCTTGCTGACCATGCCGGCGCGGTCATTTTTGGCGGGCCGATGAGCGCCAATGACCCGGACGATTTCATCCGCCGCGAGATCGACTGGATCGCTGTCCCGCTGCGGGAGAACAAGCGGTTTCTCGGTATCTGCCTTGGCGCCCAGATGTGTGCGCGCGCGCTCGGCGGGCGGGTGTTCCCGCATCCGGCCGGACATGCCGAAATCGGCTATTACCCGATCCGCCCCACGGCCGCCGGCCTTGCCGTCGTCAACCCGTGGCCGGAGCAGGTCTATCAGTGGCACCGCGAGGGCTTCGAACTTCCGGCCTGCGCCGAACTTCTGGCGGAGGGCGATCTGTTCGAGGTGCAGGCGTTTCGCTACGGCCGGTCGTATGCGCTGCAATTCCATCCGGATGTGACTCACGCCACCATGCATCGCTGGACTACGGTCGGCCACGAGCGTCTGGAAATGCCCGGTGCAAAACCCCGGGCCACGCATTTCGCCGACCGCGAGGTTTACGATTACAGCGCGCGCGCCTGGCTCGGGGATTTTCTCGCGCAGTGGATTCGCGACTGAGGCCTATTGCTGGCCCGCAAGCTGCTGCGCGAAGTACGCCACGGTCTTCGTGTAAATCTGCGACGCATTCCATTGCAGCAGCACCTGGAAATTCTCGGTGCCTTCGCCCCACGGCTGTCCGGCTTTCCAGCCGTAGCCTTTGAGATAGTTCGCGGTCGAGGCGAGTACGTCGGGCACGCTGTGAATGAGATCGCGCCGGCCGTTGCCGTCATAGTCGACCGCGTATTTCAGATACGACGACGGCAGGAACTGGGTCTGGCCGATTTCGCCGGCCCAGGCGCCGTGCATGTCGGCGGGCGCCATGTCGCCGCGCTCGACGATGCGCATCGCCGCCAGCAGCTCGCTGCGAAACTTGTCGGGCCGGCGGCAATCGTAGGCGAGGCTTGCCAGTGCGCGGATGGTGGGAAATTTGCCGGAGTTGGCGCCGAAGTCGGTCTCCAGTCCCCAGATCGCCACGATCACCGCGCCCGGCACGCCGTATTGCTGCTCGATCTTGCTGAATACCGGGGCGTATTGCTGGAGCATTTTCGCCCCGCGCTTGAGTCGCGGCGGCACCATGCGGCCCGAGAACTGTTCGAACGTCTGGCGGAATACGCCCTGCGCATGATCGCGCGCGATGATGTTCGGATCGAAAGTGACGCCCGCGAGAGAGGCCTGAATCGCCCCCTGCGAGATACCGGCCGCCGCCGCTTCCTGCTCGACGCCTTCGAGCCACGTGCCGAAATCGCCGCCGCACGGCGCGGCCGCGCGCGCCGGCGCTGCCGCGAGCCCGAGCGATACGACGATGCAGGCTATTCCAACGGCGATCGGTCGCATGGTGAGTGGTTCCCTGCTGACGGAATGACGGGGCGCGCGGAGCTGCGAGCCTGTGGTTCGGCGTCAGACCTCCCGGCGCCGGTTGCGCATTAACGAAGCCCCTGATCATGGTTTATCGGTGGAACCAGGTGCCGGCCCAAACGCGGGCCGCGCCGTCATCTTACCACGCCGGGGACCCGTGCAAGGCGCCGCGGCGGGCTGTTCAGACCCGGACCTCGCTGCCGAGATAGGCCTGCCGGACGCGTGCGTCCCGCGCCAGTGCAGCCGCAGGCCCCTGCATCACGATGTGGCCGTGTTCCAGCACATAGGCCCGGTCCGCCTGTGCGAGCGCCAGCCGCGCATTCTGCTCGACCAGCAAAATACCGATGTGGCTGGTTCGCAGCCACGACAGATGCTCGAAAATCGAAGTGACCGCCTGCGGGGCGAGACCCATCGACGGCTCATCCAGAATCAGAATCCGCGGATCGGTCATCAGCGCGCGGCCGATCGCCAGCATCTGCTGCTCGCCGCCCGAGAGCGTGCCGGCAAGCTGGTTGCGCCGCTCGGCGAGGCGGGGAAACTGTTCGTAGATTCTGTCGATGGCCGCGCGTTCCTGCGCGGCCGATAAATGCCGCGACCAGGCGCCCAGCCGCAGGTTGACCTGAACCGACTGGTTCGGAAACACCTGGCGGCCTTCGGGCACCTGCGCGATGCCGAGCTTGACGATGCGGTGCGCCGGCCAGCCGCCGATCTCCTGGTCCTGCCAGCGGACAGTGCCGCGCCGCGGCTTGTGGATGCCGCACAACAGGCGCACCAGCGTCGATTTGCCGGCGCCGTTCGCCCCGATCAGCGCGACGGTCTCGTCGCCGACCTCGAACGAGACTTCGCTCAGCACGTCGGCCGCGCCGTAGGCAAAGCTGACATCAATCGCCCGGAGAATGGTGCTCTCCCTTGCCGAGATACGCCTCGATCACGCGCGGATCGCGCTGCACCGCGCTCGGCGTGCCGGATGCGATCACTTCGCCGAAGTTGAGCACGGCCACCTGATCCGAGATCGACATCACCATGTCCATCTTGTGTTCGATCAGCAGCACCGTCATCGGCATCGCGCGAATGGTGCGGATCAGTTTTCCGAGTTCCATCGTCTCCTGCGAGTTCAGCCCGGCCGCAGGCTCGTCGAGCAGCAGACAGCGTGGTTCGGTGGCAAGCGCGCGGGCGATTTCAACAAGCCGCTGCTCGCCGTAGGAGAGCGTGCCGGCAAGCGTATTCGCCCGATGCGCAAGACCGACGAATTCGAGCCATCGCATCGCCTGCGCGGTGATGTCGCGCTCTTCGCGCCGCGCGGCGGGCAGTTTCAGCGTCGACCCCACGAAGCCGGAGCGGCTTCTGGTGTGCCGGGCGATCCGCACATTGTCGGCGACCGTGAGCTGGTTGTAGAGCCGGACGTTCTGGAACGTCCGCACCAGCCGCAACGCGCTGACGATGGCGTGCGCCGGCATGCCGTCGGTGGAGCGGCCTTCGATTTCGATCCGGCCGCTGCTGGGGCGGTCCAGGCCGCTGATGAGGTTGAACATCGTGGTCTTGCCGGCGCCGTTCGGTCCGATCAGCGCGGTGATGCCGTTTCGCAGCACGGTCAGGTTGACGTCCGACAGCGCGACCAGTCCGCCGAAGCGCCGCGAAACTCCCGCGCAGCTGATGACGACCGGTTTGACCGCCGCAGTCACGACGCACCCACAGCTTCGGATTTTGGGCGGGATCTGAAAGTCAGGCGGCGGAAGACGGCGAGTATCGCCTGGTCGCACCAGGCCAGCACCTGGCCGAGACCGCCGGGAAACAGAATGATCAGCAGCACCAGCGCCGCCGCGTAGGCCGTGGGCCGGTACACTTCGTATTGCCGCATGAATTCCGGCAGGGCGGTGAGTACGATCGCGGCCACGATGGTTCCCGGAATGCTGCCGAGCCCGCCGACCGTCACCACCACCAGAAGCGCGATCGATTCGCCGAGACCGAACCGGATCGGCGCCAGCCCCCCGAGATAACTGCCGTACATCGCGCCCGACATTCCGGAGAGGGCAGCGGCGATGACGAAGATCGAGATTTTGTATCGCGCGACGTTGATGCCGAGCGCCGATGCGACGACCTCGTCGTCGCGGATGGCGGCCAGCGCCCGGCCGATCCGCGACCACAGCAGGCTGAGAATGGCCGCGGTCACGATCCCGGCGAGCAGCCAGATCGCCAGATACTTGTCCTGCGGCGACAGGAGGCGGTGACCGAAAATCGAGATCGGCGGTATTCGCAGCATCCCGAGCGTGCCGCCGGTGATTTCGAGTTCGGTGATGAGGCCGTACACGATGCCGCCGAACGCGAGCGTCGCCATCGCGAGATACTGTCCGCGCAGCCGCAGCGCGGAGAAGCCCACGGCAACGCCGAACAGACCGGCCATCACCGTGCCGGCGATGAAGCCCGCTTCGAACGGCCAGTGGGCCTCCTTGAGCAGCCAGCCGCACAGATACGCGCCGACCGCGGCGAATCCCACCTGGCCAAGCGAGATCTGTCCGGTGCTGCCGATCAGGAGGTTCAGGCCGACGCCCTGGATGGCGGTCAGCCCGGCGATCGAAAGCACCTGCAGCGGATAAATCATCTCGAACGGCGCGATCCAGCCGAACATCAGCAGGGCCGCGAATATCAGTCCAAGCGTGATGACTCCAGGCTGCGTCATGTCAGGCGGCGCGCCCCCGCCTGCCGCCGAAAATGCCCTGCGGCCTGACCAGCAGGACGATCAGCAGCAGACTGAACGCGACTGGATCGCGATAACCGTAGGACAGATATCCGGCAGCAAGACTTTCGGTGATGCCGACGATCAGCGATCCGATCACGACGCCGTAGGGCGACGCCATGCCGCCGATCATCGCGCCGGCGAACGATTTCACGGCAATGGCGATGCCAATCGCGCCGCCTGCCAGCGTGAACGGCGCGATCAGCGCGCCGCCGAACAGCGCGAGCGCGGTCGCGATCGACATGGCGTGCGAACGCATGGCGCCGACATTGATCCCGGAAAGCTGCGCGCCAAGCTGATTATCGGCGGCGGCGATCATGGCCTGGCCGCGCCGCGAGCGCTCGAAGAACAGCGAGCACGCGATCACGACGATCATGACGAGACCCCAGACCCAGATGCGCTCGACCGGTATCCGCAGTCCGCTGACCGTGATGGCGGCGTGCGGGTCGCCGCTGAACGAATAGGGGAAGGGCCGCGCCGCACTGCCCCAGACGAGGCCGTCGCCGAAGTACACGAACTGCGAGACGCCGACCGTCGCGATGATCGGCACGATGGCAGGCCGGTTGTAGACCGGCCGCAAAATCAGGCGCTCGTAGAGCCAGCCCGCGAAGTAGCCGCCAACGGCGACGACGAACAGCGCGAGCCACGGATGGTTGCCGATTGCCGGCAAAAGCGCCAATGCCGCAAGCCCGCCGAATACGGCCTTCTCGCCCTGGGCAAAGTCGATGAGCTGCGTGGCGCGGAAAACAATATGATACCCGAGCGCGATCAGTCCGTAGACCATCCCGCTGGTAATTCCGGATATCAGAAGCTGACCGAAATCCACGCGCGCCAGTCGCTTCGCGGCGCGCGCCGCGGGGAGCGGCGGCGCCGGACGAAGCTATGTTTGAGTGAAGTTATTCCGCCGCGACGAGACGCTGACGGCTGGCGGGTTTAACGGCCGCGATGAATTCGTCGGATTTGATGACGTCGCCGAAGCCGTAGCGGAAGCTGTGCAGCGGTCCCTGCTGCATCATGTCATCGACCGCGCCGACGCAGTCTTCGATCACCGTGACACGGAAGTCGCGGAAGAACGCGTCCCTGACCGTCGAACTCCACGCAGATGTTGGTGGTGACGCCGGTCACGACCACCATCGTCACGCCGAGACCGCGGAGCAGGACTTCAAGGTTGGTGTTGTAGAACGCGCTGTAGCGCTGCTTGTCGAGGATGATGTCGTCGCCGGTGGGCTTGAGTTCGTCGGCAATTTCCCAGTCGCGCGTGCCGACGACCATTGCCTGGCTTTCCTTGAGCGCCGGGTAGATCTCCCCAAGCAGGCCGGCGTCCTTATAGTCGGGCCGCAGCGAGTAGCGGGTGAAGATCACCGGGATCTTCGCCTCGTGGCATGCGGCGATGACCCTCTGGTTCGGTTCGATCGCGGCGGCGCACTGATCGATGTTCAGTCCGGCCTTGACCATGAAACCGTCCGGCTTGAGGAAGCCGTTCTGCATGTCGACGACGATCAGCGCTTTGGTTTCCGCCGCGAGATTCCATCTGTTCTCGGTCATGTGGTGTTCCTTCCGGTGTTCATTCGGCTGGTGTTGCCCGAGGCTACATTGTCTTCCAGTTGCCGTCCTTCAGGATGATCGCCTTGTAGGCAGACTTGTCCAGTCCGGTGTGATTGTCTTTCGTAATTTTGAAGTGGCCGGTCACGCCCTCGTAATCCAGTCCGATCATCGCCGCAGAGACCGAAATCCGGATCGGTCTTGCCGCCGGCGCGCGCAACCGCTTTCGCCCACAGCTGGAGGCCGTCATAGGCGCTCGCGGCGAACGGGCTCGGGCCGTGCTTGTACTTCGCGGAATAGGCAGCCAGGAACGCGGCGGCCTGCGGGCTCGGGTTCGAATAGTCCAGCAGGCTGAACGAAACCGATCCCTCGGCGCCTTTGCCTACAATCTGCGCAAGGTGCGGCAACGGTAAGCAGATGTTGCCGATGACCGGCGTGGTGTCGCCGGTATCGCGAAGCGCCTTGATCATCTGAGCGTCGGAAATCGCGCACGAATCCCAGACCAGGATGGCGTCCGCCTTGGCGGCGTGAAGCTGATTGGCCTCGGGAGTGAAATCGATATCGTTTTCGCCCCATTTGGTATCGCCGACGATTTCGACGCCGGCAGCCTTGGCGGCGGCGCGGATCAGCTTGGCGCCGCCGACACCGTACGGGACGTCGGAATAGGCGACGGCAATTTTTTTGGCGCCGGTCTTTTGCGCGTAGCTCAGCATCGCGTCGGCCAGTACGGCGTCGGTCGGAATCGACATGAAAATGTATTGAGTGTCCTTCCACAGATAATCCTGAGCCACGACACCGATTTCGAGCATCTTGTTCTGCTCGAAGACCGGCGCGATCATTTCGCCGGTCGGGGTGATGGTCGGACCGAAAGCGGCACTGACCTTGTCCTGAAAAATCAGCCGGTTGGCGAGCTGCACTGCTTTCGCCTGGTCGCCGCCGTCGTCATAGATCGTGATTGTGACGTGCTTGCCGCCGATGCCGCCGGCCTGGTTCCACTGCTCCACGGCCAGCAGCGCGGCGTCGCGTTCCGGACCGCCGATCGCGCTGAACACGCCTTCGATCGAATAGATGCCGCCAAGTTTTATGTCGTCTGCCGCGGCAGGCAGTACCGCCATTCCCGCCAGTGAACCTGCAACCAGTGCGCCCGTCAGCAACTTCATCGCGACCCCCACAGTTTATCTGTCCACTATAGTTTGTCTGCCGCTGTATCGGCGCGCAGATCGCATACACGTATCATGCCAGGATGGACTGTGTATTGGCCGCGTCCGCGCTTTTCCAATATTGTGATTTGCGGGTACTGCTGGAAAAGGGAGTTTGTCCGGCGTGACAACCTTGCCGCTAGCGGGCGCCCGTTCTCCGGCGTCGGCGCGTCCGTTGTTTTGCCATCCCTCAACCGCCTGTACTGGCGCCGGTCCGGCGGAACTACTTTTCGGCCCCGCACTCAAACCGGCTATGATCGGATGAGCCGGCGGAGGCCGCCCGGAAAGACTGTCTGGAGGTGTGTGTTGAACCGGCACCGTTTGGCGCTTTTGATCGTGCTCGGAATATCGGCAAATGGTTTCGTCCAGGCGGCAGCGGCACAGCCGGCGTCGGGCTCCGCGAACCAGCCCTGCGACCCGTTGATCGACGGAACATATTGCGCGACCCAGGGCGGCCGCCTGAATAACGGGACCGCGTCATCGCCGGCGAGAATGGGCTCCATTCAGAGCCTCTCGGGCGACCTTTCGCTGGGCCAGGATCAGCCGGCGACGTTTGGCGGAATTTCATTCAGCGGAAGCAGCGTCTGCTTCGGCCTGCTGCGCCGCGAAAATTGCAACTGACCGGCTTTCGGCAAATGCCGTTTCAATCTGAAGCAACGCGACCGGCGAGGGACTAACCCTTCACCTTCGCCATGGCCTCGAGCGCTTTCTCGTTTGGATTGTCGAGGCACCGATTGATAAAGGCCTCGGTCTGCTGATGCAGCGCCGCGGCGTTGAACGTTGTCGCGTTGGCTTTGCCGAGCAGATACCCGTGCACGAAAGCGATGGCTACGTCACGGCTCGGGCCGCTCTCGCGCATCACGTCCTTGCAGGTGTACTGCTCGACCGAGCGGTCGCTCTTCTCCTGAGCGAATGCCGGGCTGATCCCGAGTGCGGCGGTCACGAGCGCTGTCGCCGCTGCCGCGATTGTTCTGTTTGGCCTGATCATCCTCGTCACTCACTGTGTTGCAGAAGCATGGAGAGCCGCGTCCGAAGTCACCATGCGCGCTGCGCTCACGCGCGTGTTGCGGCGAAAGTCCGGGGATGGTGGAGCCGAGGGGAGTTGAACCCCTGACCTCCGCAGTGCGATTGCGGCGCTCTCCCAACTGAGCTACGGCCCCCGCCGCAGGCACCTGCAAGGCCGATATGGCCGGGTTTTGGCGAGTTCGGCGCCATTTAGGGCCGGGCCCCGGTAGTGTCAAGGATAGCGCCTGCCAACGCCGGCCAAGGTGCTGTCCAGCGCTGGCCAGAGCGCGTCCCAAAGCGCATTCCAGTGCGCGGTCAAGGCAGGGTTGCTCGGCTTGTGAGGACGGGGGCAAATCGCTAGGTTCCCGTCGTCGTCACCCGCGAAAGTCATCCATGCGCGCTCTATTCCTCGTCATCGATCTCGCTCTCGAACTCTACATCTGGGTCGTGATCGCCGCGGCGATCTTTTCCTGGCTGGTGGCGTTCCACGTGGTCAACACGCGCAACCAGGTGGTCGGCATGATCGGCGAACTGCTGTACCGGATCACCGAGCCGGTGCTGCGCCCGATCCGCAACATGCTCCCCAACCTGGGCGGCATCGACATTTCGCCGGTGATTCTCTTCCTCGATCATTATTTTCATCCGCTACGTGATCGCGCTTTACATCCTGCCCTACGTTTTCTGACCAGCCGTGGCTGCGGAGCCCTGGACGGCATCCGCGGACGGGATCGTTATCGACGTGCGGCTGACGCCGCGCGGCGGGCGGGACACCCTTGAAGGCACGGAAATCCGCGCCGATGGCCGCGCCGTCCTCAAGGCACGCGTCCGCGCCGCGCCGTCGGACGGGGAGGCCAATACGGCACTGTGCCGGCTGATTGCAGCGGCGCTCGACGTGGCACCACGCAATGTGACGGTTGTCGCTGGCGCCACCTCACGGCTAAAGCGCATCCGGGTTGCGGGCGAGACCGCAGCCCTCGTCGCTGTGCTGCGGACAATGACGGTGAAACCTGAAAGCCCGGGGAGGTCGGCGCCTGTTGTCTGAATTCGGGTGACGCGAGATTCGTGCGACGCCGGATTTGGGCGACGTCAGCGTGGCGTCAGCTGTTCCAGCCGAACGCGACTTTGTCGAGCACGCGGGTGCCGAACTTCTCGGACGAACGCGCCACGGTCTTGCCGCTGAGCGCGCGGTAGAACTCGACCGCGGTGTCGTTTTCCGAAAGCGCCCACACGATAAGCGATTTCAGCCCGCTCTGGGCGAGATCGCGGCGCGCTGCGGTGAACAGCCGGCGGCCGAAGCCGAGGCCCTGGAATTCCGGCCGCAGATAAAGCTCATAAATCTCGCCATCGTAGTGGAGGCTGCGGGCGCGGTTGCGGCCGTAATTCGCATAGCCGGCGATCTTGTCGCCGAACTGCAACAGCGCGATGCGGCTGCCTTTGCGGATCGCGCTGTCCCACCAGGCCGGGCCGCGCCGCGCGATCAGACGGTCGAGCTCGGTGCCGGGAATGATGCCCTGATACGCCGTCCGCCATGCCTCATCGTGGGCGTCTGCGACCGCGCTGGCGTCGTGCGCCTTGGCGCGGCGGATTTCGATGAGGACTGTGCTCATGATGCAATCAAAGCAAGCGAGTCCGGAGGCTTCAAGAGCCGAGTTTCATACTTCCTTAACGATGTGGATTATTACCGGAACGGCGGCTTTTGCAACATCTCTGCGATGCCGAAAAACCCAGGCCCGACCGCAATCTGCCGGGCGTGTTGCCCGGGTGACACGGTCGGCGGATATTTTGGCAAGGCGCCGTCCGGCGGGCGTTGCGGCGGGCCGGGATCGCGGTTTGGCATCGCGGCGCAGGCCCAGCGGCCGTTCGAATCCCGCCCGGCGTTTGCCGCCGCGCGGGCACGTGTTTGCAGGATCAGACCCGCTCGGCTTCCTTGCGCCGCTCGTCTCTTTTGCGGTCGTTGGGATCGAGCAGCTTCTTGCGCAGCCGAATCGATTTCGGCGTCACTTCCACCAGTTCGTCGTCCTCGATGTAGGCCAGCGCCTTTTCGAGCGTCATGCGAATCGGCGGCGTGAGACGGATGGCCTCGTCCTTGGAATGGGTCCGGATATTGGTGAGCTTCTTGCCCTTGAGGACGTTGACCTCAAGGTCGTTGTCGCGGGTATGTTCGCCCACGATCATGCCCCGATAAACCTTCCAGCCCGGCTCGATCATCATCGGGCCGCGGTCCTCGAGATTCCACATCGCGTAGGCAACCGCTTCGCCCTGATCGGTCGAGAGCAGGACGCCGTTGCGACGGCCGACAATCTCGCCGCGATGCGGGCCGTAGGCGTGAAACAGACGGTTCATGACCGCGGTACCGCGCGTATCGGTCAAAAGTTCGCCGTTGTACCCGATCAGCCCGCGCGTCGGCGCGTAGAAGATCAGCCGCACGCGGCCACCGCCTGACGGACGCATCTCGATCAACTCGGCTTTGCGCTCGGCAAGCTTCTGCACCACGATACCGGAGTGCCCCTCGTCCACGTCGATGACGACCTCCTCGATCGGTTCGAGGAGTTCGCCGGCGTCGTCGTGGCGAAACAGCACCTTCGGCCGCGACACCGACAGCTCGAAACCCTCGCGCCGCATGGTTTCGATCAGGATGCCGAGCTGCAATTCGCCGCGCCCGGCAACTTCCATCGAATCTTCTCGGTCGATTCGGAAATCCGCAGCGCGACGTTGCCTTCGGCTTCGCGCAGCAGACGGTCGCGGATCACGCGGCTCTGCACCTTGTCGCCTTCGGTGCCGGCCAGCGGCGAATCGTTGATGCGAAACGTCATGGCCAGTGTCGGCGGATCGATCGGCTGCGCCGGCAGCGGCTCCCTGACTTCGGGGGCGCACAGCGTATGTGACACAAATGCGTCCGGCAGGCCGGCGATCGCGACGATGTCGCCCGCGAACGCCTCGTCGATCGGCGTCCGCTCGAGGCCGCGGAATGCGAGAACCTTGGTGACCCGGCCTTCTTCGATGATCGTGCCGTCCCGGTCCAGCACCTTGACGGGCTGATTGGGCTTCACGCTGCCCGAAAAAATGCGCCCGGTGACGACGCGGCCGAGATAGGGATTGGCTTCGAGGATCGTTCCCAGCATGCGGAACGGACCTTCCTCGACCTGCGGAGGAGCCACGTGCCGGACGACGAGGTCGAACAGCGGCGCCATGCCGGCGTCCTTCGGCCCATCGGGACTGTCGGCCATCCAGCCCTGCTTCGCGGAGCCGTAGAGAATCGGAAAATCGAGCTGCTCCTCGGTCGCGTCGAGGGCTGCAAACAGGTCGAAGACTTCATTGGCGACTTCGTTCGCGCGGGCGTCGGAGCGGTCGACCTTGTTGATGACGACAATCGGTTTGAGCCCCATTTTCAGGGCTTTGGAGACGACGAACTTGGTCTGCGGCAGCGGTCCTTCCGCGGCATCGACCAGCACCAGCGCGCCATCGACCATATTGAGAATGCGCTCGACCTCGCCGCCGAAATCGGCGTGGCCTGGCGTATCGACGATATTGATCCGGGTGTCGTGCCAGACCAGCGAGGTGGCTTTGGCCAGGATCGTGATGCCGCGCTCGCGCTCGAGGTCGTTCGAAATCCATCGCGCGTTCGGTAACGCGCTGGTTCTCCCGGAACGCGCCCGATTGCTGGAGGAGCCGGTCGACGAGCGTGGTTTTGCCATGATCGACATGGGCAATGATCGCGATGTTGCGCAGCTTCATGGGAGCGTTGTTAAATCAGGTTGTTACGGGGTTGTTAAACCGCAGCGGGCCCCGAGGGGCCCGCGAGTTGGTTGTGAGTTAGGCGGAATATAGTCAGCCGCCGCCGGTTAGCAATGCGAACCGCAGCGATGGTGAATGTGCTAGAGTGAATTCGGACATGGGCCGGAGCCGGGTTTCGGGGGGAACCAGGGGCGTCCGGGTTGGGAGGTCGCTTGCGTTTCCCGCAGTCGGTGAGCAGTACACGCCGGATTTTGTGCGTTTTCCCGGTTTACACGCCGTCTTTCGGCACTTTTTCCCATGCCTACGGGCTGATGCATGATGTCCGCGCGTTCATGCCGCCGCAGGGGCTGCTGCTGATCGCGGCCTATATGCCCGAAAGCTGGCCGGTCCGCTTCGTCGACGAGAACATTACGCCCGCGACCGAAGCGGACATCGCCTGGGCCGACGTGGTTCTGGTCAGCGGCATGCACGTCCAGGCGCGGGCAGATTCGCGACATCGCGCGCCGCGCGCGAGCCGCCGGCAAGGTCACCGCGCTGGGTGGTCCCTCGGTGTCGAGCGCGCCGGAGATGTATCCGGAGTTCGACTACCTGCATATCGGGGAGCTCGGCGACGGGACCGACCGGCTGATCGCGCGGCTCGATGCCGAGTTGCGCGCCGCCGCCGGCGCAGGTGCGGTTCGAGACCAAAGAGCGTCTGCCGCTCGCCGATTTCCCGATCCCGGCCTACGATCTGGTGCCGCTGCCGCGATACCTGATGTGCACGCTGCAATTCTCCAGCGGCTGCCCCTATCCTGCTGCGAGTTCTGCGACATCCCCAACCTTTATGGCCGGCAGCCGCGCTACAAGACGCCGGAACAGGTCACCGCCGAACTCGACGCGATGTGCGCGCAGCGCGGCCATCCGCCGACCGTCTATTTCGTCGATGACAATTTCATCGGCAACCGGAAGGCCGCGCGCGATATGCTGCCGCATCTGGTCGCGTGGCAGGAAAAGCACGGCTATCCGATGCAGTTCGCCTGCGAGGCGACGCTCAACATCGCCAAGCAGTCCGAAATTCTCGAGCTGATGCGGGAAGCGGCGTTCGTCGGCATGTTCGTCGGCATCGAAACGCCCGAAGCCGACGCGCTCAAGGCGATGCGCAAGGACCAGAACAATTCGCTGCCGATGCTGGACGCGATCAGAGACGCTCAACCGCTACGGCATCGAAGTCATCTCGGGCATCATCCTCGGCCTCGATACCGACAGCGACGATACCGAAGCGCGGCTCAAGGACTTCATCGACGTGTCGCAGATCCCGATGCTGACCATCAATCTGCTGCAGGCGCTGCCGAAGACGCCGCTGTGGGACCGGCTCGCCAAAGCAGGGCGCCTCAACGACGACCCGCATCTGGAAAGCAACGTCCGTTTCCTGCGGCCCTATGACGAGGTGGTCGCGAGCTGGCGGCGTTCGATCGGCTACGCCAATGATCCGGCGCGCCTGCTGGAGCGCTTCCGTTACCAGATCGACGCGACCTATGTTCACCGCAAGGTGGTGCCGGCGCGAGGGCGGCTCAACTGGGCGAACCTCCGCCGCGCCGCCGTGCTCTGCTACAACATCTTCGTGCAGGTCGGGATCAAGTCGGACTACCGGCGGGCGTTCTGGCATGCGGCGCGCCACGCGCTGCGGCGCGGCCAGGTCGAAGCGATTTTCGGGATGGGCTTCATGGCGCACCACATGATCCTGTTCACGCGCGAAGCGCTGCGCGGTGATCAGAATGCGTCGTTCTATTCCACGAAGACGGCGCCGGTGGCGCGGACCGAAGAGACCGAACCGCTGCTGCGCAAATCGGCCTAGGACGTGCACTCATAAACCCGGTTTGCCGCCGGCAACGTCCGCCGTTCCGCCCTGCACGGACTCACCTCCGGCCTCGCCCGGTCTTTAAGATGGGGCCGTAACCGGACCCGGCTTCATTTCAGTATTTATCGAAACATTTCTTGACGCCCGGGGTATATTTCAGTATCCATTGAAATATGAAAACGCGCAGTGCAGTGGCGGCCCTCGCGGCACTCGCCCAGGACAGCCGTCTCGATGTCTTCCGTCTTTTAGTGCGGGCCGGACCTCAGGGAATGCCCGCCGGCCGCGTGGCGGAGGAACTCGATCTCGCTCCGAACACGCTGACCTTTCATTTCGACCGGCTCCGTCTCGCGGGGCTGGTCACGGTGCGCCGCGAAGGGCGTTCCATGATCTATGCGGCCCGTTTCGAGACCATGAACGGCCTGCTCGCCTTCCTCACTGAAAATTGCTGCCAGGGAGCGTCGGCATCATGCGCGCCGGCGGCGGTCTGCAAGCCTGAAGGAGTCGTTCATGAAACGCTCGCACGTTCACGTCGCAGTCAATAATCTGCAGGGTTCACAGCGGGGCGCGCCGTGTTCCGCAGGCTGCATAAAAGCCTGCCGTGGCTGACCGACCATTCAGCGTGCTGTTTCTTTGCACCGGCAACTCGGCCCGCTCGATCATGGCGGAAGCCATCTTAAACAAGCTCGGCGCGGGGAAATTCCGCGTCTCCAGCGCCGGAAGTCATCCGAAAGGAAAAGTGCATCCTGAAACGCTGCGGCTCCTGCAAAGCCTTGGCTACGACACCTCCGGCTTTCATTCAAAGTCGTGGGACACGTTCGCCAGGTCAGGCGCTCCCGGCTTCGATTTTGTATTCACAGTCTGCGACAGCGCCGCCGCGGAAGCGTGCCCGGTGTGGCCCGGTCAGCCGATAACGGCGCATTGGGGGATGCCTGATCCGGCGGAGGCCGGAGGCACACCTGCCGAGATCGCCCTGGCGTTTAAAGACGCCTATCGGATGCTGCATCAAAGGATCGGGATTTTTACAGCGCTGCCGCTGCGCTCGCTCGATCAACTGACGCTGCAAGGCAAACTCAAAAATATCGGCCGTACGTGATGCCGTCGCTGGCGCAACGCGGTGTAGCCGAGTGCCTTGGGACAGCCTTCCTGCTTGCGGCTGTCGTTGGGTCCGGCGTCATGGCCGCAAAACTCTCCGAAGGTAACGGTGCGCTTGCGCTTCTCTGCAACACGCTTCCGACCGGCGCGATTTTGACGGTGCTTATTCTCACCTTCGGCCCGATATCCGGTGCCCATTTAAATCCCGCTGTCAGCGTTGCGTTGGCGCTGCGCCGCAGCTTGCCGGCGCGCACGGCGGCAATCTACATCGGCGCGCAGGTGATCGGTGCTGTTGCCGGTGTTTGGGCAGCACACGTCATGTTCGAACTGCCGCTGTGGCAACTCTCCGGAACGGTCCGAACGGGGCCAGGCCAATGGTTCGCCGAAGCCGTGGCTACGTTCGGGCTGCTGCTGACGATCCTGGGATGCAGTGCACGGGCGCCGTCGGCCGTACCTTTTGCCGTGGGACTCTACATCACGTCGGCCTACTGGTTTACGGCATCAACTTCATTTGCCAATCCGGCGGTGACTGTAGCCCGTTCGCTGTCTGACACCTTCACCGGCATCGCTCCTGCAGGCGTCGCGGCCTTCATTGCCGCGCAGTTCGTCGGAATGCTTGCGGCGGTCGTTCTTGGCCGCTGGCTCTGGCGAACGTGAACGTTCGCCGGGATCGTTCAGACCGCGCAGTACACCTTAAGCCGCCGCGGACTTCGCGCCTGCGTTGGCTTCGGCGGCTGCGTGCATCTGTTCGAGCAATGCGTTGCGGCGCATCGCGATGGCGAAGCGTACATGGTCGAGCGCGAGCAGAAATGACGTTTGCGCCGTCTGGTCAGAGCCCTCCTGCTCGCTGTGATGAAGGATCGCGACCACGGTCGCGTCGACCTCGCTCTGCAACTGGTCGAGTGCCTCGATCGTCGTGGCGGCCTGGGCCCTGCGCACCATGTCCAGCAGCTTCTGAATGAGCCGCAGCCGCCGCGTGCGGCCGTTACTGCGCAGATACCCGGCGAGCCCCGCGATCGCCGAGCCGAAGATCGGAAAGATCAGCAGGCCGTAGAAAATATCGTCGCCGTATTTGTCGAAGAACGATTTCTGGTCGTCGCCCAGATAGGCGAGCGCGCCGGGATGCACGACGACGCTGGCATCCTTGTTGGTTGATGGCGCCTCGATTTTGATTTCGCCGGGCAGGCCGGCGGCAAGCGAAAGCCGCGACGTATAGATCAGGCGCGCGAGTGCAGCGACGCTGTCACTGTTGAACGATGACCGGGCCACCAGATAGTCAGGGAAGCTCAGGGTCTTGAGGCTGTCGTCGGGGCCTGGTGGATTGCCGCCGAACGTGCCTGGGTCGATATCGACGGCACCGAACGCCGGTTTGCGTTTGGCGATGCCCTCGGCCTGATCGACAGGAATGTAGGCCGGCGGCCGTCCGTCCTGCGTGGCGGCGGCCACCGCCTCGGTTATGGTCTTGCCGGTCGCAGGGCCTGCGACAAAAACCGCGTCGATCTGACCGGCTCTGACCGCCCCGGCAAGTTTGTCCGGATCGATCTGCGAAACCTGCACGGCGCCTGGCGCCACGCCGTAATGGTTCAGCACGACGTCAAGCAATTCCCTGCTTGCCTTCGTGCCCGTGACAATGCCGACGCGATGGCTGGCGAGAAGCCGGATTTTGTCCAGTTTGCCGGTCGCCTCTTCGGGCTTCTTGCCGGAGTCGGCGCTGCTGCCCCCGTCGCTGTCGTCATCGTCGCTTTTCGCGTTTTTGACGCTTTGCTCGCCGGCCGCGACCCTGGCGTTGCCGCCGGCCTTGCCGGTTTTGTCGGCGGCTTTGCTGCTGCTGTCAGTCTTGGTGCTGCTGTCAGTCTTGCCGGTGCTGTCGGTCTTGCCGGATTTGGCCGACTTGCCGTTTTTGTCCGGCTTTGTCTCCTTGGCCTCCTTCGTTTCCTTCTTCGCCTTTGCGGGCTTTGCGGCTTCTTCTTTTGGTTCGGGAGCGGCCGTCTCTTTTTCAGCGGGAGCAGCGGTCTGCGGCTTTGCCGTAACCGGTGGAGGAGCAGGCGGCGGTGGTGTCGGAACGATCAGCGCCATCACGTTCTGGCGCAGGATGGCGACCACCGGCCAGCGGGCGGAGTCGCCGATCGTGCCGGGCAGGATGGCGAGATCGGCGCCGCCGCGGGCCATGGTCTGTTCGCTGTCCTGCGGTCCTGTGGTGGACACGAGCTGGACGTTGACCCGGTCGTGGTCGGCCGCGATCCTCTGCATCAGGACCTGCACGAACTTCGCCTCGATGCTGCCGGGAGGACCCGCCGCGATGCGCATTTCGGTCGGCGCGGTGGTGGCATAGATCGCCCAGCCGACGAGGCCGCCGATGATCAGCGTGCCGAGGATGGCCACCAGCCACGTGTGCCGCAGAAAGAGCCGGATGCGATGGCGTACCCGATGCTCGAGCGACACGAGACTGAATCCCATCGCTGGGGTGTGTCCCGTCGTACCGTGGGTCGGCCGCGGCTGTCCGGCGCGGCGAAAGCGCTGGACGAGCCACAGCTTCATGGCAAGGGGCGGGTGGCCTGACGATCCCGAAGGCATTGCAAATCTTAACACGGCTTCGCCAGTTTGCCTCCAACGTGCCGAACTGCAGTGTTGGGCCAAACCAGCAGACTGGTTAACCGCCTCCCGGCGGCGGAAATTTGGCGGCGTTGCCAGACGCGGACCCCGCGGCCTATTGATGGAACGGGCGGTTGCGGGAGCGCTTCACATACGGGGTTTGCCAATGGCGCAGAAACTTTCCGGCGAGGCACGCAGTCACGCGCTTGCCCGGCTGCACGGCTGGAGCGAGGTCAAAGGCCGCGACGCTATCACTAAAAAATTCGTGTTCGCGGATTTCAATCAGGCCTTCGGCTTTATGGCGCGCTGCGCCCTGATGGCGGAAAAGCTCGACCATCACCCCGAATGGTCCAACGTCTACAAGACCGTTGACGTGACGCTTTCGACCCACGATGCAGGCGGCCTCACGGAACTCGACGTCAGGCTCGCCGAGGCCATGGACCGGTTCGCCGGCTGATTTGCGGCGCCGTGAGGGACGTTTCGCCGTCTTGCAGTTGCCGGTTTTGACCGCCATTTTTCCGTTGCGTGCCGATTCCGGCACGGCGAGCGGGTCCATGTCCTTCTGGTCCAATTCAGCAACGTGGCCGGATTTTGCGGCCCTGACGCGTCCGCGTCCTGCCGACGAGTCGGAAGTCCGTCGTGGCTTCTGGAAGAAGCTGCGGCGTCTGGCCTCGCACCTGCCGTTCGCGCAGGATCTGGTCGCCGCGCATTATTGCGCGTTCGACCGGCAGACACCGTTGAAGGTCAAGGCAGCGCTGATCGGCGCGCTCGCTTATTTCGTGATGCCCGCAGACATGATCCCGGACGTGCTTCCGGTGATCGGCTACACCGACGATGCCGCGGTCATCGCCACAGCGATCCGGCTGGTGTCTTCCCACATCACCGCGGATCATCGCGAGGCCGCGCGTCTGATGCTTGAGCGTCTGCGCGGCGGGGAGTAGCCGCGCCCGAACGCTTCACGGGTGCAGCACGATCTTTCCCATGACCTTGCGGTCGGCGATTGCCTTGAGCGCGGTCGCAATTTCGCCAAGCGGATAAGCCGCATGCACGTGGGCGGTGAGCCTGCCCTCCGCGCACCAGCTTACGATTTCGGTCATCAGGGCGCGCTGGCCGAGCGGATCGCGCAGAGCCCACGCACCCCACAGCACGCCGCGGATGTCGCAGCTCTTCAGCAGAACCAGATTGAGCGGAAGTTTTGGAATTTCGCCGGCGGCGAAGCCGACGACCAGATAACGGCCTTCCCAGCCGAGCGAGCGCACCGCGGGCTCCGCGTAGCTGCCGCCGACCGGATCGTAGACCACATCGATGCCGCGCTCGCCGCCGAGCCGCTTCAAGGCCCCACGAAGATCCTCGCTGGCATAATTGACGGTTTCGTCGGCGCCATGCCCGCGGGCGAACGCGAGCTTTTCATCGGACGAGGCGCAGGCGATCACGCGCGCCTGCATGATCTTGCCGATCTCGATCGCCGCAAGCCCAACGCCGCCCGAGGCGCCGAGCACCACCAGCGTCTCGCCGGCTTTCAGGTGGCCGCGCTCGCGCAGCCCGTAGAGCGTTGTCGCGTAGGTCACGGTCAGACCGGCGGCGCGGTCGAAATCGAGATTGTCCGGAATTTTGACAAGCTGAGTGGCGCGGGCGGCAAGGACCTCGCGCGCCGCGCCCCAGCCGGTCGAGCCCATGACCCGGTCGCCCGGAGCAAAATCGGTCACGCCCGGGCCTGTGCTCTCGACGACGCCGGCGAATTCCGACGCCGGCGAGAACGGGAAGGGCGGCTTGTGCTGGTATTTGCCGGCGATGATCAGCAGGTCGAAAAAGTTGAGCGCGGCCGCTTTTACCCGCACCGTGACTTCGCCGGACCCGGCTACCGGCGGGGCGATGTCCGCCAGTTCGAGGTCATCGGGAGTGCCGAATTTGGTGCAGAGAATCGCTTTCATTGGGGGTGACCCTCATTGCCGGGGGGCAGGGCGGAAACAGGCGCGCAGGCCCCATAAACACGGAACAATCGCCGATTGGAAGCCGCCCGGCGGGACTGCCGCGCTCCTGACGCGCGGTCCTGCTCTGCCGATTTCGTTCCCACTCCGCCCGAATTAGGTTAATCTAGAAGGACTTGGAATTAACCACTTGGATTTAAACCTCGGCGCTTAACCCGCGAGGTCCCGATGCAGAATCTTGGACGATGGCGTCTCGTCGTTACGCTGCTCATCACGGCGGCGTGGACGGTTCCTGGCTTCGCTCAGCAACCCGCCCCCGACGCCTCGCCGGCCCCCGCCGCCACAGCTCCCGCGACAGCGCCGCCGCCAAAGCCCAAGAAGAAGCATAAACCTGCGGCTGTACCGGGGGCCGCAACACCCGCGGCGAATGCGCCCACCGGCGCCGCGGCGCCCGCCGCCGGCGGCGTGAAGCCGACGCTTCTCGGCCAGTATGGCGAATGGGGCGCCTATACCGCCTCGCCCGGCGGCAAGAAAATCTGCTTTGCGATCGCAAAGCCCTCGAGTTCGGAAACCAATCCGCCGAACCGGCCGCGCAATCCGGCCTATATGTTCATTTCGTCGCGTCCGGCGGACAAGGTGAGCAACGAAGTGTCGATCATCGTCGGCTATCCGTTCAAGTCCGGCGCGGACGCTACGCTCGAAGTCGGCCCGGCGTCGTTTACGCTTTATACCCAGCAGGATGGCGCGTGGATCAAGACCAATGCGGACGAGCAGCGCCTGATCGACAGCATGCGGGCGGGGCAAAGCGCCGTGGTTAAGGGCATGTCGGCGAAGGGAACGCGCTCGACCGACACGTTTTCGCTCAAAGGTCTCGCGCAGGCGCTCGATCGCACCGGCCAGGACTGCAAATAGTCTGCACCGCAGGTCTGCAAGCAGGAATTCGAGTCATTAAGGCCGCAAATAGTCTGCGCCGCCAATAAAGACCGCGGGCAACGGCCGGAACTAACTGCTATTCAGTGCGCCCTGTCGGGACGGTAACGCACGCCCCATCTATCCGGAGCGCGCGACCGTGCCTTCGCGCTATGGACCGATCATGACTGCCTCGCCTGCCGCCACACTGCCCGACGACGTAAATGCCGCCATCGAAAAGCGGCCGCTTGAGCGTTACGTCGCGCCCGCGCAGCCTTCGCTGATCGGCCTGTCGCGCGAACAGATGGCTGACGCGCTGGCTGCGGCGGGTGTGCCGGAGCGGCAGCGCAGGATGCGCTCGCAGCAAATCTGGCACTGGCTTTATGTGCGCGGTGCCATCGACTTCGACGTGATGACCACGCTGTCGAAGGACCTCCGCGTGGAGCTTGCGCGGCATTTCACGCTGGCGCGTCCCGAGATCGTGGCGGAACAGATTTCGGTGGACGGCACCCGCAAGTGGCTGCTGCGGCTGCCCGGCGAGGTTGACGGACGGCCGCACGAAGTCGAATGCGTCTACATTCCCGACAGCGACCGCGGCACGCTGTGCATTTCCAGCCAGGTCGGCTGCACCCTGAATTGCTCGTTCTGTCACACCGGCACGCAGCGCCTGGTGCGCAATCTCACGGCGGGTGAAATCGTCGGTCAGGTCGTGCTGGCCCGCGACCGTCTCAACGACTGGCAGCGTGCCGCCGCGCCCGCCGGCGCCGATCCGGAGAAGCGCCTCGTCTCCAACGTCGTCATGATGGGCATGGGCGAGCCGCTCTACAATTTCGAGGCGGTGCGCGACGCGCTTCATGTCGTTGCCGACGGCGAGGGTTTGAGCCTTTCCAGACGCCGCATCACGTTGTCGACCTCCGGCGTCGTTCCCAACATCGTGCGCGCCGGCACCGAAATCGGCGTCATGCTGGCGATTTCGCTGCATGCCGTGACTGACGAACTGCGCAACGAACTGGTGCCGCTCAACCGGAAATATCCGCTGCGCGAACTGATGGAGGCCTGCCGCAATTATCCCGGCCTTTCCAATGCGCGCCGCATCACGTTCGAATATGTCATGCTCAAGGGCGTGAACGATTCGCTTGCCGACGCCCGCGCACTGGTGCGTCTGGTCAAGGGCATGCCGGCGAAGATCAATCTCATCCCGTTCAATCCCTGGCCGGGGAGCAAATACGAGTGCTCAGACTGGTCGCAGATCGAGAAATTCTCGGAGATCATTTTCGACGCCGGCTATGCCTCGCCGGTGCGCACGCCGCGCGGGCGCGACATTCTTGCCGCGTGCGGCCAGCTCAAGAGCGCGACCGAAAAACTGTCCGCCCGCGAACGGCTGGCGCTGCGCGCGATGGCGATGACGGACTGACGCGGCACGGGCCACGCGGATGAATCGCACCGGCCTCGTCATCGCGCTTGCGATCGCACTCGTCACCGGCATCGTGTTCGGCGTCTGGCCGCAGCTCGACATCGAGCTTGCGGCGCTGTTCTACGATCCGGCGACCCGCTCGTTCAGTGCCTACAACTCAGATTGGGTGATCCATGCGCGCGACGCAGCCACGCTGCTGATTTCCGTGCTGGCGGCGCCGGCCTTTTTCGCCGTCTTCGGCAAGCTTGTCATGCCGGGCGGCGCATGCTGATCGCCGGCCGTGCCGCGCTGTTCCTGATCGTGACGCTTGCGGTCGGCCCGGGCCTGCTCGCCAACGTGATTTTGAAGGACCATTGGGCACGAATGCGCCCGGTGGACGTTCCGCAACTCGGCGGTCACGAGCGCTTCACCGCCTGGTGGGACCCGCGCGGGCCGTGCCCGGAGAATTGCTCGTTCATCGCGGGCGAGCCGTCCGGCGCGTTCTGGACGCTGGCGCCGGCCGCGCTGGCGCCGCCGCAATGGCGGCCGGTCGCCTATGCCGGCGCAATCCTGTTCGGCGTCGCCATGGGCGCGCTGCGCATGGCCGGCGGCGGGCACTTCTTCAGCGACTTCGTGTTCGCAGGCGTGTTCATGTTCCTCGTGGTGTGGACCGCGCTACGGCCTGATCTATCGCTGGCGCCCGACGCGGCTCACCGATGCCGCCGTCGAGCGGCCGCTGGAGCGGGCGGGCAGGGGACTTCGCGAGGCGTGGACGGCGCTGGCGCGGCGGCTGCGCGGTGAGCCCGGCAAAGCCCGTGACCGCTTCGGCGGCGGGCGCGTGCCGGTCTGCTAATCGCTTGCACCGCTCTCCGGCCCGCCTATAGTCCGCGCGAATTTCGGTCCCTCCTCCCTTTACCACGCGGGTTTTCTCCGATGCCTGAAGGCGGTGTGAAGAAAGTCGTGCTCGCCTATTCGGGCGGACTTGATACGTCGATCATTCTCAAGTGGTTGCAAACTACCTACGGCTGCGAGGTGGTCACCTTCACCGCCGATCTCGGCCAGGGCGAGGAGCTGGAGCCGGCGCGCGCCAAGGCGATCACGCTCGGCATCAAGCCGGAAAACATCTTCATCGAGGATCTGCGCGAAGAGTTCGTGCGCGACTACGTGTTTCCGATGTTCCGCGCCAACACGGTTTATGAGGGCCAGTATCTGCTCGGCACCTCGATCGCGCGGCCGCTGATCGCGAAGAAGCAGATCGAAATCGCCGAGAAGGTCGGGGCCGACGCGGTCGCCCACGGCGCGACCGGCAAGGGCAACGACCAGGTGCGCTTCGAGCTTGGCTATTACGCGCTCAAGCCGGATGTGAAGGTGATTGCGCCCTGGCGCGAATGGGATTTTCGCTCGCGCGACGACCTGATCGCGTTTGCGGAGCAGCACCAGATTCCGATTGCGAAGGACAAGCGCGGCGAGGCGCCGTTCTCGACCGACGCCAACCTGCTGCACACCTCGTCGGAAGGCAAAGTGCTGGAAAATCCCGGCACCGAAGTGCCGGACTACGTCTATTCGCGCACCGACGATCCGGAGAGCGCGCCGGACCGGCCGCAATATGTCTCGATCGATTTCGAGCGCGGCGATCCGGTCGCCGTCGACGGCCGGGCGATGTCGCCCGCGGCGCTGCTGGCGTATCTCAACACGCTCGGCCGGCTGCACGGCATCGGCCGGCTCGATCTGGTGGAGAACCGGTTCGTCGGCATGAAGTCCCGCGGCATGTACGACAAACGGTTGTCCGCCAGATGGAGCCAGCCGATGCCGCGTGTTGAGGATGCGCCAGCAGCGCCGCGGGCGACATCGCCCGGCCCGGCGACCGGATCGCCGCGCTCGATGGACTGCAGGCGCGCTCTCGGAGTGGTCCGTCGCGAATGAGCACGTGGTGCTGGCACTCGGTGCCGGGGGACTGAGCACTTTGTTTCCGACGAGGTGGGTTAGCATGAGTAGAGAACAGCACCTCACCACACTATCCTTCAAATGGGAACTGTGGTATCTCTCCACGACACGATAAGATCATCCACAAAAATTTTTAAAGCCAGTCAGGCTGGTTGGCCAGGATGGTCTCCAACTGAAGCACACCTCATCATCCTCCCATCACGCATGAGCAGAACTACACGTGGCCACCTCAGCAATTTCAATATCCTTCTTCACAATCACCACACAATGTGGAGTACCAACAATATCCACCTAACCATAGCAACATGAGAACATCATCACACAATTCTTCACACAGATCCTCAATGAAGATGTTTTCCGGCTAATACCGAGCGTAATCGCCTTGGCGCGCGCTCCAGCTATTCGCCTCAGCGGTGTAGATCACGAATAGGCGAGCACAACTTCTTCACACCGCCTTCCAGGCATCGAAAAAAGTCCGCCGTGACGGTGAGGAGGAACGAATTCGCGGACTAGGCGGGCCGGAGAGCGGTGCCAACGATCACAGACCCGACACACACACTGTACCGGGCTCAGCCGCGGGGCCTGCGCGCGGCGCTAGCCTCCGCGAAGTGCTCCGCGCTCCAGGCGGGCCCCTTCAACAGCAGTCGGTGAGCCGCGTCGGGCGCCAGCGATAGATCAGGCCATCTGGTCCACGCCACGAGGGACATTCGAACACGCCTCGAACGCGCCGTGCGTAAAAGGCGCCCACCGCCATGCGCAGCGCGCCATAAGGCGACGCCGAACAGGGATGTGCGGCATAGGCGACCGGCCGCATTTGCGGTGGCACAGCGCGGCCGGCGCCAGCGTCCGGACTCGCCCCACAATGAACGAGCAGTTCTTGGGCACGGCCCACACAAGGCGGTGAAGCGCTCCGTGGCGCCAAGGTACGGAGACGTCCACCGGCGCGTTAGTACCTGGCGATTTCCGCGAGCAGCCCCAGGGCCGACCACAACGTCGCGATCACGATCCCGGCGCGACAAGCTTCCGACAAAGACAAGCAAGAGGCCGGCGCCGCCACACGGGAATGTCGGCAGGCGAGTAGGCTGCGTCCGGGTCCACCAATCTCCAGTTTGTAGGCACTGAACAAGCACACAGATGAGATTGAGAACAGCACCACAACTCGATGTCGAGCTCAGCGGCGCCGAACACGATGCGGTAATGAGTGCTGGAGATGTCAAGCTTAGGCGGTCGCGAGGCCGGTGCGATTCGCGTGGCCCGTGCCACGTCGGTGGCGTGCGCCATCGCGCGCAGCGCCAGCCGTTCGCGGGCGGACACATTTTTCGGTTGCAGGCGTGTTTGAGCTCACCGTTAGCACGGGCAAAATGTCGCGCCCCCGCCGGCGGAAAAGGCATGACCACGTGGAATTAGTCTCCGAGAATTTCTCGTATTTGTTTCCCCCCACAAGGGATTGAACAGGATGAGATTAAATGTGCTTGAGCCAGACACGGCCAGCGTGCGCGGGCATCCGCCCACAAGCGGGAACGTTCACGTCCTTGAGCGCTGAGACCTGCTTTTCAAACGTGATGCGGCGCATTGGAGAGGCCGGGATAATTCCGCACCTCCCCAATTAGTTTCGCGCGGCACGGATATTTGGGTTGCAGCGGTTCATTAAGTCACACATGCAGCGAAATCGCCAGCCGTGACCAACTTGGTGCCAGCACACACAATGTCGGGAACGACACAAAACAACGTAATAAGTCCTACCAAAGCTCGAACCCCTCGCCATCGGCAACAACATGAAGCGCGTCGCGCACCGCCTCAAAGAACTGTGCGCCCATCCTCGTGACAACCTTGGAGACGGAGCACTTGTCCGGATGCGCGCGGCAGGCGCGCGGCACGCTGCCATATTTGAGACGTCGGCCGCTGCGTCCCTGACCAACAGATTTTACGCCCGCAGTGAGATTGCACACCAGGCCGGCTGCGTCCGTGTGGCGCAACAAGCAGTTCAGGGTGCGGCCGCGGAGCAGCCGGCTGAAAATGGCCATGGTGCCGCGGTCAGCTGTGGGATGTTAGACGCATTCGACTTCGTGCGGCCGTCCGTCAACCTCACCGGGCACCGCACAGCCAGCTGGGTGCCGTCCACCAAAATCTGTTCACCACGACTGTCGGGACGCACCAGCGTGAAATAGCGCAGCGGAGGAGTGTGTTTGGACAGCGTGGCGTGTGGAGTCGGCACCGCGCACATAAAAGCCATAGGATTTCCTGCGACACCATGGCCCCGCTGCCGCTCCGCACGCCCACCGCGGCCGGCGCGTCGGCAATCTGTTCGCGCGACAGGCCGATGCAGCTACGCAGCGACGTTGACGCTCAAGCGGCCACTTTCAATGGCCGCATTACAGTAGATCAGGGCAGTGTGGCGGCAGGCGGAGCGAGTCGTGGTGCGTCGAAGGACGGTCGCGCGCTCCATGGAGTGGGCGGTGGCCTGCCTTCCCGACAGGGCGCACTCAATAGCACAGTTAGTTTCCAGCCGTTCCCGCATCTATTAGGCAGCGCAGAGCCTATTTTGGTGCCTGCAGCCGCCTGCGCGAGACCTTTGAGCAACGTGTCGGTCGAGCGCGTTCCCTTTCGCCGACATGCCCTTGCCCCGCCCACAGTGCTCGATGAGGTATATTTCACAGATTGGTCTTAGATCAGCAGCCTCCCTCGTTATAAACTTTCGGCACCAGGCCAAGCTTCCGAGCATGCGTGCCGACTTGAACGGATAGCCGGCGATGATGCACCTTTCATTGCTCCTTGTCGGCCGGACGCGACAAAATGGAAAAGTGTAGGCCAGTTGCGCGGCCGGTTCGGCGGGATTGGTTCGGAAACAATGAGGGCTTTGTGCGATCGCGAAGTTTTCTCCCCGCCGGGCAAAGCAGCATATAGGCGCCCCATTCGCCATACTGGCCAGAAAACATGGGCTTCACGCCCACCACCGGCGACGGCCGCGGCGGGCGCCGCCGGTAAGCACATTGCCGCACAAGTGGCCTAGTTTATGCTTCTTCTTGGGCTTTAGCAGTGACAACAATG
>CAVYCI010000010.1:0-110757 GCA_963766925.1 uncultured Alphaproteobacteria bacterium
GCGAGGCGGCCGGCGCACGGCTGCGTTCCGTCAAAAAATTCTTGACGATGCGGTCCTCGAGCGAGTGAAACGCCACCACGACGAGGCGTCCGCCCGGTCGGAGTACGCGCTCAGCCGCGATCAGTCCGCGCGCCAGTTCGCCGAGTTCGTCGTTGACGAAAATCCGCAGCGCCTGGAACGTCCGCGTTGCCGGATGGATCATGCCTTCGCGCGCATGCACCACGCGGGCGACGATGTCGGCCAGCGCCCGCGTCGTTTCAACTGGCTTCGTCTCCCGCGCCCGCACGATGGCGCGGGCGACCGCGCGGGCGTGACGTTCTTCGCCCAGCAGAAAAATGATGCTGGCGAGATCGCGCTCGCCTGCGTGCGCGACGACGTCGGCTGCGCTCGGGCCGTCACCGCCCATGCGCATGTCGAGCGGTCCGTCGAAGCGGAACGAAAAGCCGCGGTCGGCTTCGTCGAGCTGCATCGACGAAACGCCGAGATCGAACACGATGCCGTCGATCGCGCCTGCGCCGCAGTCCGCGAGAATCGCTTCGAGACTTGAGAAACGGTCTTCAATCAGCTGCAACCGCCCGTGCGCCTGCGCGGCGATGATCGCACCGCGCGCGATGGCGCTCCGGTCCCGGTCGATCGCGATCAGCCGCGCACCCCTGTGTGCGAGAATGGCGCGCGTGTAGCCGCCGGCGCCAAAAGTCGCATCGACATAGACGCCGCCGTCGCGCACGCCGAGCCATTCGACGGCGCGCCCTGCCAGCACAGGAATATGAAGCGCGTGACCGCCCCCGGCCGCGTCGCTGTCATTGTCGCTCTCGGCGCTCGCCATAACTCGACCCGGTTCGTCTCTGGCGGCGGCATATGGGAACAATTGCGCTGTCATGGAACAATGTCGGCGAACGATGTCGGCAACGGTCGGATCGACGCCGGCCACTTCGCCGCTCCGCTCCGCTTTCGATTAGCGAGCGGTAAGCTTAAGGAAAGGTTGAGGGTTCAGGACTGATTGCACGCGGGCGACGAAAACCGTTGCACGCCTGCCACGGCGCCCGGCTTTTAAACTTCACCGCCGGAAATCAGCTTGTAGGTAAGACCACCCGTCCTAATGTTCCGGGCATGGTCAAGTCCCGGGTGTTTCCTGCCAATTCTTCCGTCGTTGCCGACATCAGGCCCTCGCCCAATCACGACGAGCGCCGTGAGGGGCAACGCCCGGACATGATCCTGCTGCACTACACCGGCATGCCCGATGCGGAGGGCGCGCTGGAACGGCTGTGCACGCCGGCGAGCGAGGTTTCGGCGCATTATTTCGTGTTCGAGGACGGCCGCGTCTTCCAGCTCGTGCCCGAGAGCCAGCGCGCCTGGCATGCGGGAAAATCGTACTGGGCGGGCGAAACCGACATCAATTCGTGTTCGATCGGCATCGAGATCGTCAATCCGGGCCATGACTACGGCTATCCGGATTTTCCAAAGCGCCAGATCGCGGCCGTGACCGCGCTGTGCCGCGGCATCCAGACACGCCACAAGATTCTGCCGGTCCGGGTGCTGGCGCACTCCGACGTTGCGCCGTCGCGCAAGCAGGATCCGGGCGAAAAATTTCCGTGGCGCACGCTTTACGATTCCGGCGTGGGTCACTGGGTGAAACCCGCGCCGATCCGGGAAGGCGGCCTCCTGCTTGCGCTGGGCGACCGCAATGACGCGATGATGCCCATGCAGGAAGATCTGCGCGAATACGGCTACGACGTCGCCGCGACCGGCAACTTACGATTCGGCCACGTCCGACGTCCGTCACCGCCTTTCAGCGCCATTTCCGGCCGGAGCGCGTCGACGGCATCAGCGACGAGTTCGACACGCGCGACGCTGCGGGAATTGCTGGCGCAGCGCGGACGCCCGCGGACCAGCGCCGCCCGCGCCCGCAACATCGAAACCTCCTCCGCCACTTGACGGCGGAGCCGATCCTGCCCATCCCTTCGCTGTCAGTCGGTCGGACGGCCGCCGCGGCGAAACCGAAAGGTCGCCGGGGAGGAAAGTCCGGGCTCCATGGACAAACGGTGCCGGATAACGTCCGGCGGGCGCGAGCCTAGGGAAAGTGCCACAGAGAACGAACCGCCGCGGCGCGTTGCGTACACCGCGGCAAGGGTGAAAAGGTGCGGTAAGAGCGCACCGCGCGGGCGGCAACGTCCGCGGCAGGGCAAACCCCACCGGGAGCAAGACCGAATAGGGACGGCAGGAGTTTCGCGCGCGAGCGCGGAATTCAGGTCGATGTCTGGATCAGCCGTCCGGGTAGGTTGCTGGAGGCGCCGGGTAACCGGCGTCCTAGAGGAATGGCCGTCACGTATGCGGAGCGTTTCCGCATGCCATCCAGAACCCGGCTTACAGACTGGCTGACGCGAACCAGGGGCGCCCGTCGGACATCCGGCGGGCGCCCGCC
The DNA here is from genome assembly GCA_963766925.1 of uncultured Alphaproteobacteria bacterium. GTDB lineage: Bacteria > Pseudomonadota > Alphaproteobacteria > Rhizobiales > Xanthobacteraceae > BOG-931. The sequence goes on from CAVYCI010000010.1 coordinate 2,423, forward strand.
AACGCTTCCGGGCTGATTTATAGTCGAACGTCACGGCTTTGTCGCGTGCTGAAGGTAATTAATTCCAGAACTTGGCGATCAACATTGCCAATTACAGCATAATATTCTAAATGTCAGCGCCTGACCGGAATATCTGGTAGAAGGCGTAGGATGAGCCGCGCACCTGTCGAAACCGGAACTGCCCGCATGAGCCCGCTGGCGCGGCTGCCCGCGTTCTTTGCGCTCGACGGCAAACGCGCCGTGGTCGCCGGTGGCGGTCAGGGCGCGACATGGAAGGCGGAACTGCTCGCGGCGGCCGGCGCACGTGTCGACGTGTTCGCGCCGCTCCGCAGGACGACATGCGCGCGCTCGCGGCCGCACCGCCGGCCGGCGCGGTCATCATCCATGAGCGCGCATGGCGGCCGGCCGACTTTGCCGGCGCAGCCATTGCGGTCGCCGAATGCGCCGACGATGCGGAAGCCGCTGTGTTTGCCGCGGCGGCCCGCGCAGCCGGCGTGCCGGTCAATGTGATCGACCGTCCGGCGTTTTGCGATTTCGCGTTCGGCGCCATCGTCAACCGCTCGCCGCTCGTCATCGGCATATCGACCGACGGCGCCGCGCCGGTGTTCGGCCAGGCGATCCGCGCCAAGATCGAGGCTCTGATTCCGAAGGGTTTCGCGCGCTGGGCCGATGCCGCGCGCAAATGGCGTCCGCGCGTGCAGGCGCTGGCGCTGTCGTTCCGCGGCCGGCGCAATTTCTGGGAAACCTTTACCGAGCGCGCCATCGCCGCGCCCGACAGCGCGCCGACCGACGCCGATCTCGACGCGCTGCTCGACGCCGGCCGGCACGTCAGACGCAGGCTCCGTCGTGCTGGTCGGCGCCGGCCCGGCGATCCGGAGCTTTTGACGCTGCGCGCGGTGCGCGCGCTCCAATCGGCCGACGTGATCCTGTTCGATCATCTGGTTTCGCCCGACATTCTCGATTTCGCGCGCCGCGAAGCGAAGAAAATGCTGGTCGGCAAAGCGGGCTATGCGCCGTCGTGCAAACAGGACGACATTAACGCGCTGATGGTCTCGCTCGCCAAAGCCGGACGCCGCGTGGTGCGGCTCAAAGGTGGCGATCCGATGATTTTCGGACGCGCCGACGAGGAGATCGCCGCGTGCCAGGCCGCCGGGATCGCCGTCGAGGTGGTGCCGGGCGTGACCGCGGCGCAGGCGGCCTCAAGCCGCCTGAAAGTCTCGCTGACCCGCCGCGCCACGGCGCGGAGGGTGCAATACATCACCGGCCACGGCCGCGACGGGAAATTCCCCGACGATATCGACTGGACAAGCCTTGCCGATCCCTCGGTAACGACGGTCGTCTACATGCCGACGCGGACCCTGCCCGATCTCGTTCACACCGCGCTCGCCGCAGGGCTCGATCCTTCGACACCCGCGGTCGCGGTCGCGCAGGCGACGCGGCCCGACGAGCGCACGGTCGCTGCGCCTATTGCCGGACTGCCGGCGATGCTTTCATCTGAAAATCTGTCCGGGCCGATTGTCGTCATGATCGGACGCGTGTTCGCGGATCAGGTCGCGGCGCACGCGCGCGGAACGGAACCGCAGACCGGCCTCGACGCGGCGCGCGGCTAGAACGACGGGCGCTGCTTTCAAGAATCGTTCTTAACGCCGTTTTGGAACAGCCAAAGAAGCTGTTGCGAAACCCCACCCCGGCCGCCTATCTATGCCCGCATGAATACGACAATTTCACCCACTGAAGCTGAAACCGCGACACCGGATGCGGGCCGCGCCGCGAGCCTGATCGAGGTGCGTCTCGCCGCGATCGAAACGGTCGCCCGCGACACCAATGTCTATACGTTCCGACGGCCCGACGGCGGCGCGCTTCCGCCCTATCAGCCCGGCGCGCACATCGACCTGCATCTGGCCAACGGACTGATCCGGCAATTCTCGCTGCTCAATCCCGAACACCGATCCGGCATCCTACGCGGTCGGCATCAAGCTCGATCCGGCGAGCCGCGGCGGTTCGCGCTACATATTCGATGAGTTCCGTGTCGGCCATACGCTGAAGATCAGCGCGCCGCGCAACAATTTTCCGCTGGTCGGGAATGCAGAGCACGTCACGCTGTTTGCCGGGGGCATCGGCGTGACGCCGATCTGGTGCATGGCGCAACTGCTCGAAGCGCAAAACCGGCCGTGGAAACTTTACTACGCCTGCCAGTCGCGCGCCGACATGGCGTTCGTCGAGACGCTGGAGAAATTCGGACCGGACCGCGTCCATCTGCATTTCGACGATGAAGCGGCCGGCAAGTTTCTCGATCTGGCCGGGGCGATCGCGGGTGCACCCGCGAACGCGCACCTGTATTGCTGCGGACCCAATCCGATGCTCAAGGCGTTCGAGGCAGCAGCCGCCGCGCGCCCGAAGCACAACGTGCACGTCGAGTATTTCACGCCCAAGGCCGAAGCCGCGACGTCGGGCGGGTTCTGGGTCGAACTCGCGCGCTCCGGCGAGGAATATTACATCCCCGAGGGTAAGAAGATTCTCGAAGTGCTCTACGAAGCCGGCATCGACGTCGACTATTCGTGCGAACTCGGCATCTGCGGCGAGTGCGTGACGCGGGTGATTTCCGGCATCCCCGAGCACCGCGATTCGGTCCTCAGCGAGGAAGAGCAGGCGGCGAACGACAAGGTCATGATCTGCTGCGCGGGCTGCAAGAGCGAACGTCTCGTGCTGGACATGTAGACTTTGCCTCCGCGCCGGGACGACACAGCGGACATTGTCGTTATCGGAGCCGGCGCGTCCGGAATCACCGCCGCCATCGCGGCGCGCGAAGCCGGCGCGTCCGTCACAGTCGTCGAGGCCGAGGATCACGCGGGCGGCCACGCCATAACCAGCGGCGGCAATCTCTCGCTCGGCGGCGGCAACAGCTACCAGAAGAAATACGGCATCGAGGATTCGCCGGACGTGCTGTTCCGGGATCTGATCGACTGGACCGTGGTCGAACCCAACGGCGCGCCACCTTACCGCTACAACGACCGCGAGCTTGCCCGCGCGCACGCGGATCATGCGGTGGCGACGTTCGAGTTTCTGCTCGCGCACGGCGTCCGCGTGGTCGATCAGGCGCCGGACAGTCTGAGCGGCCACGAGATCGGCATGTCGGCGCCGCGCACGCTGCACTGTGCGGCGATGGACTGGCCGCTGGTGCAGACCGGCCGGCCCGCCGATCCGGACGTGCGGGCCACGATGTCGACCGGCAACGGACTGATGCAGCCGCTTCTTGCGGCGGCCGAACAGGCCGGCGTGAAGTTGCTGCTCCGCCATCGCATGACCGCCATCCACCGGGCGCCGGCACGGGGCCGCGTCACAGGCATTGAGGCCGACCACGACGGCGAGAAGCGAAACATCCAGGCGCGCAGGGCGGTGATCGTCGCCAGCGGCGGCTCGTCGGGAAACGTCAATTTCCGCCGCATGTTCGACCCGCGGCTCACCGACGAATATTCCATCGCCGGCATGCCGTGGTCCGATCAGGACGCCAGCGGGGAACTTGCCGCGATGGCGGTCGGGGCCTCGCTCTGGGGATTGACCGGCTTCGCCGGCGAGTACGGCACCGGAATAGCCAAAGCAGGCTCCGTTGGCTGCCAGTATGGCTACGCCAACCTGCGCTGGTTTCCCGGCAGCCCGGTGTTCGACAAGGCGCGCGCGATCGGCCTGAAAGTCGCGGACTGGCAGAACGTCATTCTGGTCAACATGCTGGGCCGGCGTTTCTACGACGAAACCGGCCGCCAGTTCACTCCGAACCGCTTCGGCAGTTTCGAGCCTTACCGGCAGGGCGATTTCCGTAACGCGAGGGACATCACGTACAGCCCCTCCAATTTCATCAATGCCGCGCTCGCCGGCATCGGCGACGGCCGCAACGGCGGCGGGCCGATCTGGGCGATCTTCGACAGCGACGCGGTCGCGCGCGAGGGCTGGGATCCGGTACCGCCCCACGTCGATGCCGGCGGCGGCTTCTTTTTCAGCGCCGGGACCATCGAACAGCTTGCCGCCAAAATCGTGATGAAGCACCAGCGCGTGCCGATGCCGCCCGAGAACCTTGCGCAGACCGTGAAGCGCTACAACGCGTTCGTGGACGCCGGAGCGGACACCGATTTCGACAAGCCGAAGCCGCTCTTCCGGATCGCCACGCCGCCGTTTTATGCCGCGTGGGCGACGCCGATGCTGCATGACTCCCGCGCCGGGCTGCGTATCAATGCGCGCTGCCAGGTGCTCGAACTCGACGGCGGGATCATTCCGGGACTCTATTGCGGCGGCGAATCCGCCGGCGGGCTGACCATGCACGGACTGCCGCGCGCGCTGTCCCAGGGACTGATCGCCGGCCGCAACGCCGCGGCGGAAGAAGCCTGATAACGTCAGCCGGAGCGGCATAATCGCCGCCTGACATACCCGCGACGCGGTTTCCCTGTAGAGTCGTGTCTGATCCCGTTGCCCTCTTGGCGCAATTACGCTAAGTCGCGGCCAACCGGGCAAGGTTGGAGGCAAGTGATGGCCGACCACGGTGAGGTCGAATACGCCACGGCGGACGGCATGGATTATGCCGCGCACGAGCAGACGTATCGTAATTTTATTACTCTGGTGAAGGGGATCCTCGTCACGGTCGTGGTGATCGTGGTCCTGATGGCGTATTTCCTCGCCTGATCCGGACAACCGCGTCGGCCGGCTCGCCGGGAGCGGGTTAGGCGCCGGGTTGGTGTTTAGCGCCGGGTTGGTGTTTGGCGCTCAGTCGGTAACGTATCGCCTGGAAACCGGCCGCCCGCGCGGGCAGGTGTCGGAGGAATCATGAAAGTCGCGGTTGTTGCCGAAATCGATGCGGACGAACCGCGCGTCGCCGCGACGCCGGAAACCGTCAAGAAGATGGTCGGCCTCGGCGCCGAAGTCGCGGTCGAGCCGGGCGCCGGAATAAAGTCCGGCATCCTCGATGCCGACTATGCCGCCGCCGGCGCTGCCGTTGCAAAGGACGCGCCCAGCCGGCGCCGACATCGTGCTCAAGGTGCGCCGGCCGCAGGCCTCCGAGCTTTCGCGCTTCAAAAAGGGCGCCATTGTCATCGCCATCATGGACCCCTACGGCCATGACGACGCGCTGCGCGCCATGGCCGACGCGGGCGTGACCGCCTTCGCGATGGAGCTTTTGCCGCGCATTACCCGCGCGCAGGTGATGGACGTGCTGTCCAGCCAGGCCAATCTCGCCGGCTACCGGGCCGTGATCGACGCCTCCGCCGAATACGGCCGGGCGCTGCCGATGATGATGACCGCGGCCGGCACCGTGCCCGCGACCAAGGTGTTCGTCATGGGCGCGGGCGTCGCAGGCCTGCAGGCGATCGCGACCGCGCGCCGCCTCGGCGCCATCGTCACCGCGACCGACGTGCGGCCCGCCGCCAAAGAACAGGTCGAGAGCCTCGGCGCGAAATTCGTCGCGGTCGAGGACGACGAATTCAAGGCCGCCGAAACCGCCGGCGGCTACGCCAAGGAAATGTCGAAAGAGTACCAGGCGAAGCAGGCGGCGCTGGTCGCCGAGCACATCAAGAAACAGGACATCGTCATCACCACCGCGCTCATTCCCGGCCGGCCGGCGCCGCGGCTCGTGACGAAGGAGATGGTGGCGTCGATGCGGCCCGGGTCGGTGATCGTCGATCTCGCGGTCGAGCGCGGCGGCAATGTCGAAGGCGTGAAAGCCGACACGGTCGCCGACGAGCGGCGGCGTCAAGATCATCGGCTACAGCAACGTGCGCGGGCCGGCTCGCGGCCACCGCGTCAAGCCTCTACGCCAAGAACCTCTACGCGTTCCTCGAAATTCTGATCGACAAGAAGACCAAGGCGCTCGCCGTCAACTGGGACGACGACATCGTCAAGGCGACCGCGCTGACCCGCGACGGCGCGATCGTCCATCCGAATTTCAAGCCGAAGACCGCGGCATAGAGCGCACGCGCAAGCGTCAGGAGACCCGCAATGGTGACGCTCTCGGTCCTCGCCCAACTCGACATCGTCGCGGTCGCACACGGCGACGCGGCGCAGATGCGTCGGCGATTACGTCGATCCGTTCGTGTTCCGGCTCTCGATCTTCGTGCTCGCGGTGTTCGTCGGCTATTACGTGGTGTGGTCGGTGACGCCGGCGCTGCATACGCCGCTGATGTCGGTGACGAACGCGATTTCGTCGGTGATCGTGGTCGGCGCGCTGCTCGCGGTCGGCGTCGCGCTGGTTGCCGACGATTCCGGGCCGGTCTGGGCGCGCGCCTTCGGCTTCGTCGCGCTGGTCTTTGCCTCGGTCAACATTTTCGGCGGCTTTCTGGTGACCCAGCGCATGCTCGCCATGTTCCAGAGGAAAAAGAAATAACATGAGCGCCAACCTGGCCGCGCTGGCCTATCTGGTCGCCGGCGTCCTGTTCATTCTGGCGCTGCGCGGGCTGTCGCATCCCGACACCAGCCGGCAGGGCAATCTGTTCGGCATGATCGGCATGCTGATCGCGGTCGCGACCACGCTCGCCGCGCATCCGCCGGCCAGCCTGGCGGCCTGGGTGCTGGTGGTGGTCGCGGTCGCGATCGGCGGCGCCGCAGGCGCGGTGATCGCGCGCCGGGTGCCGATGACCTCGATGCCGGAACTGGTCGCGGCGTTCCATTCGCTGGTCGGCATGGCCGCGGTGCTGGTCGCAGCCGGCGCGCTGTACGCGCCTGCCGCGTTCGACATCGGCACCGAGCACCACATTCACGGCCAGAGCCTGATCGAAATGTCGCTCGGCGTCGCCATCGGCGCCATCACCTTCACCGGTTCGGTGATCGCGTTCCTGAAACTCTCCGGCCGCATGAGCGGCAAGCCGATCACGCTGCCGGGCCGGCACGCGATCAACATCGCGCTCGCTGTCGCGCTGGTGCTGCTGATCGTCTGGTTCTTCGAGGCGCAGCACTATCTCGCATTCTGGCTGATCGCGCTGGCCTCGTTCGCGCTCGGCGTCCTGATCATCATCCCGATCGGCGGCGCCGACATGCCGGTCGTGATCTCGATGCTCAATTCCTATTCCGGCTGGGCGGCGGCGGGCATCGGCTTCACGCTCGGCAATTCGGCGCTGATCATCACCGGCGCGCTGGTCGGCTCGTCGGGCGCGATCCTGTCCTACATCATGTGCAAGGGCATGAACCGCTCGTTCATCTCGGTGATCCTCGGCGGCTTCGGCGGCGAGGTCGCGGGCCCGGCCGCAGGCGCCGAAACGCGGCCGGTAAAGCTCGGCTCGGCCGAGGACGCCGCCTATCTGATGAAGAACTCGTCGCGCGTCATCATCGTGCCGGGCTACGGCATGGCGGTGGCGCAGGCCCAGCATGCGCTGCGTGAAATGGCCGACAAGCTCAAAGCCGCGGGCGTTCGATGTCAGCTACGCCATTCATCCGGTCGCGGGCCGCATGCCCGGCCACATGAACGTGCTGCTGGCCGAGGCCAATGTGCCGTACGACGAAGTGTTCGAGCTCGAGAACATCAATTCGGAATTCGCCCAGGCCGACGTCGCCTACGTGATCGGCGCCAACGACGTCACCAATCCGGCGGCCGAAGACGATCCGAAGTCGCCGATCTACGGCATGCCGGTGCTCCAGGTGTGGAAGGCCGGCACGGTGATGTTCAACAAGCGCTCGCTCGCGTCGGGCTATGCCGGCATCGACAATCCGCTGTTCTACCGCGACAACACCATGATGCTGCTCGGCGACGCGAAGAAGATGACCGAAGAAATCGCCAAGGCGATTTGACGCGCGCACGCTGCGGACTGCCGCTTGCGGATCGGCGGCCGGACGCTGATCTAACCGGACATGAACACCGACAATCCCCGGAAGCCTGCCGCCGCGGGGCGCTGGTCGCGCTGGCCCGCGCTGCGGCGGCCGCCCTCGTCGCCGAACCGGATGGCAATGCGCCTGCTCGCCATTCCCGCGCTGGCCGTCGCCGGCGTGCTGATCTGGCGCGGCGCGGAGGAACGCCTGACGCTGCCGGACTGCGATTCCTCCCGCGCAAAATCGACGCTTGGCGAGGTGCTCAAACAGCTCAAGGTAGAGCCGCTGCGCGACGAGCCCATCAGGCAGATTTCGAGCAGCAAAGAACAGGTCGCATGCAGCGTCGTGCTGCCGCTCGCGGAGGGCGCGACGCTCAACATCGACTACACGTTCTTCTGGCAGAGAAGCTCGGTGCAGATGAAGTATTCGATCTCGCGCCGGCCGGGGAAAGGCACGGCGGAGGGGCGGCCGGCGGTTCCAGCCTCGCCGTGACCGCGCGTCGGCTGCGCTAACCCTGCACGGGTACGCGGTGCGCGGCGAGGAAACTCCGCACCGCGATCCTCACATTGCGCTCGATCTGCTCGGGGCTCGGCGCGGAAGCGAAATTGAAGACGATCGGCTTGAACAGCGCCGCGTGGCTGGACTCCATGAACTGCGCTGCGGCGATCCCCGGATCCTCGACAGCAAGCACGCCGGCATCGACCTGGGCGCCGATATATTCCGCAAGCTGCGCGATGCCGCGCGCCGGGCCGCTTTCATAAAACTTGCGGCCGAGTTCCGGCATGCGGTCGGCGATGGCGATAACGGTGCGGATGGCAGAGGCCTTTTCCGGACGGCACAGAAATTTGACGTAGGCTATGCCGAGCCGCGTCAGCACCCCTGCGACGTCACGGTCGTCGGGGTCGAGGTCGAACATGCCTTCCGCCTGCGCGTCGCATTCCTGGGCGACGATGGCGGCGAACAGATCTTCCTTGTGCTTGAAATAGACGTAGAGGGTGCCCTTGGAGACGCCGGCCGCGCGGGCAATGTCGTTCATGCTCGCGGCATCGAAGCCCTGGGCGAGAAACACGGCACGCGCGCCGTCGATGATCTGACGCCGCTTGGCGCTTTCATCGTCCGCCGGGGCGGTCGCCACCCGTTCGAGTATGGTCTGTTCACTCATCGTCAGCCTCTGGCGGCGCCTGAGCTTGCTCTCAAGGGGCGTTGGGGCGCGCATTTCCCCCATCGAAGTGTTCGCGATATATATTGACCGAACGGTTCGGTCAATATTGACACGCGCATTGTCCTTCCTTATTAGATGACCGAACCGTTCGGTCATTCCGCCCAGGAGAAGTTCGCGATGTATCGCAATCAGGACCAGACGGGCCTCGCGCCGCCGCCGTCCGATCCGGCTCCGAAGGCTGTTTCGGCCACTGATGTCGCCGTGCGCGACCACGGTCCGGATCCGGCAGCAGAAGCCCCGGCGCCGCAGACGCCCGCCCGCGCTCCCGCCGCGGGCAAAGTCGCCGCGCCGCCCTCGAGGCAGCAGGCCACGCGGCTTCGCCGCCGCAAGGTCGCGCTGGGTGCGGTGGTTCTGCTCGCGCTCGGAACGGCGGGCTGGTTCGGCTGGCGCTACGTCACCGTCGGGCGCTTCCTGGTCTCCACCGACGATGCCTACGTGCAGGCCTACAACACCACCCTCGCCGCCAAGGTCGCCGGCTACGTCGCGAGCGTGCCTGTGACCGACAACATGCAGGTGCATGCCGGCGACGTGATCGCCACCATCGACGACGGCGACTACCGGCTCGCGGTCACATCCGCGCGCGGCAAGGTCGCGACTCAGGAAGCGACCATCGCGCGCATGGCCCATCAGATATCCGCGCAGGAGGCCGCGGTCGTCCAGGCGCGGACCCAGCTCGTGTCCGCGCAGGCAGCGGCGACCCGCGCCGAACTGGAGCTGAACCGGCAGAACCTGCTGGTCGCACGCGACGCGTCGAGCCGGCAGTTGCTGGAGCAGGCGCAGGCGAACCGCGATCAGGCGAATGCCGGCGTCGCAGGGCGCACAGGCGGCGATCGAGTCGGCTGTCTCCAACGTCGAGGTGCTCAAGGGGCAACAGCAGGAGGCGATCTCGACGCTCGCCGAACTCAAGACTGCGCTCGCCAAAGCCGAGCGCGACCTGTCGTTCACCGTCATCCGCGCTCCGATCGACGGCGTGATCGGCAATCGCGCCGTGCAGACCGGCGATTATGTGCAGACCGGCCAGCGGCTCGCGAGCCTCGTCCCGCTGGACGAAGTCTACGTCACCGCCAACTTCAAGGAGACCCAGCTCGGCAGCCTGCGGCCAGGTCAAACCGCTTCAATCACCGTCGACGCGCTGCCCGACCACGCCATCGAAGGCACGGTCGAAAGCTTCTCGCCCGCTTCCGGCTCGGTGTTCTCGCTGCTGCCGCCCGACAACGCCACCGGCAACTTCACCAAGATCGTTCAGCGGCTGCCGGTGCGAATCCATGTGCCCGCCGCCGTCGCGCGCGAAGGCCTGCTCCGGCCCGGCATGTCGGTGGTCGTGAGCGTCAACACCAAGGCAGCAGCCGTCGCCGACGGCGCCGCGCCGACGCACAGCGCGGCGCGCTAGGAACCCGCAAGGAACCGCGTAAGGCCCGCGCCGATGGCACAGGCTGCCGCAACCGCGATCCCCGCCGGTCCGGCCGCGATACCGGGCGCCACGGAGCGGATCGATCCGCTCCGGATGCTCGCGTTCCTCGCGATGTGCTTCGGCATGTTTATGGCGTTCCTCGACATTCAGGTCGTGTCGGCGTCGCTCTCGGAAATTCAGGCCGGCCTCGCCGCTTCGGGCGACGAAATCACCTGGGTGCAGACCTCGTATCTGATGGCCGAGGTGGTGGCGATTCCGCTGTCCGGCTTTCTGTCGCGCGCGCTCGGCACGCGCATCATGTTCGCGAGCGCCGCCGCCGGCTTCACCTTCGCCAGCGTGATGTGCGGACTGACCTCGACCATGAACGAGATGATCGTCTGGCGCGCCGTGCAGGGCTTCATCGGCGGCGGCATGGTGCCGACCGTGTTCGCGTCCGCCTACGCGATCTTTCCGCGCTCGCGCCAGCCGGTGATAACGCCGATCATCGGCCTCGTCGCGACGCTCGCGCCGACCATCGGTCCCACCGTCGGCGGCTATCTCACCGACGCGCTGTCGTGGCACTGGCTGTTCTTCATCAATATCGTGCCGGGCATTCTCGTTACCATCGCGGCCATCACGCTGATCGACTTCGACAAGCCGAATCTCGCGCTGTTCGAGCGGTTCGACTGGATCGGCCTGATCTTCATGGCGCTGTTCCTCGGCACGCTCGAATACGTGCTGGAGGAAGGCCCGCGCCACGACTGGTTCGAGGATTCGACCATCGCGCTCGCGGCCGTCGTCTCGGCAAGTGCCGCAGTGATCTTCTTCGCGCGCGTGCTGATGGCGTTTCAGCCGATCGTGGACCTGCGCGCTTTTTCCGATCGCAACTTTGCGTTCGGCAGCATGTTCTCGTTCGTGCTCGGCATCGGCCTCTACGGCCTGACCTATCTGTTTCCGGTCTTCCTCGGCGAAATCCGCGGCTACAACGCATTGATGATCGGCAAGACCATGTTCGTGTCCGGCGCGACCATGTTTCTGAGCGCTCCGATCGTCGGCCGTTTGATGACCCGAACCGATCCGCGCCTGATGCTCGCCGCGGGCTTCGCCATCGTCGCGGTCAGCAACTGGCAGATGAGTTACGTGACCAAAGACTGGGATTACTGGGAGCTGTTCCTGCCCCAGGTGCTTCGCGGCTTCGGCATGATGCTGGCGATCGTGCCGATCACCAGCATTTCGCTCGGCACGCTCGCGCCGGACGTGCTCAAGAACGGCTCCGGGCTGTTCAACCTCACCCGCAATCTCGGCGGCGCGGTGGGTCTCGCCGGCCTCAACACCGTACTCGACAAGCGCATCGACCTGCACCTGGCGCGGCTGCACGAGGCCGTCACCTGGGCGCGGCGCCCGGCGATGGAGATGCTCAACGGCTTCACCGCCCGCATCCCGGGGTCCGACGCAGCCGGCATGGCGCTCAAGCAGCTCTTTATGTTTACGCGCGTACAGGGCACCGTGATGGCGTTCGCCGACGTGTTCCTGCTGCTGGCCCTGATGTTCCTTGCGTTTGCTCCGCTGGTGTGGCTCATGCGCCGGCCGCCGCCTATGACAGCGGCGGCGGGCGGGCATTGAAGACCCGGCGCCGGCATTCGATCAATCAGCCGGCGGTTTGCCGTAACCTCCCGCAGTCGGCGTCCGGATAATGATCGCCTCCCCGGCCCCGACGATCGTGGCATCGCATCCGGCGAGCTTCGCAACAGTTCCGTCCTTCCGCCGCACCGCGTTCTCGCCGACCTCGCCGTCGCCGCCGCCGACGAGCCCGAACGGCGGCACGCGCCTGTGACCGGACAGGATGGTGCATTCCATCGGTTCGAGAAAGCGGATGGCGCGCACGATGCCGTCGCCGGCATTCCACTGTCCGCGTCCGCCTGAATCTTTCCGGATGTGGAAATCCTCAAGCAGCACCGGGTAGCGGAATTCCAGCACTTCGGGGTCGGTCAGCCGCGTGTTGGTCATGTGGGTGTGAACCGCATCGGTGCCGGGAAAGCCGGGACCTGCCGGCGAACCGGAGCAGATCGTTTCATAATACTGATACCGCGCGTTGCCGAAGTTGAGATTGTTCATGGTGCCCTGCGCCGCCGCCATCGCGCCGAGCGCGCCGAACAGACAGTTGGTGACCTCCTGCGAGGTCTCGACGTTGCCGGCGACCACGGCTGCGGGAAATTCAGGCGACAGCAGCGACTTCTTCGGAATCACAATGCGGATCGGCCGCAGACAGCCGGCGTTCATCGGAATGTCGTCGTCGACCATGACGCGGAATACATAGAGCACGGCGGCGCGGGTTACCGGCTCCGGCGCGTTGAAATTGTTGGGCTGCTGCGGGCTGGTCCCGGTGAAATCCACGGTCGCCTCGCGGCGCTTCCGGTCGACGCCGATCCGCACCCGGATCACGGTGCCCTGGTCCATTTCGACCGCGAACGCGCTGTCGTGCAGCCGGTCGATGACGCGCCGCACGCTTTCCGCCGCGTTGTCCTGAACGTGGCGCATGTAGGCGCGCGCCACCGGCAGCGTGAAATGCGCGACCATTTTGCGCAGCTCCTGCACGCCCTTCTCGTTGGCGGCGATTTGCGCTTTCAGGTCGTTGATGTTCTGGACCGGATTGCGTGCCGGGTATTCGCCGCCGGTCAGCAGCGCGCTGATCTCCTTCTCGCGGAAGCGCCCGCGGTCGACCAGCGTGAAATTGTCGATGTAGATGCCTTCCTGCGCGATGGTGGTGGCGTTCGGCGACATCGAACCCGGCGAAATGCCGCCGATATCGGCGTGATGGCCGCGCGAAGCGACCCAGAACAGGATTTTTTTACCCTCGAATACCGGGGTGCAGACGGTGATGTCCGGCAGATGCGTGCCGCCGTTGTAGGGCGCGTTGATGGCGAAGGCGTCGCCCGGCCTGATCCTGCCCTGGTTCTGGCGAATGACGGTTTCGACCGCGCGGTCCATCGAGCCTAAGTGGACCGGCATGTGCGGCGCGTTCGCGACCAGCGAACCCGCGCCGTCGAACACCGCGCACGAGAAATCGAGCCGCTCCTTGATGTTGACCGAATACGCCGTGTTCTGGAGCGCCACGCCCATCTGCTCGGCGATCGACATGAACAGATTGTTGAACACTTCGAGCATGACCGGATCGGCTTTGGTGCCGACAGCGCGCGCGCGCACGAGTTTCTCGATGCGCCGCAGGACGAGGTGATTCTTCGCGGTCACGGCCGCCTGCCAGCCGGGCTCGACCACGACGGTCTGGTGCGGCTCGATGATGATGGCCGGACCCGTCACTTTGTTGCCGGGCGAAAGCGCGTCGCGTGTGAAAACGCTGGCGCGATGCCACCTGCCGCGCGAGAAAAACCGCGTCCGCCGCGCCGGCGCCGGCGGCTTTCCCCGCTTCAGCTTTGCCGCCTTCTCCGGGAGGCGGGCGCCGCCGCCGACCGCCTCGACCGACACCGCCTCGATCATCAGCGACTTGGCGCGATCGACGAAGCCGAACTGCGCCCGGTGCGCGCGCTCGAACGCGGACTTCATCGCCTTGAGCGAGCCTCCCGCAACGATCAGCGCGGTATCGGTCCCGGCGTAGCGGATATGCGCCCGAACGTGGACATTGATCTTCCCGGCCGGCACGCCCTGTCCCGCGACCTCGGCCCGCGTCTCACGCGCCAGCACTCCGGCCACGCGCTCGAGGCTCGCGCGCGCCTTCGCCCCGAACGGTTCCTCGATCGCCTGCTGGCGGACGCTGCGGATGTCGGCAAGCCCCATCCCGTAGGCCGACAGCAGCGAGGAATACGGATGGATCAGCACGCTCGTCATGCCGAGCGCATCGGCTACCAGACAGGCGTGCTGGCCGCCCGCGCCGCCGAAGCAGTTGAGCGCGTACCGCGTGACGTCGTAGCCGCGCTGCACGGAAATTTTCTTGATCGCGTTGGCCATGTTTTCGACCGCGATCTGGATGAAGCCGTCGGCGACCTGTTGCGGGGTGCGGCCGTCGCCTATTTGTTTGCCCAGCGCGGCGAAGCCCTCGCGCACCGCTTCGGCGTCGAGCGGCGCATCCTGCTGCGGCCCGAAGATTTTCGGGAAGAAATCCGGAATGAGCTTGCCGACCATGACGTTGGCGTCGGTGACCGCGAGCGGGCCGCCGCGCCGGTAGCAGGCCGGCCCGGGATTGGCGCCGGCCGAGTTCGGGCCGACGCGAAACCGCGCGCCGTCGAAATGCAGGATCGATCCGCCACCCGCCGCGACCGTGTGGATGCGCATCATCGGCGCGCGCATCCGCACGCCCGCCACTTCGGTCTCGAACGCGCGCTCGTATTCGCCGGCGAAATGCGACACGTCGGTCGAGGTGCCGCCCATGTCGAAGCCGATCAGCCGCGCGAAGCCCGCCTCGTGTCCGGTCTGCGCCATACCGACGACGCCGCCCGCCGGGCCGGACAGGATCGCGTCCTTGCCGCGAAACAGTTCGGCCGCGGTCAATCCGCCCGACGACATCATGAACATCAGGCGGGGCGCGCCGCGGCCCGGAGCACTGCGCGATTCGCCGGGGTTGAGGTCGTCCGCCACCTGCGAGACGTAGCGGCGCAGGATCGGCGAGAGATACGCATCCACCACCGTGGTATCGCCGCGGCCGACCAGCTTGATCAGCGGCGACACTTCATGGCTTGCGGAAACCTGCGGAAAACCAAGCTCGCGGGCGAGCGCCGCCACCTGGCGTTCGTGCGTGCCGTAGCGGTAGGCGTGCATGAACACGACCGCAACCGCCTTGATGCCGTCGGCCTTCGCGCGTGCGAGTTCGGTACGCACCGCCCCGAGATCGGGTGCGCACTCGACCGTGCCGTCGGCGCGCACCCGCTCGTCGACTTCCGCGACGCGCTCGAACAGCATCTCCGGCTTGACGATATGGCGCGCAAAGATTTTCGGGCGCGCCTGGTAGCCGATGCGCAGCGCATCGCGAAAGCCTTTGGTGATGAGGAGCAGAGTGCGCTCGCCCTTGCGCTCGAGCAGCGCGTTGGTCGCGACCGTCGTGCCCATCTTCACCGCGCCGATGCTTTCGGGCGGAATTGCCGCGCCTGGCGCAAGCCCGAGCAGATCGCGGATGCCCGCGACCGCCGCGTCCGCATACGCTTCGGGATTCTCCGACAGCAGCTTGCGCGTAACGAGCCCGCCGTCCGGCCGCCGTCCGATCACGTCGGTAAACGTGCCGCCGCGATCGATCCAGAATTCCCAGTGTCGCCGCTGCGGCATGACTTGTGACCGTGCTTAAGGTACGGGAAGATATGGCGCGGCGGTCGCCATGCCAACCGTCCGCGCTGTGTGAGGAATACGATGCACCCACTCGTTCTCTCCGGGACCGCGCTGGCCCGGGTCAAAAACCGGATCGGCAAGCTCCATCCATTCGACACCATCGACGCGCGCTGCAGCGCGCTTCTGGTCATCGACATGCAGAACTATTTCGTGAAACCCGGCCACCAGGGCGAGGTGCCGCTCGCTCGCGCGATCGTGCCCGCCATCAATCGTCTCGCGGCCGAGCTTCGCCGCCGCGGCGGCCATGTGGTCTGGATCCGCAACGGCACTGCCGGCACGCGGCAGAGCTGGTCGAACTATCACGAGTGGCTGACCACACCCGAGCGGATGCGTCGGCGCGTACGAGTCGATGGAAGAAGGCCAGGACGGGTTTGAGTTCTGGCACCTCAACGACATCCGGCCTGAGGACGCCACGCTGACCAAGACGCGCTACAGCGCTTTCATCCGCGACGCCTCCGACGTCGAGCGCCACCTGCGGGATCGCGATATCGATACCGTCCTGATTACCGGCACGGCGACCAACGTCTGCTGCGAGAGCAGCGCGCGCGATGCGATGATGCTCAACTTCAAGACCGTGATGGTCGCCGACGGCCTCGCCGCCGGCACCGACGAAGAGCACAACGCCTCGCTCTCGGCGCTGTACGGCCAGTTCGCCGACGTGCAGACCGTTGACGAGGTCGTGCAGTCGCTGGAACGCGGCGAAAAGACCCGCGCGGCGGCGTGACCCGCTTTCCGCCGCGACACGCCTGCCACGCAGGCTGACGAAAAGCCTTCCGTCGCGCTGCGCGGAGGCTACCGGTCGCGCGACAAAAGGCCGGCGACGGTGCGGATTTCGTTGCGCGCGTATTTCGGCAGACCGGCGCTGATCGAGTTGCCGGAATTGAACGACGACTGCCCCATCAGCACCTGCGCGGGCACGAGATTGCGCAGCACCGGGACGTTTTCATATTCCTTTTTTCGGTCGAGCACGGTGGAATTGACCGCCAGCACCATGAAGGCGGTGACGACCGTCTTCGCGGCGTCGTCCGGATCGGCCTGGAACACCGCGAAGAATTTGCCGAACTTCATGATCTGGTTGACGTAGAACAGATTCTGCTCGAGCACGCCGGCCACCGGCGCGTCGAGCGCGGTCAGTGCCCTGAGCCCCGCCTGGTCGAGGTCGGCCGCCGCAACCTGCGAGAGTTCGCTCTGGAACTCGATTTGATCCGACACCTTCTTCGGCGTGTCGCGCAGTTTGTTGACCAGCATGATGCCGAGCGGAATACGGCCTTCGAGCCTGTAGCTCGACTGGATGCAGATCAGTCCCGCACGGCCCGTGCACCATTTGCGCTCGGGATTGTCGTTGCCGGTGCCCTGCACGTCCTTGAACGGATTGATGTCGGCCGGCGCCAGCACCGCTGTGCTTGATCGCGGGGTCGATCTTTTCCAGAAACGCCAGCGTGACGTAGCGCGACAGGTCGAGCGAGCCCGGCGGCCGGTCGAGCAGAAAGCGCGCCTGCGCGACATACATGGTCAGCTTCTCGACCATGGTGCCCGCGTGGCTGCTGCCCGCCGGTCTCGTAACGGTCGGCTCGATGTAGCCGGGAAACAGCGAAAGAAATTTCTTCTGCGCCGGGCGAATGCGCGCCCATTCGTCGAACGCGATCAGGTTGGTCGCGGCATCGCCGGACGCATCGGTCGGTCATGATCGCTGAATACGATCATGCCCGGTTTAAGCTGCGCGAGATCGAGCTTGCGCGCCGAGGGAACGTCCTCGATGCGGAAATCCTGCGCGAAGGCTGCCGAGCATGGAAGCCGAGCAGGCCGACGAGCGCGATCGCGTGCCGCATCCACATTCGCAGTTCTTTCGCTGGCCGGAAGGTTCAGTTGAAGCGCCCGTTCGACAGATAATTCGGGTCGCTCGCGAACCGCATTGCGCGGATCGTCGGACTGCCGGAGCGTGGCGTGAACAGCCCGCGCGGAAATACTGGCTAAAGAAGGACGGCTGCTGCGGCTGCACCGGCTGCGACTGCCAGCCCTGAGCCGGATAATAGGTCCGGCCGGCTAGCGCCCGGCCGTCGTCGCCGCTGTGGCCCGGCCCAATAGCCCTCGGAGCCGGTGCTCCCACCAGCCGCTGCGCGATGGTCGTAGGCGTCCTCGCGCGAAACAGCTGATATTGGGTATCGTTGAACCTGGCCGTCGTCGCCGACGCCGGAAATGCTCGATGAAGCCGCTGCCGCCGGTTGACCCGCTCGCCGCTCATGTAGTCGATCGGCAGATCGACCAGATGGCGCTGCGCCTCGGGCGACGGGCCGCTGAGCGGCGCCTTCGGCGCGATGCCTTCGGCCCAGACCGCCTCGATGATCGGCTCGAAGATCGGCAGCGCCACCCGCGCGCCGGTCGCGTTGCCGCCGAGCGAACGGCGTTTGCCGTCGCCGTTGTCGTAGCCGACCCAGACCGCGACGGTCACGTCGTTGGTGAAGCCGACGAACCAGCCATCGACCGCGTCTTCGGTCGTGCCGGTCTTGCCGGCGACATAGGGCGACAGCCCGCCGATCGCGCGCGCGGTGCCGCGCGCCACCACGCCCTGCAAGCATGGTCTTGAGCTGGTAGAACGAGGTGCGGTCGGCGGCGCCGATCAGCGGCAGCGGCGTGTTCGGGATATTCGATAGATGGTGCGGCCGTCTGACCTCGATCGAGTCGATGCCATGCGGCTGCGGCCGCGCGCCTTCGTTGGCGACGGCGGCATAGAACGCGGCGAGATCGATCATCCGCACCGGCTGCGCGCCGAGCACGAACGGATAGTAGCGCACGCAGTCGGTGTAGATTTTCGCCGCGACCGCGGTCGCGCAGACGCGTCGAGGCTTCTGCTCCGGATCGCGCGTCGATGCCGCCGTCGAGCAGATGCGCGGTCACGACGTTGACTGAATTCTCCAGCCCGCGCCGCATCGTGATAGACGCCGCCGGATCTGTAATCGGCGTTGCGCGGCGTCCAGAAATCCTTCTCGCGCATGACCGGCGCCGGCATCGCGGCTGATGATGTCGCGGCCGCCGTGCCGCTGCCGATCGGCGGCAGCGTGATCGGATCGTCGGGCACCAGCGTGTTCGGCTGCAAACCCTTCTGCAATGCGGTGAGATAGGTCAGCGGCTTCATCGCCGAGCCGGGCTGGCGCTGCGTCTGCGCGGTCCGGTTGAGCTGGCTCAGCGGATAGGAGAAGCTGCCGGCCATGGCGAGAATGCGGCCGGTCTTGTTTTCCAGCACCAGCGCCGCGCCCTGCACGGTCGGGCGCACGCGCAATTGCGCCTGGGCTCCTGTCGCCGGAATCGCACGGCGGCGGCCGGCGGCTTGCCTGGCGCGGTCGCTGCCGGCTTTGTCCGTGGTCGCGGGCCGGGCTTCGATGACGCGGACATAGACGACGTCATAGAGATTGAGCGCGCGCCTGATCTGGCGCGTGCAGGCGTTCAGCGGCAGGACGCGCCCGTCGGCAAGGCCGACGCGGATCGCGCCGTCACCGCGCTTGCCGCCCTTGTCGAGCACCACCGCCGGCGCCCAATGCACGTCGTAGAGCGGCAGACGCAGCGCGCGTGCAGCGCCTGCTGCCACAGGCCGGTGACGCGGTGCCGCCGGCGCGTTGGCCGTTTGCGCGCGAGCTTCTGCATCGCGTCGCCGATGTTGGCCTCCGGGCCGCTGAAACTGCACGCGCCCGTCGGCGATTTCGTAATGCGCCAAGCCTTCCTGCAGCGCCGCTTCGGCGTCGCGCTGCAAGGTTCGCGTTGATGGTCGAATGCACGGTGTAGGGCTCCGCGGTCAGGTTGGCGACGCCGTCGGATTTCGCCTCGCGGCCGAGGAAATCGACGAAATGGAAACCGGATGTCGCGGTGCGGGCGCTCGATAGGCGACGAGCTTCGGCGGCGCTGCAAGCGCCTGCGTCTTTCTGCGCGGCGGTGATGACGCCGTCCTCCTGCATGCGGCCGAGCACATAACCGAGACGGTCCTTGGCGCGATCGGGATGGCGGTCGGGATTGAAATAGTTCGGTCCCTTGAGCAGGCCGGCCAGCATCGCGCCTTCGCCGACCGTGAGATTCTTTGCCGATTTGCCGAAATAGCTGCGCGCCGCCATCTCGACGCCCCAGGAGCCGCGGCCGAGATAGGCGGAGTTGAGATAGAGCTCGAGGATCTCGTTCTTGCTCAGCGTGCTCTCGAGCCGCGAGGCCACGATCATTTCGCGGATTTTGCGCTCGTAGGTCACGTCCTCGCCGACCAGCAGATTTTTCACGACCTGCTGGGTGATGGTCGAGCCGCCCTGCGGCCGGCCGGACTGGCCGAGATTGCCGATGAAGGCGCGGATGATGCCGCGCTCGTCGACGCCGTGGTGCTGGAAGAAGCGCCGGTCCTCGGCGGCGACGAACGCCTTCTGCACGATAATCCGGAACGTCGCGCGAGCGACACCCAGACGCGCCGGTTGCCGGGCTCGAACACGTCGGCGAAATCCCTGCCCTTGCCGTCGAGCACGACGCTCATGCTCGGCAGCTTCTTGCCCTTGAGCTGCGTCTGGTCGGGCAGATCGGCCGCCGCGTTGTTGAAAAACTCGATCACCTGGCCGAGATCGACGACCGGCTTGTCGATGCTCTCGTTCTTGCAGAACTGGTGATAGGCGGTGTTGAGGTCGGCGAAATTGATGCCGTGAAACGCCTTGATGTCGGCGCCGAGCGCCTTCGGATCGTCGAGCGCGGTCGAGATCAGGTCGTCGAGATTGATCGACTCGATGTCGAAGGCCTTGCGCATATGCGCGCAGCCGTCGCGCAGGATCTGCACCACCTCGGCGTGATCCTGCGCCGGATCGAAATGGGTCTTCACCGCCTGCGGCTGGGTCGTGACCTCGCTCAGCGCCAGCGCGGTCGCGAAAATCTTGACCAGAATCATGTCCATGGGAGACGCAACAGCCCGGTTCGAGGAACGCCACTACGAAGAACGGCGATTATAGCGATCCGATCCTTACAAAAAGACTTTTTTGCGGGTCTTTTGCGCCCGGCCGGTTCGCCTACGTGCCGCCTTGTGCGCCCGTACCCGCGCCAAGGCCGGTACGTCCGGCTCCGCCGCGCGTCTGTCCAAAACCGGAGCCCGGAAAGCGATCAGCCTTTTCCCGCGGCTTGTTCCGGTGCGGCATCAGGCCGTCGAAATGACCGCGCCGGTGCAGCCACGCCAGCAGCACCAGCGCCGGCAGGCCGGCGCAGGCGCAGATGACGAAGAACCAGGCCCAGCCGGTCGCCGCGGCGATAAAGCCCGCGCCCGACGACAGATAGGTGCGCCCAACGGCCGCGAGTGCGGTCAGGAGCGCATATTGGGTCGCCGTGTGCAGCGGATTGCGGCACAGCGCCGAGAGATAGGCGACGAAGATCACCGTGCCGATGGCGCTGGTGAAATTTTCGGCAACGATCGCGACGGTGAGCCAGGCGGCATTGTGGCCGACGACGGCCTGCCAGGAAAAGGCGAGATTGGCGACCGCCTGCAGCAGGCCGCCGATCCACAGGCTCGCCGGCAGCGAAAACGCCCGCGCCACAAAGCCGCCGGCAAAGCCGCCGATCAGCGTCGCGGCGAGCCCGACGCCCTTGATGATGGCGGCATATTCGTTGCGCGAAAAGCCGAGATCGATCACGAACGGCGCCGTCATGGCGCCGGACAGCGCATCGGTGAATTTGAACAGCACCACGAAGGCGAGCGCGACCAGCGCCAGGTCGCGCGCGAGGAACTCGGCGAATGCGCCGACAGCCGGCCCCGGCGACGCGGCGGAGCGGGCTTTCGCGGGCATGCACCGCCTCGGCGGCCGCCGATTTTTCCGGCTCCGCGGCAAAAAGCGTAGTGGCGACGCCGATCAGGACCAGCGCCGCCATCAGCGCATAACCCGCCGTCCAGGCGGCGCGGTCGATCGAGGCCATGGATTGAAGGCCGCTGACCAGAAACAGCGCGCCCGCGGTCGAGGCCAGCATGCCGATCCGGTAGGCGGCGACATAGGACGCCATGCCGGCGGCCTGCTCGCTTTCGTCGAGGCTCTCGACCCGGAAAGCGTCGACGACGATGTCCTGCGTCGCCGAAGCGGTCGCGACCAGCAGCGCGCCGAGCGCGACCAGCACCGGCGACACCGAGGGATCGCAGGCGCCGAGCAGCACGATCGCCGCGATCAGCAGAAATTGCGACAGCAGCAGCCAGCCGCGCCGCCGGCCCAGCAGCCGGGACAGCACCGGCACATCGAGCGCGTCGATCAGCGGCGCCCACAGGAACTTGATGGTGTAGGGCGTGCCGACCAGCGCGAACAGGCCGATGGTGCCGAGATTGACGCCGGCCTCGCTCATCCAGACCAGCAGCGTCGAGCCGGACAGCGCCAGCGGCAGGCCCGACGAAAAGCCGAGAAACATGACGATCAGCACCCGCCGCTGGAGATAGACGGCGAGCGTGTCGGTGAACGAGGTGCGGGCGGGCGTTGCGGTCACGCTCCTGCCCTAGCCGGTTTGCGGACCGGATGCCAACGCGCCGGCGCGCGCTCGCGCTACTCGCCCGCCTCGAGGCGGATCACCGGCCCCGGAATGACATTCGACCGTGCCGGCGCCTGTGCGCTCAATTCAACCTGCGCGATGCGCTCGCCGTGCGCCTCGATCTTGTCGATCGAGATGATAGCCTGCCGGATGTCCTCGTTGGACTGATTGAAGTGAGTTTGCAGTTTCCGCACGCGGTCGCCCAGCAGACCCACGTCCTTCGACCAGCCGGCCGACTTCGTCGCGAATCTGGTCGGCGGCCTCGCGCATCCGGGCGTCCTTCTGGATCTGCTGAACCAGCTGGATCGCCAGCATCAGGAGCGAGGGCGACACCACGACGACGCGCGACCGGTACGCCTTCTGCACAAGGTCGTCGAAGCCCTCGTGCAATTCCGCATAGACCGACTCCGAGGGCACGAACATAAACGCCATCTCCTGGGTCTCGCCCGGAATCAGGTATTTCTGCGCGATGTCGGTGACGTGTTTGCGTCACGTCGGCGCGCAGACGCTGCGCCGCGGCCTTGCGCTCGTCTTCGCTTTTGGCCTCACGGTACGCGGTGATGGCTTCCAGCGGAAACTTGGCGTCGATCACCAGCGGCCGCTTGTCCGGCAGAAACACGCAGCAGTCGGGACGGGTCCGGTTGCCGAGCGTGTGCTGAAACGCATAGGCGCCTTTCGGCAGACCGTCCTGCACGATGGTTTCCATCCGCCATTGCCCGAACGCGCCGCGCGACTGTTTGTTGGCGAGCACGCCCTGCAGCGACGTCACCTGGCTGGCGAGGTCGGTGATATTCTTCTGCGCCCGGTCGATCACCGCAAGCCGCTCGGCGAGCTTTTGCAGATTTTCGGTGGTGCTCTGCTTGGTCTTTTCCAGCGAATCGCCGAGCCGGTGCGAAACCGAATCCAGCCGCTCGTTGACCGCGTGCTGAAGCTGCGACTGGCCGTTGGCCAGCATCCTGATCGCGCCTTCGAGCCGCGCCGCCGCCTCGGCCTGCGCCCGTGTGAGATCGGCAAGCGCCGGGCCCTCTGCCGGTGCGGGCTCGCGGGAACGCAGCAGCACGATCGCCATGACGGCAAGCGCCGCGCAGGCAATGATGACGGCGACGATGGCGATAATCAGGGAGCTTTCGGTCATGGCTGCTTCTACGCGATTCGTTGACGGGGACAGGTATCCTGCCCTGAACAAATGAAGAACATCCATACCCCAGGGCGGCTCCGTTCCGCAACGGAACGCGTGCATTGACCGCGCTTTATGCACCGCTTACATCGCGCGGGAGGGCTTTGAACGATGACTGTCCGCGAAATCCTGAAACTTCCCGACAAACGGCTTCGGATGGTCTCCGAGCCGGTCAAGCGCATCGACGCCGCCGTCCGTGCGCTGGTCGAAGACATGTTCGAGACGATGTACGACGCTCCCGGCATCGGGCTCGCCGGCATCCAGATCGGGATCGCACGAGCGCGTCGTGGTGATGGATCTGTCGAAAAAGGAGGACGAGCAGCAGCCGCTCGTGTTCATCAATCCGGAGATCACCTGGGCGTCGAAGGAGATCTCGACGCACGAGGAAGGCTGCCTGTCGATTCCGGAGTATTACGAAGAAGTCGCGCGCCCTGCGGAGGTCAAGGTCAAATATCTCGATCTCGACGGCAAGAGCCACGAAATTTCCGCAGGCGGCCTGTTCGCGACCTGCCTGCAGCACGAGATCGACCACACCAACGGCGTGCTGTTCATCGACCACATCTCGAAGCTCAAGCGCGACCGCGTCATCAAGAAGTTCACCAAGGCAGCGAAGGTAGCGAAGAAAGTGGAGGCCTGATTGGCGCTCCGCCTGGTCTTCATGGGGACGCCCGATTTCGCCGTCCCCACCCTCGCCGCGGCTGCAGCCCGCCACCGGATCGTGGCGGTTTATACCCGCGCGCCGCAGCCGGCCGGACGCGGCATGGAGCTGCGGCCAAGCGCCGTGGCGCGCGAGGCCGCGCGGCTCGGGCTTGCGGTTTTCACCCCGAAGACGCTCAGGGACGAAGGCGCGGAGCCTGCCATGCGCGCGCATGACGCCGATGCCGCGGTAGTGGTCGCGTACGGACTGATCCTGCCGAAGCCGGTTCTCGATGCTTTTCCGCGCGGCTCGTTCAACCTGCATGCCTCGCTGCTGCCGCGCTGGCGCGGCGCGGCCCCGATCCAGCGGGCTGTCATGGCCGGCGACCGCGAGACCGGCGTGATGGTGATGAAAATGGAAGAAGGCCTCGACACCGGACCGGTCGCCATGACCGGCCGCATCCCCATCGCTCCAGACATGACCGCCGGCGAGCTGCACGACGAACTGGCGCAGCGCGGCGCGAGCCTGATGGCGTCGGCGCTGGATGCGCTGGAAAGGAACGCGCTGCCGCTCGTGCCGCAGCCGGACGAGGGCGTGACCTACGCCGCCAAGATCGGCAAGAACGAAACGCGCATCGACTGGAGCAGACCCTGGCAGAACGTCCACGACCATTGCCGCGGGCTGTCGCCGTTTCCGGGCGCCTGGTTTCCGCTTGAAGGTGGCGACCGCGTCAAGGTTTTGCGCACCACCAAAGCCGGTGGCGAGGGACCGCCGGGCCGCGTACTCGACGACCGCCTGACGGTTGCCTGCGGCACCGGCGCGGTGCGGCTGGTCGAATTGCAGCGTGCCGGACGCCAGCCGATGCCGGCTGCGGAATTCCTGCGCGGCACGCCGATCGCGGCCGCCGCCGTTCTGCACTG
Source organism: uncultured Alphaproteobacteria bacterium (assembly GCA_963766925.1). Taxonomy (GTDB): domain Bacteria; phylum Pseudomonadota; class Alphaproteobacteria; order Rhizobiales; family Xanthobacteraceae; genus BOG-931. The sequence continues at coordinate 27,389 of CAVYCI010000010.1, forward strand.
ATGCCGCGCTACAGGCTCACCATCGAATACGACGGCACACCGTTTGTCGGCTGGCAGGCGCAGGACAACGGCGTGTCGGTGCAGGGCCTCCTCACCGACGCCGCCGCGGCCTTCACCGGCGAGCGCGTGACGGTCAACGGCGCCGGACGCACCGATGCCGGCGTGCATGCGCTCGGCCAGACGGCCCATGTCGATTTCGCCAAAGACTGGGACGACGACACCGTGCGCGATGCGTTCAATTTTCATTTGCGCCCGCAACCGGTCGCGGTACTGTCGGCGCAGCACGTCGCCGCGGATTTCGACGCGCGGTTCTCCGCGAAGAAGCGGCATTATCTCTACCGCATCGTCAACCGCCGCGCCGACCTCGCGCTCGAACCCGACCGCGCCTGGCGCGTGCCCCGCCCGCTCGATTGCGGCGCGATGCACGCCGCCGCGCAGCAGCTTCTCGGCAGGCACGATTTCACCACCTTCCGCTCCACCGAGTGCCAGGCGGGTTCGCCCGTCAAAACGCTCGACCGGCTCGACGTCACGCGCGACGGCGACGATGTCCGCGTTACCGCCTCGGCGCGCTCGTTCCTCCAGCATCAGGTGCGATCGATGGTCGGCTCGCTGGTTCATGTCGGCGACGGCAAATGGAGCATTGCCGATCTCGCCTCCGCGCTTGCCGCCCGCGACCGCGCCGCCTGCGGCCAGGTCGCCCCGCCGCACGGGCTTTATCTGGTGCGGGTGGATTACTGAGTCCCGGCTCCGCTGTCCCGGTCCGGACTGAATAAAATCCGCTGGCTGAAATACTTCTCGATCATCCGCCGGTAGATCGCGGTCAGCATATGAAGGTCGGCGACCGGCGCGCATTCGTCGACCTGGTGCATGGTCTGGCCGACCAGGCCGAATTCCAGCACCGGGCAATAGTTCTTGATGAAACGCGCATCCGAGGTGCCGCCCGAGGTCGAGAGTTCCGGCGTCCGGCCAGTGACTTCGGCGATGGCTTCGACCGCAATCGCCGTGAACGGACCGGGTTTGGTGATGAATACGTCGGCGTTCGACGGCTGCCACTCGAACGAGAAATTGACGCGTCTCGCCCGCCGCGGCTTTCGCGCGCTGTTCGACCAGCGCTTTCAGCGAACTCTGGCTGTGGCAGTCGTTGTAGCGGATGTTGAAACGCGCACGCGCCTGACCCGGAATGAGGTTGACGGTCTCGTTGCCGACATCCACCGACGTAAATTCAAGATGCGACGGATCGAAATGATCGCTGCCCCGGTCGAGCGGCTCCGCCGTCAGGCCGCCGATCAGCCGCACCAGCCCCGTGATCGGATTGTCGGCGCGGTGCGGATAGGCCACGTGACCCTGCCGGCCGCGCACTACCAGCGTGCCGTTGAGCGAGCCGCGCCTGCCGGCCTTGATGGTGTCGCCGACGGCCTCGACGTTGCTCGGCTCGCCGAGGATGCAATGATCGAAAGTTTCGCCGCGCCCGGCCGCCCATTGCAGCAGCTTCACGGTGCCGTTGACGGCTATGCCCTCTTCGTCGCCGGTGATGAGCAGCGACAGCGAGCCGTCCGCGGGCCTGCCGCTGTTGGCGGCGAGGTGGTCGAGCGCCGCGGCGACAAAACAGGCCACGCCGCCTTTCATGTCGACGACGCCGCGGCCGTACAGCCGGTCTTCGGAAATTGCGCCGGCGAACGGCGGATGATGCCACGCCGCTTCGTCGCCTGGCGGAACTACATCGGTATGGCCGGCGAACATCAGGTTCGGCGCCCTGCTGCCGATCCGCGCGTAGAGATTTTCCACCGGCGCGGTTCCGGGCTCCGAGAAAGTCTCGCGATAAACGCTGAAGCCCGCTTTCGCCAGCACGTCCTGCAAATAGCCGAGCGCTCCGCCCTCGTACGGCGTCACCGACCGGCAGCGGACCAGATCGCGGGCTATGACAACGGGATCTGCGGTCACTCGCGTTACGCCCCGAGTTGCACCGCGAGCAGATTATTCTGCCGCCGCACCCATCCGGGAATCAAAAATGCGTCGATCAGAACCCAGAACGCGGTGATCAGCAGGCCGATGACGGTGATCGAGAGGATGAGCTGCGTCACCGCGACGCCGGTGCGTCCCAGATAGAAATTGTGCCCGCCAAAAAAACCGACAAAGAACCACAGCAGGTAGGCGACCAGCGCGCTTTTCCGGTTGGCGTCGTAGAGCAGCAGCGCCCGTGCGTCCGAGGAAAGATTGCCCTGCCGCTCCGCCGCCTGCGCGATCCCGAATGAACGTTCTTCGGTCATGACATCGTCTCCGCCGGCCTGCCCGCGCCGGCCCTCAGGTTCGTGCCAGCGGATCGGGACCGTAAGGATTCGGACCGACCGTACCCCGGCGGAAACCAAGCTCGACCAGCAAAGCGAGCCCGAACACCGTGAACGGGACCGCGAACACCAGCGACAGCATGCTTGGCGCTTCGTCGGTTCCGGCAAGATCGAGCACCGTGAACAGATCGAGCAGCGCGCCGGCGCCGAAAAAAATCGCCAGCAGCCAGACCGGCAGATTGCGGTCATGCGCGCGCTTGGTCGCGACCGCGAACTCCGGATAGGTGAAGGCGAGATCGACGATGGCGCTGAGCCGGTCGCCCTGGATATGTTCCGCGACCAGATGGCTCATGATCTCGGCCACCGCCAGCACGCCCATCGCGAACCAGAACGTCTGGCGGCTGATGCGGCCGTGAAAGCCGTTGAGAAGGTACGCCCAATCCATCTGCGCGATGCGACTTTCAGTCCCGAAGCAGTTCGTTGATGCTGGTTTTTGAGCGGGTCTTTTCATCGACCCGCTTGACGATCACCGCGCAGGAGAGACCCGGAGCCGTTTCGCCGTCGGCGCGCGGCCTGCCCGGCAGGCTGCCGGGCACCACGACCGCGTAGGACGGCACCTCGCCCTGATAAATCCTGCCGCTGTCGCGATCGACGATTTTGGTCGACGCGCCGAGGAACACACCCATCGACAGAACCGCGCCTTCGCGCACGATCACGCCTTCGGCGACTTCAGAGCGCGCGCCGATGAAACAGTTGTCTTCGATGATCACCGGCCCGGCCTGCAGCGGTTCGAGTACCCCGCCGATGCCGACACCGCCTGAAATGTGACAGTTTTTACCGATCTGCGCGCATGACCCGACCGTCGCCCAGGTGTCGATCATCGTGCCCCGGTCGACAAAGGCGCCGAGATTGACGAACGACGGCATCAGCACCACGCCCGGCGCGATGTAGGCGGAGCGGCGCACCACGCATCCCGGCACGGCACGAAATCCGGCGGTCCGAAACCGCTGGTCGTCCCAGGCGTCGAACTTGGAGGCGACCTTGTCCCACCAGACGGCCTGTCCCGGACCGCCCGGAATGACGCTCATGTCGTTAAGGCGAAACGACAGCAGCACCGCTTTTTTGAGCCACTGATTGACCCGCCACGAGCCGTCCGCGGCCTTTTCCGCCACGCGGGCAGCACCCCGGTCGAGCAGATCGAGCGCTTCCTCGACCGCCTCGCGAACGGCGCCTTTGGTCCCGGTGCCGATCTCGTCGCGCCGTTCGAACGCGGCATCGACGGTTTCCGCAAGCGATTTCGTCTGTAGTGAAGCCAATTCAGCGGCCGACATGAAGAACATCCCCGTTGCGCGGTTTGTCGGAGGGCGACCCGGCGATGTCAAGCACCGGCGTCAGCCGCGTGAAGGAGACGATACCGGGCGAACGAACAGTTGCGAATGAAATGCCACGTTCCGGCCCGTGTTGTCCAAATTGGAACCTTTTTTGCATAGCCCTATTGAAGGACGGGACGAAAGGGCTCGCAATGATCACAATGACCATCGCAATGGCCGCAGGCGTCTCTTACTGGCTCGGCTCCTACACACTCGCCTTCTGGATTCTGGTTTACGCCATCATTTACGGCGCACTGGGCGTGCTGCGCGGCGACGAACGTGCGCAGCTCGCCTATCGGCGCGGCTCCGGCATCACGGTCGCAGTCCTCATCCCCGTCGCCTGGCATATGGGCGGACTGGCCGGCTATTTCTGAATCGCGCTGTTTCGACCCGTCCGGCCGCCGGCGATGCCGCGCAAAAAGGCGGCAAGATCGTCGGTGACGTGATCGACAAAGGCCGCGTCACGGCCGGCTAATTCCCATTCTTCGCGGAACACCTCGCGGGTGCCGTTCGGCACCACCAGCACCGTGGTCATGCCGTACGCATGCGGCACTTCGAGATTGCGCGCGAGATCCTCGAAGATCGCGGCCTTCTTCGGATCGACCCCGTGGCGAACGAGGAAACGGTCATAGACCGAAGCCCGCGGCTTCGGCTCGAGTTCGGCCGCGGCAATATCGAACACGTCCTCGAAATGCTCCGTGATTTCGAGCCGCGCCATCACCGCTTCGGCGTGGCGCCGCGTGCCGTTAGTGAGTATGAGCTTGCGCCCCTCGAGTGCCGCGATCGCCGCGCCAAGCTCCGGGTTCGGCATCAGCGGCGAGTGATCGATCTGGTGCACGACTTCGAGAAATTCGTCCGGATCGAGTCCGTGCTCCTCCATCAGGCCCCGCATGCTGGTGCCGTAGCGGCGGTAATAGTCCTTCTGCACGCGGAAGGCTTCGTCGGGGCTGACCTTGAGGAAGCCGGCGATGTAATCGCGGATGCGCCCGTCGACCTGCTGCCAGAGATTGAGGTGGTGCGGATAAAGCGTGTTGTCGAGATCGAACACCCAGGTTTCGACCGCTCCAAATCCGCGCACCGCCGCCTGCTCCGCCGCCCGGGTCATCTCGGCGCGACTCGCTGCTGCCACAGTTTGTTCGCAGGAGTTTGCATCGGTCGCGAATCAGTCATGAGAGCCGGCCGGTCATGGCAGGCGACAGTATATTGGCAGCCGGAAAGGCGGGGACAGGATAAATGCGTCGGGTGTTGCGTAAAACCATTCCGTTTGTGCAGGCCGTTCTGATCGGCACGCTCGCCGCCGCGGTCGTCGTCGGGTTCGCGATTTACGTCTCGCATTCGTGACGGCGCTCAGACCGCGCCGCCGTTTTCACGCCACGACGCCGCGGGCATCAGTCCCTTGAGCGCGCCGTCGTGCAGCCGCACCGGGTCCCGCTCGCCCTCCATCGCCAGCCGCAGCACCGAGCGCGCAAGCTCGTCGGGCCGCACCGTGCTGTTGCCGACCGCCTTGAGGGTGAGCCACGCCTCGTCAAACGCCGTCTCGAGAATGACAAGCGTCTGCGGATCGAAGCAGGAGATGTTGAACGCGCGCATGGCCCTCACCGGGATCTTCGGATCATGATTTTAGAAATAGATGAAAGGATCGTCGGCAAATTGGCCGACTTGTGGCGCGTAACTGAAATGTGTTTGACGCGGTGACGCAACGCGGCGTTCATCAATGCAGCGGAAGTGTGCGCATCGCGCGGAACAGCGTACCATCGTTATTTCCATAGCTGAAAAGCGATCAGCGCCGCGAGCATGACCGCGCTGCCGGCCGCCTGCACCGGCGTGATGACCTCGCCAAGCGCGAACGCGCTCAGCGCCATCGCGATCATCGGCTCGAGATTTCATGATCAGCGCGGTGCGGAACGGGCCGACACGCCCGGTCGAAACGAACACGAACACGATGCCGGCGGTGGTGGCGATGCTCATCGCGATCAGCGCCGTCCAGCCGCCGGCGCTCTGCGGCGTGTTCCAGGTCTGCGTCACAAGCGAAGCGCCCGCGAAAATGACGAGCTGCGCAACCACCGAGTACCATGTCGTCAGCCGCGCGTCGGCGCCGAACAGGAAGGCGCGCGTCACGATCAGCACGCCGGTCCGGCAGCAGGCCGCGCCGATCGCGTAGGCGACGCCGGCCAGCACCAGACCCGCCGGATGGGCGCCGATCATGATGGCGAGGCCGAAAAACGCCGCCAGCGCGCAGACCACCCCGCGCCAGCGCAGCGTGTCGAGCCCGGTGGCCGACGCCACCAGCCCGGTAAGCAGCGGGTAGCAGAAGTAGCTCAGCACCGCCGTCGGCACGTCGTTGAGTTCGATCGCCTTGAACAGGCCGTAGATCAGGCCGGTGAACAGCACGCCGACGCCGAGCGAGACGAGGCGCACGCGTGCGGTGGCGACCGGCCTCGGTCCGAAGCGCAGCCATATCGCCATGAAGACGAGCCCGACGGCGCTGCGAAACAGCAGCATCGTGAGCACGTCGCACCCCGATCCGACGATGACCTTGGCGAGCACGTCGGCAACGCCGAGCGCAATCGCCGCGGCAACGCCGGGCGCGATGAAATGGACGATACGAGGGATCAAGCCGCGGGAACTCTGGTCGTGAGACGGACGCCAGATGGATACGCGGCCGGCCGCGGCCGCCGCAACCGCAACCCTTAGGCGCGCTCCTGCTCCGGGGCGGGCAGCGGCGCGGATTCGCGGGCGGCGCGCGACCAGCCCCTAGATCATCGCGCCGCCGCGGACAAACGGGGCAATCAGTTCACCCCTGATCGTGTGCGCGTGCTCGCGATCCGGCTCGACGCCGAATTCAAGCGGTTCGCGTTCGGCCGCGGGAATGTAGAGCGTGCCGAACATCCAGTCCCACAGCGCGAGACAGCTTCCCAGATTCTTGTTGAAATGCGCCGGGTTGCGCGAGTGATGAATTTGGTGATGCGCCGGGCTCATGAACACACGGCCGAGCCAGCCGGTGAACGAAATCCACACCTGCGAATGCTGCAGGTGGACATAGACGTAGATGAAAAACACCAGGACGATGTTGGTCTCCGACAGTCCGTACTGCGAGCGCCGGCTGTCCGAGCAGATATTCGCCGAGCCCGTTGGTGAGCCCGATGCAGATCGCGAGAATGTTGAGGAACACGCACATATAGACCGGATGCACGCGAAAGTTCGTCAGCGGCGTGAGCACGTCGCCGAATGATGGACCTTGTGGAATTCCCACAGGAACGGAATCCGGTGCGACAGATAGTGGTTGAGCCAGTAGCCGAGCTCGTAGGCGAGGAACAGCATGACCGTGATGATCGCCCGCGAGACGAACCCCGGCAGCGGCGCGGGCGGCATCGCGCCGAACGTTGCGGTCAGGAGACCGGCGGCGCCACGGCTGAGCGTGTCGTAGGACAGCAGCGCCCAGCCGAAGATGATGCCGAACAGAAACAGGTTGAAATAGAAATAGCCGAGATCGGCGAGGCTCGACCGGCTGAACACGATGTGCCGTGGAAACAGCGCCCGCAGCAGCGATCCGGGCCGAATGCGCCGGCCCCTGCGATAGCGCCGGAAAGCCAGCACCGCCATCGAGATCACGAGCGCGCTCAGCAGCGAGAGCACCGAGATGTGCGATCCCGGCGCGAGAAACGCTTTGCCGAGCTGACCGAAAAAATACGAGATGCCCGGTGAAAGGTCCAAGCGCGCCTCCGCGGCCTTCGAGAAGCGCAAATGCTAGGCGCGCAACGTTAAAGGGGCGTTGTGGCGCACGAGCCTGCCAGCACCTGCGCGGTTAACGGCCGGTAAACGTTTTCGCCGATCCGGCGCGGGAGACAGTCGGGGACGCTAGTGGTGGATCAGCGTCCCGGAGCCGAGTTCGGTGAACAGTTCGAGCAGCACCGCGTGCGGTACCTTGCCGTCGAGGATGACGACGCCCTCGACGCCGCGGTCGAGCGCCTCGATGCAGGTTTCGACCTTCGGGATCATGCCGCCGGAAATAGTGCCGTCCGCGATCAGCCGGCGGACATCGTTGACCGAGAGTTGCTTGATCAGCTGCTTCGACTTGTCGAGCACGCCGGGCACGTCCGTCAGCAGCAGCAGCCGCTTGGCCTTGAGCGCGCCGGCGATGGCGCCCGCGAACGTATCGGCGTTGACGTTGAACGTGCCGCCGTGCGCGGCCGCGGCAACCGGCGCCAGCACCGGAATGAGTTCGCGTCCGAAAATCTGGGTGAGCACGGTGACATCGACCTTTTCCGGCTCGCCGACGAAGCCGAGATCGACCACCCGCTCGATGTGCGAATCCGGATCGACCACCGTGCGCGTGAGCTTACGCGCCACCACCATGTTGCCGTCCTTGCCGCACAGCCCGATCGCCTTGCCGCCGGCTTCGTTGATGTAGCCGACCATCTGCTTGTTGATCGAGCCGGCCAGAACCATTTCGACGATTTCAAGCGTTTTGGCGTCAGTGATGCGCAGCCCCGCCGCGTAATGCGACTCCACGCCAAGCTGCTTGAGCATCGCCTCGATCTGCGGGCCGCCGCCATGCACCACGATCGGATTGATCGCGGTCTGCTCGAGCAGCACAATGTCGCGGGCGAATTGCCGCGCCCGATTCTCGTCACCCATGGCGTGGCCGCCATATTTGATAATGATGGTCTCCTCGTCGTAGCGCTGCATGTAGGGCAGGGCTTCCGAGAGGATGCGGGCTTGCACCTCGGGGGTAACCGCGTCGTTCTGGCTCATGGATTCAATCTTCCGGATTCAATCTTCCCGGCATTCGGCCGCAGTGTATGTAGCGGCGTGACGGGAGAACGACAATGCGTCCGTCAGCGCACGCGCTCCGAAAGGAGCCGCGCGATCGCGGCGCGCAGTTCGGCGATGCCGTCGCTGCTCCGCGACGACGTGACGATCAGTTCCGGAAACGCCGCGGGCCGCTTGCGCACCGCGGCCATGACGGCATCGCAGCGTTCGGCAAGCTCTTTTTCACTCACCTGGTCGGACTTGGTGAGGACGATCTGGTAGCTGACCGCTGCCTCGCCGAGCGTATCGAGAATGCCGTTGTCGACATCCTTCAGGCCGTGGCGCGCATCGACCAGCAGATAGACCCGCGCCAGCGCCGCGCGGCCGTGCAGATAATCGTGAATGAGCCTCGTCCACGCCGACACTTTGGTCTTCGCGGCGGCCGCATATCCGTAACCGGGGAGATCGACCAGCACGAGCCGGTCGGCGCTGCCGAAGAAGATCAGTTCCTGGGTCCGGCCCGGAGTATTCGACGTGCGCGCCAGCGCGCGGCGTCCGGTGAGCGCATTGATCAGGCTCGATTTGCCGACATTGGAGCGGCCCGCGAACGCGATCTCGATCCCGCGCGGGCGCGGCAGCGATTCCACTGAACTGGCCGCCGACAGAAAGCTCCATTCGCCGGCGAACAGGCGCCGGCCCCGGTCGATTTCGGCATTGGAAAAATCAGCCACATTGCTCATGGATCGACCAGCGTGAGGAAGCCGCCGCAAATTTCATCGTATCGCCGCGGCGGCGGGGCGGCCAGCGCGCCGGACTGCCAGGCGTCCCGACGGCGAAATGAAAAAAGGGGAACATGAAGTTCCCCTTATCGGGCCGGGCCTCGCCAGGTCAGGTGAGGTCAGGTCAGGTCAAACCAGCGAAGATCAGGCCGGGCCGGTCAGACCGGTCCGCGATCAGCCGACAGCGGCGTCGGCCTCAGGCGTTCTCGCCGGCACCGGCGCATGGACCGGATTCTTCGCGCCGCTTTGATAGCGCGCCGCCGCCGCAACGGCCGAAATTCCGATCTGTCCGTAGCACAGGTGCAGCGCATTGTGCTGATCGGACGATTTGGCCGGCTTGCGCTGGTATTTGCCGCCGCCGGCAGTCTGTTCTCGCATTTTCGAACCCCGTTCCCGTCTTGTTAGCGATGGCGTGCCCGTACGCGGCGACCAGGGCGGAAATGGGCGGTAATTCGTCCGCCGCGGTGACATTTGAGGCCGCCTGCGTGTTCCCCCCAACTGACACGAGCGCTGGTAAACCCGCGGTTAACGAAGCTGACTGATACTCCCCGGCGAGTTCGCTTGCGGCCAGGGCCGCGCGGTTGCGACATTCCTGCAACAGGTCCCTTCGAGATCGTTCACAAGCCTTAGGGATGACTGGAATGATCGCCGCGTTTTGGGTATGGCAATCTACGAAGTTACTGGGGCAGTTTCTGGGTTGGGTGGGCGGAAGAGCGGGTACCTCATGGCAATGCGCGCATTGGCTTTTGTGATTGTCGCCGTAGCGCTCGGCGGCTGTATTCCGGATACGAGCGGGACGCTCGATCCTTCGACCCAGGCTGGCTGGAAGCAGAAGGACAAGGACTTGATGTCCAACCTTCCGTACAACCAGGCCTCGGTCAGTGAGGCCTTTCAGCGGCATGTGGTCGACTATCACCGCAAGGAAGCTCCCGGCACCATCCTGATCGATAGCGACGCGAAATACCTCTATTACGTGATGCCGCAGGGCAAAGCGATCCGGTACGGCATCGCGGTCGGCGAAGACGCCCAGGCGTGGAGCGGCATCGCCAAGGTCGGCCGGATGGAAGAGTGGCCGGGCTGGGTTCCCACCCCGAGCGAGCAGACCCGGCTTGGACCGTTGCCGACCTATGTGACCGGCGGCCCGCATAATCCGCTGGGCGCGCGCGGCATGTACCTCTATTCCAACAACAAGGACACGCTGTATCGCATCCACGGCACCAATCAGCCGGAGCTGATCGGCAGCGCGGTGTCCTCCGGCTGCATCCGGATGACCAACGAGGATGCGATCGACCTCTACAATCACGTCAAGATCGGAACGCCGGTCATCGTGCTCGGTCCGCACCAGGGCGACACGCCGTTCGGCCGCCACATGGCGCTCGGACCTGGATCGAGCAGCAACTGATCGTTCTGAAATGAGCTGTTATCCGTCATGCCCGGCCCTGCGCCGGGCATTGACGCTTTAGCGGCGCTGTCCGGCCGTTATCCGGGGACGAAAAGTCAAACCCCGAGTTCGACGTGAACGACTTCCGGCGGCACGCCAAGACGGGCCGGAAGGAAGCTGGTGCCGAGTCCGCCCGAGACAATCAGATTACGGTCCTGTTCCACGACCCGGCCATACGCGAAGCGCGCGCCGTATGCGGACGGAACGAACGCCGGCCAGATGAACGGCAGCGCGGACCTGGCCGCCGTGGGTGTGACCGGACAGCGTCAGCGAGACGCGCGCCGGAACTTCCGTGAAGATGTCCGGCTCATGCGCGAGCAGCAGAACCGGGTCGCGGGTGTTGATCTGCGCCATCGTCCGCGGCAGGTCGTCGACGCCGCGGTAGTTGCCGTGTCCGAGCCGAATGGCAAGCTGATCACCGAGCCCCGCGAGCCAGAAGCGCTCGCCGGCCGCGCCCAGCAGCACCGCATCGTTTTCCAGCACCGGGATATGGACCGCGGCGAGCGCGGCGCGGATGCCTTTAATATCTTTGCGCCAGTCGTGATTGCCGAGGATCGCCCAGACACCCAGCGGCGCCGTGAGCCTTGCCAGTTCGCCCGACCACATGTCGTAAGTGACCGGGTCGCTCCCCCAGTTATGGGTGGTGATGTAGTCGCCGAGCAGCAGAACAATGTCGGACCGCAGGCTGCTGGCGGTATCGACCACCTGACGCACGTGCTTGAACGTCATGTCCGGGCCGCCGGCGTGAAGATCGGCGATCACCGTGAGGCTGCGCCTGAAACCCGCGGGCCAGCCCGGCGGCGTGAACGCGTAGCGCGTCACGATCAGGCTTTGCGGCTCGACGGCCGTTCCGTAGACCCCCAGCGCCGCCGCCGAAACACCCGCAATGCCGGCCGCCCGGAGCAGGCCGCGCCGCGTGATGCGCGTCTTTCCGACGGGCATTGCGCTTCTTCCATGTCCGCCGGCGGGATCGCTTTCATGACGCCATCCTGCCACGAAGGTCATAAATCGGGGGTTCATGCCGACAGCTAAACACGCGCGTCATTCGGACGCTGCCCGCGGGGCCGCAGCATTCTGTCGCATCACGGCAATCACGCCTGCGCGAGTTTCTCGTGCGTGACCCAGTCGAGCGTCTTGTCGAGCGCGCGCGTGAGCCGGTCGAACAGTTCCTCGATCTCCGGCCGCGTTGATGATGAGCGGCGGCGACAGCGTCAGCACGTCGCCTCCGACCGACGCGCACGATCAAGCCCTTCGTCCTCGGCGAACCGGACCGCGCGCGGCGCCGACGCCGTGCTGCGGGTCGAACTGCGCGCTTGCTGGTTTTGTCGGCGACGAGTTCAACGCCGCCGATCAGCCCGAGGCCGCGCGCTTCGCCGACCAGCGGATGCTCGCCGAGCGCCTGCAGCCGTGCCTGGAACAGCGGCGCGCGCTTCGCCGCCTTTTCGATGATGCGGTCGCGCGCATAGATCTCGATCGTCTTGAGCGCGACGGCGGCGGACGACCGGATGGCCGCCGTAGGTGAAGCCGTGGCCGAACACGCCGATCTTTTTGCTCTCGAGCAGCAGCGCCTGGTACATGACATCGGGAATCATCACCGCGGCGATCGGCAGATAGGCCGACGACAGCTGCTTGGCGACCGAGATCGCCTGCGGCCTGAAGCCGAGCTTCTCGCAGCCGAACATCGTGCCGAGCCGGCCGAAGCCGCAGATCACCTCGTCGCTGATCACGAACAGGTCGTACTTGGCGCAGACCGCCATGATCTTCTGGAAATAGGTCGTCGGCGGCACGATGACGCCGCCGGCGCCCATCACCGGCTCGGCGATGAAAGCCGCCACCGTGTCCGGTCCTTCGCTGACGATCAGCGCTTCAAGCTCGTCGGCGAGCCGCGAGGCGAACTGCTCTTCGCTCTCGCCGTCGTGGGCGAAGCGATAATGATGCGGACAGCCGGTATGCAGAAAGCCCGGCAGCGGCAGATCAAAATCGCGATGGTTGCCGGGAAGCCCGGTCAGCGAAGCCGCGACGACGGTGACGCCGTGATAGGCCTTGATGCGGCTGATGATCTTCTTCTTCTTCGGCCGGCCGCGCGCGTTGTTCAGATACCAGACCAGCTTGACCTGGGTGTCGTTGGCTTCCGATCCGGAATTGCAGAAGAACACCTTCGAGATCGGCACCGGCGCGATCTCCTTGAGCTTCTCGGCAAGCTCGATCGCCGGATCGTGGCTCTGGCCGGTGAACAGATGCGCGAACGACAGCTTGCGCATCTGCGCGGCGGCGGCCTCGACCAATTCCTCGTTGCCGTAGCCAAGCGCCGTGCACCACAGCCCGGCCATGCCCTCGATGATAAGCGCTTGCCGTTGGTGTCATAGACATAGACGCCTTCGCCGCGCTCGATGATCAGCGGCCCGGTCTCGCGAAAGCTCGCGAGATTGATGTAGGGATGGACCAGCGTTTCGACATCGCGGGCGGCGAGATTGCTGAGCGGTGCCATAATGTCCCTTAGCGCTGCGCGGTGAGTTTGTGCAGCCTCTTTGTGGCGACAACTGGTTAAAAACACCCCTTTGCACCTGAAAACGTCGCCGTTTCGCGCCTGAAGGCGGGCTTGAAGGCGGCACCGGGCGCTTCTAATAAATGCGCGGGATCGAACCACGGAGAAGGTTTTGACGGCGGCAACAACTCTCGACCAGATTGCAGCGACCAAAGCCGCGGCAGACGGATTCGTGCGAACGCGCTGGTGGTTTGTCCGTCATGCGCCGGTGATCGTCGACGAAGGCCGCATCTACGGTCAGAGCGACCTGCCCTGCGACTGTGGCGACGCCGCCGTGTTTTCCGGGCTGGCGGCATTGTTGCCGCGCCGCGCGGTCTGGCTCACCAGTCAATCTCGCGCGTACCCACCAAACCGCGCAGGCGATTTTCGCCGCCGGCGACGTTCAGCCGCGACGCAGGAATTTGTGCAGGACAGGGACTCTCGCGGAGCAGCATCTCGGCGACTGGCAGGGCCTCGACCGGCGCGAGTTTTTGATGAACCGGAGCCAGGAGCCGGACTCTTTCTGGTATTCGGAAGCGGACGAGCGCCCGCCCAACGGCGAAAGTTTTGTCGATCTCGTGCAGCGGGTCGGCGCCGCGATCGAGCGCGCCAACCAGAAAATATCAAGGCGGCGATATTGTTGCTGTCGCGCACGGCGGACCATTCGGGCCGCCATCGCCATCGCGCTCGGCCTGCCGCCGCGCGGCGGCTTCGCCTTTCTGGTCGACAATTGCTCGCTGACCCGACTTGATCATTATCAGGGTGCCGAACGCAGCCGGCTGGCGGGTGACCGCGATCAATCACCGTCCCCGTGATGTGACCAAGCCCGGTTTAGCGGCTGTTAGTCATGAATCCCAGTTGCATCTTGCGGCCGCACGGATCTGTTCGCGCGTAAAGACGACCTTATATGCATGCGGGCTATTTCATACGCGTTTATTTGAAGGGAGCCGGAAATGAAACTCAGTGCACGCAATCAGCTCAAGGGCAAAATTGTCGACGTCGCCAAGGGCGCCACCACCTCGCATGTGCGGGTCGATCTCGGTCATGGCGTCGATCGTCACCGCCTCGCATCACCAACGAAGCCGTCACCGATCTCGGGCTGCAAAAGGGCGATGAAGCCTGGGCAGTGATCAAGGCCTCCGACGTGATGATCGGCAAATAGCCGATAGCGCGTCCGCGGCCATATCTTCAGGAAATTTCCGCGACCGTTTATCCGCTGCAAAGCGGGCACAATCTCTCACGCGCGCGTTCTGTTGACGCGCAGTGCGCGCCGCGCCCGGCGGCCGCGGCCGCGGCAGCGGCACCGGGTCTGCGATCTTGCGACGGCCGAACCGGCCCGCGGCGCCGGTTGGCGGATTCTTTTTCCTCGGCCACGGCTTCGCGAACCGGCTCGCGGACATCCCACTGGCACATTTTGTAACCGCCATGCCGTTCGGCGAGATCGAGGTGGATATGCTCCTCGTGATAGCCGTCCGAGCCCGGCCCGAGCACCGTATTAAAGCGGGTGCAGGCGCTGGTCCGCACCGCTGTCCGCCATTCCGCTGAAACGTCGACGTCGGTCAGCCTGATCAGCCGTCCGTCGCCAAGCCGCAGGCCGCCGATGTCGAGCGCGTTGGCGCGCCCGTGTTCGCTCATCATCGCCCCCGGAACGCGATTGCGACCCCGGCAGTCGTAGGAATCCGCGTTCTCGATACCGCGCAGCGCGGCGCCGAGCCTGAGCGCCGCCGGAGCGATCTCTTCGCGAACCCAGGCGGCGACCGCGAGCGCCATGCTGCACCGAAGCGTCGCCGGCGGATTCACTGCCACCTTCGAGCGGTCGGGCAGCGTCACGCTTTGCAGCAGGACCGGATCGACGGCGCCGCAAGCGCCAGGGGCCGCCAGCAGCGGCAAATGCTGAAACTGCGCAAAGCTGGACAGACCGAGCTGGCAGGGGGTCGGCGGGTCCGGATCGCGTGACGGCGGCAGCCGCACATATTGCCCAAGCGCCGGCACGACACCGCAGGCCAGCAGGACGAGGACCGCCATCCCGCCCCTCACGCGGCGAACCTCCCGTGCATCGGCACACTCCGCAGCAAGAATGCCACCCCGCTCCGTCCTTAAGCGCAAGTCGGCCACCCCTACAAGCCCGCCACCCCTGCAAGTCTGCCACCGTACAGGTCACAGGCCGTCGCGCGGCCGCTCCACAGAGAGCACGGGATTTTCTTCGCCACGTCATCGGGCTACATTGCAAAAGGATTGACGCCAAACGGCGCGGCACCGACAAAAACAACACACGCCGCGCAGGCAGGAGGAAAACATGCTCGGGCTCATGCAGGACTGGCCGCTGCTCTGCCAGCGCATCATCGATCACGCCGCGATCAACCACGGCGACCGGCCGGTGATCTCGCGCTCGATCGAAGGCCCGATTCACCAGACCAATTACCGCGAACTGCGCGCCCGCGCGCTGCGGGTCGCGCAGCGGCTCGATCGTGACGGCATCAGGACCGGCGATCGCGTGGCGACACTCGCCTGGAACACCTGGCGGCATCTGGAAAGCTGGTACGGCATCGTCGGCATCGGCGCGATCTACCACACCGTCAATCCGAGACTGTTCCCGGAACAGATCGTGTGGATCATCAATCACGCCGAAGACCGCATACTGATGACCGACCTGACCTTTATCCCGCTGCTCGAAAAGATCGCCGACAAACTGCCCTCGATCGAGCGGGTGATCGTCTACACCGACTCAGCCCACATGCCGGCGACGACGTTGAAGAACGTGGTTGCCTACGAGGACTGGCTCAACGGAGCCGACGGCGATTTCGCCTGGAAGGAGTTCGACGAGAATACCGCGGCCGGCATGTGCTACACGTCGGGCACGACCGGCAATCCGAAGGGCGTGCTTTATTCGCATCGCTCGAACGTTCTGCACACCATGATGTCGCTCCAGACCGAGGTGTTCGGCCTTACCTCGCGCGACGTCACGATGCCGATCGTGCCGATGTTTCATGCCAACAGCTGGGGACTGGCGTTCTCGGCGCCCGCCGTGGGCAGCGCGCTGGTGCTGCCGGGAGCGAAGCTCGACGGCGCGTCGGTCTATGAGCTGCTCAACGATTTTAAGGTCACCTGCACCGGCGCGGTGCCGACGGTGTGGCTGCTGCTGCTGCAATATCTGGAGAAGACCGGCGGCAAGCTGCCCTGGCTCAACCGCGTGATCATCGGCGGCTCGGCCTGCCCGCGCGCCATGATCAAGACCTTCGAGCAGGATTACGGCGTCCATGTCTTCCACGCCTGGGGCATGACCGAAATGAGCCCGCTCGGCTCGGTCGGCTCGCTCAAGCCCGAATACGCCGATCTCCCGCTCGATGGGCAGCTCGACATCAAACAGAAGCAGGGCCACTCCCCGTTCGGCGTGGAGTGGAAGATCACCGACGATTCGGGACGGAGGCTGCCCTGGGACGGCAGGACATTCGGCCGCCTCAAGGTGAAGGGGCCCGCCGTTGCCCGGGCCTATTACAACGACGACACGCAGATACTCGACAGCGAAGGCTATTTCGACACCGGCGACGTCGCCACGATCGACCCGCACGGCTACATGCAGATCACCGACCGGTCCAAGGACGTGATCAAATCCGGCGGCGAGTGGATTTCCTCGATCGATCTGGAGAATCTTGCGGTCGGCTATCCGAAAGTCGCCGAAGCCGCCGTGATCGGCGTACGGCATCCGAAGTGGGACGAACGGCCGCTGCTGGTGATCGTGCTCAAGGAGGGCCAGACCGCCACCCGGGAGGAAATTCTCGGCTTCTTCCAGGGCAAAATCGCCAACTGGTGGATGCCCGACGACGTGGTGTTCATCCCGGCGATTCCCCACACGGCGACCGGCAAGATCCAGAAGATGGCATTGCGCGAGCAGTTCAAAGATTACGTGCTGCCAACAGCGGTCGCTGCCGAGTAAAATCGACCTTTCGGAAAGTAACACTAACGGCGCCGAGGCAATAAAAGCCGCGTGCGCAGCTTTCGCAGGCCATGCGAAGGCGTTTTCGCGCGCATTTTCCAATAATCGGCGTGATTAACCAAGCATAGGCCAGGCTCGCGGAAACCGCGCGCCGCAGGCCTGGAACTATGGTTAATAACGCGCCGCATTCTCTCCACAATATCCAGTCACCAGAGCCGTGGCTCCAGTTGGGGGGGAGCCGGTTCACCATTCCCTTTAACAGCGTAAAAGGTAGGTCATGGCTAATAATAGCCTGCGTAGACTTGTGCTTGCTTCTGCTCTTGTTGTTTCCACTATCGCTATTCCAATGGCCGCATCCGCACAGGAAGGCCTGGCTTCAATTTACTCCGGCGGACTCACCGCCAACGGCGAACGGGCGGCGCCGACGGGGATGACCGCGGCGCACCGCACCCTGCCGTTCGGCACCAAAGTGCGGGTCACGAACCAGCGGACTGGCCGTTCGGTCGTGGTGCGCATCAATGACCGTGGACCGTTCGTCCGCGGCCGAGTCATCGATGTGACGCCGGCTGCAGCCCGCGCGCTGGGCTTCGACGGGCTCGCACCCGTCACACTCGCCGTGCTCACTGGGACCTGAGCAGGGCGAGCGGCAGCTCCTCCAGACTGCGAACGGAAAAACGGGAGGCCGAGGCCTCCCGTTTTTTTGCCGGAACCATTCAGCGGCCTGCGTGGGATCGGGACGCGACGCTTCCGGAAGTAGAGCATTCACACTTGGGCAACCATTGTCGGCCAACATGCCGTGTTGCGGTGTTTGGTTACAGGCATGGATCCGATCGAACCGATTCCCGTTTTCGACGCGCGCCTGGCCATGCACCGGATCGACGATCGCGTGCGCTCGGTCCTCGCCGAAACCTGGCCGCTGCTCGCCCCGCATCTCGAACGGACCATCGACGACGTCGTCGTCGCCATCACGGCGTTGCCCAACATCGGCAAGGTGGTCGCGCAGCACAAAGAGCTTATCAAAAGCCTCGAGGTCGAGCATTTCCGCGCGCTGCTCGGCGGCAATCTCGATCAGCGCTACGCCGAATCGTGCCGGCGGACGGTGCAGCAGGAGGCGGCGGTCGGGCTCGACGCGCGCATTCGCAGCACATCCGGCAGCTTCGTCACCCGGATGGCGTTCGATGTGCTGGCGCGGAAGCACCGTTTCGCGACGGCGAAACTGGCCGAGCGTGGCAAGATCATCTCGCAGGTGGTGAGCTTCGACGTTTCCAACGCGATGACGCTGCACCGGCAGGCGGCGGAACACGCAGCTCTGGCCCGGCGCGGCGCGATCGATGAGGCGATCGCCGATTTCGACGCCGCCATCGGCGCGGTGATCGAGGCCATCAAGGAAGCGTCCGCTTCGCTGACCATGACCGGCTCGCTGCTCACGCAGGTAGCCGACGACACGCTTCGCCGCATGGCTTCGGCTTCGATCGCCTCGGCCGAAACCTCCTGGCGCATGGACGCCACCGTCACTGCGACGGAAGAACTGTCCGGATCGATCCAGGAGATCGGCCGGCAGGCCACCAACGGACTCGGCATGGCGCAGTCGGCGGTCGCCGACACCGAGCGCACCCAGGATGTCATCGGCTCGCTGAACGACGCGGCCGAGCGCATCGGGTCCGTGGTTGGCACCATCTCCGCGATCGCCGCACAGACCAATCTGCTGGCGCTCAACGCCACCATCGAAGCGGCGCGAGCCGGCGAAACCGGCAAGGGCTTCGCGGTGGTCGCCGCCGAGGTCAAGACGCTGGCCAATCAGACCTCGCGCGCAACCGGCGACATTTCCCAGCAGGTCGCCGCTATTCAGGAAGCGACCAAACGCTCGGTCGAGGAGATTTCGTCGATTGCGCGCAACATCGGCAAACTGACCACGGTGTCGACGAGCATCGCGTCGGCGGTGCAGCAGCAGAGCATGACGACCCGCGGCATCGCCGAAAGCATTCAGGACGCCGCCGGCCACACCGCGCGGGCGTCTGCCGAGATCAGCTCGGTCGAAGAGGTCGCAACGCGCGGCGCGGCGGCCGCAGGCGACATCACCGCATGGACGGCGCGGCTGTCGGCACGCGCAGGCGACCTCGAGAACCAGGTCGCTACCTTCTTCACCCGCGTCCGCGCGGCGTAGACGCCGCCCGCCGCGCCGGGCACACTCCACCCAGCGACGTTTGAAGGAGCAGGAAACATGAGTGACCTCATGACGAAACAGATCGTGCTGGCGTCGCGGCCCAAGGGCCCGCCGGCCGCGGAAAATTTCCGTCTGGAGGAAGTCCCGATGCCTGCGCTGCCGCCGGGCGGGCTGTTGCTGCGGGTGCTTTATCTCTCGCTCGATCCGTACATGCGCGGCCGCATGGACGACGCCAGATCATATGCGAAGGCGCTCGAGGTCGGCGACGTGATGACTGGCGAGACCGTTTGCGAGGTGATTGCCTCGGATCGCCCTGGTTATGCGGCGGGCGACATCGTACTGGCGCATACCGGGTGGCGCACCCATGCGGCGTGGTCCGGCCCCGGCGCTGCGCAAGCTCGATCCGGCGCAGGCGCCGGTCACCACCGGGCTCGGCGTGCTCGGCATGCCGGGCTTCACCGCCTATGCGGGCCTCAACGTCATCGGCAAGCCGCAAGGCGGGCGAGACCGTGGTGGTGGCCGCCGCCAGCGGCCCGGTCGGCTCGCTGGTCGGACAACTGGCCAAAATGGCCGGATGCCGCGCGGTCGGCATCGCGGGCGGCGCGGACAAGTGCCGCTATGTCGTCGAGGAGCTGAGGCTTCGACGCCGCCATCGACCACCGCGCGCCCGATTTCCCCGCGCAGCTCGCGGCCGCCTGCCCGAAGGGCATCGACGTTTATTTCGAGAATGTCGGCGGCGCGGTCTGGCAGGCGGTGCTGCCGCTGCTCAACACCTTCGCGCGCGTTCCGGTCTGCGGGCTGATCGCCCAGTACAGCGGAACCGGCGCGGCGTCCGGACCGAACCTTCTGCCTGCGACCATGCGTGCGATACTGACCCGAAGCCTGACGCTGCGCGGCTTCATCAACTACGAATTCGCCGAGCGAGCACTTCCCGGATTTCCTCAAGACCGTCTCCGCCGGCATCGCCGACGGCCGCATCCGTTATCGCGAGGACATAACCGACGGACTCGAGAACGCGCCCGCGACCTTCATGGGCATGCTGCAGGGCCGCAATTTCGGCAAGACGCTGATCCGCGTCGCGCGCTGACCGTGCACGCTAGCCTGTGACCCGCTGCGGCTCCGGCACGACGGGCCGTCGCGCGGTCCGGTCCACGCCCTTGAAAGCCGTCAGCAGGGCGCGTTCGAGCGCGGCGAGGTCGTACGGCTTGCTCAGCACTTCAAAGCCCTGGCGCACTGCCTCCTGCGCGCTCGAACTGTATCCGGTCGTCAGCAGCACCACGACGCGCGGGAAGCGCCGGCGCACCAGCTTCGCCAGTTCGAGACCGTTCAGGCCGCCGGGCATCAGAATGTCCGAGAACACCAGATCGATGTCGCCATCGCGTTCGATGACGTCGAGACCTTCCTGCGCACCGGCGGCTTCCTTGATGCGGAAACCGAGGTCGGTGAAATAGCCGCGCGCCACCGCGGCCACTTCGGCATTGTCCTCGACCAGCAACGCGGTCCCGGTCGGCAGCGCAGGCGCGGTCGTGGCCGAAGGCTCGCGCGGTACGGCGCGCCGCTCCAGACTGCGCGGCAGGAACAGCGTGATCGCGGTGCCGCGCCGCGGCGTACTGGTGATGGTCGCGGCGCCGCCCGACTGTTTGGCGAAGCCATAGACCTGGGACAGGCCGAGCCCGGTGCCCTTGCCGACGTCCTTGGTGGTAAAAAACGGCTCGAACACCCGCGGCAGTATTTCGGCCGGGATGCCGAGCCCGGTGTCGGCGATCCGGATGGCGACGAAATCGCCGCTCAGGCCTTCCTCGCCGGCTTTGCCGCGCAGCACGATCGCCCTTGCGGCAATGGTGAGGGTGCCGCCCGACGGCATCGCGTCGCGCGCGTTGACGGCGAGATTGAGCAGGGCGAGTTCGAGTTCGCTCGGATCGACTTTGACGAGGCACGGCCGCTTCGGCGGCACCAGACGGATTTCGATATCGCCGCGCAGCGAGCGGCTGAGCATCTCCTTCAGCTCGGGCAAACGCTCGGCCAGATCGATGACGCTCGGCTGCAGGGTCTGGCGCCGGGAGAACGCGAGCAGTTGCCGCGTCAGATTCTCGCCGCGCTGCGTGGCGTTGGCGATGGCATCGAGCAGCCGCACCTGCTTCTCGTCGCTGATCTCGCGGCGCAGCCGGTACGCGCTGCCGCTCACGATCATCAGCAGATTGTTGAAGTCGTGCGCGACGCCGCCGGTGAGTTGACCGATCGCTTCGAGCCGCTGCGATTGCCGCAACGCGCCTTCGGCTGTCTCCCTGCGGTCGGCCTCGTCATAGAGCCGCTTCGTCCGGCGCAGCGCAAGCCAGAGCACCGCGAGAATGAGGAGCGTGGCGGGAATGCCGAAGATCAAATACCGCCCCATCGCGGAAAGCCATTCGCCGCGGATCGCCGCCGTGCTCACGCCGGCAACCGCATAGACCGGAAAGCCCGGAAGCTTGCGAAAGCCGACCCGGCGGGAAATGCCGTCGATCTCCGAATTGTCCGCGCCGAGGGTATAGAGACCCTGTGCCGCTCCTTCGGAGATCGCCCGCCGCAGCGGGCTCGCCGTGCTCAGACGCCGCGCCCGGTCGGCCGGAACGGGAAACCGCGCCAGCAGGGCACCATCGTCGCGCACCAGCGCGTAACTGCCGTGCACCTGACCGATCAGCCGGTAAAAATCCTCGAAATAGCTGGGACGCACCGCCACGGCGATCACGCCGTTGAACGCACCGTCGGGCGACTCCAGCCGCTGCGAAAGATCGAAGAAGTCTGAACCGATGCCCGGCAGGCGCGGCGAACGCATATCGCTGACATAGGTGCCGGGATCGCCGTCGCGCTGAACCTGGAAGTAATCGCGATCGCCGAAATTCACATTGTCCGGTACGGGCGCGACCGCGCTTGCCGCGAGCGGCCGGCCGTTCCTGCCGACCAGCATGATGGCGTGAAGCTGCGGCATGGTGGCGACGATGCTGGCCAGCCGCCGATGCAGCCGGGGCTCTTCAACGCGAATGTCCTCGTCCGACATATCGCGCGCGATTTCGTTGACCTCCGCGAACGTGCGGTCGACGGTTTGCAGGACCTTGAGCGCCTGCTCCTGCATCACGTCGAGCGAGCGTACCAGGCGCTCGTCGGCGACGGCCTGAATTCCGCGATAACTGATCCAGGACGCATAAGCGAACAGCGCCGCGGGAAGGACCACCGAGGCGACCATCATCATTTGCAGCAGGCGCGTGGCCGAGTCCCGTGGGCTGGTCATCCACTGCCATTTCCGGCGGTTGAGCCATCGTCCGGTGATTAACCAGTGGCCCAATCCTGAGTCGTGAACGAGGCAGCAATAGGCCCGCGTTTATTGCGATTTCCTAAGTTAAAACAGTCAAGAAGTCCGAAATCGGCCGCAATTTCAGTCCGGCTTGAAATTCATCGCCACGCCGTTGATGCAGTAGCGCAGATGCGTCGGCGGGGGCCCGTCTTCGAATACATGGCCGAGGTGACTGCCGCAGCGGTTGCAGTGTACCTCCGTCCGCACCATGCCGTAGCTGCTGTCGGTCGAAGTCTCGACCGAACCTTCAACCGGATCGTTGAAGCTCGGCCACCCGGTTCCGCTCTCGAACTTCTTTTTGGAAGCGAACAGCGGCTGATCGCAGCCGGCGCAGTAGAACGTGCCGGCGCGCTTCTCGTAGTTCAGCGCACAACTTCCGGGAGCTTCCGTTCCGTGAGCACGCATGACGCGAAATTGCTCGGGCGTCAGCAGCTTGCGCCACTCCGCCTCGGTGTGGGTGACCGGATAGTGTTTGATGTCCATGGCCATACCGCTGCTTCGAATGATCCAACAAACGAAAGATAATAATTCCGCGACCGGACTGAAAGGCACATCGCGCAGGCGGCAATTCAAGTCTGAGCGAGGTCCGTCCGCCTGAGGGGCGGACGGTGGGGGGGGTGCCGGGGGAAATGCCCCCCTCCCGTCGTATCCGCTATGGCAGCTTGTCGAAGCCTTCGCCAAAGCCCTTCAGGCTCATCGGAAAGCCGATGCCTTCCTCGGGGGTCTGGAAAATGATGAAGGTCGAGGTCTGGCCGCCGCGCAGCTTTTCAATCAGCTTGTCGTCCATCACCACTTCGGCGACGCACCCGTTGGGCAGACAGCGCACGAAGCCCGCGCGGCCGACATCGTTGTTGTCGATCTTGAGGCCGAGGCCGGACGGCAGCAGCACGCCGAGCGGGGCGACCACCCGCATCAGCCGGCTTTTCTGGTCGGTGGTCTTGATGACGATCACGGTCAGCCCGACGTTCGGCCGGTCTTCCGCGGTCACGCTCTGCATCAGCGCGCACTGCTCGTTCTGAGCGCCGGGCGGAGTGTCGCAGCGGATCTGCCAGTCGCCGTGAACCGAGCGGACCGCGCCCTGCGCCGCCGCCTGACCGCAGAAGGCCACAGCGCCCGACGTCAGCGTCGCAACCAGCGCCACGGCACGCACCGCGGCCGGGGCCTTTCGCCGCATCATCCGCGCGACATTCAAACGGGCCATGATCGTCTTTCCCTGGTCGGCCGTTCCTTCAGCCGGCGTGGCGACGGGCGGCGGAATGCGGCACGAATCGCCTGTCCGCGTGCACATCGCCGCGCGAGCCTGCGTACATGGTGGTCCACCCGTGTCAAGATTGATCAAAACCGGGCTATTGTGGCCACCAGAAGGAGATCCGCCGCGCAGATGAGTGCATTGCGGTAGCCTGCGATTTGTGGTTTGAGAAGTCACCCCCGCCGATGCCCGTCAAAGGACAAATCCGTGGCAGAAACCCGTCGGCAGCAGGCAGCGTCGGGCCGCTGCCGTTGCGCTGTGGACAGCTTTTTCGAATGTCATGGACGCGCGGTGCCGAACACGGCAAAGCCCGTGACCAGGCCAGACTGAAAGAACGAGGAGCCGAGAAAGAGATGCCGGTGTTCTTACGCTTGACTGCCATCGCATTGTCCGGAGGCGGCCTGCTGGCGAGCGCGCAGGCGGCGCTGGCCGCCGTGGGCGAGCCGAAACCGTGGCAGCTTGGCCTCCAGGAAGCCGCCACGCCCGTCATGGTGGACCTGACCTGGTTTCACGACTTCCTGCTCTGGATCATCACCGGCATCACCATCTTCGTCCTCGCGCTGCTGGCGATCGTCGTGGTGCGCTTCAACGCGCGCTCCAATCCGACCCCGTCGCGGACCACACACAACGCGCTGCTCGAAGTCGCCTGGACGCTTGTCCCGGTCGTCATCCTGGTAGCGATCGCGGTGCCTTCGTTCCGGCTGCTGTTCGTGGAGCTCGATGCCCCGCAGGCGGACCTGACGGTCAAGGCGACCGGCAAGCAGTGGTACTGGAGCTACAATTATCCCGACAACGGCGATTTCGAATTCGACTCGCTGCTCGTCGCCGACAAGGACCTCAAGCCCGACCAGCCACGCCTGCTCACGGTCGACAACGAAATGGTCGTGCCGGTGAACAAGGTCGTGCACGTGCTGGTCACCGGCGCCGACGTGATCCACTCGTTCGCGGTGCCGTCGTTCGGCGTCAAGATCGACGGGGTGCCCGGCCGGCTCAACGACACCTGGTTCAAGGCGACCAGCGAGGGCCTGTACCACGGCCAGTGCTCCGAGCTTTGCGGCAAGGATCACGCCTTCATGCCGATCACGGTGCGGGTGGTAAGCGACGCCGAATTCGCCGCCTGGGTCGAGAAAGAAAAGAAGAACGCCGGCCTGCAAAGCGCCCCGCCAAACGCAGTCGCTGCGGGCGATACGCAGGCCCGCTGATCCGATCGAGCCCATAAGAACACGCGCCAAAGCAGGAATTGACAATGGATACGATGACACACGCGGCACACGGCGACGACCACGGACACGCCATTCCGCACGGCTGGCGCCGTTTCGTCTATTCGACGAACCACAAGGACATCGGCACGATGTACCTCGTGTTCGCGCTGTGCGCGGGCCTGATCGGGGCCCTGTTCTCGATCGTGATCCGCGCCGAGCTGATGTTTCCCGGCCTCCAGATTTTCCACGAGACCCACGCTTTCGACGTGTTCGTGACCGCGCACGGCCTGATCATGATCTTCTTCATGGTGATGCCGGCGATGATCGGCGGGTTCGGCAACTGGATGGTGCCGCTGATGATCGGCGCGCCGGACATGGCATTCCCGCGGATGAACAACATTTCGTTCTGGCTGCTGCCGGCCTCGTTCGCCCTGTTCATCGCCTCGATGTTCTTCGAAGGCGAGCCGGGCGCCAACGGCGCCGGAACCGGCTGGACCATCTATGCGCCGCTCTCGACCTACGGCCACCCCGGTCCGGCGATGGATTTCGTCATCCTCGCGCTGCACATCGCGGGCGCGTCGTCGATCCTCGGCGCCATCAACTTCATCACCACGATCTTCAACATGCGCGCTCCCGGCATGACGATGCACAAGATGCCGCTGTTCGTATGGTCGCAGCTCGTGACGGTCTTCCTGCTGCTGCTGGCGCTGCCGGTGCTTGCCGGCGCCATCACCATGCTGCTGACCGACCGCAATTTCGGAACCACTTTCTTTGATCCGCATGGCGGCGGCGATCCGCTGCTGTTCCAGCATCTGTTCTGGTTCTTCGGCCACCCCGAAGTGTACATCCTGATCCTTCCGGGCTTCGGCATGGTCAGCCAGATCGTGGCGACGTTCTCGCGCAAGCCGGTGTTCGGCTATCTCGGCATGGCCTACGCCATGGTCGCGATCGGCGGCATCGGCTTCGTGGTGTGGGCGCACCACATGTACACCGTCGGCATGTCGTCGACCGTGCAGGCCTATTTCATCGCGGCCACCATGGTGATCGCGGTGCCGACCGGCGTGAAGATCTTCTCGTGGATCGCCACGATGTGGGGCGGCTCGATCGAGTTCAAGACGCCGATGCTGTGGGCGATGGGATTCATCTTCCTGTTCACGGTCGGCGGCGTCACCGGCGTGGTGCTGGCGAATGCCGGCGTCGACCGCGTGCTGCAGGACACCTATTACGTCGTCGCCCACTTCCACTACGTGCTGTCGCTCGGCGCCGTGTTCGCCATCTTCGGCGGCTGGTATTACTGGTTCCCGAAGATCAGCGGGTACATGTACAGCGAGTTTGTCGGCAAGCTGCACTTCTGGATCACCTTCATCGGCGTGAACCTGGTGTTCTTCCCGCAGCACTTCCTCGGACTCGCCGGCATGCCGCGCCGCATCGCCGACTACCCGGATGCGTTCGCCGGCTGGAACTTCGTATCCTCGATCGGCTCGTACATTTCCGGCCTGGGCGTGCTGATATTCTGCTTCGGCGTCATCCAGGCTTTCGTGCGCAAGGTGCCGGCGCCTGCCAATCCGTGGGGACCGGGCGCGACCACGCTCGAATGGACGCTCTCGTCGCCGCCGCCGTTCCACCAGTTTGAAACCCTGCCGCTGATCCGATGAGCATTACGGCGTCGCACGCCGAGCCCAGTCTCGCGGGCGTCGGCGACTACATTGAGCTGATGAAGCCACGGGTGATGTCGCTCGTGGTGTTCACCGCCTTCGTCGGCCTCGTGCTGGCGCCGGTGCACGTGCATCCGGTGATCGCCCTGACCGCGCTGATCTGCATCGCGGTCGGCGCCGGCGCGGCGGGTGCGCTCAACATGTGGTACGACGCCGACATCGACGCGCGGATGGAGCGGACGTCGTCGCGGCCGATTCCCGCCGGCCGCGTCGCGCCGGGCGAGGCGCTTGCCTTCGGGCTCACGCTCGCGGCCGGCTCGGTCATGGTGCTCGGCGTACTGGTCAACGCTGTCGCGGCGGCGCTGCTCGCGCTGACGATCGCGTTCTATGTTTTGATCTACACGATGTGGCTCAAGCGCTCGACGCCGCAGAACATCGTGATCGGCGGCGCGGCCGGCGCGCTGCCGCCGATGATCGGCTGGGCGGCCATGACCGGCACGCTCGCTCTGGAGCCGTTCATTCTGTTCCTGATCGTCTTCTTCTGGACGCCGCCGCATTTCTGGGCGCTGGCGCTCTATCGCACCGGCGACTATGCGCGCGCGGGCGTACCGATGCTGCCGGTGGTGGCGGGCGTGACCGAAACGCGCCGCCAGATCCTGCTCTACACCCTCGTGCTCGCGCCGCTCGGCGCGCTGCCGTGGTTCCTCGGCTATACCGGCGCACTGTACGGCGTGGTGGCGCTTGCCGGCGGCGCCGGCATGGTCGCGCTCGCGTTCCGCATCCGCGCCGATGGCGAAGACCACGCGGCGAGCCGGAAAATGTTCGGCTTCTCGATCCTTTATCTGTTTCTGCTGTTCGTCACGCTGCTGGTCGACCGGGCCGTCACCGGCCTGTCCGGCTGGCTCGCGGCATGACGGCGCAAACGACCATGAGCCGGCAAACCCCTCCCTCCTCCCCGCCGCCGCCCGCGGAGGGGAATGGAACGGGCATCAAACTAACCGAGCAGCAGCTTCGCGCGCGGCGGGCCCGTTCGATCGCCATCGCGGTGTCGCTCGGCGTGCTGGTGCTGCTGTTCTACTTCGTGACGCTGGTGAAGGGACCGGCGGTTCTGATCCGGCCGCTGTGAACGGCGGGATCGTGAAACGCAGGATGTTGAAACGCGCATTCGTGAAACGGCGATGAGCACAACGCAAACCGGACAGCGCCCCATTGCTCCGCCGCGACCTGGTGGTCGCGTTCTGCTGCGGGGGCCTGGTCGCGTCGATGGTCGGCCTGTCGTTCGCCGCGGTGCCGTTCTATTCCTGGTTCTGCCGCACCACCGGCTATGGCGGCACCACGCAGGTTGCCAAAACCGCTCCGGCGCAGACCTCGGACCGCACCATCACGGTGCGTTTCGATTCCAATGTCAGCGCCGGACTGCCGTGGCGGTTCGAGCCCGAGCAGCGCACCATCGACGTCAGGCTCGGCCAGGTGGTCACCGTCTATTATACCGTCACCAACCTGGCCGCCCGCGTCACCGCGGGCCAGGCCGGATACAATGTCAGTCCGCCGACCACCGGCGGCTATTTCGAGAAAATCAACTGCTTTTGCTTCACCGAACAGACCATGAAGCCGGGCGAGACCGCGCGAGATGGCGGTGGTGTTCTACGTCGATCCGAAGCTCGCCGACGATTCCGAACAGGACGGGGTGCGACTTGATCACGCTCTCCTACACCTTCTATCCGGTCCACGTGCCGGATCAGGCGGCGGCGGAGACTGCAACGCCAGGAAAACCCGGCCGTATCTGATATCTGACAGACGCAACACGACGGCGTCCGCGAGGGCGCCAAGCGGAGAAGACGACGATGGCTGACGCTGCCCACGCCAAACCGCACCACGACTATCACCTGGTCAATCCCAGTCCGTGGCCGGCGATCGGCGCGACTTCGGCCTTCATCATGGCCTTCGGCCTGATTCTGTGGATGCACCACATCGTCGCTTACGCGCCGGATCATCTTCGGCGTCGGCGCGCTCGGCGTCGCCTACACCATGATCGGCTGGTGGCGGGACGTCATCTACGAAGCGGAAGTCGAGCACGACCACACCCGCGTGGTGCAGATTTCCCACCGCTACGGCATGATCCTGTTCATCGCCTCCGAGGTGATGTTCTTCGTCGCCTGGTTCTGGGCCTATTTCAATACCGCGCTGTTTCCGGCCGAGCTCAAGGACTTCGCGCGGACCGCGTTTCTCGGCGGCGTGTGGCCGCCGAAAGACATCCACACCTTCGATCCCTGGCACCTGCCGCTCCTGAACACGCTGATCCTTTTGACCTCGGGCACGACGGTCACCTGGGCGCATCACGCGCTGCTCGAGAACAACCGTAAGGGACTGGTCTGGGGCCTGGTCTGCACCATCGCGCTCGGCCTGACCTTCACCTGCGTGCAGGCCTGCGAATACGGCCACGCCGCGTTCCACTATTCCGGCAACATCTACGGCGCCACCTTCTTCATGGCGACCGGCTTCCACGGCGCCCACGTCATCATCGGCACGATCTTCCTGATCGTCTGTCTGGTCCGCGCCCTGAAGGGCCAATTCACCCCGACGCAGCATCTCGGCTTCGAGTTTGCCGCCTGGTACTGGCACTTCGTCGACGTGGTGTGGCTGTTCCTGTTCGCCTGCATTTACGTCTGGGGCAGCGGCACTGCCGCTCGCCGGAATAGCGCGAAACGGTCTTTCGTCGTTCCCGGGGGCCCGCGCGAACGCGCGGGCTCCGTCGCGCCTGCCGCGACGAGACAGAGACTTTTGAAGGCAGCGCCGCCAATGACCGTCACTGGCCGTGACCGACAAGACCGCCACGACACGCTCTCCGGCATCGATCGTCGCCGGCTTGACATGCGCGTGCCCGCGCTGCGGCAGGGGCAAACTGTTTCGCGGGCTTCGTCACACTGCGGCCGCGCTGCGAGGTCTGCGGGCTCGATTACGATTTCGCCGATTCCGGCGACGGTCCCGCCGTATTCATCATGTTCCTTGCCGGCTTCATCGTGGTCGTCGCGGCGCTGGTCACCGAAGTGCTTTATCGGCCGCCTTACTGGGTGCACGCGGCGCTGTGGCTGCCGCTTATTCTCATCGTCACGCTCGGACCGCTACGGCCGATGAAGGGACTGATGATCGCGCTGCAATATCATCACAGGGCCGCCGAAGGCCGTTTCGACAAGGGCGAACCGTGAGAGCGCCGACGCCGCCCAGGCGTCGATCATGGCGCAGCCTGCTCGTTCCGGCGATGCTCGCGTTCGCGGTGCTGATCGGCCTCGGCACCTGGCAGGTTCAGCGCAAGACCTGGAAGGAAGGGCTGATCGCGGCGCTGACCGAACGGCTCGCTGCCGCGCCCGTACCGCTGCCGCCACTGGCGGCGTGGAACGGCCTCGACCAGGCGGGTGATGAATACCGCCGCGTCACATTCAGCGCCACGTTCGATCACGGCAGGGAGGCGCTGATCTACGCGGCGGCGTCCTCGTTCCGTCCGGACGTCATGGGTCCCGGCTACTGGGTTTTCACTCCGGCACGCCTCGCCGACGGCGCCTTCGTCATCGTCAACCGCGGCTTCGTGCCGGAAGCGCGCAAAGATCCGGCCACCCGCGCCGAAGGACAGATCGAAGGGCCGGTCGAGATCACCGGGACGATGCGCTGGCCCGACGCGCGACACTGGTTCTCGCCGAAAGACGATCCCTCGCACAATCTCTGGTTCGCCCGCGATCCGCGCTCGATCGCGGATGCCAAAGGGGTAAGCCCGGCCGCGCCGTTTTACGTCGAGCAGGAAGCGCCGGCACCGCCGGGTGGCCTGCCGCAGCCGGGCCGGCTGGTGGTCAAACTGCCAAACCAGCACCTTCAATATGCCGTCACGTGGTACGGCCTCGCGCTGGTTCTCGTGGGGGTGTTCGCGGCCTGGGTGTTCGCGTCGAGGCGCGAAGGCCGCCCCTGGCAGCCGTGACGATCGCTCCACCCGGGCATCGCATTTCTTGTGGCAAAGCCCATTTTTCTATTAGTGTGGCCTTCGATCCGGGACGGACGCCGTCAGGCTTCCCTTCGCATTATCTCGGAAAATCAATGGCTTAAGTGTCCCGGCGGCGGCCGGGCGACAAGGATGGCGTGGGTTGCGTCACGTTTCGACCAGGGGCGAAGCCCCCTCGTTTGGTTTCGCGGAAGCCATGCTCGCGGGGCTCGCCCGCGACGGCGGGCTCTACGTGCCCGAAACCTGGCCGCGGCTCGAACCGGCGACGATCGCCGGGTTTGCGGGCCGCCCCTACGCCGAAGTCGCCTGCGAGATCATCCGGCGTTTCACCGCTGATTCGATCGGCGAAGCCGATCTCGCCCGCATGGCAAGCGAGGCCTACGGCACGTTCCGTCATACCGCGGTCGCGCCGTTGAGCCAGCTCGGCCCCAACACATTCGCGCTCGAGCTGTTTCACGGTCCCACCCTCGCCTTCAAGGACGTGGCGATGCAGCTTCTGGCGCGGCTGATGGACCATGTGCTCGCCGGCCGCGGCGAGCGCCGGACCATCGTGGTCGCGACCTCGGGCGATACCGGCGGCGCCGCGGTCGAAGCGTTCCGCGACCGCAGCCAGGTCGACGTCATCGTGCTGTTTCCGCAGGGCCGCATCTCCGACGTGCAGCGCCGGATGATGACGACGTCGGCCGCCGGCAATATCCGCGCCGTCGCCATCGAAGGCACGTTCGACGACTGCCAGGCGATCGTCAAAGGCCTGTTCAATCATGCCGCGTTTCGCGACCGGGTCAGCCTGTCCGGGGTCAATTCGATCAACTGGGCGCGGATCGTGGCGCAGACGGTCTATTACTTCACCGCCGCGGTGGCGCTCGGCGCCCCGCTCCGCAAAGTTGCATTCACCGTTCCGACCGGAAATTTCGGCGACGTCTATGCCGGCTATGTCGCGCAGCAGATGGGGCTGCCGGTGGACCGGCTGCTCATCGCCACCAACGTCAACGACATTCTGGTGCGAACGCTTTCGACCGGCGCCTACGAACTGCGCGACGTGGTGCCGACCTCGTCGCCGTCGATGGACATCCAGGTCTCGTCCAATTTCGAGCGGCTGCTGTTCGACGCCTGCGGCCGCGATGCGGGCACCGTGCGTTCGCTGATGGGCTCGCTCGCGCAATCGCGCCGTTTCACGCTGCCGGCCGCCGCGCTTTCGCGCATTCGGGCGCTGTTTGCCGCCGACCGCGCCGACGAGAACGAAGTGGCCGCGACCATGCGCACGGTCAGGCGCGAGACCGGCCAGCTCATCGACCCGCACACCGCGGTCGCGGTGGCCGTCGCGGAAAAGGAACCGCGCGATCCGGCGGTGCCGATGGTGGTGCTGTCCACCGCGCATCCGGCCAAATTTCCCGACGCGGTCGAAGCGGCATGCGGGGTACGCCCGCAATTGCCGGAATGGCTTTCAGATCTCAACGAACGGCCGGAGCGCATCACGGTGCTGCCGGTCAATCAGTCCGCGGTCGAGCAGTTCGTCCTGGCGACGAGTCGTGCCGCACAGGAAGGAACGGCAGCATGAGCGTAGCGGTGACCACCCTCAAATCCGGCATCAATGTCGTAACCGACACGATGCCGCATCTCGAGACGGCGTCGCTCGGCGTCTGGGTCAATTCCGGCAGCCGCAACGAACGGCACGACGAGCACGGCATCTCGCACTTTCTGGAACACATGGCGTTCAAGGGCACGCGGCGCCGCACCGCGCGGCAGATCGCCGAGGAGATCGAAGCGGTCGGCGGCGATCTCAATGCCGCGACCAGCGCCGAGAGCACCGCCTATTTCGCGCGCATGCTCAAAGCCGACGTGCCGCTTGCGCTCGACGTTCTGGCCGACATCCTGTCCGAGCCGGCGTTCGACCGCGACGAACTGGTGCGCGAGCAGAATGTGATCGTGCAGGAGATCGGCGCCGTCGCCGATACGCCCGACGATCTGATCTTCGAGCACCTGCAGGAAATTGCGTTTCCCGGCCAGCCGCTCGGCCGCTCGATCCTCGGCACGCCGACCACCGTACGCTCGTTCGACGGCGCGCGGCTGCGCGATTATCTCGACAGCCACTATCGCGCGCCCGATATCGTCGTCGCCGCCGCAGGCGCGGTGGACCACGCCGCCGTGGTCGCCGAGGTGGAAAAGTGGTTCTCCAGCTTCAAAGGCCCGGGCGGCGCGGCGCCGAAGCCGGCGCAGTTCAGCGGCGGCACGCATGTTGAAAAGCGCGAGCTCGAGCAGGTGCATATCGCGCTCGCGCTGCCGGGCGTCGCGCAGACCGATCCCTCGCTCTACAGTCTCCAGATGTTCAGCAACGTGCTCGGCGGTGGAATGTCGTCGCGGCTGTTTCAGGAGGCCCGCGAGAAACGCGGCCTGTGCTATTCGATCTACTCGTTTCACGCTCCGTATTCCGACATCGGCATGTTCGGGCTCTACGCCGGCACCGATGCCGCGGACACGTCCGAGCTGATGCGCGTCGTGGTGGACGAGATCGCCGGCACCGCGGAGACCCTCTCCGAGGCAGAGATCGCGCGCGCCAAGGCGCAGATGAAAGCCGGCCTGCTGATGGCGCTGGAAAGCTCCGGCGACCGGATCGGGCAGCTGGCGCGTCAGATGATCGTGTGGGGCCGCCCGATTCCGCTCGCCGAACTGGTCGCAAAGGTCGAGGCGGTAACCGTCGAGAGCGCGCGCGCCGCGGGCCGCGCGCTGATCGCCGGCGGCAAGCCCGCGATCGCCGTGCTCGGGCTTGGTGCGGGGCTGGAAAGCGCCGCCGCCATCGCCGAAACGTTGACGCGGCAGGCCGCATGACGACAAAATTCCCGCTGGCCGGATGCAGGCCGATCGCTGCTCCGGAGCGAACTGGCGGCGAACTGCGTCGCGCTTCAGACTGAGGTCATGGTCTTCTTCCGCACCATCAGCGCCGACCCGCTGCCGTCCGTCGTCGGCGACGGTGTAATGCTGCGGCTGCCGCAAACAACCGATCACGCCGAGTGGGCGGCGCTGCGCGAAGCAAGCCGCGAATTCCTCACGCCGTGGGAGCCGACCTGGCCGGCCGACGACCTGACCCGCGGCGCGTTCCGCCGCCGCATCCGCCGCTACGCCGAGGATTTGCGGACCGATCTGGGCTACGCATTTCTGGTGTTTCGCAGTTCGGACAATGCGCTGGTCGGCGGACTGACGCTCGCCAATGTTCGCCGCGGCGTCGCGCAGGCGGCGAGCGTCGGATACTGGATGGGTCAGCCCTTCAGCCGGCAGGGCTATATGACCGCTGCGGTGAAAGCGGTCATACCGTTCGCCTTCGGCACGCTGCGGCTCCACCGCCTGGAGGCGGCCTGCATCCCGACCAACAATGCCTCGATCCGGCTGCTTGAAAAGAATGGCTTTATACGCGAGGGCTACGCGCGCGATTATCTGTGCATCAACGGCATCTGGCAGGACCACCTGCTTTACGGCCGGTTGAAGGATTCCGGCGGGGCTGACGGCCATTAACCGTGCGGCGTCGCCGCCTTGGGATGGCCACGCTTTACTCGATATAACAATGGGATCGCGGGGATTGGCGAAGAGATTCTGGGGAATGCCGGGCTTCTTTCATCGGACGGGTGGACATGGTCGCGCGGGCGTTGCGGCCTCGGTCGCGCTCGCGCTTTTCGCCGGCGGCTGCGCGGGCGGCAGTTCCGACCCGCCGGCGGCGACCGATACGGGGCGGAACTATTCCGCCTCGTTCGTCGACATCTTTACCGGCTCCTCGGCGAAGTCCCCGCAGACCGTCACGGGCGCTGCTTCCGATGTCTTTTGCCCGACCATCGAAGTCAGGCAGGGCGCTTCGACGCTCACCATCGGCCCTCCGGGCTCGGCGATGAGCGTCAGGTACCAGGGCGAATTCGTGCGCGAGGCGCGCGAATGCTCGAGCGTCGGCGGCAACATGGTAATGCGGATCGGCGTGCAGGGCCGGGTCATTGTCGGACCGGCGGGCGGTCCCGGTCAGGTCGACGTGCCGTTGCGCTTCGCGGTCGTGCAGGACACGCCGGGCGGCATGCGTCCGATCGTTACCAAACTCGTCCACATCCCGGTCACGCTGGCGCCCGGCGCAGGCAATGCGATGTTCACGTATATCGAAGACGGCCTGTCGTTCCCGTTGCCGGCCCCGACGTCGCTGCTTGACGAATATACCGCCTATGTCGGCTTTGATCCGCTCGCCGGGGAGCCCCAGGAAAAGCGGCCAAAGCCCGCCGCGAAACCGAAGCCGCGGCCCAAACCGCGTCCGAACCCCGCAGCCGGTGCAAACTGATGTGCTGATCGGTGGGCGAAACCGGACCAGTCGGCTTACCAGCCGCGGAGATCGGTGATGGCGCCCTTGAGCGCCCGCATGTCGGCGATGACGGCGAGCGCGCCGGCGCTGACCAGATCGCGCGCGAGACGCCCTTCGGCCGGACTGCGCCCGACAAATCCGATCGGCTTCATCCCCGCGGCGCTGGCGGCAGCGACGCCCGCGGGCGAATCCTCGACCACGATGCAGTCCGCCGGCCTGACCTTCAGGTCGCGGGCAGCAAGCTGAAAAATATCCGGCGCCGGTTTGCCGCTGGTCACGAAGCTTGAGGAGAACAGCCGCGGCTCGAAGAACCGCAGCAGATCGGTGACCTCGAGGCTCAGCCGGATGCGCTCCATGGAGGACGACGACGCGACCGCCTTGGGCCCTCTGATCCACGCCAGCGCATGGGCGGCGTGAGGCACCGGCCGCAACTCGGCCCGCAGGCGGACGAGCATCGCGGCCGCGACCTTCGCCGCGAAATCGGCGGGGAGTTTTTTCCTCGCCTCGAATTCGACGGCGGCGAAAATATCGGAGGTGCGGCGTCCGTGAAACCGCTGCGCCAGAATATCGGCGCTCATCGCCACGCCGGCCTGCCCGAGCGCTTCGGCCAGAACCTCGTTGGCAATCGCTTCACTGTCAACAAGCACGCCATTGCAATCGAAGATGACCACTGGCCCCTCCGACGCTACGGCCGACATCGTCGGCCCAAGAGCGCAACGAATTGTTCCCCCGGAACAGAATACCGGCTTATGGTGGCAAAAAAAGACCGGCGGCGTCTTTGACGCGAAATTTTACGGCTGGAATCGCTTCGTTCGGGAGTGATGGCCCCGACCCTGACGCTTCCGGCGCTGCCACGGGCTCCGGGACGGAGACCGGGATTCAGCGATGAGCCATGAATGAACGACGAAACGGCCGGAGCGGAAATAAAGACGCTGGCGGCGCCTAGTTGAACTTCTTTTTGACGTCGTCGATGCCTTTTGCGAGCAGACCCTCGGCAACTTTGCCTGTGGCTGCGGCGCTGAGGATCTTCTCGGCGGCGGCGACCGCGGTGTCGGCGGCGGCCGCACGCACGTCGGCCATCGCCTGGGCTTCAGCCTGCGCGATCTTGGCCTCCGCCATTTTGGTGCGGCGGACGATGAAATCTTCCATCCGGGTTTTGGCTTCCTCGGCCATACGCTCGGCCTCGGCTTTCGCGCCGGCGATGATGGAGGCGGCCTCGCTTTCGGCTTCGCGGCTCTTGCGCTCGAACTCGGCCAGCACTCCCTGCGCCTCGATGCGCAGCCGCGTCGCTTCGTCCAGCTCCGACTTGATACGGGCCTGACGTTGATCGATCGCGTCGATCACGCGGCGATGGGCGCCGAAATAAACCAGCACGCCGAGAAAGATGACGAACGCGATGGCGACCCAGGCTTCAGCTTCAAGCATGATGGACCTTTAGCGCTTCGACGCCTCGCCGACGGCCGCGGCCACGTCGCGCTCCGCCGGCGCGGTGCCGATCAGCCGCTCGACGATGGCGGAAGCGGTCTCGGCGGCGATGGCGCCGACATTCTGCATGGCGCCCGCGCGCGTTGTGGCGATCGAACGTTCGCCTGCCGCAAGTTTCTCGTGGAGTTGAGCCTCGAGCTTCCTGCCGGTTTCGGCGGCCGTCGCGGCCTGCTGCTCGCGGGTCGCGTTGGCGATCGCCTGCGCGTTCGCGCGGGCGTCGGCGAGCGACTTCTGATAGGCGGCGCTGGCCGCCTCCGACCGTTCCCGAAATCCCTGCGCCGCTGCCAGATCGTCGGCGATGCGCTTGTTGCGATCGGCGAAAATCGCGCCGATGCGCGGCAAGGCGATCCGCGACATCAGCAGGTAGAGCAGCAAAAACGTTACCGCCAGCCAGAACAGCTGCGAGGGATAGTGCTGCGACTCGAAGGGCGGAAACGCGCGGTGCCCCCCAGGCGCCTCGGTATGTTCGGTCGTCTCGGCCATGCGCGGATCAGAGCCCGAACAGCAGCAGCAGCGCGACGAGCAGCGAGAAGATGCCGAGCGCTTCGGTCACGGCGAACCCGAAAATCAGGTTGCCGAACTGGCCCTGTGCGGCCGACGGATTGCGCAGCGCGGCGGCAAGATAATTGCCGAAAATGATGCCGACGCCGGCGCCAGCACCGCCCATTCCGATGCAGGCAATGCCGGCACCGATATACTTCGCGGCAGTCGGATCCATGAGAAACTCCTTTTCGAGGTTAAGCGGCCGGACCGTCAGTGGCCGGGGTGTATCGCATCGTTGAGATAGATGCAGGTGAGAATGGCGAAGACGTAGGCCTGGAGGAACGCGACCAGAAACTCCAGCGCCGTGAGCATGATGACCAGGATCAGCGGCAGGGCGGCGCCGAACCAGCCGAGGACGCCGAAACCGCCAAGCATGATGATGAAGCCCGCGAACACCTGAAGCGTGATGTGGCCGGCCAGCATGTTGGCGAACAGGCGCACGCTGTGCGAGATCGGCCGCGAGATGAACGACAGCACCTCGATCACCACGATCGCCGGCAGGATATAGACCGGCACGCCCTTCGGGACGAACAGATTGAGAAACCGCAGGCCGTTCTTCCAGAACCCGTAAACAATGACGATCACAAACACCAGCAGCGCGAGCGACGCGGTGATGATGAGCTGGCTCGTTACCGTGAAGGAGTATGGAATGAGGCCGATCATGTTGGCGAACAGCACGAACATGAACAGCGAGAACACGAAGGGAAAGAATTTCATCCCTTCGTTGCCCGCCGAGCTGCGCAGCATGTTGGCGACAAACTCGTAGGACATTTCCGCGACCGCCTGCATGCGGCCGGGCACCACGGCGCGCGGTGTGGTGGCGCCGATCAGCAGCGCCGAAACCAGCAGCACGACGACCAGCATGAAGATCGCGGAATTGGTAATGGCGATCTGGTGGCCGTGAATGGAGAAAATCGGCACCAGATTCTGAATTTGAAATTGATGGATTGGATCGATCTTCATGGTTCCATCGCCGTTAGACGCCGAAAGCGTCCATCACCGTTTTTCCGGCTTTCCGCGCGCCGTCCAGCGTGGGGCCGGGGGCGACTCCCGCGGAGCGCATCACATTGAGCACGCCGGCGACAAAGCCGAGCAGAAGAAATACGATCAACCCCCACGGCGAGATGCCGAGCAACCGGTCGATGAGCCAGCCGAGGCCGGCACCGACCAGCACGCCTGCAACGAGTTCGCTCGAGAGCCGGAAGCCCCTGGCGTAGCCGGATGCAGTCGCTGCCCGATCCTCACCAGCGCCAGGGTCGTCTGAAGGCGGCCCGGCACGCCCTCGTGCCTGACCAAGTCCTTCGCCGAGACGCTGGAGTCTCGCGGAGAGGGCGGCCTCATCGGTGTGCGCCTGATCCCGTTTGCCGTTCTCGCGGGTGCCGTCGCTCATGCATCGACACTCGCGGCCCGTGGCAATCGAAACAGGCCCGCCCCCTGAAGCCGCGGGGACCATACTGACTGGATTTTCCCAAGTCAAGAAACGCCCATAGATGCTAACACGTTGAAATACCGATGAATATGGACCATCCGGAACCGCCGCCGAAAGCCGGATTGTGCAGCGCGAAGCGATTATCGCTACAATATTGCAGAACGCGCTGCACGAACGGGCCGCGGAAGCCCGCAACGGCGGCATTTTTCAGTGTGACGGTGAGGCGGATGACCATCAGGACCGTTGCCGGAATTCTCGCCGGCTGTTGTCTGACCGTATGTGCGACCATGCCGGTTTTGGCCGACGACGCGCCGCCGGCGCCGGACGGCAGCGAAGGCCGTTACACCTTCAGCAAAGTGCCGGATGGATATCTGCGCCTCGACACGCAGACCGGCGAAGTCTCGGTCTGCAACCAGCGCAGCGTCGGCTGGGCCTGCCAGCTGGTGCCGGAAGACCGCGCGGTGCTGGAGAACGAAATCGCCCGGCTGCGCCGTGAAAATGCGACACTGAAAAAAGACATTCTGGCGCGCGGACTGCCGTTGCCCGGCGGCGCCGTGGCCGACGCACCCACGGCGCGCGACGGCGACCGGTCCGAATCCGACGGCGAAGCCGATCTCGACCGCGTGCTGACGCTGGTGAGCCGCATGTGGCACCGGATCGTTGACGCGATCGCGCAGGCGCAGCGGCAAGTGCTGAAGAAGAGCTAGCGGGCCGGTCGTGCCAGCCCGTTTGTCCGCCATCCGCAGCAGCCGCGTCGAGACCGTCGCCAGCGCGGTGCTGACGGTCGACACCACGGGCGAAGGCTTTTTCGAAATCACCGGCGACGCTGAAAATTTCCTCGACGCGATCGACGCGGGCGGCGGCGCGCTGCTGCTGTTTCTTCGCCACACCTCGGCATCGCTCGTGATCCAGGAGAACGCAGATCCCGACGTCCGCACCGATCTGGTCACGGCGTTGCGGCGCCTCGCGCCGGCGAATGCCGACTGGGTTCACCGGGTCGAGGGGCCCGACGACATGCCGGCACACGTCAAATCCCTGCTCGGCGGCGTGTCGCTGCACGTGCCGGTCCGTGACGGAAAGATGATGCTCGGGACGTGGCAGGGCATTTATCTCGCCGAGCACCGCGCCCGCCCCCACCGGCGCGAGGTTATTGTGCAGTTTTTGGGCGTCTGCGGGGCCAACTGAACGGATTTCCGGCTCTTTAACCGCCCTCCTCCGGCATTTGAAATTACCCGCAGGTCCCGGGGGAACCCCGTGGCCGCGTGCCGATTAACCCGGGTAACTTTGCCGGTCCGCGCCGGCTTGCGGCGCCATTCAAACGCAAAGGGCAACCGATGCCCGAGACCCTCGCCGTCGCCCCGGAAACCGTGTCCATCTCTCTCACGATCAACGGCACCGGGCATCAATTGCGCGTGCCGGTATGGACCACGCTGCTCGATCTGCTGCGTCACGAATTCGGCCTGACCGGCACCAAGAAAGGCTGCGACCATGGGCAATGCGGTGCCTGCACCGTGCTGATCGACGGCAGGCGCATGAACAGTTGCCTCCTGCTGGCGGTCATCCAAAGACGGCGCGGACATCACCACGATCGAGGGCCTGGCGAATGGCGATTCGCTGCACCCGCTGCAAGCGGCCTTCATGGAGCACGATGCGTTCCAGTGCGGCTATTGCACGCCCGGCCAGATCATGCTCGGCGCAGGGCCTGATCAACGAAGGCCACGCCCGGGGCCGCGACGAAGTGCGCGAATGGATGAGCGGCAACATCTGCCGTTGCGGCGCCTACACCAACATCACCGACGCCATTCTCGACGTGCTGCAAAAGGGCGACGCCCGATGAACCCGTTCAACTATGTGCGCGCGAACGACATCGCAGGCGCCGTCGCCGCGGCCAGCGGTGAAAAAGTCCGGTTTCTCGCCGGCGGCACCAACCTCATCGATCTGATGAAGGAGAATGTCGAACGGCCGGCCCGTATCGTCGATATCGGCAATTTACCGCTCGACAAAATTGAAGAGACCGCCGACGGCGGGCTCCGGCTCGGCGCTTTGGCAACCAACGCCGATACCGCCTGCGACCCGCGCGTCGCGAAGCGCTACCCGCTGCTGGCTTCGGCCATTCTCGCCGGCGCCAGCCCGCAACTGCGCAACGCCGCGACCAACGGCGGCAATCTCAATCAGCGAACCCGCTGCTATTATTTTTACGACACCGCAACGCCGTGCAACAAACGCAAGCCGGGCTCGGGATGCGGCGCGATCGGCGGCGTCAACCGCATCCACGCCATTCTCGGCGCCAGTCATCAGTGCATTGCCACTCACCCCTCCGACATGTGCGTCGCGCTTGCCGCGCTCAATGCCGAAGTCCGCGTGACGGGGCCGGTGCGCGAGCGCGTCATCCAGTTTGCCGATTACCACCGGCTGCCGGGGTCGGAGCCCTGGCGCGACAACACGCTCGATCCCGGCGAACTTGTCACCGCGATCGACCTGCCCGCGGAGGATTTCTCGACCAACTGCTCGTATCTGAAACTGCGCGACCGGCTGTCTTATGCGTTCGCTCTTGTTTCGGTGGCCGCCGCGTTGAAGTTCGACGGCGACAGGATCGCGGACGCGCGCATTGCGCTGGGCGGCGTCGCTCACAGGCCGTGGCGGCTGCCGGCCGCGGAAGAGTTGTTGAGGGGTCGGCCGGCGTCGCGCGCAGGCTTCGCTGCCGCTGCCGATGCGTTACTCGAAGGCGCGGCCGGCCAGGGCCAGAACGACTTCAAGATCGAGCTTGCACGTCGGGCGATCGTGCGCGCGCTCCAGCAGGCGGCCAATGGAACGCCGCAATCGCAAACCGACAAACGCGTCGCGTAAGGAGAGCCGGAGCATGGCAAAGACGCAAAACGCGCGCACGGCCGGAGCACGCAGGAAAGGCGCGCCAAAGGCGGGCGCGCCGAAGACAGCGGCGACAAAGGCAAAAGCGCGCGGCGCAGGTTCTCCCGCCACCGGGGAGCGCCGGGCGGATGCGCGCGTCACGAGGGCGCGCGCCGCGGGGCATCCGGCAAAGATCGGCATCGGCAAGGCGATCAACCGGGTCGACGGGCCGGCCAAGGTCACAGGCGCCGCGCACTATGCCGCGGAGCATCCGGTGCCGGGTCTTCTGTATGGCGTCGTGGTTTCCAGCGGCATCGCAAAAGGCAGGATCGCGAAGATCGACGAGAACGCCGCGCGGGCCGTTGCCGGCGTAGTCGAGATCCTCACCCACGCCAATCGGCCGCATGTCGCCGTCCTCGACAGGAGCTGGCAGGACGAGGCCGGGCCGCCCGGGTCGCCGTTTCGGCCGCTCTACGACGACAGGATCCTGTACAGCGGCCAGCCGGTCGCGCTGGTGCTGGCGGAAACATTCGAAGCCGCGCGCTACGCCGCGAGCCTGGTGGACGTTTCCTGCGAGATCGAAACCCACAACACCAATTTCGAGCTGGCGCTGAACGAACGGTTTCTGCCGAGGAAGCCGCGCGGAACGTACCAGGCGGTCAAACCGCGCGGCGATGCGGCGGCCGCGCTCAAGGCGGCCCCGGTCAGGATCTCCGGCACGTATCATCTCGCCATGGAGCACCACAACCCGATGGAGATGCATGCGACGACGGTGGTGTGGGAAGGCGACGGCAGGCTCACTGTCTACGACAAGACCCAGGGTCCGCAAAACGTACAGAATTATCTCGCGCACGCGCTGGGTTTCAAACTCAGGAACGTGCGCGTGCTCAATCCGTTTGTCGGCGGCGCTTTCGGATCGGGCCTGCGGCCGCAATATCAGGCATTTCTCGCTGCGCTCGCAGCAAAAAAATGCCGGCGTTCGGTTCGGGTGGTGCTGACACGCCAGCAGATGTTCACGCACGTGCATCGGCCGCAGGCGGAACTGCACGTCGCGCTTGGTGCCGATCGCGGCGGCAGGCTGACGGCGATGACGGTGAGCGGGACCACCTCAACGTCGCGCTTCGAAAACAATATGGAAAACATCATCGCGTGGCCCTTCATCAATTACGTCTGCGAAAACGTCGCCGCTGGAATATGCGATTGCGCCGATCGACACTTACACCTCCGGGGATATGCGCGCGCCTGGGGCCGCGACCGGCATGACCCTGTTTGAGATCGCGATGGACGAACTGGCTTACGCCGCAGGCGTCGACCCGCTCGAACTGCGGCTTGTCAATTACGCCGAGACCGACCAGCTCAACCAGGCGCCATTCAGCAGCAAGGCATTGCGCGAAGCGTTTGCGCGCGGCGCCGCGGCGTTCGGCTGATCGAAGCGCTCGCCGGAGCCCCGCTCGATGAAAGAGGGCAAGGAGCTGGTCGGCTGGGGCGTCGCGGGCGGCATATGGGAAGCGCTGTTCAACGAGCACGCGGTGAGCGCCAGGCTTTCCGCCAACGGCCACCTCGAAGTCTCGTGCGCGACGTCGGATATCGGCACCGGCACCTACACCGTGATGGCGATGATTGCCGCCGAAACGCTGGGACTGCCGCTCGCGCAGATTTCCGCGAAGCTCGGCGATTTCAGCCTGCCGAAAGCGCCGATCGAGGGCGGATCGTGGGCCGCAGCCTCGGTGGGCGCCTCCGTCAGGCTCGCGTGCGAAGATGTCGCGAGGCAGCTGCTCAAGGCCGCGGCCAAGGCACCCGGCCGCCCGCTGGGAAAGGCCACGCTCGATGACGTGTCGTTCGCCGACGGCCGGATCGTGCTTAATTCCGATCCGTCAGCGGGCATCTCGTTCAGCGACGCGATGCGCGCGGCCGGTCTGCCCCTGATCGAGGCAGAAGCGACCGCCACCGAGCTCAAAAGCAAAAAGTCGAAGCACACCCACAGCGCGGTTTTCGCGGAAGTGAAGGTGGACGAAGAACTCGGCGTCGTGCGGGTGACGCGAATTGTCAGCGCCGTCGCCGCCGGCAGGATCATCAACCCGAAAACCGCACGCAGCCAGATACTTGGCGGCGTGGTGATGGGCGTCGGCATGGCGCTGCACGAAGAAACCATGACCGACCATCAGCTCGGCCGGTTCATGAACCACAATTTCGCGGAATATCATGTGCCGGCGAACGCCGACATCGCCGACATCGAGGTGATCTTCGTCGAAGAGGACGACCTGGAGGTGAGCCCCCTCGGGGTCAAGGGGGTTGGCGAAATCGGCATCGTCGGCACCGCCGCCGCCGTCGCCAACGCGATCCATCACGCCACCGGCACGCGCGTTCGCAGCCTGCCGATCACCATCGACAAGCTGCTGCAACCAGACGCATAATCGGAGTTCACGCGCGCCCGCACGTGACCGGTCCGGATTATCGCGTTGAGCGAAGCGCAATCGCATCATCTGCTGATCGCCGACGATCATCCGCTGTTTCGCGGCGCCCTTCGTGAGGCGGTTAGCGGGCTGTTCAGCCGGGCGCAAATCGCCGAGGCCGGCACGTTCGAGGAAGTCGGCGAACTTCTGGAGCGCAACAGCGACGTCGATCTGATCCTGCTCGATCTTTCCATGCCCGGCGTGCGCGGCTTTTCGGGGCTGATGTATCTGCGCGCGCAATATCCGGGCCTGCCGATCGTGGTGGTGTCGGCCAACGACGATCCGGTCGTTATCCGGCGCTGCATGGAATTCGGCGCGTCGGGGTTCATTCCGAAGACGCTCGGCATCGAGGCGCTGCGCTCGGCGATCGGGCGCGTGCTTCAGGGCGAGGTCTGGACGCCCCCCGACGTCGATCTGACGCAGCGGT
Source organism: uncultured Alphaproteobacteria bacterium (assembly GCA_963766925.1). Taxonomy (GTDB): domain Bacteria; phylum Pseudomonadota; class Alphaproteobacteria; order Rhizobiales; family Xanthobacteraceae; genus BOG-931. The sequence continues at coordinate 71,571 of CAVYCI010000010.1, forward strand.
CCGATGCCGAGACCGCGGCGATCATCGCGCGGCTCTCGACGCTGACGCCGCAGCAGGTCCGTGTCCTGATGATGCTCTCGGGCGGCCTTCTCAACAAACAGATCGCCTACGAACTCGGCGTGTCGGAAGCGACCGTGAAGGCGCACGTCTCCGCCATCCTGCAAAAGCTGGGCGTCGAAAGCCGCACCCAGGCGGTGATCGCCGCCGGCCGCATCGAAGCCGGTCAATGGCCGCAGGTGCCGGGCCGCGACGCCTGACCCCTCATTCCGCGGCGACCCGCTGCACGCGCCATTGCGTCATCAGCGCGCGCAGCGACGCGGGCTTAAGCGGCTTGTTGAGGATGTGAACGCCGGCCGAGCGGGCTTCCTCGCGCACGTCCGCCGACCGGTCCGCAGTAACAAGAATGGCGGGCAGGTCGCGTCCGTAGCGCGCGCGCAGTTCGGCGATGACGCCGAGGCCGTTGCCGCCGTCAAGATGGTAGTCAACCAGCAGTCCGTCCGGCTCCAGCCCGCTGCGGGCGATTGCCGCCAGCGCCTCGGCAAGACCCGCCGCCTTGAGCACCCGGCACCCCCAGCCGTCGAGCAGGGTCTGCATGCCGTCGAGAATGCCGGGGTCATTGTCAATGCAGAGCACGGCCGTCCCGGCGAGGCGTCCGCCAGTTCTGGCGGCCGTCTGCGGGCCCGGTTTGGCGAGCGCCGCAACCGCCCGCGCCACTTCGACCGAAAAGCGCGAGCCGTTGCCGACGCTCGATTTCAGCGTCACCTCCGCGCCGAGCACGCGGGCAATGCGCTCGACGATCGACAGCCCGAGCCCGACGCCGCGCGCCACCCGCGCTCCCTGGTCGAGCCGGTGAAATTCCCTGAAAACCGCGCGGCGTTTGGAATGGGGAATGCCGATTCCGGTGTCGTAAACGTCGATCCGCAGCCGCGCGCCGCGACGCCGGCAGCCGACCAGCACGGTGCCCTTCGCCGTATATTTGATCGCGTTCGAGACGAGGTTCTGCAACAGCCGCCGCAGCAGGCGCCGGTCGGAGCGCACCGTCAGCGAACACGGCATGAAGACGAGGCCGAGCCCTTTCTCGCGCGCCAGCGGAGCAAATTCGACTTCCAGCCGCGTCAGCAATTCGTCGATGCGGAATTCCGTGATCTCCGCCGTCATTGCTCCGGTGTCGAGCCGTGAAATATCCAGCAGCGCCGCGAAGATCTCTTCCACCGCCTCCAGCGACGCGTCGATGTTCCGCACCAGATCGCCGTCCTCGCCCGCACGCTGGCGCTCGATCAGGCTGGTCACGTAGAGACGCGCGGCATTGAGCGGCTGCAAAATGTCGTGACTGGCCGCCGCGACGAACCGCGTCTTTGACACGTTGGCGTCGTCGGCCTCGGCCTTGGCGCGCTCGAGCTCGGCGTTCAGCCGCGTGAGCTCGCCGGTGCGTTCGCGCACGCGGCGCTCCAGCGTGGCGTTGGCACGTTCCAGCGCTTCCGCGGCCTTCACGCTCGGTGTGATGTCGGTGAACGTCGTCACCACGCCACCGTCGGGCATGCGGTCGGCCCGCACTTCGATCACCAGCCCGCGCCCGGCGAAGCGTTCGAGGAACGGCTCGGCTTCAGACGTATAGCGGGCGAGGCGCCGGGCGACCTCTTCGTCGAGATCGCCGTCGCCTGCGGCGGCGCTCGCGATATGCCGGAGAATCTCGTCGAGCGGGACGCCGATGCGGGTGAGCGCGTGCGGCAGGTCGAAGATTTCGCCGAACTGCCGGTTCCAGCAAACCAGCCTCAGTTCTTCATCGAACACGGCGATGCCCTGCCGCACGTGATCGAGCGCGGTTTGCAGGATCTGGCGATTGTAGTGGTTCGCGGCGTTGGCATCGTCGAGCAGCTTGAGCGCCGCCCGCGTCGAAACGGTACGTTTGCGCAGCAGCAGCGACAGCACGAGCCGCGAGGACGCAGCGCCGATCGCCGAGGCCAGCAGATACTCGCCATATTGCAGAAGCTGAAAGTCGGCCTCCGCCTGCGGCTCGAGGCTGACGCGGCGCGACGCGGCGAAGCTCGCGAACGATTTACGCGTGCGCTCCTCGCCGAGATAGCGCGCAATGGCCGCGGTCAGCTCCTCGACCGTGACCGACGCGCGCCGCAGCCTGAACTTCGGCGCGATCGGCGCGAGCGAAGTCGGCACGAACAAATCGGCCTGAACGCTCTCGATCGAGCTGGGACGCCGGCCGAGCGACCACCCGATGTAGAGAGCGACATTGGCGACAAGGCTGAGGACGACGCCGTGAACCAGCGGCGACATTTCGAGACCGAAGAGCGCCTGCGGGCGCAGCCAGCCCAGCGCGAAAGGACCTTCGCTGAGGAAAAGCTCGCCGCCGGCCCAGGCGTCGAAGAGGCTCGGCAGCAGCAGCGTGTAGGCCCAGACCAGAATGCCGGCGGTCATGCCGGCGATCGCGCCGCGCGCGGTACCGCGCCGCCAGACGAGTCCGCCGAAGAAGGCCGGAGTGAGCTGCGCGATCGCGGCGAACGACAGCAGCCCGATCGAGGCGAGCTGTGCTTCGCCGGCGGAGCGATAATAGATGTAGGCGAGGCACAGGATGGCGAAGATCGCGATCCGCCGAACGGTCAGGAGCTGCGCACCGGCGTCGCGCGGTCCGCCCGACCGCGCCGCACGCCGCGTCAGCACGAGCGGCATCACGATGTCGTTCGACACCATGATCGCGAGCGCGACCAACTCGACGATCACCATTGCGGTCGCCGCCGAGAGGCCGCCGACAAAGGCGACCAGCGCGAACAGCCCGGAATGCGCCTTGAGCGGCAACGCCAGCACGAACATGTCGGCGTCGCTGACGCCCGCGGGAAACGTCAGCAGGCCGGCAACCGCGATCGGGATCACGAACAGATTGATCAGGACCAGATAAAGCGGAAACAGCCAGCTCGCGCGGCGGATTTCGTCTTCGCTGTAGTTCTCGACCACGGCGACGTGAAACTGCCGCGGCAGCAGAAGAATGGCGAACAGCGACAGCACCGTCATGGCGAGAAACGGCGCGGGCGACGGCAGCCGCGTCAGCAGGCCCGCGATCTGCGGCTGCGCCAGCGCCTGCGTGAACAGCGACACCGGGCCGGGGAACATCACGAATGTCACAAAGATGCCGACCGCGAGGAAGGCCACGAGTTTGACGATCAACTCGGTGGCGATCGCCGCCATCAGTCCGTCCTGATGCTCGGTGGCGTCGATGTGGCGGGTGCCGAACAGCACGGCGAACGCCGCCATCAGCAGGGCTACGAACAGCGCGATGTCGCCGAGGAACGGTTGGTCCTGCACTCCGCCGGCGGAGACGGTTTCAAGAATGGTGCTGACCGACGATGCCACCGCTTTGAGCTGAAGCGCGATGTACGGGATCATGCCGGCAATCGCGATCAGCGCCACGGTCGCTGCCACCGCCTGGCTCTTGCCATAGCGCGCCGCGATGAAGTCGGCGATCGAGGTGATGTTTTGGCCCTTGGCGAGCCGCACAATTCTGATGATGAGCGGCCAGGCGAGCCCCACCATCAGCACCGGGCCGATGTAGATGGTGAGAAAGTCGAACCCGCTGCGGGCGGCGACGCCGACCGAGCCGAAGAACGTCCACGACGTGCAATAGATCGCGAGCGAAAGCGGATAGATCAGAAGCCGCGCGCCGCTGCCGCGAACCAGCTCCCGCCTGCGATCGCCGTAACTCGCGACCACGAACAGAAAGCCGATATAGGCAAGGGCGATGACGACAACGACCCAGCCCTGAAGCATTAACGTTTCCTTAATTCGCCTGTTCAGACCCGTTTCTGCCGGCCGGTCACGCCGGTTAATTTTGCTTAAATCACCACAGTTTCGGCGGGGAGTCTATCGTTCGCACAATCGGGCCGGCGATGGAAAAGATCACCAAAAAAGCCCGCCCGACAGTGCTTTTCCGCACTCTGGCGTCCGTGTTCCATCGGTGTCCCGCAGCAGCGCGCGTTGCCGCTCCCGCGGATTCTGAAATGATTTTCAGTTCCGCTGCCCGCAGATCGATCTGACAAACACATTTCCGGATTGCGCCCTCCGCTACCTCAGTGTCCGCGCAGGCGATGTTATTTTAGTTCAGCGAATCGTTTTGCGCTGCGCGGCGCACCTGAACCGGAGTCGTGATGAGCGAAATTTTCATAGTCGACGACGATCCATCCGTGCGGGCGGCCCTGGCGGTCCTGCTGGGCGGTGAAGGCTATCAGGTCACAAGCTTCGTCGAAGGGGACACGTTTCTGAGCGCCGCCCTGTCCCGCACCCCCGAATGCGTTTTGATCGATGTGCATCTGCCTGGCATATCCGGTCTCGATGTCCTGAGAAAACTCGACGCCCAGCATTACCCCGCACCGATCCTGGTCATATCGGGCCGCGGCGACATTCCGACCGCGGTCGATGCAATCCGCAGCGGCGCTCTCGACTTCATCGAGAAACCGTTCGATCCAAATACTGTCGTGACGCGGGTACGCGACGCGATCGGCGCGTGGCAGAGCGTGAACCGCGACGACACCATCCTGGCGCGCGAATTCCCCGGACATGACCGGCTGACCGCGCGTGAACGCGACGTGCTGGAACGCATCGCGCGCGGCGCATCCAACAAGGAGGCGGGCCGCGAACTCGGCATTTCGCCGCGCACCATCGAAGTGCATCGCGCGCGCATCATGGAAAAGCTTGGCGCCCGAAACGCGGCCGACCTGGTACGCATCGTGCTGCGCGGCGGCCGCTCGCACTGATAACGATCCGGGGCGGCAAGCCCCTCTGATCCGCGCGCAGGTCTGCCATAATTTGACGGACCGTTCCGGGGAAGGCATGAGCGGGTCGATGTGGCCCGCTTTCCCGCCGCTGCGCACGCTGGTCGAAACTGCCGAGACGCTGCTGATCGCAACCGCTGGCGCGGCAGCGCTCACGCTCGCCGGTTTTCCGGCCGGGCTGGTTTCGGGCGCGGTGCTCGCCGTGACCGCGGCAGCCCTCGCCGGACGGCCGGTGAAGGTACCGGCCGGGCTGTCCCGCGTCTGCTACGTCATCGTCGGGATTCTTCTTGGCTCGGTGGTGACGCCGGAGACTTCTCAAGGGCTTCACGACCTGGCCGGCGAGTGTCGCGATCCTCGCGGTGGCTTCGGTGGCGATGATCGCCGCGACCGCGACTTACCTGCGCGTCGTCCACCGCTGGGACCCGCTGTCGGCGCTGATGGGCGCAAGCCCAGGCTCCATGGTGCAGGTGATCGCGCTCTCCACCGAACTCGGCGCCGACCTCCGCGCCATAGCGATCGTGCAGACCATGCGTGTGCTGCTGCTCACGCTCGGCATTCCGGGCGGGCTCGCGCTGTTCGGGCTGGTCGCGCCTGCCGTTCCGGTCGTGCGCGGTCCGGCCGGCCTGTCGTCGCTTCCGGAAATGCTCCTCGTCATCGCGGTCTCGACCGCGTCAGCATTGACCATGGCCCGGCTGCGTTTTCCCGGCGGCCTGCTGTTCGGCGCCATGGCCGGTTCGGCCGTCCTGCACGGCACGGGCCTGGTGCAGGCGGTGCTGCCGTGGTGGATCGGCAGCGCATCGGTCATCGTGCTTGGCGCGCTGGTCGGCTCGCGGTTCGCCAGCACGACGCTGCGGCTGATCCTCGGCTATCTCGGCGCCGCGCTTGGCTCGTTTGCGGTCTCGATCACGATCGCCACGCTGTTTGCGCTCGTTGCCGCGCATTTCTTTCCATTCACGATCGCCAACGTCGTTGTCGCGTTTTCGCCCGGCGCACAGGACACGATGATGGTGCTCGCGCTCGCGCTCCATCTCGACCCGGTTTATGTCGGCGCCCACCACGTCGCGCGGTTTCTGGTCGTCACTTTCACGATAGCGATCGCCGCAAGGCGCATCGTCAAAACCGGCCGGCCACCGCAATAAGGCCGGCAGCGTGCCGGGCCGTAAGCGGGTATCGGCATACGCAGACAGACAGGCCTTCACCCGGACGGGCAAATGATCTGGACAGCGTCCGGACCGGGTTTTGGCTTGGACAGGCAACAGGCAAACACTTAAACTTGCTGCGATCGATTCAAACACGCGGAAGGAAGACAAAATGAGAGCCCTGATAGCCGCGACGGTCCTGTCGCTCGCCATTGGTATCGGATCCGGTATCGGAACCGCCTTCGCGGAGGACCCGGCCCCGAGTTCCCGCGCCCGCTGCCGCCCCCGCGGATCAGGGCGCGCCTCCGGCGAAAACGAAGAAGCCCAAGATGAGCACAAGCGACAAGAAGGCGATTTCCAAGGCGTGCTCGGATCAGGCAAACGCAAAGGGCCTGCACGGCGAGGAACGCAAGAAGTTCAGGGCCGACTGTAAAAAGAATGGCGGCAAGCCGATGTAGCTGCCGCGAGCCGGCCGCGAGCGACGACCAGAAATTCGCGCAGAAATTCGCGGCCGTCTCACATTCGTCATTGCCGGACTTGAGAAGCAGCAGCGCGGCAGTCCCGCACCTTCATGGTTGCCGGACGTGATCCGGCAATCCGCGCTGCGGATGGGCTTCCATTGGTCACCGGGTTAAGGCCCGGTGGTGACGGGGAACGTTGAAGACCCCGTACCGTCCACACCCTGTGCTGCGCCTGGCGCAAGCTCCGCCTCCGAACCCTTGTCCCGCGAGTACCGTTCCGCGTGGCGGATCGAACGCCGGCCGTGACTGCGCCACATTATCCGTGGAACAACTTGGTCCGTGGAACAACTTGCGGGCGGGGCTCAGACGTCAAGCATTCAATCCTCGTCTTTCGTAAAAGTAAGTCGATTTTGACCAATGCCAAATAAAGTGCCGCCGCCAAACCAAAAGTCATGAAGTGGAGTTTCGGTCGATGATGTTCAAAATGCTCAAGTTTTTCCTGTTTCCGCTCGCTGTGGCCTTGATGATCGTATCGACAGATCTTGAGCGGGCGGACGCCAATCCGCTCATCCCGGTCGGGCTGTCGAAGGCTGCGCCTGCAACCGAAGCACAACCCGTCTATTACCGCCGCGGCTATGGCTGGCGCGGCGGTTACCGCTACGGCGGGCGCTACTACGGCGGCGTCTGGTACGGTCAGGGCCGCCGCTGGTACGGTGGCCGCTGGTGGGCTTATGGCGTGGGCCGCTGCTGGGCCCCGTCGCCGATCGGCTACGTCTGGGTCTGCGGCTAAGACCAGATTGGGCGGAACTGATGCCCCAGGCGCGGGGCTTTGCGTTCCAGGCCGGGCTTAACGTTTCACGCCGCGCATGCGCACAAGGCTGCATGCGCGGCGCTTTCGTCATTGCTTCAGGAGTGACTGGCTTCAGTCATCGTCGGGCGGACGTCCGCGAACCGCGCGGCCATTTGAACCGCCCGACTGGCCAAAAATTCACACTCGCGCGCTAACGAAGGTGGACCTGTCGCGGCCTCGTCCTGCGGTCGCCACGCATGGAGACACACGTCATGAAAGCGAGCCGCGTGCGGGAGACCGCCTACTCGATGCCGTTGACCAGCCCTGCCTATCCCAGGGGGCCGTATCGTTTCGTCAACCGCGAGTTCCTGGTCATCACCTACCGCACCGATCCGGACCGCCTGCGCGCCGTCGTCCCGGAACCGCTCCAGATCGACGAACCGCTGGTCAAATTCGAATTCATCCGGATGCCGGATTCCACCGGCTTCGGCGACTACACCGAGTCAGGCCAGGTGATCCCGGTGCGGCTCGGCAACGAGACCGGCGGCTATTCGCACGCCATGTATCTCAATGACGGACCGCCGATCTTCGGCGGCCGCGAACTCTGGGGCTTTCCCAAGAAATATGCCCAGCCGTCGCTGGCGGTGGACCGGGATACGCTGGTCGGCACGCTCGACTATGGGCCGGTTCGGATCGCGACCGGGACCATGGGTTTCAAATATGTTTCGGTCGAACCGGGTGGCGTACTCAAGAGTCTCGCCGCGCCGAACTTCCTGCTGAAGATCATTCCCCACGTCGATGGCAGTCCGCGCATCTGCGAGCTGGTCCGTTACGAGTTGCAGGACGTGATGTTGAAAGGCGCCTGGAGCGGGCCGGCGGCGCTCGATCTGCGCCCGCACGCGCTCGCGCCGGTGGCCGACCTGCCGGTGCTCGAAGTCGTTTCGGCAATCCACATCCTGGCCGACCTGACGCTCGGGCTCGGCAGCGTGGTGCACGACTATCTGAACGGGCCGCAGTAAGGCGGCCTGCGCGAAACGCCCCCATCACTCCGCGGCGAGCGCGCGTTCCTTCAGCGGCAGTCCGAGCTTGTGCCAGACATCGACCAGCGCCTCGGCGAGCGTATCGACCAGACCGTCGTCGTGATACGGGCTCGGCGTGATCCGCAGCCGCTCGGTGCCCTTCGGCACCGTCGGATAGTTGATCGGCTGGATGTAAATGCCGTGCTCCGCGAGCAGCAGATCGCTCGCCTGCTTGCAAAGCTCGGGGTCGCCCACGAACACCGGCACGATATGGGTCGGGCTGCGCATCACCGGCAGCGCCGCCGCGGTGAGCACCGCCTTGGTGCGGGCGGCGCGATCCTGATGGCGCTCGCGTTCCCAGCTCGATGTTTTCAGATGCCGGATCGCCGCGGTCGCGGCGGCGCTGACCGCCGGCGGCAGCGCCGTGGTGAAGATGAAGCCCGGCGCATACGACCGCACCGTGTCGATCAGAATGCGCGAGCCGGCGATATAGCCGCCGAGGCATCCAAACGCCTTGGCGAGCGTGCCTTCGATCACGTCGATGCGGCCCGCAACGCCGTCGCGCTCGCTGATGCCGCCGCCGCGCGGCCCGTACATGCCGACGGCGTGCACTTCATCGATGTAGGTCATCGCGCCGTAGCGTTCGGCGAGATCGCAGATCCGGCTCACCGGCGCGACGTCGCCGTCCATCGAATAAAGGCTCTCGAATACGATCAGCTTCGGCCGCTCCGGGTCCGCCGCGCGCAGCAGTTCCTCGAGGTGCGCCATGTCGTTGTGCCGGAAAATCTGCTTCTCGCAGTAAGCCTGGCGCACGCCCTCGATCATCGAATTGTGGTTCCACGCATCCGACAGGATCAGGCAGTTCGGCATCTGTTTGGCGAGCGTGGAAATGCCGGTCTCGTTAGAAACATAGCCGGAGGTGAAGACCAGAGCGGCTTCCTTGCCGTGCAGGTCCGCAAGCTCGCGTTCCAGTTCGACCAGCGGGTGATTGTTGCCGGCGATGTTGCGGGTGCCGCCGGCGCCGGTTCCCATCCGGGTCGCGGTTTCGACCATGGCGCCGATCACTTTCGGATGCTGGCCCATGCCGAGATAGTCGTTCGAGCACCAGATCACGACGTTCTTCGGACCGTCCGGCGAATGCCAGACCGCATGGGGGAAGCGCCCGGCAATACGTTCGAGATCGGCGAAAACCCGATACCGCCGCTCGGTCTGGAGGCGTTCGAGCGCGCTGGTAAAATACCCGCTGTAGTCCATGAAGCCCCGCTGTCGAGCCGGCCGCTTCGGCCGCCGCGTCCCCGTTTTAGAGTGGTTCCAGCCAGATTGTCGAGGCGGTTTTCGGGGCAAAATCGTCGCGGCGCATTGCTGTGGATCAAAAAGCGAAGCGCGATGAACGTTCGGTTCTCGCCGACGCTCCCTTTTTCCGGCCGCCGCTTTCATCCCGCCTCTTCCTCCCGGGACCCGCGCACCAGATATGATGGACTGGGCCCGGTCCACGACCGGCGAACGCCAGGGGAGGAACGGCATGAAAGCAGGGATTTTGGGATCCGGCGACGTCGCGAAGTCGCTGGCGGGCGGTTTCCTCAAGCATGGCCACGAGGTGATGCTTGGCACCCGCGACACCGGCAAGCTCGCCGCCTTCGTCGGACAGAACAGGGCGGCGCAAACCGGCAGCTTCGCGGACGCCGCGAAGTTCGGGGAGATCGTCGTACTCGCGGTCAAAGGCACGGTGGCGCTCGATGTCGTCAAGGCCGCCGGCGCGGCAAACCTCGCCGGCAAGCCGGTGATGGACGCCACCAATCCGATCGCGGATGCCCCACCCGCCAACGGCGTGCTGAAATTTTTCACCGACCTCGACCGCTCGCTGATGGAGGACCTGCAAACCGCGGTACCCGGCGCGCATTTCGTCAAGGCGTTCAATTCCGTGGGCAACGCCGCGATGATCAACCCGCAATTTCCGGGCGGCAAGCCGACGATGTTCATTTGCGGCAATGACGACGGCGCGAAAGCGGCCGTCGCCGGCATCTGCGACCAGTTCGGCTGGGAGACCGCCGACATGGGCAAGGCGGAAGCCGCCCGCGCGATCGAGCCGTTGTGCATGCTGTGGTGCATTCCGGGATTCATCAGCAACGACTGGTTTCACGCCTTCAAGCTGCTGAAGCGGGGCTGAGCGGTGGCGCGCGGCGTGAGCGGTCCCGTCGTCGTCGTCACCGGCGGCAATCGCGGCATCGGGTATGAGATTTGCCGCCAGCTTGCCGCACGCGGAGCGAAGGTGATTCTGACCGCGCGCCGGGCTGCGGAAGGGACGGCCGCGGTCAAAAAACTTGCCGCGCAGCAGCTCGCGGTGGACTTTCATCCGCTCGATGTCACCGACTCCGCAAGCGTCGCGACGCTGCGCGACTTCGTGAAGGACCGGGAAGGCCGGCTCGACGTCCTCATCAACAACGCCGGCATCATCGCCAAAGGCGAAGCCCCGGCGCTGAAGGTCGACCTCGCCACGGTGCGCGCGACGCTCGAAACCAACACGCTCGCGCCGCTGCACCTCGCGCAGGTGTTCGCGCCGCTGCTGCGGCAAAGCCCGTCCGGACGTATCGTCAACATGTCGAGCGGCATGGGCGAGCTTTCGGACAACAGCGGCGGTTCCGGCGCCTATCGCATTTCCAAAACGGCGCTCAACGCCGTCACCGCGACGCTCGCCGCCGAGCTTCGGGGGTCGGTCGCGGTCAACTCGGTGTGTCCGGGCTGGGTGAAGACCGACATGGGCGGCCCGCACGCCGATCGCGAGGTGGCGGACGGCGCCGATACCGCGGTGTGGCTCGCGCTCGACGCACCGCAAAAGCTGACCGGCAAGTTCGTGCGTGACCGCAAGGTCGTTCCCTGGTGAGCGCGGGCATGTAACACGGGCATGTTACCGGGTACCGCCCGCCGGTCCCCGGAGCGCGTTTTCGGGCGGCGTCCCTATGCTACAATCGTCCCCGATGCCGCTGTCCGCCCGCGGCCGGGTTGCCATCAGCCGGCCAAGGTTGTCGCGGCATAAGCCGTTCGCGACGGTGTTTCGTTGCGGTCAAGGGAAGAGGCCTCCATTGGTTCGAGCACGCCAGTTTGCCGCTGCGGGGACGGCGTCCCTGCTGATCGCCGGCGCGTTTTTCGCCTCGCTGTTTTCATCCGCCGACGCATGGGCCGAAAATTCGGCCGGCTGCGATGACGCCGAGCTTGCCGTGCTGACGGCACCGCTGGCGCCATGGAAGGGCGCGCCTTTGCGCGTGATCTTCACCGCCGAAAAGCCGCAGGATGGCGAGCTTGCGCTGATAGCCCCCGACGGCAGCGTCGCCGCCAGATCGCGCGAGCGGCACGGCGGGCCACCGTATTTCTGGTCCGCCGAGGTCGCGACTCCGGTGGCCGGGATGTGGCACGCGCGGCTCACGCGCGACCGCGGGCAGTCCGCCTGCGGCACGGTCACGCGCGACATCGCCGTGGGCGACACGGCACCGCCGCGGCCGCGCGCGAGCGCAGGCAGCGTCTGGCCGGTGCGCGGCGAATGGAATCGCGCCACGGAGGACCTCTATTCCGCCTGGATCGAGAAACTGTTCGACGCCCCGCTCGACGCGTCGCCGTCGTGGCCGGCGCTCGGCGCCGTGCTGCGCGACCGCTCGCGCAATGTGCTGTTCAATTATCTCGGTGTCGGCGAAGACGAAGTGTCGATGCCGCTTCGTCCCGACTGCGCCGATCTTGTTTACTTCCTGCGCGCGTATTTCGCCTTCAAGATGGGACTGCCGTTCGGCTATTCGAACTGCTCGCGCGGCGGCGGCGGCAAGCCGCCGAAGTGCTACGCGTGGTTCAGCAATCAAAGCGCGGGCGCGGGATCGGCGGAGCGCGAGACGGCCGAGCCTCAGGCGACCGGCACCGCGGCAACACCGCGTCGAGCCGGCAAAGCCGGCAGGCCTTGCGGCCTCGTTCGGCCGCTACCTCCGGGTGGTGTCCGACGCCGTGCAGTCCGGTGCGGTGCGGACGCTCGCCAACGACGACAACACGGATTTTTACACGGTGCCGCTCAAGCAGGAGTCGCTGCGGCCCGGCACGGTGTACGCCGATCCGTACGGGCACGTCATGGTGCTGGTGCGCCGCGTGCCGCAGACCGACGGCGCGGCAGGCGCGTTCCTTGCGGTTGACGGCGAGCCTGACGGGACCGTCGCGCGAAAGCGTTTCTGGCGGGGCACTTTCCTGTTCGCGCACGAGCCCGCGCTCGGCAGCCCCGGCTTCAAGCGCTTCCGGCCGGTGGTGCGCGAGGCAAACGGCAGCCTGCGGCGGCTGACCAACAGCGAGATCGCGAAAAATCCGCAGTACGGCGATTTTTCGCTCGAACAGTCTCAGCTCGCGGTCGAAGACTTTTACGACCGCATGGACGACGTGATGTCGCCCGCGCCGCTCGATCCCGTGCGCGCCATGAAGGAGGCGATCGCCTCGCTCGAGGAGCAGGTGAAAACCCGGGTCGGCTCGATCGAGCTGGGGCGCAAATACCAGAACAGCGGGAAGGGCGACGCCGCCATGCCGAGCGGCGCTTCGATTTTCGCGACCACCGGCGCGTGGGAAGATTTCGCGACGCCGGCGCGCGATTTTCGGCTGCTGATCGCAATCGACGTGGTGCGCGGCTATCCGGACCGCGTCGCGCGCCAGCCGCAGCGCTACGCGATGCCGTGGGACAAGAACGTCGCCGCCGTCAGGGCCGAGCTGCAGAGCGTGCTCGCGACCGAGCTTGCGGAGCGCAAGTTTTCCTATCCGCGCAGCGATGGCTCGCAGTGGACGCTGTCGCTTAGGGACGTGGTGGACCGCGCCCCGGACTTCGAGATGGCCTACAACCTCAACGACTGCGTCGAACTGCGCTGGGCAGCGCCGGCGAACAGCGACGAGGCGTCTACATGCAGGCGGCACGCACCGGCGGCACAGCGCGCGAAGATGGGCGAGTACCGCACCTGGTTCCGCGACCGCCACTGGCCCGCGGGCGTTTAGCGGGCCGGCCGGCGGAATTGTGTCGTGGCGGCAGCCTGTTGCCGACGCCCGCCACGATAAGGCGTGATCTGCGGCTGTCCCTGCGCTAAGGCTGGCTGGCACAGGGGGCACAGCCATGAACAGACCAGCGCGTTTCGCCTTGATCATTCCACTGCTTTCCGCATTCACCGCTCTGTCGGTGTCGGTGGTACTGGCGGAAGAGCCGCCGAAGAAGCCCTCATCAGCCACGCAGCCCAAGGCGAACGGCGCGCCCAAAACGGGATCGCAGACCGGTCAGGGCAAGCCCGGATCGCAGAACGGTCAGGGCAAACCAGGATCGCACGCGAACGGCACGGGAAAGCCGGAATCACACGCCAACGGTCAATCGAGATCGCCGGACCCATCCGGAGCCCCCGGCATCGTCGTGCCACTGACGGTAGACGCGCCAGCCGTCATTTGCGTCGGCCCGCTGTGCATCAGATAGAAGCGCCGCAGCAGGCGGACGCCGCAGAAGCCCGCGCGGCGTAACGGCCAACACCGGAAAATTGAAAGCGCACCGGCGGCCCCGAAGGCGGCCGGCGAAGGTCTCAACGAAAACGAAGATTTCTGGTGCTGCCGGTCAGGATTGAACTGACGACCTCTCCCTTACCAAGGGAGTGCTCTACCACTGAGCTACGGCAGCCGCTTCGGCGGCGAATTGGGCGGAGCCACCCGGGCAACGCGCAGGATGCGCTGAAGGCGCGGCGACGTTTGGCACATGCGAAAAATCCGCGCAAGCGCGGATCGGCGGTCAGAACGCGGAGGCGAGCTGGTCGAGCCCCATGACATGGGCGAGGCTGCGGACCTGGTTCTTCTGGTCGTCGTTGAAGCTCATGATCAGCGGAACGGCTGCCGATTTCAGGCCCTGCACCGCGTCGCTGTCCGGATCAAGCGAGGCGAGGCTGGTGTTCGCGGCGGCGCCCGGCCGGCGGGCCTCGCGCGCCCTGGCGTAGGCGATGTTGCGGAGCGCCGCTTCCACCGCAGGCCACATCTGTTCCTGGTCAGGCGTCAGGCGGAGCCGCGCCTTGATGCTGGCGATCTGGCCGTCGTTGAGCATGAAGCCCTGGCGGCCGGCGCGATGTGCGCCTGCGTCCGGCACAGGCTTCGGCTCGGGCCGGGCCTGCGGGGCCACCATCGCCACGCGGGGTGAGGCGATCGATTTCGCGGCCGGCAGCGGGGCTGCCTGGGCGGGCGCGGGGATTGACGAGGGTTCGGGCAATGCCGTCTGCACCGGCGGCTGTGCCGCCTGTGTGACCGGCTGTGTCAAAGGTTTGCGGACCGGCACCATCGGATCGGGGCTGAGCAGCGCGATCTGCTGGCCCCCGAATACGCCGGCGCTGGTGGCAACCGCGCCGGTCGGCTGTTCGGCGGCGGCCTCCGCTGCGGCCGGTTCGGATTCAATCTTCGGCTCGGGGAAGCGCATGGCGATGTGCTGCGAGGGCGACAGACCGGCCGGGCGCGAGTTCAGGGCATGCCAGTCGCCGAGCAGAAATCCGACAATTCCGGCCAGCAGCAGCGATACCCAGCGACCATGCCCCAACGCCCTGCCACGCCGCATCACCAGTCCCCCTGTCCCGCATCCACTCCTGCTCATGTCCTTTCAAATGAAGCTTAATTTATGACTAACAGGTGGAATTTTGCGGCGCATCAACGGCCTCCCGGCGGACGACGGAACGAAGAACGCGGGACGAAGAACGACGAACGAAAAAAGGCCCGGCATCGCTGCCGGGCCCTGAAACCTTGAACTTCAATCGCCCGAAGGCGGCGGCCTTCAGGCCGCCTCTTCCTCGACGACAGGTTCTTCCTCGACTTCCGGCTTTGGGCCGCGATGCGGACCCTTCGACAGAGCCGCCTCGATCTCCTTGATCGCCTCGGTCTCGGTCAGGCGCTGCACGGCAGCAACCTCACGCGACAGCCGGTCGATGGCGGCTTCGTAAAGCTGCCGCTCGGAATAGGACTGCTCCGGCTGGGAGTCGGACCGGAAAAGGTCACGAACCACCTCGGCGATGGCGACGATGTCGCCCGAATTGATCTTCGCCTCGTATTCCTGGGCGCGACGCGACCACATCGTACGCTTGATGCGCGCGCGGCCCTTGAGCGTCTCCAGGGCGCGCTTGACCAGCGGCGCTTCGGCAAGCTTGCGCATGCCGACAGAGGCGATTTTGGAGGTCGGCACCCGCAGCGTCATCTTGTCCTTGACGAAGTTGATGACGAAAAGCTCAAGCCGCAGTCCGGCGACTTCCTGCTCCTCGATCGACAGAATCTGACCGACGCCATGCGCCGGGTAGACGATGAACTCGTTGGTCTTGAAGCCTTGTCGCTGCGTAGTCTTCTTCGCGTTCATTCCCAAAGCTGCTCCTTCCGGCTCCGGCTTGCGCCGGGGCACGGGTTTCGCGACGCCTGCCCTTTGGGCTGGACGCCGCGGGGACTGTGATGGCCTGCGGCTCGCGCCGGAGGTCGGTTTTCTTGCCTTCCGGCTCATGCCGGCCGCGCTCTTCTTCGAACGACGATGACGAGTTTTCTCTGCCACAGCTCTCGCGTGGGTCTCACGCCTCTATTGACGGTTCCTCGAAGATTCCCCGGAAGAAATTGCTCCTGGCGGGCAGGAGCAGCATATCGCAGGTGTTTTTCATTATGATGGGATTGTGTAGCACATTTTCAGCCAAAATCAAAGCCTTAACGCGATGCAAAAGCGTCGCGGGAGGCCGGACAGTTAAGAATGGCAGTCCAGGATCGCGTAAAGTCGCGTCCGATCAGTCGCCTGAGCCCGGATTTGGCGAAAAATATTTCTCAAACTTGTCGGCTACGCCCTCAAAATCCTTGGAATCGGCGGGCGGTTCCCGTTTGGCCGTGATATTCGGCCATTGCTTGGCAAATTCGGCGTTGACGCCCAGCCACTTTTCCACACCCGGCTCGGTGTCCGGCTTGATTGCGTCCACCGGGCACTCCGGCTCGCAGACACCGCAGTCGATGCATTCGTCGGGGTGGATGACGAGCATGTTCTCGCCTTCATAGAAGCAGTCCACCGGACATACCTCGACGCAGTCCATGTATTTGCATCTGATGCAGTTATCATTGACGATGTACGTCATCTGCTCACTCAAGCCCCAGGTAGATGCGAGAAGTACTTCCGGGAAGTACTGCGGGAAGTATTTGCAGGAAGCGCGTGCAAGCCTGCCTCTACCGCATGGCCGATGGGCACGCAAGACACGCCCTCGCCGCCGCGATGACGGCGGGACCGGCTTTCAAGTCAGTTCGTCATACAGGCCCTTGCCGGTCGGGGCGGGACCCCGGCGCTCCACAAATGCCCGGACCTTCACGACGCGAACGCCGTGGTCCAGGGCTACCGTCAGCACGTCGCCCGGCCTCACCATGCGGCCGGCGGCACGGACGCGCGTGCCGTTGACCCGTACATGACCGGAATTTGCCAGCGCCGCCGCGTCGCTCCGGGTGCGCACCAGCCGGGCGTGCCACATCCACAGGTCGATGCGCTGGCGGTCGAAGTCGGCTGACACGTGCGGCAGCGTTCCCCTTCAGCGCCGATCCCCGTTCAGCGCCGGTCTTTGGCCTCGGCTTCCAGTTGCGCCTTCAGGGCGGCGAGTTTCGCGAACGGCGAATTTGGGTCCGCCGGCTTCTCGCGCCGTTCCTGACGGACAGGAGGCCCGGACGGGCGCTGGGCGTCGCGCCGCGGCCGTTCGAAGCGCTGGTCCGCGCCGAACTTGCGGCGGTGCCGCTCCTGACGGCCGGGCCGCTGCGTGTGCGCCGGCGCGCCCGCGCCTTCGGGCGCAGCAGCGACAGCGGCATCGGCCGCGTCGCCGGCCGGAGCCGCCGCGAGCGCTCCCGGCGCCGGTGCGGGCGATGCCTCCGCATGTGGTGGCCCGCCGCGTCGTCCATGCCGGCCGGCATGGCGGGGCCGCGCAGGACCGCGATGCCGTCCCTCGGCGCGGCCAGGCCGCCAGACTTCGATCATTTCCGGTTCGGCGGGTGACGCAGCGGCCTGATCGGGTGCCGCTTCGCCTTGAACCTCCGCCGCGACCGGAGCGCTCTCGGCAGCGACGGTTTCGGGTTCATCGGCCGATGCCTCCACCGCCACGTCCGTCGCGGATTCCGGCGCATCGGACGGCGCGATTGAGATTTCGGCTTCGTCGTCCTGGGCCGCCTCGCGGGCAGCCGCTTCATGATCGGATGCGACGTCGGGCGCAGGCGCGACTGAATCCGTCGCCGGGGCGGCCGGCAGCGTCTGTTCCTCACCGGAGGCGTCAACGGCCGCGGTTTCGGCAGACGGTTCCGCAACCGGCGAACCCTCTACGGCCGCCGGTTGGGCGGCAGGGGCCGATTCGGCCGTCGGCGCCAATTCGGCCGCAGGCGCTGGTTCGGCCGCAGGCGCCGGTTCGGGCGGCTTCGGACGGCGCTCCATGCGGTAGCCGAGCGAACGCAGGATCGAGGCGAAGTCTTCGCCCGATGCTCCGGTCAGCGAAGTCATGGTGTTGACCACGGTGAACCCGCCGCCGGCGATCGCACCAGGCGGCTTCGTCCCCGTAGCGCCTTCGCGCCAGCCGAGCGCCGGCCGGATCAGGTCCGCGAGGCGTTCGAGAATGTCGACGCGCACGGCGCGCTCGCCGCACAGCCGATAGCCGGCGACGCGATAGAGGGCTGCGTCGATTTCGGGATTGACCGGGATCGAAGTGCGGCCGCTGCCGGCAAGGTGCAGCAGATCGTCGAGGCCCCTGCTCTGCCCGCCGTCATTGGCGAGCGCCCAGAGCTGGGCCGCGAGCGAACGCGGCGCCGGTTTGAGCAGCTGCGGCAGGTAGATGTGGTAGGCGCCGAAACGCACGCCGTATTTTCGCAGGCTGGCGCGCTCGGGCTGTTCCAGGCCCTTCACGTCGTCGGCGACCCGCTGACGGTCGAGCACGCCGAGCGACTCGGCGAGCTGGAACGCAACCCCGCGCGCGATGCCGGTGACATCGGCCGCGTCCGAGAGTTCAAACAGCGGGCCGAGCAGCTTCTCGATGTGCCCCTTCAGCCATTTCTCGATCCGCGCCTCGACCGCTTCGCGGGGCGCGCCCGAAAGCTGCTCGTCCGCAATGATGCGCACGCGCGGCCGCAGCGCCTGCTCGCCCGCGACGAGCTTGCCGACGGCAGCCCCCGTCCAGCGGATGACGCCGTCGGAGGCGAGCACGAACTGCTCGTCGGGCGCTGCCGAAAGCCGCGTGGCGCGCGCGGCGATCTCGCCGGCCAGCGCCTTCTGCGCGGCGTTTTGCAGCGCCTTGGCCTCGGAGCCGCCCGACGAAGCATCCGGCAGAAAGACAAAGCCGTCGAGGCGGCCGATGGTGTGGCCCTCAACCACGACTTCGCCGGTCTTGCTCATTTCCGGCTCAAGCTCGGCGTTTTCGCGCAGCCGGCGCATCAGCACGCTGGTGCGGCGGTCGATGAAACGCTCGGTCAGCCGCTCATGCAGCGCATCCGACAGCCGGTCTTCCGCCGCGCGCGCGACGCCCTGCCAATGCTCGGGATCGGCCAGCCAGTCGGCGCGGTTCGCGGCAAACGTCCAGGTCCGGATATGGGCGATACGGTTCGACAGCGTGTCGATGTCGCCGTCGGTCCGGTCGGACTGCTCGATCTGGCGCGCGAACCAGTCGGTCGGGATTTTGCCCTCGCGCATCAGATAACCGTAGAGCGTGACCACCAGCTCCGCATGCGTCGCCGGTGCGATCTTGCGGTAGTCGGGAATCTGGCAGACTTCCCAGAGCCGCTCGACGTCGGCGCGGCTGGTGATCAGCCCGCGCACTTCGTCGTCGCGGGCGGCGTGGTCCAGCACCAGGATGTCTTCCGCGACCGGCGCGCGCGTCATCGTGCTTTCGGTCGGCGCTGCCGCAAGCGACGCCTGCAACGCACCCACCGACGAGAAGTCGAGATCGGTGTTGCGCCACTGCACCATCTTCACCGGCTCGAAATTGTGCGTCTCGAGCGCCTGCGCCAGTTCGGGCTCGAACGGCGGGCAGCGCCCGGTGGTGCCGAAGGTGCCGTCGCGGGTGGCGCGGCCGGCACGGCCGGCGATCTGCGCCAGTTCGGCGGGATTGAGTTTGCGGAACTGATAGCCGTCGAATTTGCGGTCCGATGCAAAAGCGATGTGATCGACGTCGAGGTTGAGCCCCATGCCGATGGCATCGGTCGCGATCAGATAATCGACTTCACCGGCCTGATAGAGCGCGACCTGGGCGTTGCGCGTGCGCGGCGACAGCGAACCGAGCACGACGGCGGCGCCGCCGCGCTGGCGGCGGATCAGTTCGGCGATCGCGTAAACCTCGTCGGACGAAAATGCGACGATGGCCGAGCGGCGCGGCAGCCGCGTCAGCTTCTTCTCGCCGGAAAACGTCAGCTGCGACAGCCGCGGGCGGCTCACGATGCTCACGCCGGGCAGCAGGCGTTCGATCATCGGCCGCATCGTGGCGGCGCCGAGCACCAGCGTCTCCTCGCGGCCGCGCCGGTGCAGCACGCGGTCGGTGAAAACATGGCCGCGCTCGAAATCGGCGGCGAGCTGGATCTCGTCGACCGCGAGGAACGCTACGTCCAGACTGGACGGCATCGCCTCGACGGTGGCGACCCAGAAGCGCGGGTTCGGCGGCTTGATCTTCTCTTCGCCGGTGATCAGGGCCACCGAGTCGGCGCCGACACGTTCGACTGCCCTGTTGTAGACCTCGCGGGCAAGCAGCCGCAGCGGCAGGCCGATCAGGCCCGACGAGTGCGCCAGCATCCGCTCGATCGCAAGATGCGTCTTGCCGGTATTGGTCGGCCCAAGCACGGCGGTAACGCCTGCGCCGCGCGCGCGCTGATCACGATTGGTGGACGGCGAGAATGAAATCGGCATCAAAAGCCCGGAGTGCCGCGCGAGCGCGGGGGTGCATCTGTATCACAACAATACGCTTGGAAAGTCCTGTGCCTGCTGTGCTTAACGTGTGGAACGAGTTTGGAACGAATCGCGGCCGAATCGGCGACTCGCGCCGCGTTCGACTTCGTTCACGGCGACATATGGCACGGACCGGGCGGAACGATACCAGATCGGGTATTCGGAACGTTCCATCGGCTTCGTTTTCATGCCCAAAAGGTTAACAGCGGCCGGAGTTGGCATTCGCAGGAGAGTCAAGCGCATTCCCCTGTGGATAACAGGGGATGACGTCCGCCAGAATACAGGCGCACACGCCGCTGTCGGCCTGGGGCCGTCGCTGTCACTGGATTTTCGCATTGGACGCCGCGTGCGGGGGTTTTGCGACCGAGACGAACTGGGTCGCTTCCAGCACCCCGGTACCGACCGGCGTCGGCAGCGAGAAACGGAACGGCACCAGCACACGGGTACCGGCGATCGGCGCCAGCCAGACCTCGGCGTCATGCAGCGCCGCGAGATACTTGATCGCGTAGCGTTCGGGCACGTAGCCGGAAATCGGCTTGAAATACACCGCGCAGACCACCGCGGGTCCCTGGTAGCCCTTCTCGGCCTTGACCATCTCCATCCGCTTGAATTCGCTTTGAAGGTCGAAGCGCATTCGCCCGTCGAACACGGCGACACTGCGCCCGCAGGCCTGCGGCGAAACCGGGTCGCCGCTGCCGCCGACCGGCGCCATCGTGGATGTCATCGGATCGACCACGTTGCGACGGTCGCCGTCGGTGACCGGGATACGGTCGGGGCTGGGTCCGACCGGCGGATCGACGGTTTCCTTCACGTTGCCGCCCGCGAACACCAGATGCACGTCGTCGAGGCGGTGGTTGTTGGTCATGGTGGACGCATAGTTCGTCGGCGCGAGCTGGCCGCCGCTGACAATGCCCTGGGTCGAGCCGACGCCGTGGCCGGAATTGAAGAACCGCAGGATGCCCAGCGTTCCGCCGCTGGCCGCGGCCGAGAACTGGTCCTCGGAAATATCGATCACCCAGTTGCCGCGGCCGATCGGGATACCGGCCAGCGTCGCGGTGTACTCGGCCTCGAGCCGTCCCTGTGCCGCGACCACGTGGGCGGCGTCGGTGCCAATGAAAGCCGCGGCGATGAAGGCCGCAACGGCGAAAGCGCCGGATCGTGCACTCAGGGTGACGTGGCTGAACAGACTGGACACGGGATAAACCGTTCGCTCCCTCGGCACTGCGAACACGTCTGGCGGCCATCGGCCGCGACATGGATGCCGGACCAGTTCCGCAAGCGATAACGCAAGCGCGGGGCTTTGTCTTGTCGGAGAATGCGTCGTTTCTGTGGTTTTACACGGGTTTGCGCGAAGCCGGACCGCCGCCGTGCCGCGACCGCACGCTTGACGGTATGGGGGACGATCACTATAGGTCCGGCAACCTATTTCCCCTATATCCGGCATGCGGCGCGGGCCGCGCTGTGAGTTGACAGGAACGACGACGATGGCATGGCGCTGTGAACTGACCGGAAAGACACGTCAGGTCGGGAATAAGGTGAGCCACTCGAACCGCAAGACCAAGCGGCGGTTCCTGCCGAACCTGCTCAATGTCACGCTGATGTCCGATTCACTCGGCCGTTCGGTGCGGTTGCGCATTTCGGCCAACGCGCTCAAGACGGTGGACCACCGCGGCGGGCTCGACGCCTTTTTGGCCGCCGCCAAAGCCGACGAACTCTCGCCGCGCGCGCTTGAGCTGAAGCGCCAGGTCGCCAAGAAGCGCGCCGCCGCCGCGTAACCATCTTCACTGCACGTCGATTGCAGATCACGGCCGGGTTCATCCCCGGCCGTTTTGCGTTGGGGGCGCGTCGTCGCGGCCGGGCTCGCCCCGGCCATCCACGACTTGCTGCGCAGCGGGTCAGGAAACGCTTCCGCCCGAAACGGCCGCCCGTGCCGCCATCAGCGAGCCGGTGTGCCAGGCGAGTATCAGAATGAATGCGCCAGCGACGAAGGGGGCGATCGCCGTCACGAGGAAAATCTGCACCGTGCCCACGCCCGCGCCAAGCATGGCGCTCGTCGTCAGCGGCGCGATCACCTGGCCGAAGCGGCCCATCGCCATCGCCCAGCCAACTCCGGTTGAGCGGATCGGGGTCGGATAACTCAGCGCGGCAAGCGCGATCGATCCCGACGCTCCCATGCCGACGAAAAGCCCGACCAGCGCCACGGCGATCGACATCGACGTGACCGAGGTCGCGGCGTAACCAACCGCCGCCGTCGAAAGCGTGCCGAGAATGAACGCCGGCACGAGCGTTGCGACCGTGCCGAATTTTTCCATCAGCCGCCCGGCGCTTCCCATGCCGATCAGCGCGCCGAGACCATGAAAACCGATGACGATTGACGTCTGCGACGGCGCGATGCCGTTTTCGCGCATCAAAGCCGGAGTCCACAGCACGACGATCACGAGCGCGCCGAACGCCATGATGAAAGGCACCCAGAGCAGCAGTGTGCCGGCCGCGCGTCCGTCGCTGAAAAGCTGCTTCATCGGCACGCCGCCGGTGCGTTCCTCGCCCGACACGATTTGCGCATCGGCCGCGACGTTCGGCGCGATGCGCCGGGCAATGGCGCGGGCTTTCTCCGGATCGCGGCCCTCCGCCAGCAGGAAGCGGATCGATTCCGGAAGCCACAGCAGCAGCACGACGGCGACAATGAGAGGCAGAATGCCTCCGATCAGAAAAATCGCCGGCCAGCCGAAATAGGCGAGGATGTATGCGTTGAGAAAACCGCCGGCGGTGCCGCCGAGCGGGAACGCCGACCAGATCAGGCTCAGCGATCATCGCCCGCCGCCGCTGCGGCGCATATTCGGAGGCGAGCGCGATGAAACACGGCGTGGCGCCGCCGAGACCGATACCGGCTGCGAAGCGTACGGCGAGCAGCTCGTTGTAAGACGATGCCTGCGAGGTCAGCAGCGTGAAGACGCCGAAGATCACCGCCGCCGCGATCAGGCAGCGCTTACGGCCGAAACGGTCGCCAAGCGGGCCGAACGTCAGCGCGCCGACCGCGGCGCCAAGAAGCGCCGCCGAGAAGATCGGACCGAGCGCCCCGCGGGCGAGCCCGAGTTTGTCAGCGATCAGCGGCGCGGCGACGGCGATCGACTGGCTGTCGATGCCGTCGAGAAACGCCACGAGGGAACAGAGAACGATCGCGAAAATCTGGAAGGCGGTGAACGGGGACTCGTCGATCACCCGGGCAAGGTTGACAGTCTTCGCGGCCTCCGCGCTCATGCCGTCTTCCTCACCCCTTTTTCGCCGGCGACGGCGGCGGCCGGGGACTGCGCCCCGCATATGACGGCGACAATGCGTTCCGCATCGTCATCGCCCGCGCCGCGCCAGGCGACATACTGATCAGGACGGATGAGCACGAGCGGCGCGCCGAAGAGGGCGCGAATGTCCGGATCGTGGAAGTTCAGAACGGTGAGGGGCACGCCTGCGCGGGCCGCCGCCTGCACCAGCGCGCCCGAGGGGGCATCGTCGAGCACGAGCAGCGTGTAACCGCGGCCGAAATGGTCGTAGAGCGAACTTCCGTCCGGCAGCCAGACATGCGGTGCGAGACTGCCGGGAACGGCCGACGGCTCAAACCGCGCATGGTGCTCCGGCGGCGACGGGCCATCTTCATGCACGATGATCGGCGAGCCCTCGTAGCGCGAGCCGAGCACCACGCCGAGCGTTTTGAACTCGCGCGTCTTGCTCGCGACGATCGCGTCGCCGACCTCGCGCCGCGCGCGTTCGCCTTCTTCGGTATCGTCGTCGAGACAGTCCTTGAGCAGTTGCGCACTCAACGTGCGGTAATTTTCGACCGCTTCCGCGATGGTGCGCAGATGAACAGCGCGGCGCTCACTCTCGTAGGAATCGAGCAGGCCCGGGCCGCCCCATCCGGCCAGCGTCGCGCCGAGCTTCCAGCCGAGATCGACGCCGTCGGCGATGCCGAGATTCATGCCGTAGCCGCCGAACGGCGGATGCAGATGGCAGGCGTCGCCGGCGAGAAAGATGCGGCCGCTGCGGTAGCTGTCGGCGATCAGCCGGTGCGCGGCCCAGATGTCGCGCTCCAGAATCTCGATGTCGACCTCGCGGCCGACCGCGGCATTGACCCGGTTGCGGATCGTTTCGTCATCGAGCCCGGTGGCACCGGCAGGCAGCGTAATGCCGAAGTGCCATCGGCCGTCGCGGTCCATCGGACCCATCACCGCCGGCGCCTCTTTGTTGATGAGCCAGTACATGATGGCGCGGCGGCCGGGCGCGGTATGCGTGAACTCGGGAATGCGCAGGATGAGATTGTAATTCAGCGCGTAGGCGTGTTCGCCTTCCATCCGCGCGCCGATAATGGCGCGGACGCGGCTGCGCGCGCCGTCGGCGCCGACCATGTATCTGCGCGCGGATGCGCTCGCGCCTGCCGTCGGTCAGACCCCGGACCGTGGCGGTGACGCCGTCCGCCGACTGTGCGGCTTCTTCCAGCTCCGCGTTGAACCGGACCTGCACGCCGGGAAGTGCTGCGGCGCGCTCGCGCAGCAAAGCCTCCACGGTGTATTGCGGCACCCATTGCGCCGGCTCGGGAAACCGCGGATCGCGGCGCTTCGCGCCCTCGAACGCGTTCTCGATGACCGCGAGCGTGCGGCCGAACAGCCGGGTCGAAAACACGATGTCGGTCGGATAGTCGTACGGCAGCGGCGCGGCTTCCCGGAGTTTCGGCGCAATCCCCCAGCGCCGCAGGTGCTGCATCGAGCGGACGTTGGTGGTCTTGGCGCGGGGCTGCGAGCCGGTGCGCGGATTCTGCTCGACCACGAGAGTCGATACGCCGCGAAGGCCGAGCTCGATCGCGAGCGACAGCCCGGTCGGTCCCGCACCGACGATCAGAACGTCCGTCTCGGCGCTTTCTCCCATGACCCGGATTTCCCTTCAGGATTTTGTTCGACGTCTGTTGTCCCGACGTTACGCGTATCGACGGTGCGTGCGTCGATTATCTTTAGTGCCCGTTGTCGGGACGGCGGCGACCGGCGGCGCCGCGCCCTGACCGTATGTGTGTCGTTACGTTCGTCGCCGGCAATCGCCGGACGGCGGATTTGACGCGGTTCGGAGGGTTGGCCTGCTGCTGCCCGGCAAGGCCGCGCACCAGGTTTTTGGTGGTCAGAAGGTGATCGGTCAGCAGCCGGCAGGCTTTGTTGCTGTCGCCGGCGAGCGCCGCTTCCATGATATCGCGATGTTCGACATTGATGCTGCGCCAGCGTTCGGTGACCGGCGCGGACAGGCGCCGGTAGCGTTCCGACTGCGCATACAGCATGGCGCGCACGCGCAGCAGCCACAGGCTGTCGCAGGCAGCGACCAGCGCGAGATGATAATCCGCGTGGGCCTGGGCCCATTCTTCGCTCAGCCGGCGCTCGTCGCCTTCGGCCCGCACCGGCAGCCGCGACAGCCGGTGAAACGCCGCGACCAGCCCGGTCTCCCAGTCGAGCGTGCGCACCGCGATCGCGCGTCGCAGGCACAGCGTCTCGATCTCGATGCGGACCTGCGTGAGGTCTTCAAGATCGGCAACCGAAATCGGCGTCACCTGAAAGCGCTTCTGCGCCTCGGAAACCACCAGCCCCTCGGCCGCGAGCCGCGACAGCGCTTCGCGCACCGCGCCGAGGCTGACGCCGAGCGCGCCGCACAGTTCGTTGATTTTCAGACGGACGCCGGGCTTGAGGCGGCACGCCAGAATGTCGGCGCGCAACTGAAAATACGCCGCCTCGGTCCGGCTTTTTGTCTCAGGCGAGACCGCGAGCATTCGATCCTCCGGGGCGGCCACCTAACCAGATATATATCGGCCGGACAAGAATATATTTTTATTGACCCGGTCTGCCGCGCGGGCTTTAACTTCGGCACGCGGCCACTGTAACGGATCGCCGCCGCGGTCCGGACCGTCGCCGGCCGATCAACAACGCGCGTCATGGCGTCAGGAGGAAATTCCGATGATCAAGCCAAAGCTCCATCATGTAACGATCAAGACAAGCCGGCTTGACGACATGATCAAATGGTACGGCCTCGTGATCGGCGCACAGGTCCAGTTTCGCGACCAGACCGCCGCCTGGACGACCAATGACGAGGCCAATCACCGCATCGCCTTTCTCGCAGTGCCGGGCCTCGGCGACGACGCCGACAAGACCAGCCACAACGGCATGCACCACTGCGCGTTCGAATACGACAGTTTCGCCGATCTGATGGCGACCTACGACCGTCTGAGCAAGGCAGGCGTCGAGCCGGCGTTCTGCCTCGATCACGGCATGACGATGTCGCTGTACTACCGGCGACCCCGAAGGCAATTTCGTCGAGCTGCAAAGCGACAACTTTTCTCGACTGGAAACTGTCGTCGGAATGGATGCGGACCTCGCCGGAATTCGCGCGGGATCCGATCGGCACGTTCTTCGATCCGGCCCGCGTGTACGAGAAGTTCAAGGCTGGCGCCGAGTTCACGGCACTGCAGAAAACCATCCGTGCCGGCGCCTATCTGCCTGATTCAATTCCGGGCATCGGCCTGCCACCGCCGCCGGTGCACTGACGGATATCGAGGGGGTTTGGGATAAAATTTTCGCGGCAGCATTCGCGGCACCGCCCCGACGCACGCATCGCGCCCGTCGGGGATCGCTACCGCATGCTCCGCTTTTCGGCGACGACGGACGCGGCGGCTATCGAAGGTATTTGTTGAGCCAGTCCAGCGTGCGCTGCCACACGAGCTTTGCGGCGGCTTCGTCGTAGCGCGGGGTGGTGTCGTTGTGAAAACCGTGGTTGGCGCCGGGATAGACGAAGCCCTCGTGCGTCACGCCGGCTGCGGGTAGACGGTGCTGTATTATCGCAAAACGATTTGAAATCAATTGTCGCATATTTTCTACTAAAAATGCGTTCGATTCATCGTCTTTCTGATGTGGGGTCTAGTGATTTAGCTTCAAGTTTGGAGCAACTTTTATTCGAATATACCACTATGATCAAGCGCCAAATTCTTGACGAATTGGGTTCAGCTATTCCGAATATTGAAAATGTGCTAAGCGCGTCGCCGCAGTTATTGAATTTGTTGAGTCCAAGGAATTTTTGCGCTGATTTTAATACCGTTTACAAGCAAGAACGGTATTTTATAAAAAATTTTCGATTAGTAGAGCCAGTTGCAGTAAAACTGGGCGGAAAATGGTTGAGACGGAAATTAAAAAATTATAGGATAACTGCTGTTAATAGTTACGGTTATTACGTGCCCTTCTTTGATTCTCTATCCGCCCTGTTACGCTTGCCCGAAGTTGCGCAAGAAATAATGAATAAGCAACCACTAGCCGACGACTGTATGCGAGACTTTTGCGACGGACAGTTTTGTACAAATCACCAAATTCTCGCTGATTCGAAAGCGCTTAAAATAATATCTTATCACGACGAATTTAATGTTGCAAATCCCCTCGGACCGCACGCAAGGCCTC
Source organism: uncultured Alphaproteobacteria bacterium (assembly GCA_963766925.1). Taxonomy (GTDB): domain Bacteria; phylum Pseudomonadota; class Alphaproteobacteria; order Rhizobiales; family Xanthobacteraceae; genus BOG-931. Next base: position 99,147 of record CAVYCI010000010.1, read on the forward strand.
ATAAATTGACTGTTTTTTACTATTCGCTTGGAAACATTAGGCCGGAGTTTCGATCGAAAATATCGGTCATCCAGTTGCTCGCTATTGCACGTTCAGAAGATGTTAAAAAGTTTGGAAATTCACTTAGTTTGCTGCTGGGGGATTTTATTAATTCGTTGAATGTATTGCGCAATGGTGTTGATTTCCACGTGGGGACTTCGAAAATTCGATTGACAGGCGCACTAGCCTGTCACATAGCAGATACGCCTGCAAGTCAACAAATTGGAAAATTTATCGAGGGTGTTGGGACAGCACTAAAACCTTGCAGGTAGAGAGATTGAAATGAGCTATAGGGATTTAGGTAGAAAGAATTTTAGTAATAACCTTTAATCTGATAAAGGCCTCGTAAGGCGGGGGTTTTTCTTCGCATCTAAAATGGGTCCATGGAAAATCGAAAAACTGATGCATAATTTTTACGTTTAGAAGATAAGTCCAAAACTTTTTTTTAAATTTGATAATTCTTTGTTTGTGACTTTATTATTCCATCTCATTTATTGTACTTTTTGCACAATTTGATATTGTTTTAGGTTATGTGATATGACTAAAGGGGAACTGTTCTCCAACATGGATCCGGAAAGTTTTCCGCTTCGAGATGAGGCGGTGCACTTAGACAGAATTCGAGAAATTGAAGGGACTAAAAATAAAAGTTACAAAAAGCATTTAATTCAAAAATATGGGGTTAAGGGAAGGAGTCCTCTTTTGGACGTTTTTGATTTAAATCTATTTGATGTTTTGATTAATGATATACAGCATGTATATTTTGAAGGAATTGATCAATTGGCATTTAAGCAGTACCTGATTTATTTTATTTCAAAGAAAAAATTTTTTTCTCTTGATGATTTGAATACTGCAATGCAAAATTATTCGTATACTTCAGAGCAGTCTCGTGATAAGCCTTGCCCTATTCAACAATCGTCCCTTCAAGGCAAAAGCAATCATTTAAAGCAGACCGCTGCATCAATGATATGGTTTGTATTGTTGTTTCCGATTTTTGTTGGCCATTTTGTCTCAGAAAATGACCCTGTGTGGCAAAATATGAACATTTTGCGCAAAATTAATTTATTGATTTTATCGCCAGTGCATAATTTGGAAACTCCGTTTGTTCTAAAAGTTTTTTTGGCAAATTTTCTCTCTGGCTTTTTCAATTTGTTTCCATTTGCGAAATTTACTCCAAAATGTCACTACGCTCTACATACGGTCCAACAAATCATAACTCATGGAACATTACGCAGCACTTGGAGCATGCGCTTTGAATCGAAACATGGCTGGTTTAAAGATCAACGATGGCGCAATTACTGTATAATTTCTAATAAACGCCGCGGCGTTTATTTCTTTCGGCTTGTCTTGGGTTCAAAAAATTATTCTGTTCAACTAGTCCTGGGTACTACGTTTATTTGATTGCGGCGTTTTATTGGGTATTATACAGTATAAAAATTTGTGCAAAACTATGGCTTTCCGACATCAACGCTATATGTGTCTGCAGCAAATTGATTGTTTCGGAAATGCAAACGAACGTTATTTATATGAAGGAGATCATGTCTCTGGCGGTCAAACTGTGGCTCTCTCTCTATCCCCATTTTGTCAAACCGTACATAACTGTGATGTCGTTTGTATTCCCAAAAGTGTAAAAATTTACGGCCGCCTTTATGCAGCTGGTTGTGTTTTGCTTGAATCGTTGTATAGCGAGTCTCGGGATTCAATTATGCCCAGTTTTGTGCAAATTTTAACGATTGGCATTATTGATTTTGACAAGTTTTTTTACTGTGAGCAACTTGATATCGAATATTACTCTGATCATTACTGTGCATATAAAGTTTGTAAGTCTGGGAGTTACCGTGTAATTAAATTTTCGGATTTAGTTTTTTCGTGGCCCCAACTTACCAATTTTATTGGTTCCGATTTTTTTGTTACTTTGTCTTATGTACCTGAATTACTGTAATTATGTAGCGCAAGAAATTGACGGTGCTGTTCTGAATGCGCTCTCCGAAGCTGAATTATCGATTTTAATACCTTTGGTCGGCCGTCGAATTAAATTTCAACTTCTGCTGCCGTCTTGGCATCGACTTTCGATTTCTGCATCCGCTAGGAACTTGGAAAGCAACGAAGTATGAAAAGATTTTGGCACTACTTTTAACTTTATGTAATTTCAGGTATCTATTCTTAGACAGGAGGGACCTCAGGGAACATAGTTCCCTACCGGGATCCGATCTTTTCGCCACCACCAAAGACCACCTACCAATCCCCACTTTTCCAACTTCTGTAATTATTAGCCCCCCTACACTTTATAGTAAACATGGATGGCTTTTACGGAATTTTCAATAGATTTAATAGCTACAGCATTAATTTAGAATGTTGGTGCCCATGCACAACCCGTGGGGCGCGCGGCGACTCCAGCTGCAATGGCAGAAGATTCCGTCGCTGAATCGATTCCGATTGCTGGTGTATCGGAGGCAGCAGCGCACGAGACGAGCGACCGATCCGTTCGCAAATTTCGAGTCAATGGATGTGATGTTAATATCGCAAAATTTTCACCAGAAGTTGAAAAAGGATTAAAGGAGGGTGGCGGTGAACAATGGAAAATTTGGATAAACATGATTCAACAGCAAGCAGCTGCTGTTTTGGGAACAGAGGATATCAAGTACATTCGTATTATCAAATGCAAATTATGTATATTTTCATAGTTATACATGGGAATACAACAAAAACATTTTAAGTGCCGCCTAAATGATATATAGCCAAGGCCTTCCCGAATCCGTCCCCCCAAGGAAAATAGTTCCACCGAATTTTTTTTAACATTTTTTCAACTCCTCTGAGCTAATACAGCGCCTGTTATCCGGGCGTGAATAATGCTTCACAGATATGCGTATAGGTTTAAATTCTGGGAGATTTATTTAATGACTTTTAAATGATAAAATTTAAAAAATTTAAGATGTATTCAAAAACTTTAAAATTTTAGCACCCAGGCTCAATATACCGCTTTGGTCAGCAAGATGAAAGAACTGTATCCAAATTCATTCCGAACCGAAGACGATATGGTAATGTTTATAATTTTAGCGGTTAATCGTAACATGGGCCGAAAAAAATCAATTTCTACTACATCATATCTTTCAAAATTTAAACCCAAACTGAGCTTTTCTATTCGTAAACAAAATGGCCTCCCCCCCCGTCTTGATTTGTCATAGGGTTACAAGTTTTTTAAAGGACAAACCAATTTATTTTGTCAATTTTTTTGTGCTCATGAAATAACGCTTTAATGCAGAGACGTCTGAAGCGAAATTTGCGTTCCCGACTGCACCATCTGAGATACGTTTTCAAAGTTCGATCCTTGAAGCGCGCAAGAGAAATTTCAGGCGAGGCCGCACGAATAAAACGTAATTTTAAACTTTTATTTTAAATAATGGTTCGAATTCCTGGTCGTCACTGTGGACTGTCAGTTTAGCTAAGCATAACTCAGGATGACCATGGTGACGGCTAGCAATAACAGTACATAGACGGTTTTTGAAATCCATAGGTATACTCTTTTTTGGTCAAAAAAGGATTTGCAAAGCCTACAGCCGTAACCATATTTGGATGGCATAGCATTATTTCGTACTTTTTTTGCCCAATTTTTTTTTAGTTAATTAATGAAATTTAGGAAAAGCAACAAGCATAGTGCAAGAAAAATTGTCTGAGGACGAATGCAATAAAGCTTTGGGAGAATTGAACGCAGAATTTGCCAAATATGATGCAAACGAAGCAAAAATAAAGAAGATGCTTACGCAATTGTTTCCGTTCTTTAAAGTATTGAAAATTTTTTCAAAATATAGCTTTCATAATCATAAAATATTTTTTTCAGGAATTTTTGCTCAAAATGGTTTTAACCGATCAGAAATCCTTGTATTGCCAAGTTGCGGAATTTATTCATCCTCTGAAGGACGTCAAATATGTATGTCGAATATGCATCTATTTTTTAAATTACAAATTCTATTAAGATTTCAAAAATGATGGAAATATCATCGAATGATCCAAGTATCAAGCAGAAATTTATGAAAAATTTTGACCTCATTGTTGCTGCTTGTACGAAGCTTCAGGAAAGTTCGAATGATGTAAGCAAACATGTAGCTGGGGGGGTTTGGTGGAACAACCCCCACCCCCAACTTTGGTCCACGTCAAAAAGACTCCCTTTGTGAACAAAAATTACTCATTCTTTGAATACATTCAGAGCAAGCTCCCCCTCCCCACCAAAACTTTTTAAATTAAAAAGATTTAGCTTAAAGCAGTGACACGGTCCCGCCCACTTCCCATCTGTTCCCCTTTTTGGTGGGGGTCACTTTTTGCGCGATAGCCAATCACTGCTTGTATCTAAAAATGCGAACAGCTAGTGACCGCTGTGATTTTAAAATTGTATCGCGTCACAGTCTTTCCTCTCATCCCCCTAATTGGTGAGCGCATACTTGGGTTTTCATGTTTAGCCCCGACCTGGCCGGCACTTGGAACAACAAAAATATTATTGCAGCGTATCCTGAGCCAATATGTCGCAACACCCAGTTGCCATTAGGTCTTTAGGAGGTATCGGTGGCCCTTTTGTCTGCCGCTCCGCGCGAATTCAGCCTAATCAATCATCCTTTCTATTGACCTGTCATGCCCTGTACGCTGCGGCACAGCTTTAATAAAAAAGGAATACTCGTTTTCGCGCTACTCTGCTTTTCATTTCGCACCGCATGCCTCAAAATATACTGCCTGCCTAAATGCCCAAGGATTCGTCTCCTTTTATGGTCACGTGATAGTCCACTCCGATCATTTCGGCCCATATCACTGCTTTAAGGCCAAAAAATTAAAAATTTTTAGACATGCGGAAACGAAATAGACGATGCGCTCAAAATGATATTTAAGGAAACTAAAACGTGCGGAAGGGTGAAATCTTTACAGTGCATCGTTGGAATTGAGGTAAATCGAGTAGGAAATAGTTACGTTTTTTTGTGATACTTTGTCATCCGAAGCGTCGGGCTCAAAAATCTTGTAGCGTGAAAACCCCTTCAGTGGCGTAGCCACGCACAGCCAGCCCCGGGCAGCTGCCCGGGGGTCGACCGAAAATTAGGCGGCAATGCCCGGGGGTCAAAAGGCGATAAAAATCAATTTTTGTAGGATTTTCACTAGAAACTTGAAAAATGCCCGGGGGTCCGAAAAATCCTGGCTACGCCACTGCCCTTTATCTTGTAATTGCCTGGGGTGTCTTGCAGCTTGCAATCTTTAACATGAAAATATATGAATATATATTTGAATCATGAGAACTTTAATAGGAAATTCAATTCAATCCCGAAGATTACCGAGAATCGATTCATGCAGCGCCGTTTCTTTTGGAATTGCATGCCAATGGATCGGTTACAAATTACTTTATATGCGCGGGCGGTGAAATGTTGGAATTGCGTACAACGGTCATTGCGGAAGCAATTTATTATCTTTTATCGTTTTATTATGTGCTTGACGTTAGCTATGGCAAAGCATATGAGCAATTTTTGTCATTTTTTCAAGTGTTTGGATTAGAGTTCGATACTGGTGTCACTAAGAGCCTGAATTTTAAGAAATTTGCAAATAAGTTTACGGCATTCTTTGCCCCTATTCAATCGGAATGATCAGTGCCGTGTTAAGGCGATAAGCGCCCCTAGGAACAAAACGACTCACGCCCCTGGGCGCCCGGCTCAAAAATGGAAAAATTTTCAGGAAAGTATCGTGTTTTTGCATAAGGGATTCAGAACGTTTCGTTTGAAAGTGGAATAAAATGCGCCCAGCGAAGCGAGGCGCGCAAAAATCGAGATTTTGCTATAATTTCTGTCAAATTTAATCAATTCTTCTGCATTCCTACGCGTGGCGCCCGTTTGCCTTCAGGCGCCCCTAAGACTAGTCTTACTGGTCTTATTCCTTAAAACGGCACTGGGCATGATGGATTTTGACATTGCTTTTGCTTCCTTGTTTTTGATTTGATACGTGATAAACTCAAAATTTATATTTGTTATAGGTAACATTGTTTTGTTTGCAATTTATGTTATTGGAAATTGAATAAATACGATTTCAAAATTAAAGGAGAATATGAAACATAGGTAATAGAAACTAAAGCCCTGAGTTATAGATACTACAGACCTGAGTTATAGATGCTAAAGCCCTTACAAAATGGTACTAGATCCTAAAGGGCAACACCCCTCAAGGCCACTAAGTTGCGGGGGACAAAAAACGGTAATAGGAAAAGTGTTAGTAACTAAAGCCTTTTTTTGCAGTGTAGCCTTAATTTATGCCCAAAAATTGCATAAAAAGCGCCTCCTTTCTTTGAAATTCTACGATTTTGTGTGAATCAAAAAAAAAAACCAATATATGAATGCATTTTTACTGTTTGAAGTTCGCGAATGTCATGCACAGGTTGCCGAAGGGTCTGAAGCGCAGTCCGGGACTTGCAAAACGGACCTTAAATTCTAAATCATGCACAGGCTGTCGAAGATCCGTTGGTCCATGTGCAAATGCACAATGCGCCCCATTTTTCGTGCAATTTCCTTTTGGATCCGTCCCATGTACACACAGGCAAGTTTTATAATATCGCAAGTGATACTTTCGTTCGACGTCGCCAGCGACACGATGCAAATATGGGCAGCTAAAAACAAAAATGCAAACATTGGCAGCTAAAAAATGAGCCTGCTAAAGATATGGGCAGCTAAAAAATATGAGCAGCTAAAACGGCCAGCTAATTTACTTCAAATATTAAGCAATCGGATCCCGAGTCATTGGCCAGCACAATCAGCTATTAGCTAAGTCCTAGCTAAATTGGCCAACGACCAGCTGTCCAATTGCCAATCCAATATTTCAATAGCCAGTCCAATCAGCCATTAGCTAGGTCCTAGCTAAAAAGGCCCATGGCTGGCTATTCAATAACCAATTGCTGATTCAACTACCGGCTATTGAAATTCAATCGCAATCGATCCTTGCCAAAGGAAACCATGTGGAAAATGCCAGGAATGTATTTCTTATTGTCCGATCGGAGTCGGAATTTGCGTCCGCTACAGATGCGATCCGATTCCCGGTTGCGATCCGATTCCCGTGTGCAACATTTTTTGTCCCTTTCCTGATCATATTCGCGTGATCAGAGATGAAAAACCAATTTGCATTCGTAAGTCGTCAAAACTTTCGAAATTTTTTCTTTCAAAATTTTGCCTTTCAGCTTAAAATTTTTGCTTTTCTCCTGATTGCGTCCGACCCTCAATAAGACCGACTTTTTAATTTTTTGCCTTTCAGCGACTCCTGATTGCGTCCGACCCACAATAAGACCGACTTTATTTACACTTCACACAATTTCTCCACTGGTTACAATTTCTGAAATGATTCCGGAATACAAATTCATAGATGTGGTAGCGAATGAAAATCTGCAAGCGCAAAGCGGAAGAAAGTGATCGTCTTCATTTATCGCAGATGCCTTTTTAGGCTTCTCTACTTTAAAAAAAGTGATATCTAGTCTCCTCCAATGGCTCATTGCAGATGCCTTAAAGTGTTTCCAAATGTTTTCCAAATGTTTCAACGATAAATATTTGCAAATTTACATAATTTTATTTCTGCATTGAAGCTGAGAAGTTTTATTTTTTTTCGTGACGATTTTGCTTTTTTCATAAAAATTCAGAAATAAATGCCATGAGATATATGCAGTACAAATTTGCAGAAAAATATCAGCAAGGCGACACAAATGTTTGAAAATATTTTCATATTTCATAATGAATCCAAATGTAAAATTTTGTGCAACCAACGCAGATCATATAGTATATATACGAATATGTATGTACAAGACTTGTGAGTTGACTGTCTTCTGGGAAGGGGGAGGGGGGGGGGGCGCAGATCAAATAGTATATATACGAATAGGTACTTACAAGACTTGTGAGTTGACTGTCTGGGTAGGAGGGGGAGGGGACATTGAAAAAATCTGGTAGGTGCTCACCCCCACTTCCCGAGACTTCTCTGACCCTTGCCGTGCCCATGACCGGGTCTACTGTAAGCTGATGTTGCCTCACGAAAAAATATTTTGCTCAAAAAAATTTTTCAGTCTGATAAAACCTACGAAAACCGCACTCCTCACAGACTTTGGAACCCGTGTGCATGTCTGCCCATGGCAGTTCCCCGAACCGCTACCTTAACGGTTTATTTTCTGCACAAGCGAAATTACTGCATTTTTGAACTAAAATTTGCATGAAATGCATTATTTTAATTATATCTGCATCAGATTTAAGTGGCGCGTTAATCGACCGGCGATACTCTTGCATCAAGTTACTAGGTCGCATTTTGCAAGCCCACATAGGTTCCATCTACATACATTTTCAAGCCCGCATACGTACACATTTCGAAAAGTCATTTGCGAAACTTTGTTTCTTCAGTATTTTATTTCAGGATGTCCTGAACAGCCACCGTGAGAACGTTATCTTATTTCTAAATGGAGTTTTCGAATTGGGAAACTGATTGAAATGAAATTTTTGGAAATTTTGCTTCCGTTTTAACCGATCGAATTGCAGACCGTCGTTGGCGTTGAAAGTTGAGGTAGCCAAATCCTAGCTAAGGAATCTAAAGAATTTTGGTCGTCGTTCCGCCGTCGGACGTCTTAACTAGGATCTAGCTACCTTGATTTTCTGTGACCAACGACCATGGCGACGTTCTGCCATTCGATCGGTTAAATCGTTCACAATCGCCTGTGAAATTGTCATAAATAAAAGATTGCGATATTCTGAAAGGACCTACTATTGGTGCCAGCAGAGAAGCAGAAAAAACATCAAAATGACGGACCAAAAAACTTTCCCCAATAAACTATTACGATTTTCGTATCGCAAATTTGCCCACGTATTTCGAAGAATGTGCAAACGAACACCTTTTGGACACGAATTTATGTCCAAATCCGGGCATAAACGCGGAAATTTTGAAAGATTACGTCACCGTAAATAATTATGCGCTGAAAATCGTTCCAAGTGACGAGTTTGGAATCGATCGGTGGTGAAGAGGAGAATCGAACAACTATGCGGATTATTAGCATTGGACGAAATCGATTTCACTGGATTTGACTGGACCTACCGTATTCCCTCGAATAACTTCTTTGCAAATCAATTCCAACAGAGGAACTTCTAGCATGAGATCCAGTGATCTTTTTGTAGATTTAAAATTTATATTTTTTAAAACACTGCGAAAGCACCAGGTGACATGAAAATTTGGGTCGATAGCTAGCGTTCTGCAGGTTATGTAAGCCAAACTATATACTATATACTTGTATATACTACTATATATAGTTGATTTATATAGCCTGCAGAACGTTAGCTATCGATACCAAGCTTTCATGTCTCCTGGTACAATTCACAGGAGAAATTATTCAAGGAATACAGTATATCCCGGAACGATTGAGTAGATTTCAATACTCATTCCCAATCACTACCAAAGATTTAGTTGCTGTCATACAAAATCCTGCAAACGCAAACTATGATGACATTTTGAATATGCCCGGAGAGATCCCGCTTTGTTTGTTATCTTTATTCTTTCTATTGTTCGTATGGGCTCTGCGGAAAAAGCAATTGCGATTAAAATTTCCCCTTTACCGAAAAATCGCATTGTTCAATTGGCAAATTTATAACATAATTTTCGGCATTATACTCAGCTATTTCACTGGAATTATTGCCATCAATATATTTCGCAATCCAACTCCGAAACTTCCATTTCGTACATTTCAAGAACTTCAAATACTTGTGGAGCAAAATAAAATTTCAGTGGTCGCAAGAGGTGGAGATGCCAGTCGAAGCAATGTTAAACGGATCTTTTCCGCAGCATTCCATAACGTTCATGCAAAACGCCACGGAAGCGTTAGAGATAGTGAAACGGGACCGAAACAAAGCGATTATTGAGTTTCCGGACTGGATTTCAGATCAAATGCGTTCGTTTAACTGTAAGCTGATTATCATTAGCGACAGTTCATTCCCTGGACAATATGCTGGAATATTGTATGCCAAATCGGCACCAAAATGGCTGCGCAACCTCCCACTTCCGACAGTAATTGCATTGCGAACGATATTCGAAAGATACAATCGAAAATATAAGCCGAATTTCGTGGACTTCAGCTGCATGGAAAATTCGATCCGGCCGCTGAAAATCCAACAAATCACTTTCTTCGTTTTATTTGCTGTTTGGTGGTTTTGCTGTCACTGGAATCGTGTTTGCAATTGAATGGTTGTTGGGTCGCAAGAAGCGATGCAGCCAACAGTCAGCAAAATGCAACGACCTTAATCGTAGTCGCACAGAACGAAAGTCGAAGTCGTCAGCAAATTTGCATAAAAATTATCATTTATGTCGTGCACTGTCAGCAGAAATGTTTTGGTGGACAAAAAGTTTCGAAGAGATTTTGACTTTTACTGCATTGTCCAGTACTTTTAATTATTTTCTGTTGATATTTCATCAGTTATAGATGGGAGTCAAAGAGTAAATTAACACAATTGGTGTCTTTTTGAATAATGAGAAAGGGATTACGGCACTGTAGAAATTCCTGAGCGAAAGAGAAAACGGCAGATCGATAATCCGGATTTCTGAGCTTCCTAAACTACGATTTTGTTACTTCAATTTTCTACAAAGAACAGCCGAAGGCGATGGTCTGGGATTCGATCTGTTAACTTTCTGAAAGTGCCTTGCACAATCGACCAGCTCTGTTTGCTCTCTCCTGCTCCCCTGGTTCATTTGCCCTGAACAATTAAGCCTTATGGGTTAATTTTTCCGGAGAAACGAAATACAAGTTTTGCAAACATTCAAAACTGCAGCAAATGCATTATTTGTATTATGTATTATGTATTTTGCATTATCAGTCATTGATATTGTAACAAAGCGCTTCTTTTCGTGCTACCAAATGTAACAAAGTGCTTGTTACAGAGTGGGTTCGTTTAAGGATTCAATGGGGACAAAACTTCCCATAACCAATTTTATTATACCCAAAGTACAAAGTTAACAGTATAGCCACGGTCCTCAAGAGCAAATAAGTGCAATCGTAGGTCGAAGGACTGAGCAACCAACTCATAGAACAGAACAACTACTATATATAGTAAATCTATAGGAGTGAACGTTCACTAATCTGGTATAAAAGTGGAATAAACTTGTATAAAAGTGGAAACAACTAGTACAAATTGGACCTACACCAGAAAAATAGGCCAAACAACCATAAACAGAACGTTTAGCGGATGTTGTTCTTATCCTATAATTCTATCATTTTTGCGAGCCTTGACGAACTTTTACGAACCCCAGCGAATAAATTTTTCGCTCCAATTTCTAGTTTTATTACTCATAAGCACATACAGTGTCGGACAAGTAATGGGTATTTTTTATTTTTGCCGTAATTTCTTAAGGAATCATCGAATCTCGTCAAATTTTTTTTTAAACGATAGCCCGTGAAAAGTTCTATCTAATGATATGAATATTGCTTCCATGTTCGCAGCCGTTAAAGAGAAAATCGCAAAATTCAAAAATGACTGCGACAAGAGTAATGGGTATTTTAATTTTATTATATTTATTGTAAGCAAAAATGAAACAAATAACAATATTTCGAATAGAA